>JAAESX010000026.1 GCA_024228935.1 Pseudomonadota bacterium
CTTCGACGCCTTACCGAGGACGGGCTCTCGACCGCACTGGCCGACCTCCTAGACCCGCTCGAACGTGACGCCGTGCTGACCCGGGCCGACGCTGTTGCCGCCGGTGGCGAGCTTCCCTCGGATCCAAGCGGACGCCGGGTTCCCTGGCCACTGGTCTGACCGATCGTCAGTTACCCAGCGATATGACCGACCTCGATCGACTGCTCCTCGAGGGCGACCTCGATGGCCTGCTCCGACTCGTCGACGACGCCTGCGACGACGGTGACTGGGACACCCTCGAACAGATCGCCACCCGATCCCGTCCCGCCGTGGAACGAGGCCATCAACTGTGGCCGGCCGCCGACCATGCCGAACACCGGCTAGCGCTACAGGCCCCGGGGTCGTTCGCAGCAGCGGCGGTGGTCCGCGATGCCACCACCTTCGGGGTGGCACCGCTCGCCGAAGTAGCCGCTTCGTCACATACTTGGGCCGACCTGGAACCCCATCTGGCCAACGCCGGGACACGCCGCGCCGTGGTGGCCCACGAGCGGGTGGCCCGCGGCGAGGATCTCCGTGGCCTCCAACTCGACGACGACCCGGTGGGGCTTCCGCTGCAGCTGGCCTGCTGGGAACCGGCCACCGACGGGCCGACCATTGGCCCCTACGGCGTCGACGACCCGGTGCCGCCTACCGGGCTGCTCGCTTCGGTC
>JAAESX010000027.1 GCA_024228935.1 Pseudomonadota bacterium
CCCACCCCAACGGCGCGTGCCATGGGCCCGCGCTATGGTTCCCCTTCGAGGAGCACTCCATGATCTCGCTGATGCTCGGGCTGTTGCTGAATGCCCCCGACGACACGTTCGAAGATGTCGCCCCGCCGTACGCCGCCGACACCGGTGACGCGGACGCCGACACCGACGCGGACTCCGACACGGACACAGGTGACGCGGACGCCGATACCGACGCGGACTCCGACTCCGACACCGACACCGACACCGATGCGGACACGGACACGGACACGGACACCGACACCGACACCGGTGAGGACACCAGCTCGACCATCGTGGGTGCAGGCGCGGCCGAGCTGGCCGGCGAGCCCGGTGGCTGTGGCTGCACGACCGGATCGCCTGTGGGCGCCTCGCTGATCGGCGTGTTCATCCTGGGCCTCGCGCTCCGTCGGCGCCAGACCTCGGGCGATTAGACCCCGCGCTCGTCCGGGTTCCACAGCACCTTGTGGACCTGGATGGACAGCCTCGCGGGGACCTGCTCCTCGAGCATCCAGTCGACCAGCTCGGCGCCGTCGCACTGCCCCCAGACCGGGCTGAAGAGCACGGCGTGGACCCGCTCGTCCAGGCGATGCGTGCGCACCTGCTCGACCGACCAGTCGAAGTCGCGACGGCTGGCGATGACGAACTTGACCTCGTCGACCGGCTTCAACAGCGGGATGTTCGACACCAGGTTCGCGTCGACCTCGCCCGAGTCCGGTGGCTTCAGATCGAGCACGACGGCGACCTGCTCGGGGACCTCGGCGATCGAGATCGATCCGCTGGTCTCGAGCATGACCTCGCGCCCGGCGTCGACCAGGCGCTGCATCAGCGGGATGCACTGGCGCTGGGCGAGCGGCTCGCCTCCAGTGACCTCGACCAGGTTGACGGGGCTGGCGAGGACCTCGGCGACGACATCGTCGATGGACCGATGGGTGCCGCCGGTGAACGTGAACTCGGAGTCGCACCACGTGCAACGCAGGTTGCAGCCCGTCAATCGCACGAAGACGGTCGGCCGTCCGGCATGGGTGCTCTCGCCCTGGACCGAAGTGTAGATCTCGGTGACGCGAAGTCGCTCGTCGGAGGGGATCACAGGGGAGATCTCTGGGGCCATCGGGGCGTTATGACGCCCGCGCATCAGGGAGGCAAGGATGAGCCATCGGATCGAGTCGGACAGCCTGGGTGAAGTGAAGGTCCCCAGCGAGGCCTACTACGGCGCCCAGACCCAGCGGGCCGTGGACAACTTCCCCATCAGCGGGCAGCCGTTCGGCAGCCGGTTCATCCGCAGCATCGGCATCGTGAAGAAGAGCTGCTGCATGGCGAACGAGGACCTGGGGCGCATCGACGTCGGCATGGCCGAGTGGATCGCGATGGCGTGCCAGGAGGTCATCGACAACCAGCTCGACGAGCACTTCCCGATCGACATCTTCCAGACGGGGTCCGGCACCTCGACGAACATGAACGCGAACGAGGTCATCAGCAACCGCGCCATCGAGCTGATGGGCGGCGTGCTCGGCAGCAAGACGCCGGTGCACCCGAACGACCACGTGAACATGGGCCAGTCGTCCAACGACGTCATCCCGACGACGATCCACGTGGCGGGCGCCTGCGCGATCCACGAGGACCTCATCCCCGCGCTCACGCACCTGCGGGACGAGCTGAACGCGAAGGCCGAGGCCTGGGACCACATCGTGAAGTCGGGCCGAACGCACCTGATGGACGCGACGCCGATCCGCCTGGGCCAGGAGTTCAGCGGCTACGCCGAGCAGGTCGCCAAGGCCGTCGTCCGCGCCGAGAAGGCCAAGAAGGCGCTGCTGGAGCTCGCGCTCGGCGGCACCGCGGTCGGCACCGGCATCAACCGGCCCCCGAAGTTTCCCGAGATGGCCATCGCGCGCATCTCCGAGGACACCGGCCTGCCGTTCGTCGAGGCCCGCAACCACTTCGAGGCGCAGGCCGCCCGCGACGGCGTGGTCGAGGCGCACGGCCAGCTCAAGGTCATCGCCGCGAGCCTGTTCAAGATCGCGAACGACATCCGCTGGCTCGGAAGCGGCCCGCGGACGGGCTTCTACGAGATCGCCCTGCCCTCGCTGGCTCCGGGCTCCTCGATCATGCCCGGCAAGGTGAACCCGGTCATGAGCGAGATGCTCACGATGGTCAGCGCCCAGGTCATGGGCAACGACGTGGCCATCAACGTCGGCGGCATGAGCGGCAACTTCGAGCTCAACGTCTTCCTGCCGATGATGGCGCAGAACCTGCTGAGCTCGATCACGCTGCTGGCCAACGGCTCGCGCACCTTCGCTGACAAGTGCGTCAACGGCCTGGTCGCGAACGAGGAGGTCTGCCGCGGCACGGTCGAGAAGAACCTGGCCATCTGCACGTCCCTGGCCCCGGCCATCGGGTACGACAAGGCCAGCAAGATCAGCAAGCACGCGTTCGCCACTGGGCAGAACGTGCGCGACGTCGCCAAGGAGTGGGGTGTCCTGCCCGACGACGAGATCGACGCGCTGCTGGAGTTCCGGGCGATGACGCTGCCGGAGGAGTAGCGGCGACGCAGAAGTCGGAGGCTGACCGTCAGCCTCGGGGTTGTGCGCTACTGCAGCTGCTCGACCGCCTCGTCCAACAGCTCGGCCGAGTACCCCGTCCACACCGCCTGCAGCCGTAGCTCGCGGTCGTAGACCAGGTACGTAGGGATGCCGCCGATGAGCCCCTCGTCGTAGAGCGCATCGACCACGCCCTCGTCCTCGGTCCCGACCGGGAACGTCAGCCCGTACTCATCGGCCCACTCGGCCGCGAACGCCGTGTCGGCCGGCTGGTTCCGGTAGTCCTCGGTCATCAGGTGGACCATCATCACGCCGTCGTCGCGGTGCTCCTGGTACCACTCCTCGGCGACTCCAGCGGCCTGGTTGCAGGGCCCGCACCACCCGGCCGAGACGTCGACCACCACGACCATGCTGGCCAGCCGGTGCATGGACAGCGACTCGCCGCGCTGGTCGACCAGGGTCCAGTCGGGCATGCGCTCGCCCGGGCCAAAGCCCTCGGGCGAGCCAGCCAGGTGCGCGCACTCGGGCCAGCCGGAGTCCACGTCCCAGCACGCCCGTCCCTCGCCGGTGTCCACCGAGTCCGTGTCGTCGGTGTGCGGCGACGAGCCCCCCACCGAGGTGCTCGAAGAGCCGCCGCTCCCGAAGCCCGAAGACCCCGGCGAGCACGCCAGGGCCAGGAGGATCAGCTTCCGTCCGCGATGGCGGTGTTCAGGCGGGACTCGCTCTCGCCAGCCCAGATGTCGATCAGCGTCCCGTCGCGGCCGATGACGGCGAACGTCGGGATGCCCTCGATGTACCCCTGCTGGTACCAGTTGTAGTAGGCCTTGGCGTACCCGTTCTTCGAGTCGTCCGAGAGCACGGGGAACGTCAGGCCGTATTGGTCAGCCCAGTCCGCCGTGAAGTCGGGATCGGTGACGAAGCCGTCGTTGCTGTTGTCGTCGACCATCAGGTGGACGAGCTGGACGCCGTCGTCAGCGTGCTCCTGGTACCAGTCCTCGGCGCTCGCGGCGGCGCTCCGGCACGGGCCACACCAGCCGGCCGACATGTCGACCACCAGCACCATCCCGTAGAACTGCGAGCTGTCGACCTCGCCGCCGTACTGGTCGACGCCGCCCCAGGACTTCTGGGTCTGACCGACCTGCCAGCCCTCACCCGAGTAGCCGTCGGCCTGGGACTGGCCGGTGCAGTCGGGCCACCCCTCGACGACGTCCCAGCACACGTTCGGGTCCGAGCCCGCGTCGACCTCTTCGAGGTCGTCCCACCCGTCCATGTCCGAGTCCGAGGAGTCGGGGTCGGTGCCGAGGTCGGCCTCCTCGGCGTCGGTCAGGCCGTCGCCGTCGCTGTCGACGTCCAGGTCCTCGACCGGGTCGCTGTCCCCGTTGCCGTTGTTGTTGTCGCCAGGCGTGGCGCCCGTGCAGGCGACGAGCCCAGCGAGACCGAGAGAGAGCGTCAGAAGGCGCATGTCATTCACCTGAGTAGAGGTTGTCGACCTTCTTGAGGGCGACCGTGTAGTTCTCGAAAGAGTCCCGCATGACGGTCATGTCGTCGTTCAGGATGAAGATGGTCGGCCACCCGGAGACGACGTAGGTCGGAGCGAACTCGCCGTCGTCACCCAGCACGGGGATGTGCTCGTCGGGGTACTCGGCCGCCCAGTCCTCGAGCGTCTTCTGCTTGGGCAGGCCGCCGTCGTCCTTTTGGCCCATCACGGTGATCCAGTAGACGTCACCGTTCTCGACGGCGGCGGGCACGTTCGGCCAGCTGTTGCCGAAGCCGTAGGGGTCGCCCTCGCCGGAGATCCAGGAGGCCACGCCCTGACAGGGCGGGCACCAGGTGGCCGAGATGTCGATGACGATCGGCTTGCCGTGCCCAGCGAAGTCGTACAGGTCGACCATGTCGCCGTGCTGGTCCAGGTAGACCACCCGCGGAACCTGGGCGTCCTTCTCGGGCACCGCGTCGGCCCACGAGACGTCGCCGAGCGCATCCTTGTCGGGGTTGTAGGGCCAGCCGCCCTTGTAGATCACCGAGCCCTCGTCGGCGGGGTCCGAGCCCTCGTAGACCTCCCAGGCGTCCTCGTACCCATCGCCATCGCTGTCGGCGGAGTTCGGGTCGCTTCCGTGGGCCTCCTCCTCGAAGTCGTCCAGGCCGTCGCCGTCGGTGTCGACGTTGTTCGGATCCGAGCCGAAGTCAGCCTCGGCGGCATCGGAGAGGCCATCCCCGTCCGAGTCCTTCTCCACGACGGGGTCCTTGGAGTCGGAGCCCCCCACACAAGCGGTGAGAGCGAGCAGCGGGAGTGCGAGCAGCAAGGAGCGCATCGGGGACCTCGAGCAGTGGATACCGCCCAGCATAAGGAGTCGCACAGGGGCTCGTCTGGTCGCCGCCGTAAAGCATCTGCCAATGCGAGCGACCTGTCACTGCCCCGACAGCGCGCTCTCCAGGCTGTCCAGCGGATCGGTCCAGGCGTTCACGCGCACGGACTCGACGGTGAGTCCCGAATCGAGCAACACCAGCGTGGGCCACCCGACGACGAGCCAGGCGTCCTCGGCCTCTCCGGGGTCGGCGAGGATCGGCAGGCCGTCTCCGCCGTGGGCTCCGTGCCAGCTCTCGAGAGCAGCCCCCGTCGGCGGGTTCCCGGCGTCGTCCTGGGTCAGGACCGTGAGCCAGATGACCTCGCCGGCCGCGATGGCCGCTTCGGTCGCCGGGTAGTCCAGCGGCGTCGTCCCGCCGGTGGTCAGACCGGCCACGTCCTCGTACTCGACCGACCAGGTGGCACAGAGCGAGAGCATCACAGGGACGTCGTGTCCGGCGAAGTCGTACAGGTCGACGGTGTCCCCGTACTGGTCCCGCCAGCTCGAGCGAGGCAGCCGGTCGCCGACCTCGCCGCCGGTGGCCTCCCAGGTGCGCGCCCCCTCGCTCAGCGTGTCCTTGTCGGGCTGATAGGGCCAGCCGCCCAGGTAGATGACCGAGG
>JAAESX010000028.1 GCA_024228935.1 Pseudomonadota bacterium
CCTCGGTCAGCCCCTGGAATGCCGGGCCATAGCCCAGTCCCTGCTCTGCCAGCCGCGGGTAGAGGTCGGTCAGGTCGAGTGGCTCCCCACCGGCCGGAGGCCAGGCCTGAAGGCGCGGGTCGACGGAGGGAGACGCCTCTTCATCGGTCGCAGACAACATCCCCGTGGCGTGTGCGGTCCATGGACCGTCCTCGGGCGCATCCTCGGCGCGACTGTAGAGCGCGACGGCCCGATGGGCCTGTCCGTCGGGGGCCTCGACGTGCAGCTGAACGCGCACCGCACCCCGCTCCGGCAGCACCAGCGGAGCGGCCAGCGTCAGGTCGGACACCGTCGTGCAGCCCACCGTGCGGCCCGCCGCAAGCACCAACTCCAGCAGACCCGTGCCGGGCACCAACACCGTGTCGAAGACCCTATAGTCCGCCAGCCACCGATGCTCAGAGACCGACAGGCGCCCGGTGAAGAGGAAGCCGTCGCTGTCCGCCAGTGGCGTCGCTGCGCCCAGGAGCGGGTGGGCTGCAGATGACAGGCCCGCCGACGCCACATCGGCCGACGGCTTCACCTCCAGCCAGTACCGCTGACGCTGAAATGCGTAGGTCGGCAGCGGGGCGACGGTGCCGCTCGACCCCCCGTGCAGCGCAGCCCAGTCCACCGGGTGGCCCTGGGTGTGCAGTACGCCCAGCGTCCGGTGCAGCGTCGACAGGCCGCCCTCGTCCCGACGCAGTGACCCCACCACCACGCCCGACCTCTCCGCGCACGCCTCCGTCAGCGGAAGGGTCAGGACCGGGTGCCCGGCCTGCTCGACGAACACCCCGTGACCGTCGGACAACAGCGACCGAACCACCGCTCCGAACCGAACCGGGTCCCGCACATTCCGCCCCCACTATGCCGCCTCCAGCCACGCGCCCGGCACCTGCTCGCCCGTCACCGACGAGGAGAAGGGAACCGAAGAGGCCGTCGGACGCAGCGACGAGAGCGTGCCCTCGAGCCCCTCCAGCACCCCGTCCATCTGAGCGCTGTGTGCAGCGAACCCGATGTTCACGCGACGGCAGAACACCCCGTCGGCCTGAAGGCTGGCCTCGAGCTCCGCGATGGCCGATGCCTCGCCCGAG
>JAAESX010000029.1 GCA_024228935.1 Pseudomonadota bacterium
CCCGATCAAGCAAGTCTCGCGGACGCCGGGTGAGCGCCAGTTTCAGCTGTGCGCTGACTAGAAGGAAGGCGGAGTGGTAGCGGCTCCTCGGCTGCGGAAGCCCCACCGACCGGAGTACATCTGCCATGACTGATTCGCCCTCTTGCCCGTGTCCACCGAAGAGGAGCTCGCTCAGACCAACAAGCTGAAGGCGGAGGGCTGAGTCTCTCGACTGCGACTCCGCGGCCGACAGATAGGCCATCCCCGCCTCGCGAGTCCTGCCGGCCAACGACCAGCAGTCGGCACGGTGAACCTGCAGCACGCGTCCGTCCGAACCGGACTTCGCCCCGAGAGCGAGCGCCCTCCCGTAGAGCGAGGCTGCGTGGCTGAAGGCGAGACCAGCCTGCGCGCGTTCCGCTGCCTCCACGAGGTAGCTCGACGCCCTCCCCGACTCGCCAGCGGCCTCCAGATGAAGCGCCGCGCGCTCAACCTCAGGTGGCTCCACATCCAGGAACGCCTGGGCGAGGGCGGCATTCATGTCAGCCGCTGGGCCGGCGAACTCAGCAGCCCGCAAGCGCTCACGAATCATGTCGTGGAAGATCTCCGCCTCGCCGTCCGGAAGGACGCGGACGAGGTCCGCTGCCCGGAGTTCTTCAAGTGCGCCAATCGAAACCTGCGCCGCCGCGCAGGCTACTCGAGGGGGAACCGGGCCGTCGCATGCGACGATGGTCTCGAGCAGGCGCTTGGCTCGCCCAGTGACCCGGCCCACCCGCGCGGTCAGCACAGCGACGAAGGAGAGTTCAGTTCCTTCCTCCGCCGCACCTCGGCGTACGGCAGCGACGTGCCGGGCCAACTCCCAGATGAAGAGGGGATGCCCGCGACTTTCGCTGAGGACCTCGGCCAGCTTGCCGTCAATGGAGCCGGGGAGAAGCTCATTGAGGAGCACTCGCGCTTCCGTGTCTGGGAGAGGCTTGAGTTCCACGATGGTGGCGCCGTGGGCCTCGCGAAACCGCCGTACGAATTCACTCCGCGAAGCCTCGTCCGAGCGGTAGGTCGCCACGATCAGAAGGGGAGGCGCATCCGCATCTGTGAGGATGTGCTCCAGCAGGTCGGCGCTGTCGGGGTCGCCCCACTGCAGATCCTCGAGGAGGAGGATGAGGCGACGGCGGTCGGCGAGACGATAGAGCAACTCGCGCAGGGCCGAGAAAGCCCGTATCCGCTCTTCGGACCGGCTTCCACTCAACCTGCGGCGAGGGGCGCCTGCGATCGCGGGCACACGCCCAAGCACGGGGAAGAGCTCGACGAGTCCCGAGACGTTGCGTGGCAAGAGGGCCGCTGCCTCGTCAGGGCTCAAACGGCGTAGGACCCGGGCTAGGCTGTCGCAAAGCTGATCCAGCGCCTTGAAAGGCAGCGCTTCTCGTTCGAAGCAGCGACCCCTGAGGATGACTGTCGCCGGTGGACAGGACCGTGCGAAGCGTTCGACGAGCGCTGACTTCCCGACCCCCGATGTTCCCGTAACATGGGCAACTTCAAGGCCGTTGCAGCCTTGGAACAGGCGCCGTAGGACGCTCAGTTCGTCGACGCGCCCGACAAAGGCGGCGGCCGACACCGGGCCGGAGGCGCCACGCGGCTCCACGCTGAAACGCTCAGCGAGGCTATCGAAGCGGGGCCGGGCCGTGGCGTCCCGGGCCAGCAGGCCTTGGGTGACGGCGATTAGATCTTCCGAGGCGGCCTCGCTGGCGAGGGGGGGCGCGGACCTCACCCGCTTGTCCAACAACACCTTGAGGACCGACCCGGAGAAGGGCAGCTCCCCGGTCAACGCCTGGTAGAGCAGCGTGCCGACCGCGTACCAGTCGCTCTCGGGGGTCGCCGGAGCGCCGTTCGCCTGCTCGGGCGACATATAGGCCGGTGTACCCGCGAGCTCGACCATGCTGAGGGTGTCGGCGCTCTCAACGGCGCGGGTCGCAGCGAGCCCGAAATCCAGGACGACGACGCGACCGGTGGAGTCCACCAGGACATTGGAGGGCTTCACGTCGCGGTGAACGGTGCCGAAACGATGCAGCGCCCCCAGCGCCTCGATGAGCTGAGCGAGCGCGTCGCGCAGCCGGCCCTCGTCCAGCCCGGCGGGGCGCACGTGGCGGATGAAGTCGACGCCGTCGATCAGCTCCATGGTGAAGAACCACCGGCCCTCGCTGACCTCCAGATCGTAGAGGGTGACCAAGTTGGGGTGGCTCAGATCGGCCACCTGCCTGAACTCCTCCTTGAAGCGGAGGAGGCGGTCGGGGGTGACCTCGCGCAGGAGCTTCAGCGCGACGCGGCGGCCCGCCTGCTCGTCCTGCACTTCGTAGACGTCGCCACTCGCCCCCTGACCAAGGAGCCGGACGACGCTGTAGCGATCGGTGCCGGCGAAGCGCACTGCGCCGAACTCCACTTCCCCCCCGGGAGTGGGCTTTATATGGCTCTCCTGCCATCTTCGTGGGTCGATCCCTGCCCTCGCTCCCCCTCGCATCGGACTCAAGACCGCCCGTGCCTTGGGGTAGCGCGTTGCGACCTCTGGGCTTGGGAATGGACATCAGCGGCGCGTGATGGATGAAGTGCGCACGCCCTCGCTCTACCGTCGAGTTGCAAGACCAGATGATGGAGTGGGACGTGCGCAAGCCGAGCTTATGGGCCAGATTGCTGGGCGTCGAGGGCGCTATCGTCGAGAGCGTAGAGATGGACCGCAGCGGCGTGCTGGTGGCGCAGATACGACCGCCGGCCCGGGAGCGGCGGAGGCCGAGGTGTCCCGACTGCGGACGGGTCTGCCCTCGCTACGATGCCGGCCGAGAACGCCGCTGGAGGGCGCTGGACCTCGGCTTCGTCCGAGCGTTCGTCGAAGCCCATGCGCCGCGGGTCAGGTGCGCAGAGCACGGTGTCAGAACGGCGAAGGTTTCCTGGGCCCGGCACCGTTCGGGCTTCACTCGAGCCTTCGAAGACACGGTGGCGTGGCTCGTCACCCAGTGCTCGAAGAGTGGGGTCGGAGAGCTGCTACGCCTCGGATGGCGGACCGTAGGTCGCATCATCGAACGGGTCGTGGCCGAGGCGGATCCGGCTGCGAGGCTCAAGAACGTGCGCCGGATCGGAATCGACGAGATCAGCTATCGGAAGGGTCATCGCTACCTGACCGTCGTGGTGGACCACGACACCGGGAAGCTGCTGTGGGCCGCGAATGGGCACGACGAGGCGACCCTATCGAAGTTCTTCGAGATGCTCGGTCCCGAGGGCTGCGCTCAGATCGAGCTGGTCAGCGCGGATGCCGCCGCGTGGATCAGGAACGCCGTTCGGCGCGGGTGTCCTGAGGCGACGCTGTGCATGGACCCGTTCCACGTCGTGTCCTGGGCGACGAAGGCTCTCGACCAGGTGCGGCGCGACGTGTGGAATACAGCACGCAAGGCGGGCCAGCGCGCTTCAGCCAAGGCGGTGAAGGGCGCGCGCTATGCGCTTTGGAAGAATCCAGACGACCTCACGCTGAAGCAGAAGGCCACTCTGGCTGCGATCAGCAAGACGAACAGACCCTTGTACCGGGCCTACCTGCTCAAGGAGCAGCTCCGGCAGGTGTTCCGACTTCGCGGAGAAGCCGGCAAGCGCCTGCTGGATCGCTGGCTGGCCTGGGCGCAGCGCTGCCGGTTGAAGCCCTTCGTCAAGGTTGGACGCTCGATCAAGCGGATGCGAACGGAGATCGACGCTGTGCTGACCCACGGGCTGACCAACGCTCGTGTCGAGGGCTTGAACACCCGGCTGCGACTGATCACGAGGCGCGCGTTCGGCTTTCACAGCGCCGAGGCCATCATCGCGCTCGGCCTGCTGAGCCTCGGCGGTCTCGCACCGTGCCTGCCAGGTCGATCCCCATGATCGACCCACGAACATGGCAGGAGACCC
>JAAESX010000030.1 GCA_024228935.1 Pseudomonadota bacterium
GTCCTGGGACGGCCCGATCCTCACGGACTCGGGCGGGTACCAGGTGTTCAGCATGGCGGACATCTCGACCCTGGACGACGACGGCGTCACGTTCAAGTCCATCGTCGACGGCGACCGGATCCGGCTGACCCCTGAGCGCGCCATCCAGATCCAGCAACGCTTGGGCCCCGACGTGTACATGGCCTTCGACCATTGCCCGGCGGACCCCAAGGATCGCCGGATGGTCACCGAGGCCACGGACAGGACCCATCGCTGGCTCGACCGATGCGTGGAGGTGTACCGCCAGGCCGGGGGCGTCGAGGGCTCAGGCCAGGCCCTGTTCGGCATCGTCCAGGGCGGAGCCTTCGACGACCTCCGGAGGTCCAGTGTCGAGGCCATCGCCGGGCACGACCTCGTCGGGAACGCCATCGGCGGCGTGAGCGTTGGCGAGGACCGCGACGCCATGCGAGTCGCCGTGGAGGCCGCCGCGCCTGCGCTGCCCGCCGACCGGCCGCGCTACCTCATGGGCGTCGGGACCCCGCGGGACTTCTTCGACGCCATCGCAGCGGGCATCGACCTGTTCGACTGCGTGACGCCCACACGCCACGGACGCACCCACCAGGTGTGGACGAGCCGCGGCAGGGTGAACCTGCGCAACGCGGGCTGGAAGAACGTCGACGCGCCCCTGGATCCGGTCTTCCGCGCGCCCCACGTCTCGGACGTCCCGGTGGGCGTACTGCGCCACCTGTGCCTCTCCAACGAGATGCTGGGCGCGACCTACCTGTCGCTCCACAACCTCCACCTCTTCCACGAGCTCATGGGGCTCATCCGGGA
>JAAESX010000031.1 GCA_024228935.1 Pseudomonadota bacterium
GAAGGGTCGTCATGACCGGCGCCTGGCCGCCACCGGCGCGATCAGGAGCACGCCGAACCATCGGGTCGACGACCATCGAACGTGGTCCGGACCTCGGTCGGTACCCGCATCCCGGCGCGAACGGGAAGGGTGTCGGCTTCCCAGGCGGCCATGCCCACCACCGATGCCGGTTCTGGCGCCGAGGTCTCCTCCTCGTCAACCCGGAGCGGAAGGGTCGCTCGTGCCAAGGCATCGACCTCGCGCAGGGCCCGGGGTACCAGCAGGAAGGAGGCGAAGTCCTCCCCGAGGGTGAGTTCCACGCGGTCGCCGAACGCCGGGTCGTCCACGAAGTCGAACCGGGGGGTGGGGGTGAGCATCTGGGCTACCAGCACGGCCGCCGCGAACCGGTCTCGATGCGCCCGGACGGTGGTGAAGGCCACCGTGGCGCCCGGCTCGGCCTCGATCGGGAAGCCCTTGAGCCTCAGTTGGGTGTGGGCCGGCACCGACTCGTCGACCGGACCCCGTCCATCGACGACGACGACGGGCACGTCCTCAGGTCGCAGCGTGATTCCCCGGAACACGTCGAACACCCGGCGGGCGTCGGACCGGAGCCGCAGCACCGAGGCGGACCCCACCGTGTCGTCGTAGACGGGCAGCACATGACGTCCGAGGTCTGACGGGTCGAAGCCGGCGAACGCGTTGCCCAGGTTGAGGAGGGTCCGCAGGGTGAGGCGGTCGTCGAGCACCACCGACCGGGCGGCCGCCTCGATGAGGTCGTCGCGCACGATCATCGATCGGGCACCGGTGTCGGCCACCCGTTCGAGGGCCAGGGTCAGAAAGTCCTGCTGGCGCTGGTTCCGTTCCAGGTCGTTCCACACGCCGACCCGTTGCCAGCGGCCATCCACGAAGAGTTCCAGCTTGCGGCTCCGCACGAAGGACAACGACGCCCGTCCGTCCAAGGAGGTGCACCCGGCCTCTGTGATGTAGAGGCCTGAGGCCACGTCACGGGCCGGATGGGGGAACCACACTGGTACCCCACCGATCTCGTCCACTACGGCCTCGAAGCCCAGGAAGTCGATGACCACGAAGTTGTGGATGGGGACGCCGAAGTTCCTGGTCACCGTTTCGACGAGCGTCGGGGCGCCGAGTTCCATGCCTCCGACCAGCAGTGCCGAAGCCAGCTTCTCCTCGCGGACTGGCACTCCCTCGCGGTGGATCATCACGTAGAGGTCCCGGGGCAACGAGACCAACGAGGCGGTGCCCAGATGCGGATCCAGGCGCAGCAGCATGATGGCGTCGGCCAGCGCCACCCCGGGCGTGCGGTCCCGCCAGCCGGCAGGGTCGTCGTCGTCGAGTCCCACCGCGCTGTCGGTGCCGATCAGCAGGATGTTGCGCGGAGGTGACGGACGGTCCTCGTCGGATTCGGCGGCCACCGGGTCGGCTGAGGAGCCGCCGTCGTCCTCGGTGCCGTCGGCGCCGATCGGCACGTCGAGATCGGCCAGCACTCCGGCCGGCACTTCGATCCGGATGATGCTGCCCACCGCCGCCTCGAAGGAGGCCAGACGGTACGCCCCGAAGAACAGGCCGGCAGCCAGCGCCACGTTGGCCGCGATCAGCAGTCGCTGGGGCCAGGTTCGCCGGTAGGCGGTCTCAGGGGCGGCTTCTCGGGCAGGAGGCCCGTCAGGGGGCGCAACCGTGGCATGGGGGGCCACCACATGGGGGGACGGCGCCTCGACGGAATCAGGCCCATCTGCAGGCCCGTCGACAGGTCCGTCGGCAGGTCCGTCCGACACGCTGCTCAGGTTACCAGTGGCCTTCGGGCCCACCCGGGCGCCCCCGCACGGCACGACCCCATCGGAAGGCACGGGCGCCCTAGCCTGCGCCGATGGCCGATTCGACCGCCCACGACGCTGCATCTTCCGCCGCTACGGGAGTGAGCTGGGTGGATGGACGCCTGCTGGCGCCCGGCGAAGCCGCCCTGCGGGCCGACGACCACGCCATCGTGGTGGGCGACGGCGTGTTCGAGACCACCAAGGTGGTGGGCGGCGTACCGTTCGCCCTCAGCCGACACCTCCGCCGACTCGTCCGGTCCGCATCGGGCCTCGGCCTCGCCGAGCCCAGCGAGGGCCTGATCCGGACGGCCATCGACGACGTGCTGACCGCCGATCCGGCTGCCGGCCTGCTCAGGATCACGTGGTCCAGTGGTCCCGGTCCGCTCGGGTCGGGACGCGGAGGTGGCCCGGGCACGCTCGTCGTGTCCACCTCCGGGGGCAACGTCTGGCCCACCGCCGAGCAGGTGCGCCTGGTGCCGTGGGCACGCAACGAGCACGGCGCGCTGACCGGCCTCAAGACGACGTCGTATGCCGAGAACGCCATGGCCCTGGCCACCGCCCAGCGGGCCGGATGCACCGAGGCACTGTTCCGCAACACTGCCGGGATGCTGTGCGAGGGCACGGGAACAAACCTGTTCCTGGTCGTCGACGGTCGACTGGTCACCCCGCCGTTGTCGTCAGGCTGTCTGGCCGGAGTGACCCGCGGGCTGGTCCTGGAACTGGCCGGGCGCAAGCCACTGGTCACCTCGGTCGGCGAGGTGGAGGTCCGCGATGTCGACCCGGACGAACTCCTGAGAGCCGACGAGGCCTTCCTGACGTCGGCCACCCGCAACGTGAGCGCCATCTCGGCGGTCACCGGTGAGGTCGAGGCCACCTTCGATCCGGCGCCGGGACCGATGACTGTCCGGGTCGCTGCGGCGTTCGACGACCTCGAGGCCCACATCCCAGATCCCTAATCGCCGGCCCCTGATCGGCGACTGGCGATCTGGCGGCCCGGTTCAGTCCGCCCGCAGGTGGACCACGTCGCCGGCCAGCACCTCGACGGTCGATCCGTCGGCCACCTCGACCACCAGCGCACCGTCGACAGCCACGTCGACCGCCCTGCCCGTCAGGTCGTCCCCGTCGCGCTCGACGCGTACGTTCCGACCAATGGTGGCCGAACGCTCCCGATGGGCCTCGCTGAGCGCCGTTGGACCGTCGGGGCC
>JAAESX010000032.1 GCA_024228935.1 Pseudomonadota bacterium
ACCCGAAAGACATTCGATGACGTGACCGTCCGCGCAACGCCGGCACACCTCACGACGAACCTCCTGTGGAGCTCCCCATGAACCGTCTCGCCATCCTGGCCGTCGCCCTCGTCGCCGTCGTCGGCCTGTTCGTCTGGAGCCAGCCGTCGGCCCAGGCCGCCAAGGGCAAGGGCAACCAGGAGTGGCCGGCGCACCTGGCCAGCGACCGGGACACCACCGACTGGAAGGCCAAGGACCAGGCGTACTGGAAGGCGGCGCTGTCGGGTCAGGAGTTCGACGTCTGTCGGGACGCCGGCACCGAGCGGCCATGGTCCAGCGCCCACAACAAGACCAAGGAAGCCGGGGTCTTCCACTGCAGCAGCTGCGGCCAGGCGCTGTTCTCGATGGACGACAAGTTCGAGTCCGGCACCGGCTGGCCGAGCTTCACGCAGCCCGTCTCCGCCGATGCGGTGAAGACCCACACCGACGCATCGCTCGGCATGGTCCGGACCGAGGCCGTCTGTGGCCGCTGCGACGCGCACCTCGGCCACGTCGGCATGGACGGCGCCGAGCCTGCGGGCGAGCGCAGGTGCATCAACGGCATCTGCCTGCTGCACCGCGCGGACTGACCGCCCGCCCGAAGCGTCGCTACTCAGCCAGCCACGAGCTCGGCGATCGCAGGGTCCCGTGGTCCTCGTCGTACCAGTGGGTGCGGTCGCCGTCGTAGTCGATCGCGATGCCGGTGAACGTGCCCGCGCCGATCTCCACCGAGACGTCCTCGGCGGTCACTTCGGCCGAGAAACTGCCGCCGTCCGAGAAGCTGCCGTTGGGGTCGGTGCGCGTGTACGTGTAGTCGACGGTCCAGCCGTCCTGGGGTGTCCACGACATTGACAGGTAGCCGTCCCACTCGGTCGAGTACGTGCTCTCGACCGGCTCGCCCCCGCTCGTCCACGTCGCCGCGAACTCCGTCGTCAGCATCCAGGCGCCTTCGTCGTTGCAGCCGTAGGTGCGGGTGTACTCGCCGGCGTAGTCGTCGAGGTGGCTCGCCTCGTACGTGGTGGCCGACTGCGTCGTGACGAGCGTGCCGCCCTCGTCCCAGTCGGCGTGCGAGACGACGGTGTGCGTGTAGGTCGAATAGCTGTTCGACGACGCCTGGTACTCGTCCGTGTCCTCGTAGAGCTGGTCCGTGCCGAGCTCGAGTCCGGCCCAGGGCGGGCAGACGGTGGACGCCTCGCCGCTGTCCACGAGCCCGGAGTCCGCTCCGGAGTCGCTGGGGTCCATGTCTCCGATACAGGCGATCAGCAGCACGATCATGGGGGGCTCCCGAGGTGTTCCGGCGTGGGAGCAGTGGACCTTCGCCCGCTGGCTCGAGGTGGGGACGCCCGAATGATGATCGAACAACGCCTCGTCCACCGTCTCCTGTTCGTCTTCGCGGCGCTGATCCTGGCCGCCGCTGTGATCCTCGCCATCCGCAGCGAGCCCGCCGAGGCCCTGCCGTTCTACGCCCAGCGCTCAGGCCGCACCTGCGCGAACTGCCACGTCAGCCCGACGCTCGAGGACGAGGAAGGGTGGGAGAACCCCGAGCTCGCCGAGCGGAAGTGCACGATGAGCTGCACGAGCTGCCACGTCGACCCGACCGGAGGAGGCCAGCGCAACGCCAGCGGCCGGTACTACGGCCAGTCGACGCTGGGGATGCTGCACACGCAGGACCGAAGCTACAGCGACCACGGCCGCGAGATCCTGGGCAACGACATGCTGTGGAAGGCGCAGAACTTCCTCGGCGAGCCCGCCGACGTCGCCGAGGGCGAGCGGCTCGTGCCGAGCACCGAGGAGGACTGGGAGTCCGGCATGGGCGCGGGCCAGACCGGCAACTACGCCGCGCTGGGCACGCCGCTGGGCGAGGAGCCCAGCATGGCGTTCTGGGACGGTCGCTACGACGACCTGGCCGCCGACCCGATGTTCCAGTTCGGCGGCGACGTGCGCGGGGCCTGGTGGAGCGCGACCCGGACGGCGTTCCCGATGCAGGTCGACCTGCACGCGGCCTTCCACCCGGTCCACCACCTGATGTTCGTGACGACCATCGCGGCCCGCGGTCGCACGACCGGAGGGCTGTACACGCCCCCGGTCTTCCTGCGCCGGGCGTTCGTGATGGTGAACGAGCTGCCGTACTTCGCGTACGCCAAGGCCGGCATCTTCATGCCCGACTACGGCGTGTTCATAGAGGACCACACGCGCTTCACCCGCGAGATGTTCGAGATGGACCTCTCGACCAGCCAGGACACGGTGCTGGGCGTCCAGGTGGGGGCCACGCCCAACTACCCGACGCTGTCCGCGAGCCTGTTCGCGAACGACACCAGCTGGCTCGACGGAGGCGAGAAGGACGAGGGCTGGGGAGCCACCGTGAACGGCGGCTGGCGCGACCTGGGCTGGACGGTCACCGGCCACGCGATGCACAAGCAGCGGCGTGGTCAGGGCCGAGGGGGACCTGTCAGCGGTCGGCGTCGGCTGGGGCCTGAACCCGGCGTACCGGTGGGAGCGCATCCCGGTGACGCTGACCGGCGAGATGAGCCTGGGCCATCGCAGCTGGGCCACGGGCAAGTCGGAGACCTACGTCGCCAGAACGGCCCAGCTCGACTGGATCGTCCGCAATGGCATCAACCTGCAGCTCACCGGGGATCACGCGGTGCCGGCCCTGTCCTCGCCGCGCCTGCGCCAGCGGTACGGTGCGACGCTTCAGGTCACGCCGACGCCGGGGCTCACCTTCAGCGCGACCGGCCGGCAGATGCTCGAGGGGAACGCCGATGCGGGCCGTGACGTGATGCTGCAGACACACGTCTGGTTCTGAGACTGTGGTGGGGACTCAGGCGGTCTTGGACTCCGCCTGGTTCCACCCGTCCTCGGCCTCGGCGAATGCCTCACGCGCTCGCTCCAGCGAAGCCCGCGCCTCGACAGCGTGCCCATCGGTCAGCGCCGACCAGGTCCGCGACAGGTTGCGCTCGCCGCCCGCGAAGCTCCCGAAGTAGCCCGCGAACGTCGCCATCCCGTGCCGGGCCACGAAGCGCCCGCGCGCATCGACGATCGGCTCCAGCAGCTCGGCGAACACCAGGTCGATCTCCTCGCGTGCGGCGACCGCCTCCTCGTCCATCCCGAGCTTCGAGATGTCCTCGGCCAGCTGGTCGAGCCGCTTCCGAGCGGCCTGCACGTTCGTCAGGAAGTCGACCGCGTCACCGGTCCCGACCTGGACCTCGCCCGAGTTCTCGGCGGCGAGCTGCTGCCTTGCCATGACCGCACCGGCCAGGATCATCAGCACGCCGACGAACCAGCCCACGCCGCCCGCAGCGAGCCACTGGGTGAGCCGGGTCATCGGGGTCGGCAGCTTCACCTCGGACAGCGCCGTCTTGCGGAGTTGCAACAGGTCCGCGCTGGCGGAGACCTCGGCGTGCTCGTCCTGGACGGCCTGGCGCTCCTCGGCGAACGGCGAGGTCCGCTCCGGGGCTGCGTACTCCTCGCCGATGGCGATGGCCGCCCGCTCGGCGGTGGCGTCCACCTGGGCCTGCTCCAGGCCCCAGTTCAGGTCCTCGACCTTCAGGGCACGAGCCTTCTCGGACAGCTCGGCTTCGAACTCCTGGAGCTCGACCAGCTCGTCACCCAGCTCGGCCAGCTCGGCCTGGGCCTGTCTGTACTCGACGTGGTCCGCGCCGTTGCGAGAGCCTGCGGCGGCAGCGAGTCCGAGGCCCACGAACAGGAGCCCCATGGCGATGATGCGCTTCATGCTCCACCTCCCTGGACCATTCGGAGGACGGACCAGACCAGCTGGGTCAGCGCCTCCCCGACGATCAGCCCGGCCGCGAACGGCACCAGCTTCTTGCCGATGAAGACCTTGCCCTTGCTCTTCTCGAGGCCCATCGCGACCACGCAGCCGACGCCGTAGGCCAGCGTGATGGAGAACGGCAGGTACATCGCGAGCCCGACCAGGACGGCGACGCCGCCGATGGGGAACACGCTCAGGGCGCCGCCGATGACGGCTCCACCCAGGTACTTGTCGATGGCTGCGTCGCCACCCTGGAGCGCCTCGATCATCCCCTGCAGCGCGCCGGCCTGGGGAGCGAGCAGGCAGTCCGCCGTCTCGTTGATGCAGGCGGCGCTCTCGGGGCCGAAGCCGGGGCTGCCGTCGCCGGGCATGTTCCACAGCAGGAACAGCACGCCGATGGCGACCAGCGGTCCGAGCCAGCACAGCAGCAGCTGCGCGATCTGCTGGTTTCGAGGTGTCGCCCCGACCAGGTGACCGGTCTTCAGGTCGCTCATCATGTCGGCGCACTGGTTGGTCGCGATGCAGACCGAGACGCCGATGAGGATGGCCGCGGTCACGTTGCCGTCGGTCAGGAAGTACATCAGCGTCACGGCGATCAGCGCCAGGCCCGAGAGCGGGCTGATGTCGGTGTGTCCGGTCGCGGTGGCGACGATGATGCCGGCCAGGGCGAGCCACAGGGCGGCGACGACGGCGATGAGCAGGGCATGTCCGACGCTGATGTCCGCGGCGAAGTACGCCGAGGTGAACAGCAGACCGAAGGCGCCGACGGCTCCGAAGCCGAGCACCTTCGAGCCCATCTCCTCGGGGGAGGCGCCCTTCTCGCGAGCGATCTTGGCGGCGGCCTTGAGCGAGGCGAAGGCCCCCTTCACCGCCGGCAGCGCCGAGACGACGCCCGCCAGCGCGCCACCGATGAGCATGCCGATGCCGAGCGGACGCAGCATCTGGCTGTAGACCTCGCCGGCCTGCCAGCCCGCGATCGAGTCCACGGCCATCGCGTCCGGGGGAGCGATCCAGCCGGCCGAGACCGCCACGGGCGTGATGATCCACCAGGCCAGGACGCCGCCCAGGGCGAACGGCAGGCCGCCCTTGCCCGAGAGCAGCCCGGCGCCGAAGTTCGCCGCCGAGATGTAGAGCGCGATGGGTAGCCACGCCGGCAGGGACGCCAGGTGCCCGAAGTCGAGCTCCTCGGGCACGATGGCCAGGTTGACCAGCACGGTGAGGACGAGCGCCAGTCCGGCGCCCACGATGAGCAGCACGCCCTGGGACAGGCCCTCTCCCGGCGAGCGGAGCAGCGTCGCCACCGCGGTGCCGCTCGGGAACTTCAGGCGCTCGAACTCGATCATCTGCTTGCGCAGCGGAATGATGAGGACGATGCCCATGAGCGAGCCGGCGATGCTCGCGAAGATGAGCGGACCGATGGGGAAGTCGCGCAGCGTCTCGTCGCCGACGGACAACAGCAAGAGCGCGGGCAGCGTGAAGACGACACCGGCTGAGGCGGTGTTGATGCCCGAGGCGACCGTCTGGTTGATGTTGTTCTCGACGATCGACTTTCGTCGCAGCGCGCCGCGCAGGAAGGTGAAGCCGACGATGGCCGCGACCGTCGAACCACCG
Source organism: Pseudomonadota bacterium (assembly GCA_024228935.1). GTDB lineage: Bacteria > Myxococcota_A > UBA796 > UBA796 > CAJQPC01 > JAAESX01. The sequence continues at coordinate 5,402 of JAAESX010000032.1, forward strand.
AGTCCGAAGCCCAGCTTCAACGCGATGTAGACGAAGGCGGCGGTCATCAGCACGCCCTGGAGCACGCCCAGTGCGATTCCAGGGAAGGACAGCTCGGGGTAGGGCCTCGTGGCCATAGGCACACACCTCGGAAAGCGGTACAAACTAACGCACGCGCTGTTCACATCCGGCAGCGACCCGAGGAGATGATCGAATGTTGCTTCTGGCTCTCGCCTGTACCAAGACTCCCGCCGGCGACAGCGGCACCGACAGCGGCCTGGCCGAAGAGTGCGGCGGCGCTGGCACGATCGAGATGTGGTCCGACGTGGATCGTGACGGCTTCGGCGCCGGCGACGCCACCCAGGCCTGCGCGGACGATGAGATGTTCGCCGCCAACGCGGACGACTGCGACGACGCGGACGCCGCCGTGAACCCCGACGCCACCGAGGTCTGCAACGAGGTCGACGACGACTGCGACGGGGACATCGACGAAGAGATGGGCGCGGTCTTCTACGAGGACCGCGACGACGACGGCTACGGCTCGGACGTCACGACCGAGGCCTGCACGGCGCCCGATGGCTACACCGACGAGACCGGGGACTGCGACGACGGCAACGGCGGCGTCTTCCCGGGCGCGGACGAGCTCTGCAATGATCGCGACGACGACTGCGACGACGAGATCGACGAGGACGCAGTCGACGGCACCGCGTACTACGACGACGCCGACCTGGACGGGTACGGCGGCACGGACACCGTCGAGCTGTGCGACGCCCCGAGCTGGGGCGGCGATGTCTCGGACGACTGCGACGACGCCGATCCCGAGGTCAACCCGGGCGCCGACGAGGTCTGCGGCAACGGCCTGGACGACGAGTGCGACACCGGGGTCGACACGAACTCGGCCTACTTCGAGTCCAGCGACGGCACGCTGTCGAACGCAACGGCGGATGTGACGGGCACCTCGGATGCCCCTGCCACGCCCACGTTCGCGACCGACGGCGACCTCGTGTTCTGCCCGGGCACCTACTACGTGAACGCCACCGTCGAGAGCAACCTGGTGGTCCGCTCGGACGACCTGGATGAGGACGCGGTCGAGCTGAACGGAGCGCTGACGGGCTCGGTCTTCGAGATCGCGACCGACGCCATCGAGTTCTCGGCCGAGGGCCTCACGTTCGCCGACGGGTACGGCAGCGGCGACGCGTTCACGGACTTCGGCTACTCCGCGACCGGCGGCGGGATCAGCTGCTACGCGGAAGGGACCGCGGTCTACGTGGACGGCTCGACGTTCCGCGAGGGGCTTGGCGATCTGGGCGGCGGCATCGCGTCGCAGGGGTGCGATCTCTACGTCGCGGACTGCACGTTCGACAGCAACCTGGCCGACTTCGGCGGCGCTTTGATCGCGGACGCGAACGAGGTCGAGATCTCCGACAGCACGTTCACCGCGAACGAGGCCAACAACAGCGGCGGGGCGCTCTACGCCATCGGGTACTTCACGACAGCCGAGGAGCTCATCACCATCACGGACAGCACCTTCGACGGGAACATCGCGATCGAGGGAGCCGCCATGGCGATCGACGCGGGCGCCTACGTCGAGATGACCGGCTCGACCTCGGGAGCGGCCTCGGTCACATCGAACGTCAGTGACGCGGGCGCCGTCACGCTGTTCGCCTACGACAGCAGCCAGTTCTGGGCCGACACGGTCAGCTTTGGCACGGTCGACGGCGGCGACGACAACGCGCCCTACGACGTCGCCAACGACAGCACTGGCTTCGCCTGGATGCCCGAGGACGACGCCAGCTTCGAGTGCGACGAGATCGGCTGCGGCGAAGGCGTGGACTATGAGATCGGCAGCGACGCGTATAACCAAGACACCGGCGCCGACGCGTTCGTCGCCCAGATCATCACCGCCGACGTGCCCGCCACGCTGGACGCGTTTGCGGTCTACGTCGAGGGCGTCGACGACTGCACGGTCGACTACTACCTGCTGAGCGCGTCCACGCCGTCGACGACGTCCTGGACGGTGGAGTGGTCGTCGACCGGCAACAGCGAGACGTCGGACGGCTGGCTGGACTCCGGGGACATCGGGCTGCCTGTCGAGGCTGGGACCTACTACGCGGTCGGCGCGGGCGCGTCGTGCGACAGCCCGCCGGACGTCTTCTTCGACGCCGCATCGACCGAGGACGGGGGCTTCGGGGACTCCGAGGGCTATTACATCTACGACCTGGACTACGCGACCTACTCGGGCACCGCGACGGTCGAGAACTTCAGCAGCAGCGTGGCGTTCTACACGACGGTCACCGTCACGGAGCTGTAGACCCTGCATCTCGTCGCGTACACCACCCTGTACCGGGACGGCGGCCGACAGCTCGAGCAGGCCGCGCGCACCCTTGCGCGCGGTCTGTCCGGCTCGGTTCACTGCGTCGCGGTGGAGTCGAAGCGCGACCTGGTCGAGGCCATCGGCGCGTGCTCGGAGCTGACCTCCCTGCACCTGATCGCGCACAGCGGCATGTACGGGCCGATGTTCGGCACGACCGAGCTGCCCGAGCAGTTCTCGCCGCATGAGTGGCGGACGCTGGCCATCCCGTTCGCGCCGGGCGCCGAGGCCTTCTTCCACAGCTGCCGGTCGGGCCGATGGTTCGCCCCGTTCTTCGCGCGCACGTTCGGGGTGCCGGCGTCGGGGCACCACTGGTACACGACGGTCTCGCGCCATCCCACCCGCTATCGCTGGGTCCCGCCGAACCTCGCGGCCGACGCCGATGTCTTCGTCGTCGGTCAGCCCGGCCGCAAGTCCCACGGGCTGACGGGCGCTCTCGGGAAGCACCTGGGCTGGCTCCCTCCTGTACCGCTGGACCGGTACCTGCCTCAGGACGGGCTGGACGCCCCGGCGTACGACCGGGTCGCGAAGCTGTATGACGCGGTGTTCCAGGACATCCGGGTGCGTGGTCCGGAGTGGGACTGGCTGTCGGCTCGTGTCCCGAGCGACGCGCGGGTGCTGGACATCGGGTGCGGCACCGGCGCCCTGCTGCGCGCCCTCCGACCGGGACTCAGGCACGGCGCGGGGGTCGATGTGTCCGGGGCCATGCTCGCCGAGGCCGCTCGGCACGAGCCCGACGCGCGATGGGACCGGATCGAGGGCCCCGTCCTGCCGCAAGACGACGACCGGTTCGACGTGGTCACGAGCCTGCTGTCCTGGCGCTACCTGGACTGGGACCCCCTGCTGGCCGAGATCGCGCGGGTCCTTCGACCAGGTGGGCGGCTGCTGGTCGTCGACATGGTCGCCAGCCCGGCGTCCGTCTCCGATCTCCCCGCCGTGGCGGCCGCCAAGCTGCGCGAGGTGCGCCGCGCTCGCCGGTTCCCGGGCTTCGTCCAGGCCCGCAAGCGCCTGGTCGCCGACCCCGCCTGGGCCGCGATGCTGCAGTACAACCCCATCCGAGCCGAGCACGAGTACCGCTGGTTCTTCGGCTCCCGCTTCCCGGCCGGCGAGATTGATGTGCTCGACGTCGGGCGGAACAGCCGGGTCCTGGGCGTGGACTCCGGGCCGATCGCCGACAGCTGGTTCCCTCCCCAGAGCTACCCGTGAGCCCCCGATGATGTTGGGCATCCTCGACTGGGGAATCGGCGGGCTGTTCTCGCTGCGGCGAGCCCGAGAGCTCTGCCCCGACCTCGATCTCGTGTACCTCGCCGACGGCGGGAACACGCCGTACGGGAAGCAGTCCCGGCGGGAGCTCGCCCTCAGCGTCGAGCGAGCCATCGCGCGGCTGGCCGGCCTCGGCGCCACCCAGGTCCTGGTCGCCTGCCACTCGGGGAGCACGGCGCTCCCCGACGTCACCCCCGCGGTCCCGACTCAGGGCGTCATCGCCCCCGAACACGTGCCGGCCGGCCGCACGGCACTGATCGGCGGTGCCCGCACGGTCCGCTCTGGTCGCTGGCGTCGTGCCCTGGACAGACCGGTGATCCAGCGCATCGCCCAGCCGCTCTCGGCCCACATCGAGGCGGGCCGAGGGGACTCGGATGCCTGCCGTAGGGACCTCGACCGCATCCTGGAGCCGGTCCGAACCGTCGAGGTGCTCGTCCTCGCCTGCACGCACTACGTCGCGCTGAGCGACGCGATCCAGGCCCGCTGCCCCGGCGCCACGCTCGTCGATCCAGCGCTGGCCGTGGTCGAAGCGCTCCCGCTGTCGGCGGGCAGCGGTCGTCTCGACGTGGTGACGACAGGGGATGCCGCTGCGATGCGGCAGGTGGCCAAGACGGTCCTGGGCCTCGATCTCAGATGCCGAACACCTGGATCATGAGGCCGCTGGCGGCGATGGCTCCGCCGGCGAGCACGTTCGCGTAGCGCTCGAGCCCCTTCATCGGGGCGACGGACAGGCCCAGGAACCCGACGCAGGCGAGCGAGACCATCGTGCCGATCGTGACCGCGGCGAACACGCCGGCGACTCCGGCGACCAGGCCCCAGCTGTGCTCGAAGGCCGGCGCCATCAACAAGGGAATCAACGGCTCGCACGGGCCCAGCGCGAAGACGATGAAGATCGACCAGAAGGTCATCGAGTGGGCGGGGTGGTGGTGTCCTCGCCGCAGCCGGCTCCAGGACCACGCCATGTAGACCAGCCCGAAGCCGATGAGGCCCCATGCGGCCAGCGACCCGCGGATCCCCTCGATGAACTCGAGCTCGCCCAGCGCGACGCCGGCGCCGATGCCGATGAACCCGAGCAGGATCGAGCCGATGACGTGACCCAGTCCGCAGAGCGCCGTCAGTCCGGCGACCTTGCCGAGCGACCAGCCACGCGCCTTGCCGAGCACGACGAACGGCAGGTAGTGGTCCACCCCGATGAGCGTGTGCACGAGCGCGATCGAGCAGGCAGCGCCGAGCAGTGCGAGGGTCATCGGGGGCTCTCAGGGGAAGGTGCAGACCACCACGCCGCGGACGGACGAGAGGTCCAGGAGTCCCAGCTGGCGCGAGTCGGTGCTCCGAGCCGGGTTGTCGCCGCGCACATCGAGCCCGCCCGACAGCGAAGCCACGCGCTTGATGGCGCGGACCCCGTCGGGCAGTTCGACGACGACGACATCGCCTGGCCGGGCAGAGCGCCTCGGGCAGACGAGCACGGTCTGCCCTTCGACGAGGGTCGGCTCCATGCTGGGGCCCTCGACGCGGACGCGTGTCCGTCGTCGAAGGAGCCAGGCGCCGACCTCGCGAAGGGAGACCGCCGGAAGCGAGCTCAAGTCGTGTAGTACGCCACGTCGCGGTTCTTGGTGGCCCAGAAGATCGTGTGGATCTTCTCGATGTGGCCCATCAGCGCCTCGGCGTGGTGCATCGAGCACTCGACCTTGACGTAGGAGCACTCCTTCGCGGCCTTCCAGAAGATGTCGTGCAGCTCGGGGTACGCCTCGAGGTGGTGCGGCTTGAAGTAGTCGGTCCACAGCACCAGGAGCTCCTCCTTCGCGATGTGGGCCTGCTCCTCCTTGATGGCGACGTAGCGGCTGAAGCTGTTGTGGTACTTGACCACCGCGGCCTTGTCCGAGCCGTCCGGAACCTCGAGCGCCAGCAGCTTCTTGGTCATCGACACGGCGGCCTCGGCAGCGATGCGCGCGCTGGCCGGGTCGTACACGCCACAGGGGCCGTCACAGTGGGCTTGTGCGGCGGGGGCGGGGTTCATCGCGTTGTAGGCGTTCAGGAGCGTCGAAAGCATGTGGGTGTGGCCTCGCTTGCCGTGGTTGGGAGGAACCCTTAGCCGTGCCCCAAACCCTGTCAAGCGGGAGACTGCATGCTCCAGATCGGCTCGTACACACTGCCTTCGCGGCTCATCGTCGGAACCGGAAAGTACAAGGACTTCAGTGAGATGAAGGCCTGTCACGAGGCCTCGGGCGCGGGCATGGTGACGATCGCCGTCCGCCGTGTCGATCTGGCCGCGCCGAAGGGCGAGAACATCCTCGACTTCATCGATCGCGAGAACGTGCTCATCCTGCCGAACACGGCGGGCTGTTTCACGGCCGAAGAGGCCATCGTCACCTCGCGTCTCGCTCGGGAGCTGCTCGGCACCGATCTGATCAAGCTCGAGGTCATCGGCGACCCCAAGAATCTGTTTCCCGACAACGAGGGCACCCTCGAGGCGGCTCGCGTTCTCGTTCAGGATGGCTTCACGGTCATGCCGTACTGTCTGGATGATCCGATCGTCTGCAAGAAGCTCGAGCAGATCGGTTGCGCTGCGGTGATGCCGCTCGCCGCGCCGATCGGCTCGGGGCTCGGCATCCGGAACCCGTACAACCTGGCCATCATCCTGGAACAAGCGGGCGTTCCGGTCATCGTCGATGCGGGCGTCGGCACGGCCTCGGATGCGGCCGTTGCGATGGAGCTCGGCGTGGACGGACTGCTGATGAACACCGCGATCGCGGGCGCCAAGGACCCGGTCAAGATGGCCAACGCGATGCGGTCGGCGACCGAAGCCGGGCGTCAGGCCTACGAGGCCGGCCGGATCCCCAAGAAGCTCTACGCTTCCGCCAGCTCCCCGATCGAGGGCATGATCGGTGGGTGAACCCGCTAGTCGTTCTGGCCTGCTCAGGAGCAGCGCCTGAGGCACTGCTGCCCCCCGAGGTGACCCTCGGGCCAAGGGTGGAGTGCGCGGACCCGGTGGGTGGCTTCGGCCGGTTCACCGAGGACGCCGCCGATCGAGGCGCCGGTGTGGGGCACGACGTCGACGAGGACTGGGGGGCCTGCCCCTACATGCGCAGCGGGCTGGTCGCCCAGGACATGGACAGCGATGGGGACGTCGACGTCGTGCTCCACGAGACCGATGGCGCGCTCACCCTGTACGTCAACGAGGGCGGTCAGCTCACGGCCGAGACGGTCACGGCTCCGACGCCGCGCGACGTGTATGCGACGAGCGCGGTCGATCTCGACGGCGATGGGCTGCCCGAACTGGCGGTGGTCGGCCAGGACCTGGCACTGGTCAGCTGGAACCTGGGTGAGCGCGCGTTCTCCGACTGGGAGGAGGTCTTCCGCCAGGACGAGTACCCGCGGCGGTGCCACGTCTCGATGAGCTGGGGCGACATCGACGGAGACGGCGATCTGGACCTGGCGCTGCCGGGGGCGGACGAGGTGACGGACGCCGACGCGGTGATGCCGTCGGGCCTCGATGTGTGGACCGCGACACCCGACCGGCTCATCCGGAACGACGGGGACTCGTGGACGCTGCTCGGGGACTACGGCGCCGAGCCGGACGCCATCTCGCTGGTCCACGCCTTCACCGACCGGGACAAGGACGGGGACCTGGACTGGTTCGCCGGCACGGATCGAAAGATGAGCGAGGACGCCTACGGGACCACGGCCTTCCACCGCAACGACGGGGTCGAGGGCGGGGTGCCGGTCCTGGTCGAGGACGCCGCGGACATCGGTATGGACACGTGGGCCGCCGCGATGGGCATGGTCGTGGCCGACGTCGATCGCGACGGGCTCATGGACTACTGCGTGAGCGACTTCGCTGACCAGCTGCGCTGCTTCATCAACGAGGGCGTCGCTGGCTACGTGGACGCGGGCCAGGCGCTCGGCCTTGCGGTCGACCTCGGGGCCTACTCCTACACCCCCGACGAGTGGCCTCCGGGCTGGGGGACGGTCAGCTGGGTCAGCTGGGCGCTGGTCTACGAGGACCTCGACAACGACGGCTACGACGACATGGCCGCGGTCGCCTCGACGGTCCCGGACCGTGGCAACGCCTTGTACGGGCAGGTGTCCGCGTTCCAGCCGAACGTCCTGTGGGCCGGTGTGTACGACGGGTTCGACGAGGTGTCCGAGGAGTCCGGGTTCGGCGCGGCGTCGTCGGCGTACGACGCCTCGATGGTGTCGGCGGACCTCGACGGGGACGGATTCCGCGAGCTCATCGTCGGCTCCCACACCGAGCCGCTGCGCATCTTCGACAACCCCTGCGGCGAGGGCAGCTGGCTCGAGGTCGAGGTCGTGGGCGCGGATCGCAACGCCCAGGGCTACGGCACGCGAGTCGAGGTCACCGCGGGCGGCGAGACGCAGATGCGCGAGGTGCACAACCTGTTCCTCGTCAGCCAGAACCCGGCGCCGCTGCACTTCGGGCTGGGGGACGTCGACCTGGTCGACCGCCTGCGGGTGATCTTCCAGGACGGCGAGGTCGTCGAGGCCGAGCACTTCGCGGGGTGCCGGACCGTCCGGGTCGAGCACCCATGATCCTGGCGCTGCCGGCGTGCAAGACGTCCAGCGTCGAGCCGCCGACGTGCGCGTCACCGGTGAGCGGCTTCGAGCGCTTCGAGGAGTCCGCCGAAGCGCGGGGAGCCGACGTCCAGCGACCCGTCGAGCGCGGCGGGTCCGCTTGCAGCTACGTCCGAGGAGGGCTCGTCGCCTCGGACCTGGACGGCGACGGCGACGGCGACGTGGATCTGGTGCTGCACGAGACGGACGGGGCCCTGACGCTTCTGGAGAACGATGGGGGCTCGTTCACGCAGTCGACCGTCACAGCGCCGGCGACGCGGGAGGTCTACGCGACCGCCGCAGTGGACCTCGATGGGGACGGGCTGCCCGAGCTGGCAGTGGTCGGGGCGAGCCTGGTGCTGGTCGCGACGAACCTCGGTGACAACACGTTCGGTGACTGGGAGGTGGTGCTCGACGAGCCGGACTTCCCGCGCACCTGCCACCTGTCGATGGGCTGGGGGGATGGGGACGGCGACCTGGACCTGGGCCTGCCGGGCTCGGACCGGATCGAGGACACCGACCCGCTGTCGACCGAGTGGAACTCCTGGGTTGCTGCGCCGGACCGCATCCTGCTGAACGAAGACGGCGCCTGGCGCGAGCTGGGCGAGTACGCGCCCGAGCTCACGTCGCTGTCCCTGTTCAACCTGTGGACGGACTTCGACGGGGACGGGGACCTGGACTGGTTCACCGGCGCTGATCGCATCGAGTTCGGCTACTTCTACGGGCCGTCGCAGCTGTACGAGAACCGCGGCCTGGAGGACGGCGATCCAGTGCTCGTCGACATCGCGCCCCAGGTCGGACTCGACACCTGGGCCTCGGCGATGGGGATGACCGTCGCGGACATGAACCACGACGGCGCGCTCGACTACTGCGTGTCGGACCTCTCGGACTCGCTGCGCTGCTTCGTCTGGGGCGGGGTCGGTGGGTACGTCGAGAGCGGCGCCGCGCTGGGGCTGTCCGTCGACCTGTGGGACTACTCGTACACCAGCGAGGACTGGCGGCAGTCCTACGAGCCCGCGACACACACCTGGGTCAGCTGGGCGTTCGCGCTCGACGACCTGGACAACGACGGGTTCGACGACATGGCGGCCGCCGCTGGACCGTTCCCGATGGGCGGCAACCCGCTCGACTCGACGCAGTCCCACTTCCAGCCCGACGCCATCTGGTCCGGCGGGCCCGACGGCTTCACCGATCGCAGCGAGTCGACGGGCTTCGGCGAGGCGAGCTCCGACTACGCCTACGCGATGGTCAGCGCGGACCTGGACGGGGACGGCTTCCGCGAGCTGGTGGTCGGATACCACACCCAGCCGCTGGCGATCTGGGACAACCCGTGCGGCGATGGCGGCTGGCTCGAGGTCCAGGCTGTGGGTGTCGACGCGAACGTCCAGGCGCTCGGTGCACGGATCGAGGTGGAGTCTGGCGGGCGCACCCAGGTCCGCGAGGTACAGGGGCTGGTGTTGAACAGCCAGGCCCCCACCGCGCAGCACTTCGGACTCGGCGACGCCGCCGTCCGGAACGTGCGCGTCGTGTTCCCCGACGGTGCGGTGGTGGAGACGGGGCCCGTGGCGGCCTCGCAGAAGCTGGTGCTCGAACACCCGGACCGATGAGGGTCCCGCGCGTCCTGCCCATCTCGCCCGGCGACGGACGGGACCTCGGCGAGTGGCTGTCGATCATCGACAGGCCGTCGCTCTTGCGTGAGCCCGGTCGGGCGGTGGCGCCCTGGGCTGCCGGCCACATCGTGCACGAGAAGTGCCTGGATGCGCCGGTCGCGGGAGCCGGCCTTCACGTCGCCTCGACCTCACCCGTCCCGGCCCGGCCCGGCCTGGTCGGGGTCTCGACCCACTCGGTCGAAGAGGCGGTCGCGGCCGAGCGAGCAGGCGCCGACTACGTGCTGCTGAGCCCGATGTTCGCGCCGATCAGCAAGCCGCTGGACACCCGCCCCGTCCTTTCGATAGAGACCGTACTGGGGGCCCAGGACCGACTGGGGATCCCGATAGTTGTTCTGGGGGGTGTCACCCCGGAGCGCGCTCACCGCCTGCTACGAGCCGGCGTGTACGGTGTCGCCGTCCTGGGGGTGCTGGCCGCCGACCCCCACCGGATCCGGGAGTACCCATGCTGATGCTGCTGCTGTCCTGTTCGGGCGAGCCGGACGCCCATCCGCCGCACGAGCCCCACGGTCGCGACCTGCGCGACCAGGCCAGCCGGGCCTTCGCTCCGGTCGGTGACGGCGCTTTCGACCGCTGGCTCGGCGGCGACGACGACGCGCTGACCGAGAACCAGAAGGTGGGCCTGAAGACCTTCCTGACCGAGGGCTGTGGCCACTGCCACGCGGGGCCGACGCTCGGGAGCGACGACCCGTCGGTGCCGTCCATCCGAGGTCACGGCGGCGAGTTCCCCGAGCACGCCGGCTCAGATCCCGCGCTGCTCGACTTCCTGTCCACGCTCTGACTCCTGTCCCAGCAGGCTCGCCAGCACCGGGACGAGCATCACGGTCGCCAGCAGGCAGAGCGGCAGACCGACGATGAGGACCAGCGCCAGCGACTCCAGCCCCTGGTGCTCGCTGAGCAGGAACGCCGTGAGCGACGCGATGGTCGTGCAGGTGGTCATGAAGATCGCCCGCCCGACCGAGACCGCGGCCGTGTCCGCGCCCACCCGAGAGCCCAGCTGGCGGATGCGGTGCACGATGCGGTGCACGACGTGGATCCCGTCGTCGACGCCGAGGCCGATCAGCAGCGGCAGGACCAGCACGGTGTCGACGTTGAACGGCAGGCCGACCCAGCAGAAGACGCCGACGCAGCAGACCGTGCCGAAGACGACCGGCGCGACGGCGATGCCCACCCAGCGGGCCGAGCGGAGGTCCGCGGCCAGGACGGCCAGGACGAACGCCAGGATGCCGGCGAAGAGCCACTTCAGCCAGGGCCGGTCTCCTCCCATCGTCTGCTCGAGCACCACGCCCATGCTGGTGGCCTGGGGAGCGATGGCCTGGGCCGCCAGCCGGTGCTCCTTTGCGACGACCCCGTCCAGCGTGGGGGGCTCCGGATAGGCGCGCACGACCCAGCGACCCGAGTCCGTTCGCCAGCCCTCGGCCAGCGAGTCCGGGACGTCCTCGAGGGTCGGGGCCCCATCCAGCGCTGCCTGCAACAGCGTGCCGTTGAGCGCCGCCGAGCCGGTCAGCGACAGCACCAGCTGGTTCTGCTGCAGGCGAGGGGCGGCGGCACGGAGCTCGGCCTCGCGCCGCTCGAGGTCTGCGGGGAGCAGGGTCCCGAGGCTGTGTGCGGCAGCGAACGTCGGGTCGGCCTGGAGCGCCGCTGCGACCGAGCGCGCTTCCTCCAGCGAGTCGGTGAGCACGATCCAGGGCTGGGTGTCCGCGCCCCAGATCTCCTGGATCCGGTCGGCGGTCTCGAAGGCCGGCAGGTCGCGAGTGAACACCTTCTCGAGGTCGGTCTGGTAGGTGGAGCGGGGGAGACCGGCGAGCGCCACGGCGCACAGGACCACCGCAGTGGTGACGACCTTCCAGGGGTGCCGGACGCTGAACGCCGCCAGCGCCGGCAGCCCGGGGACGCGCAGCGCGGTCTGCACGGAGGCAGCGCCGCGGCGCTCGAGCAGCGTCCACAGCGCCGGCAGGAGCGTGAGCATCAGGACCCCGCAGATGGCCAGCCCGACGGCGCCGGACAGGCCCAGGTGTTGGGCCGAGGCGTCGGGGGCGAGCGCCAGGATGGCGAAGGCGCCGGCCGTCGTGAGCCCGCCGGCGACGATGCCCGGACCGGCTCCGGCGAGCGTGCGGCGCAGGGCCTCGGAGAACTGAGGGTGCTCCTCCCGCTCCTCGCGCAGGCGGACCAGCAGGTGCAGCGCGAAGTCCACGCCGAGCCCGAAGACCATCACGCCGAAGAAGCTCTCCATCACGGAGATCTCGCCCAGCGCGAAGCCGAGCGCACCGACCGTCGCGACCGACGCCAGCACCATCGGCACCCCGACCGCGATGACCTGGAGCGGGCGACGCTCGACGGCGCGCAGCAACAGCAGCACCACGATCATGCCGAGCGGAATGATGCGGCCGACGTTCCGAAGGATCCGGTCCTGATCCTGCCCGGCGACCGCGGCCAGCCCGGCGTACTGCCCTGTGGCGTCGTGCCGTCCCAGGATCTCCTGGGTCCGCTCGTCCACGGCCTGGTAGCCCGCGGCCCCCATCGGAGCGGCGCTCGGGTCCTCGGCCAGCTCGGACGCGCAGCTCGTCCGAGACCTCGTAGAACTGCGCGACCTGCGGGTCCTCCTGGTCGATGAGCGACAGGAGCGTCAGGTTCACGGGGACGGTCAGGCCGAGAGAGCCCAGGAACAGGCAGGTCAGGACCGAGGTGAGGACCACCGTCCACGGCCGGGACTCGCTGAACGAGGCGATGCGGACGAGCAGCGAGTGGAGCGGGGACTGGTCCACACCGGACGGTAGCTCTCAGCCGGCTTCGCCCGCCCGGTCGATACCCCACAGGGTCCGGAAGTCCTGGCGCTCGATGCCCTGGCCGAGCACGAACATCGTCTTCGTCAGGGCGCCCTCGAGGGTCATGTCGCCCCCGCTCACGGCGCCCGCATCTAGCGCCGCGGCCGAGCCGGCGTACGCCCCGAGCTCGACGCTGCCCTCGACGCACTGCGAGCCGATCACGACCACGACGCCGGCGTCGGTCGCGCGGCGGATGGCCTCGGGCCAGCCTTGGAGCGGCACGTTGCCAGACCCGAAGGCCAACAACAGGACCCCTCGGACGCCGTTCTCGACGATCGCGTCGAGCGTCGAGGCCTGGATGCCGGGGAACAGGGTCAGCACGGCGACCCGGCGCTCGAAGCCGCTGGCCAGGCGCTGGGCCCGGCGGGGGCGGCGGCAGGGCTCGGGGTACTCGATCTCGGCCCCCATCTCGACGAGCGGGCGCGTGCCGGGGGATCGGTAGGCGTCGTACCGGTTCACGGAGAACTTGGTCGTCCGGGAGCCGCGCAGCAGCTGCCCGTTGAAGTAGACGCCGACCTCGGGCACATCCAGCGTCGCGCAGATGGCGGCGTGGATGAGGTTGGTGCGGCCGTCGCTGCGCAGCATGTGGATCGGTCGCTGGGCGCCGGTGAACACGACCGGTCGGGCCAGATCCTCGAGCAGCAGGGACACCGCGGCCGCCGAGTAGGCCATCGTGTCGGTGCCGTGCAGGACGACGAACCCGTCGTAGCTGCCGCTGGCGTCGTGGATGGTCCTGGCGATGGACTCCCACTGCCCCGGGTCCATGTCCGAGCTGTCGATGTTGCAGAGGAACGCGTGCTCGATCTCGGCCAGCTCGTCGAGCCCCCGGACGAACGGCAGCACGGTCTCGTCGTAGCTGGCGGGCTCGAGCGGTCCGGGCTTGCCCTTCATGCCCAGCGTGCCGCCGGTGTGCAGGAAGAGCAGTCGGTGACTCACCAGGCGAAGAGCTCTTCGTCGTAGCAGACGCCGTCGTCGATCTCGGCGCAGGTCGCGTCGCGGATGCAGTTGCGGTTCTCGTCGAACCGGTCCTGAAGGTCCTCGTCGTCCCAGTAGTCGTACAGGTCCTGCTGTTCCTGGCAGACCTCTTCACACCGGTCGCGCTCGACGCCCGTGGTGTCCACGGCGTCGCACTCGACCAAGCGCTTGCACGTCTGGGAGCAGGTGGCGTTGCAGCCGAGGAGCACGAGGAGGAGCGTCATGGCCGCCCCCGTAACCTACGGGACCGGCAGGCAGTAGCCGTCGGTCAGGCGGTCACAGCTGGTCTCCTGGATGCACTGCATCCAGATCGCGGCCTGGCGCTCGTTGTCGATCGTGACCGACTCGCTGGAGCCCGTGCGGGTGTACGGGTCGTAGGGGCCCATCTCGCCGGGAGTGTCCAGCGCGTCCTCACACGAGACCATGCAGTCGTCGATCAGCTCGCCGGCGTCGCGCCCCGCGCGCTCGATGCCGCAGTCCTCGACCTGGCCGCCGTCGATCCGCTGGGTGCCGTCGCCGTACAGGCGCTGACACGTGGACTGGCAGTTGGGGCCGCAGCCCGCGATGAACAGGGAGGCACCGGCCACCGCCGCGAGGAGCATGTTGCGCACGTCCGTCTCCAGACAAAGACCGCCGCACCGTACTGCTGGCCCCAGGCACCGTCAACGTACCCTCGGTCAAGGCGTCGTGATAGTCCTGGGGCCGTGCACGTCCTCCACGTGAGCCCCTACTTCCCGCCCACCTGGGCGTACGGCGGCATTCCGCGCATCGTGCATGGGTTGACCCGCTCGCTCTCGCGTCAGGGCGTGGAGTGCAGTGTCTGGACCACGGACGCCTGCGATGCCCGCCGCGCGCGGGTCCCACGCGACCGGGAACACGACGGCGTGCGCGTGCTCACCAGCCTGAACTGGAGCAACCGGCTGGCCTACGACCACCAGCTGTTCCTGCCCCGCGACGTGCCGCTCGACATCCTCGACGACGTCGACATCGTGCACCTGCACGGCCACCGCCACCTGCTGAACAACGCCGCCGTGGCGTTCGCCGGCCGCCGGAACGTCCCGTACGTGATGACGCCGAACGGCACGCTGCATCGCCACGAGCGCAAGGTCGGCGCGAAGTTCGTCTGGGACGCGGTCTTCAGCGGGCGCATCCCCGGTGGCGCCCAGAAGCTCATCGCGGTCAGCCGCGCCGAGGCCGGCCGGTTCGTGCGGGACGGGTACGAGCGCGTCGAGACGATCCCCAACGGCCTGATGCTCGACGAGTTCGAGGAGCTGCCGCCCCGCGGAGAGTTTCGGAAGCGGTGGGGCGTCGAGGGTCGGATCGTCGCGTACCTCGGGCAGATCAGTCCTCGGAAGGGGGTCGATCACCTGGTCACTGCCTTCGCGGGCGGGGGCATCCCCGACGCGACGCTGGTCGTGGGCGGGAACGACATGGGGGGCCTTGGCACCGCGCGGGCCAACGCGAGCTCAGGCGTGGTCTTCACCGGACTGCTCGAGGGCGCCGAGCGTCTGGCGCTCCTGGTCGACGCCGACGTGCTCGTCTACCCGAGCACCGACGAGGTCTTCGGGCTCGTTCCGTTCGAGGGGCTCATGTGCGGCACCCCGGTGGTCGTCGGCGGGGACTGCGGGTGTGGTGAGCTCATCCGCCACGCCGGCGCCGGTCTCCTCGTGCGCCACGCCGATGTCGAGGGTCTGCGCCAGCGGATCCGCACGCTGCTCGACGACCGCGTCGCGGCCCAGGCGATGGCGAAGCGGGGCCGGGCCTACGTCGAGAGCGAGCTGTCGTTCGACACCGTCGCCCGCACGCATGCGGCCCTGTACGAGGACGTCGTGCGATCCTGGCCGCGATGAACCGACGAGAAGCCATCCGCTGGGGCGTCTGGGCGCTCCTGCTCGTCGTCGTCGTGGTCGCCTACAGCACCTCGCTGTGGGGCGAGTTCACGTACGACGACAAGGTCGAGGTCATCGGCAACCGGACCATCCGGGTGCTCGACGAGTGGCAGCTCATGCTGCGCTACAACCTCAGCCGCCCGGTCACGATCGCCACCTACGCGCTGAACTACCACTTCAGCGAGCGGGCGCCGTTCGCCTACCACGCCGTCGACGTCGTGATCTTCGGGCTGGAGGTCGGCCTCGCGTTCCTGCTGTTCTCGGCCATCGCCGAGGCCCGCAACCTGGGTCGCCCGCTCCTCATCGGTGGACTGACGGCGGCGCTGTGGGCCGTCCACCCCGTGAACACCGAGGCCGTCAGCTACGTCACGGGCCGCAGCGAGCAGCTGGTGGGGCTCTTCTACCTGCTCGGCTGCTGGAGCTTCGTGCGCTGGCGACAGGTCGGCGGGGCTCAACACTTCGTCGGCGCCTGGGTCGCGGTCGTGATCGGCGCCTTCACCAAGGAGGTCGCGGTCACCATGCCCGTGGCCTTCCTGCTCATCGAGCTGGTGATCTTCCGAAACATGGACTGGCGGCTCATCCGCTGGCGGGACCACGTGCCTGCGGTCGTCGGGCTCCTGGCCTTTTTCGGGCTGCGTCTGTACCTGTACGACGCCGCCGTGACCGCGGATCCGCCCCAGCGCGAGCTCGGGATCCAGCTCTGGACCCAGGCCGAGGTCTGGGTCCGGTACGTGCAGCTCTCGTTCGTTCCGGTTGGCCAGAGCGTCTTCCATGACCACCCGGAGACCGGCGCGTCCCTGGGCTCGGTCGCGTCGATGTTCTTCGTGGTGGGGACGTCGATCTTCGCGCTGGTCAAGGCGCGCCAGAAGCCGCTCCTGGCCTTCGCTTGGCTCTGGTTCGCCCTGACGCTGCTGCCGTCTTCGAGCTTCGTCGCGCTCAAGGAGACGATGGCCGAGCACCGCATCCACCTGAGCGTGCTGGGCGTCTGCTTCGTCGTCGCGCTCGCGCTCGAGCGGCTGCAGAAGAACGCCATCTGGGCCGGCGTGGGCCTGACCGGGCTGTTGCTCGCCGCGACCGTGACCCAGAACCGGGCCTGGTCGAACGAGGTCGCGCTCTGGGGGCAGGCGACCGAGCGGAACCCGGACAGCGCCGAAGCCTGGTACGGCTACGGCGACGCGCTGCACCTCAGCGAGGAGCACGGCCTGGCTCGAGCCGCGTACGGGCAGGCCACGGAGATCGACCCCACCTACCTCGAGGCGTTCAACAACCTGGGTCGCGAGGAGGCCGAGCTCGGCAATCGCGCCGAGGCCGAGGCCGCCTGGAAGGGCGCTTTGCGCGTGTCGCCTTCCTACTGCAAGGCGCACAACAACCTCGGCATGCTGTACGGACGCTCGAGCCGCTTCAAGGAGGCCGAGATGGAGCTGCGCAGGAGCTTGTCGTACTGCCCGGCCGAGTGCCTCCCGCATCGTCTGCTCGGGGAGATCTACGCCGAGCACCTGGGCGACAACGAGCGCGCGATCGAGCACTACGGGGTCTTCCTCGACCGCTGCGACGACGACGTCTACGCACCGCTCGTGCGCGACAAACTCACGAAGCTGACCTGGTAGCCAGGCTACCCTGGACCGGTGCTGCTGGTCCGCCCGCCTCGTCGCAACGCCCAGGACGCGGGCCTTCCCGTGCCGCCGCTGGGGCTCGCCTACATCGCGGGTGCGCTGAGGGCCGCGGGTCGCGACGTCGAGATCCTCGACGCCATCGCGCAGGGGTGGGGCTGGGCGCGGTTCGAGGCCGAGGTGGGTCGGCGCCGACCGGCCGTCGTGGGGCTCGGGACGATGACCCCCGTCGCGGACGTGGCCTATCGAGCGGCTCGGATCGCCAAGCGGGCCGGGGCCACGGTCGTGCTGGGTGGGCCTCATGCGACGGCGGTCCGTGAGGACGTCTTCGCCGACTGTCCCGAGGTCGACCACCTGGTCATCGGCGAGGGTGAGGAGACAGTCGCTCCCTACCTGGACTGGCTGCGCGACGGCGGCCCGGTCCCCGACGGCGTGCTGGCGCGTGGTCAGGCCTTCACGCCGCGGACCATCCGCCAGGACATCGAGGAGATCGTCCGTCCGGCCCGGGACCTGCTCCCGCGCGCCGGGTACCGCTACCTGATGGCGACCCGGCCTGGGTTCGCGACGCTCATCACGTCGCGAGGCTGTCCCTTCCGCTGCTCGTTCTGCGACAAGTCCATCAGTGGCAGTCAGTGGCGGGCTCGCCAGGCCGTCGACGTCGTGGACGAGCTCCAGGAGCTGGTCGCGGCGGGCATCGGCTTCGTGAACATCTACGACGACAACTTCACGCTGCATCGCCGGAGGGTGGTCCAGATCTGCGAGGAGATCCTGCGTCGCGGCCTGGACATCGAGTGGAAGTGCGAGGGCCGGGTGGACGGCGTCGACGCCGAGCTGCTGATGCTCATGCGCCGGGCGGGCTGCCGGGTCGTCGCGTACGGCGTCGAGTCGGGCAACGCGGAGACGCTCGCGCTGCTCAGGAAGGACGTGTCGATCGACCGGGTGCGGACGGCCTTCGCTGCGACGCGCGCCGCCGGCATCCGACCGCTGGCCTACATCATCCTCGGCGCACCGGGCGAGACCCGCGAGCAGGTCCGGCACACCATCGACTTCGTTCGCGAGATCGGCGCCGACTACGTCCAGTTCAGCTCACTGGTCGCGCTGCCCGGCACCCCGCTGTTCGACGAGTACGGCCGCCAGCCCGGGGCCGACGTGCGCAACCCGGTCGACGGCGACGCGCACCGCCACACGGTGACGGACCTCCCCGCCGACGAGCTGGCTTCGCTGATGCGCTACGCGTGGCGCAGCTTCTACATGCGCCCCCGTCCGCTGGCGCGACTCGCTCGCGACGCGTTCGCCAGTGGAGCGATCGAGGAGGCGGCCCGGCTGGGGCTCGCGATGGCGCGATGGAACCTGGGAGGCAGTCCGTACCAGGTCGAGCGACCGAGAGCTCAGCCCGGGACCAGCTGACCGTTCTTCACGGCGAAGTTCGTGGGTGGCGCCTTGGCGATGGCCTCGGCGTGCTTGCCGAGGGCCCAGCCACGGCCCATGCCGGCCTCGGCGACCCGGTGCTTCAGGCGGCCGGAGTCCTCCTCGGTGCTGGCCAGGAGCTTGAGCAGGCCCTCGCGCACGTCGTCGGTCTCGTCCTGGTTCAGGAGCACCTCGACGGCGGCATAGCGGCAGCCCTCGTCGAAGTCGTCCAGGAACCGGCTGGCGCTCGCGACGATGTCGGGGCCCTTGAAGTCCGCCAGGCGGATCAGCAGGTTCTTCTTCTTCGCCGGCTTGAGCTCGCTCTTCTCGAACTCCACGTCCAGCAGCTCGAGCAGCAGGGCGCGGGCCTTCTCGGCGCCGGCGATCTGCTCGTAGATCGACATCGGACGGGCGAAGTTCGAGCAGCGTCGGATGAAGATCTCGAGCGGGTCGATCGCGTCGTGACCCAGGCTGAGGACCAGGTTGCTGACCTCGGTCTTCTCCTGCGAGTCCTTCATGCCGTGCTCGTACGTCATCTCGAAGCGCCCGAGCAGCGCAAGGATGGCGTCCTGCTGCCCGTCGTCGGCCAGGTACAGCGCGATGTTCTGGCGCTCCTCGACCGGCGTGTCCTTGTTGCGGATCTTCTTGGCGTAGAGCTTGACCTTGCCGTCGCGGTTCGCGAAAAGGCCCTCGAAGAAACCGAACATCGTGCGCTCCAGCAATCGCCCGCTGTCTAAGGCCGCGCCTCGCCCGGGACAAGCCGCAGCGCGAAGGCACCGCCGAACGCATACGCCACGTCGGTCAGCCCCACCGTGCCCTGGGCGCCCACCCGCAGCCGGTCGCCGACCGGATGCTCGACCCCGATGCGGGCCTCGACCTCGGCCGGGAAGTGGGGTGCGAAGATCGCCGCGTCGACGCCGACGCGCACCTGACTGGCACCGAACGCCCATCCGACCTCGGTCTGCGCGGCCATCCGATCCTCTTGTGCCGCGTGGTGGTTCGGGTCGCCGAGGATCTCCAGCCCGGCCCCGAGCTGGGCGTGCCATCGCGGGCCGGCCCAGCGCGCCAGGACCAGGCCGCGGGTGTCGGTCTCGTCCGTCCCGAGCCCCGTCGCGTCGTCGGCGTTCGGCAGCTTCACCTGCCAGTCGAGCCAGATCGCCGGAGCCGCTCCTCGCCCAGACCAGGCGCGAGCGGCGGTGCCCAGCCGGATGTCGCCAGCCCCGATCGTCCAGGTCTCGTGCCGCACGGCCAGGGCTTCGAGGCTCCCGCGCAACTCGACCGACGGGTGTGGGGCCCACGTGCCTCCCAGGACGGTGTGACCCAGATCCTGGGCCACCGAGCGGAAGACCGGGGTCCCATCCAGGGCTGCGCCGACCTCGAAGAACACCGTCGAACGGGCAGGATCCGCACCCCATCCCGAGGGGCCGCCGGCCGGCTCGGCGCGGGCGCTCGGGACCCCGCCCGTAGCCGCGACGAGCGCCGCAAAACACAGGATTCCAGGAGGGCGTCGAAGGTGTGTTGGTGGCGTGTTGACGCTCCCTTGATAGGTCGGGTAGCTTAGCGCAGCCCTGGACCCCTCCCTGGGATCCCTGGGCCTCCAACCGACCAGCTTCTGGAGCACTCTCGATGCTCGACCAGCACAGCAAGCTCCCTCTCATCGTCCTCCTGGCGGGCCCGCTTCTCATTGCGGGCTGTGACAAGGATGGCGAGGACACGGGTGACCCCTACTGCCCCCCTGTGGCGTTCGCCGGACCCGACCAGTCGGTCGCGCTCGGCTCCACGGCGGAGCTCGATGCCCTGCAGGTCGTCGAGCTCGACGACGGCACGTCCGAGGGCCCCAGCGGCTACCCGGCCGACTGTGCGCAGGACAAGTTCGAGCTCGCCTACGTGTGGGAGTTCCAGAGCGCCCCGGTGGACAGCACCATCGACGAGGCCGGCCTGACCGACAACAACTCGTCGACGGCCTCGGCGTCCTCGTTCATCCCGGACGTCGCCGGCACCTACGTGCTCAGCCTCGTGGTCAGCGACGACCTGGAGACCTCGACCGCCTCGGTCGTCGTCATCGACGTCGCCCCGGGTGACGCGGCGCCCATCGCGGACGCCGGCCCGGACCACAACGCCGAGGTCGACGAGCGCGTGACGCTCGACGGCTCGGCCAGCTCGGATCCGGAAGGCGCCGAGCTCGAGTTCAACTGGGCTCTGTCCTCGTCGCCGGAGTGTTCGTTGCTCGAGAGCGACGACATCTTCAACCAGGGCACCGAGACCCCGTCGTTCATCTGCGACTGCGAAGGCATCTTCGTCATCTCGCTGGCGGTCAGCGATGGCTCGCAGTGGTCCGACCCGGACTACGCCAACGTGACGTGCTCGGCCGGCGACCAGCCGCCCATCGCGGACGCGGGCGACAGCTCGAACAACGCGCCGTGTGACGGCGACACCATCGAGCTCAACGGCTACGGCTCGTGGGACCCGGAAGGCGAGGTCCTGGTCTACGCCTGGTCCGTGGTCAGCGTGCCGGCCGACTCGGCCGCCACGGACGCCGACTTCGACGACGCCAGCCAGCCCGACCCCTCCTTCACGTGGGACGTCGAGGGCGAGTACACCTTCCAGCTCCAGGTCTTCGACGGCACGGACTGGTCGGCTCCGGACGTCGTGACGATGGTCACGCAGGGTCTGGACGCGAACCAGGCTCCCGTCGCCAACGCCGGTGCTGCGGACTCCGTGTCCACCACCACCGACTGCGAGCGCCTCAGCTACTCCTCCTGGGACTGCGAGGACTGCCCGAGCTACGGCTTCGACCTCGACGCTTCGGCGTCCTGGGACCCCGATGGGGACGAGCTGAGGTTCGAGTGGAACGAGGCCACGGGCGAGACGACGATCGAGTCCCCCTACACCGCCGCCACCGAGGTCGAGACGCCTCCGGTCGCGGGTGAGTACAACACCGCCACCACCTACGACTGGAACTTCAACGTGACGGTCGCGGACTGCAACGACTCGGATGATGACGAGGTCACCATCTCGGTCACCTGCACCGGTGAGGGAGCCTGAGATGACCATGATGACTGCAGCCCTGGCGCTCTTCGCCGGATGTGATGGCAACGGCGACGACTCCGGTACCGTCGATCTGAACCAGGCCCCCGTCGCGAACGCGGGCAACGACCAGGTCGGCGTCGCGGACGCGAAGCTCTGTGTCGATGGCAGCGCGAGCACCGACCCCGATGGGGACGCGCTCTCGTACATGTGGGACTTCGAGTGGGCGCCGGAAGGCTCCGCGCTGACCAGCGAGGCGTTCAGTCCGAACAACTCGCCGGACGCGAACTCGGCCTGCTTCTACGCCGATAGCGCCGGAACCTACGTCGTGTCGCTCAAGGTCAACGACGGCAAGGCTTGGTCCGAGCCCGACTACGTGATGGTCGAGGCGACCCAGCCCGAGGAGGTCCCGGTCGCGGACGCCGGCGCCGACCAGACGGTGGACGTCGATGCCTCGGTGGCCCTCGACGGGTCCAGCTCGTACGACCCCAAGGGCGGCGACCTGACCTACTCGTGGACGCTCAACCAGTGGCCCGAGCTCTCCACGCTCGCCACGGCGGACATCGCCGACGCGACTGCGGCGGGCGCCTCGTTCACCCCCGATGCGCGCGGCGTCTACGTCCTGCAGCTCGTCGTGTGGAACGAGTACAACGCGTCGCTGGCCGATGCGGTCGTGATCACGGCGGTCGGTGACGACAGCGCTCCGGTCGCGAACGCGGGCGAGGATCAGGAGGGTGCGTTCGACTGCACCGAGATCCAGCTCGACGGCGGCAGCTCGGTGGACCCCGACGGCGACAGCCTCCAGTTCTTCTGGGAGGTCCAGAACAAGCCGGCGAACAGCGAGATCACCAACGCGAGCTTCTCGGATCGCAATGGCGAAGCGCCGACGTTCTACGCGGACGTCGCGGGCACCTACGTGCTCTCGCTCACCGTGTCGGATGGCCAGAACTGGTCGACACCGGACCTCATCACCATCACGGCCGGCGAGCGCGAGACGAACTCCGCGCCCGTCGTGAGCCTGCCGACGCCCGACACGCTCGACGCCGGCACCTCGTGCTGCGAGGCCAGCGGCTACGTCTTCAACTGCGACGACTGCACCGACCAGACGCTCCTTCTCGGTGCGGACGTGACGGTGACCGACGCGGACGGCGACCCCCTGACCTACCAGTGGGAGCTCGTGAGCGGCAACGGTGTCTTCACCGACGCCACCTCGCTCGAGACGTACCTCGCGACCGAGGACGCCACGGCCACCGAGCCCGGTGTCTGCGACGCGAACGAGTACGAGCTGAAGCTCACGGTCACGGACTGCACCGGCGAGGCCACCGAGGCCACGACAACGCTGACCGTCACCTGCTGCGGTGTCTCTCAGGACACCGGCGCCGAGTGCACGGAGTAGGTCTCCTTCTCCTGACCGTCGCGGGGGCGGCTGATGACGCCCCCATACGAACGAGCCTCCCCTGGTTGGGAGGCTCGTGTCGTGATGGGCGGTACCCCCAGCTCGTCGGCGAGTGGGCCGTGGGCTGCCTCGGACACGAGGTGAACCGCGTCGTGAACCTCGAGACGGGGCTGCAGCTCGAGCTCGAGCGAGCGGTCGAGGGCCCGGCGCTCTTCGACGGCGGCATGACGGGCGCGACCGGCACCTGGCACTTCCCGGTGACCACGCCGGTCGACAAGCCGTCGCCCATCGAAGCGACGTCCGCGTGGGCGAGTGACGGAGCCCGGCACGCCGTGGCCACGAGCGACGGGGTCCTGGTGCTCGAGGGCAACCGACGCCGGCTCATCGAGGTCGAGGTCGCGCCTTGGATGCCTCCCGCGGTCGGCGAGGACGTCATCGCCTGGGTCTCGGGCGAGCACGTGTTCGTCGAGCGGGACGGGGAGGTCGAGGACCTCGGTCCCGGCTGGCACGTCGCAGCGAGCGCCTCGAGCCTGGCCTGGATCACGCCGGACGGCGTCTGCATCGACGAGCGCTGCATCCCGACCGACGCCCATGCGAGCAAGCGCCTGTCGCTCGATGGCGACGTCGCCTGCTGGGAGCACTGGAACGGCTCGGACGTGGACGTGTGGTGCTCCGATGGCGTCCGCATCGAGGGGCCAGGACACCAGCGCTCGCCGTCCCGCTCGGGGAGCCGGGTGCTGTACCGCGAGGACGGTCAGACCTTGCTGTGGACGCTCCCGGAGCCCAAAGCAGCCATACTCCCGGAGTGAGGCGACTCCTTCCGCACGCGCTCGCCGTGGCGACGCTGGTGCTCTCCCTGGCCTGGGTGGCGACGCTGGGAGTCGACGAGGTCGTGGCCGCCCGTGCGCTGCGCGGGCTCGGTGGCTTGCTGGTGGTCGCGCTGTCCGCCGTCGGGCTCGGCGGGGCCGTCCTGCGCAGCTCGGACCTGGACGAGGCGGCGGTCGTCGGGCTCGGACTGCTGGTCCCGGCCCTGGCGCTGGCTGTCCTGGTCGGCCTGCCGCCGGGTGGGGTCGCCCTCGTCGCGTCGCTCGGCGCCCTGGGGTGGCTGCGGCGGCCCGAGGTCCGGCTGCCCGATCCGCCCCCCGCCGTCTGGCTGCTGATCGTCCCGATCGCGGTGATGGCCGGACTCGACGCGCTGGCCCCGCCGAGCGACACCGACGAGATCTACCAGCACCTCGCGCTCGCCGAGCAGCTGCTGGCGGACCTCCCGACCGGTGAGCTGCGCCCGGATGCATCCCGTCCGCTGCCACTCCACCTCGTCTACGCGGGGGCGCTGGCGCTCGGCGGCGAGGTCGCTCCAAAGCTGCTCCACCTGGCCCTCGGGCTGCTGCTCGTGCTGCGGATCGAGGCCATCGTTCGCCGGCTGGGCGGGGCCTCCTGGCTCGCGGTGCTGGCCGTGGTGGGGAGCTACACGGTCGTGCGCGAGCTCGGGCTCGCCTACAACAACCTCCCCGTGGCGCTGTGTGTGGTGCTCGCGCTCGATGCCGCGCTGCATCGACGGGTCTGGCGCCTGGCCGCGTTCGGGGCCGCGGCCATCAGCGTCAAGTACACGGCGGCGCCCGCGCTGCTCGGCGTCTGGCTCGCGTACCTGGTGGCTGGCGGCGGGCTGCGCAGCGCGGTCCTGTCCGGCGTCGCGGCGGTCAGCAGCGTGATCCCGTGGTGGCTCCGGAACGCCGTCGACGGGCTGCACCCGTTGTTCCCGTTCACCGGCTGGCCCGCCCAGGACCGGTTCGAGTTCGCCTACATCGAGCGGTACGGCATGGGCCGCGAGTGGCTCGACTTCCTGCTGCTGCCGTGGAACGCCACGGTGCACGCCCAGACCGACGACTACACCTTCCTGGGCCGCATCAGCCCGCTGTTCCTGGTGGCCGCGCTGCCCGCCCTCGTCGCCGTCTTCCGGGCCGGTCGGCGCTCGCCCGCCGCGGCGGTGGCGGTCGCTGCGCTGGTCGGAGCGCTGGGCTGGGCCGCCGGACCTCACTGGCTCCGGTACCTGCTCCCGACGGTGCCCCTGCTCGCCGTCCTCGTCGGGCTCTCGGGCCGGGCGCTCCCCCGCTGGGGTGTCGCGGCGCTCGGACTCGTCGGGCTGGCCGGGCTCCCTTCCAACCTCGGCCCGTACCTCGAGCAGCTCGCCCCGGCGGTGCCCGTCGCGCTCGGCGCGGACCCCGAGCCCTACCTCCAGGACCGCGTCCCCGGGTACACCGCCGCCCGCTACTGCGCCGAACACCTGCCGCAGGACGCCGTCGTGGCCGTGCTCTTCGCCTGGCCCGGCTACTACGTCGACCGCCCGTACGTCCTGTCATCCGTCGAGGACCACGTGCCGGCGCGGCACCTGCTGTACGTTCAGGGCGACGCGACCCTCGACGCCTTGCGGGCCGAGGGCGTCACCCATGTCCTCAGCGGCCGCGTGAACTTCATCCACAAGAGCTACCCCTTCCTCTCGGAGCAGGCGTTCGTGGAGCAGTTCCGCGCCCCCGAGAAGCAGCTGTCCGAGCTCCTGCTCGCCGAGGGGCGGCTCCTGTTCGAGGACGGCCGGTACGGGGTCTGGACGCTCCTGTGACGTGGGCGAAGCGCATCGGCGGCGTGGTCCTCGATCTGGTGCTCCTGGCCGTCATCGCCTGGGTCCGCTGGCTGAAGTGGATCGGCATCTCGGAGACCGAGTCGGCCGGGCCGAGCCGCGCACGCGAGGTCATGGACGTGCCCGAGTGGTGGTGGGACTGGGGCACCGGCGGGGACTTCGGCTTGTTCGGACCCGATGCGGGGAACTGGGCCGCGAACGCGCGCACCCTGGTCGAAGGCGGGGTGCCGGACCTGAACCGACTGCCCGTCCACGGCTGGGCCACGGCGCTGTTCGCCCAGTTCACTGGCGACTACGTGTTCGGCGGCCACCTGATGAACCACGCGGCGCTGCTCGGGACGGGCGTGTTCACGTACTGGCTGGGCCGGCAGACCAGCGGGCGCGGTCCGGCGCTTCTGGCCGGGGTGCTCGTGGTGACCTCGCCCACGCTGCTCCTGGCCGCCCAGCTCTATGGCTCGGACCCCATCCTCGGATGCGTCGTCGCGGCGCTGCTCGCCTGCACGGTCTGGGCGGTCCGGGGCCCGGCGCCCGTCGTCGTGTTGGCCGGCGCCCTGGCGGGGGTCGTGATGGCGACCCACTACCTCGGACTCCTCTTCCCGCTCCCCTGCGCGCTCGCGATGCTGTTCCACCAGGGCGACTGGCGTCGGCGCGTCGCGGGCCCGGTCGTGTTCCTGGTGGTCGGTGCGGCCGTGTTCGCCTGGCTGATGGCGCCGTACCCCACCTTCTCGATGACCCAGGTGTTCTCGGTCTACTCCGAGGGCGTGCTCGGCTCGCAACAGGGCGGCGGCTCGGGCATGACCACCGCCGTGAGCTTCGTCGGCGAGCGCTTCGACGGCGCCCCCACCGCCGCCTTCCAGTACATGCTCGGCGCGGTCCACCTGACCGGCGTCCCCTGGGGCCTCTGCATCGCGGGCTTCTGGATCGGCGTGCTCGGGCTCGGCCTGCCGCCTCAGGACACCCACCGGAAGCTGTCGTGGGACTGGCGCATCGGGCTCTTCCTGTTCGTCCTGCTCATCCCGCTCGTCTTCCTCGAGGCCGCGCGGGCCCCGTTCCGGTACCGCCTGTACGCGTTCCCGCTGGTGTTCCTCCTCTTCGCGCGCGGCCTGGGGAGCGTGCTCGCGCTGGCCGACCTGGGTGTGCGGCGCTTCTGGAAGCCGTGGCCGGCGGGCTGGCTGGCGCTGGTGGCCTGCGGGGTCGTCGCCTGGGTGGTCCAGCCGACCATCGCCGCCTTCGCGCCGGGACCGGGGACCTGGGAAGAGGGCTGGTACGTCCGCCAGGTGGGCGAGTTCGTGGCCGACAACTACGGCACCGACGGGCCGGTCGTGTCGCGCTCCCAGGGCATGACGTTCCACTCCGAGCGGACGCTGTGCCCGTCCCGTCGCCCCCAGGGGTCCACCTCGACGCTCGAGGCGGCCAAGGCCGTCATCGTCGAGCAGTGCCGCCCCACGGGCATCCTCCCCTACATCATCGAGTCGGGGACCAGCAGCGGGCCACAGGACGGGAGCATGCCCGTGCTCGATCGGTGGGTCGAGGACAACTACGAGCCCGTGCTCGAGGTCGACAGCAGCATGCGAACGGCCACCGTGTACGCCGTCCCCGCCGAGGCGTTCAGCGCCAGCCCGTGAGCCGGGGGGCGTCGCTCGAGCCTGGGAACACCCGGCTGTTGAGCTCCTCGTCCGAGAGCTGCAGGTGGTCGTGCAGGACCCCCTTGAACACCGAGCGCAGGTCCGTGGTGCCGGCCAGATCGCGCCCGTCGGCCAGCCGCTTCAGGCCCGGCCAGTCGGTCAGCACCCGCCCGCCGCGGACCGGTCCCCCTGCCAGGAGTGCGGCGCCAGCGGTCCCGTGATCCGTCCCGTTCGTGCCGTTGGCGGCCACCGTTCGGCCGAACTCCGTGCAGACCATCACCACCGTGTCGTCCCAGGTCGAGCCGAGCTCCTTCGAGAACGCCGACAGCGCCTCGGCCAGGCCGGCCAGCTGTCGATCCAGCACCCCGGCCTGCCGCGTGTGCGTGTCCCAGCCACCCATCTCCAGGACGGCGACCGAGGGCCCCGTCGGCGAGGCCAGCAGACGCGCGACCGACCGGGCCAGCGCCACGTCGGGGGTGTCCGCCCGTCGAGCCCGCCCCGTCGAGGCCTGCAGCTCCTCGCGGGCCTCGAGCCCGGCATGCAGGGCGGGGCCGAGCAGCTCGTCGTGGCTGTACAGGTCCTGGACCAATGCGAAGAACGCGTCGTCCGCCCGGATGGTGCGGGTGGGGTCGAGCGAGGCCACGTCGGCGTCGCCGCGCAGGACCAGCGGCAGGTCGCGGCCGATCGCGATGCCCCGACGACGACCCAGGGCGCGCCCCAGCCAGCCGTCCGAGGCGCCGTGGGGCCGGTCGGTGCCGTTCTCGAGCAGGTCCTGGGCGTCGAAGTGCGAGCGCTCGCCATACGGCAGGCTGACCGCGTGCAGCGGCAGCAGCTGGCCCGCGTCCCACATCGGCATGAGGGGGGCCAGCGCGGGGTGCACCCCGAAGAACCCGTCCAGATCGATGGCGTCCTCCACCGCCAGGCCTTCGCGGGCTCGCTCGTGGTCCGGGTCGCCGTGGGGGACGAGCGTCGCCAGTCCGTCCAGGCCGCCGCGAAGCAGGACCAGCACGAACCTGGCGCTCGAGGCGCCCGCCCAGGCCGGTCGGGCCAGACCGACCAGACCCAGCGCGCCGAGGCCCGACAGGAAGTGACGTCGTCGCATGCTCACCTGCGGTTGAAGGTCGGCGATGCCAGCAGCAGCGCCAGCCCCTCGGGATCGTCGGCCTGCCGGCGCAGGAGCTTGCTGGCGAAGGGGCCGGCCAGTTCGGTGACCAGGGCGTCGACGTCGATGTCGTCGATCTGGGCCCCGACCCGGCGCGCCCAGTCGACCCGCGCGACGATGGCGTCCGGCCCGGCCCAGTCCGCGGCCCGGTCCGACCAGCCCTGCGGGGATGGGGCAGACCAGGGCGACTGACCGAGCAGCCGGTAGCTGCGGACCATGCGGTCGGCGTCCTCGACGTCCAGTGCCCGGGCTGCAGCGAGCACCAGCTCCTGGGGTGTCCGGAGCTTCGCGAGTGGGGTGTCCCAGGCCGCTTCGAGCTCGACCAGCGCCTCGAAGACCGCCGGCAGGTGTCCGTCGGTGCGCCACCAGGCGTCCTCGAGCGCGCGCACGGCGGCCTCGGGCGGGTCGTCCTGGACGAAGTGCCGGGCCAGTTTCGTGCAGACGTGCTGCGCGGTGCTCGGGTGGGTCGCCAGGTCCCGCAACACCTGGAGGGCCTGGCTCACGCCGGTGGCGTGGTAGGTCGTGCCGAGCACGGTCTGCGGCTCGCCCTCGTGCATGCGGTCCAAGAAGACGAAGCCGCCCTCGTCCACCGTCCAGCCGGTCAGCGCATGCGCGAGCGCCTCGACGTCGCTCTGGCCGTACCCGCCGTCCACGCCCAGGGTGTGGAGCTCCAGGATCTCGCGGCCCAGGTTCTCGTTGATGTCCCGGTCGGTGCGCTGGCCCTGGATGCTCCCCGGTCCCACGCTGCGCACATTGTCGAGGTAGGTCAGCATCGCCGGGTGCCGAACGACGGCGACCAGCAGGTCCCCGAACGAGCCCGTCAGGCCCTCGCGGATGGCCTCCCGCTCGAAGCTGCCGACCAGGCCCGCGACCTCGCGGCGGGCGACGCTCACCGTGAAGTGGTTCGAGAAGAAGCGCACCAGGCGCTCGTTGAACGGGGCCCGGGTGGTCCGGGCATGCTCGGCGGCCGCGCGCTCCTCGGCCTCGAGCAGCTCGCGGCTGCGCGCCTTGAAGGCCTTCCGGTCGTCCTGCTTGAACAGCGGCCGGAGCTCACCTGACAGGTCCTCGATGGTTCGCCCCCGGGGGCCGGACAGGTCGCCGAGCTGGGCCTTCAGCCAGCCGCGGGGGTCGCCGCCGATGGCACGGAGCTCACCTGGTCGGGGGCCGAGGCCGAAACGGGTCGCGGCGGTGAAAGCGTGTTGCACGACCCGATCAACGCAGCGGGCGCCATTTCATTGCGTCGCGCTTCAGGGTCACCTTCGACAGGTCGGTCCTGCGAGGCTCCTGGGCCGCCACCTCGTCCGCTGTTCCGACGAGCAGGGTCGCGGGGTCCACGGCCCGGACCACGACGCCGTCCTCCCAGTCGTCGAGCAGCAGTCGATCCGCCGCCCGGGCGGGCTCGGGGTCCTCGCGGAACAGCATCCAGGCGGTCTCGCGCGCCTCGTCCAGGCTCACGCCCAGCGGCGCCAGCTCCTCGACGTCGACCACCCGGGAGCTTCGGTCGGTGTCCTGGACCAGCACGACGACCAGGTCGCCGGCCAGCGGCTCGCTCTCCAGTTGCAGCTCCCGGGCCTGCTGCTCGTTGAAGACCATCGGGCGCAGTCGGTCGAGCTTCAGCGGGTCTCCACGCGCCTGGCTGCGCCGCCCCGTCCGGTCGATCCAGGCGGTCAGCTCCAGGTCGCACGAGGCGGGCTGGCTCGCGCACGCCGCGGCGAGCGTGTCGAGGAACAGCTCCTGCTCGTACCCGTCCGGTCCCAGCAGCGTGATGCGGTTTCGCCCGGTGACCTGGACGGAGTGGTCCGCGATGCGCGAGCGGAGCCGGCTGGCCGCCCGTTCTTCCAGGTCTGACGGGGGTTCGGGGTCGGCGACGGGGTCGGCGCAGGCCAGCAGGATCATCCACATCGCGGGCAGCGTAGCCCTTCCGTGGATACCCTGGAGGCATGTGGCGCTACATCCGAGACTGGGGACTGTCCATCGCGCTGGCCGGCGCGGTGTACCTCGCCATCAGCGCCTTCCGGCCCAAGCCCGACCTGCCGGACCAGGCGCCCGACTTCGTCCTCGAGGATCTGGACGGCGAGTCACACGTGCTCTCGGACTACCAGGGTCAGTGGGTCGTCCTGAACTTCTGGGCGACGTGGTGTGGGCCCTGCCGCACCGAGATCCCGACGTTCAACCAGTTCGCCCTGGACCACCCCGACGTGCCCGTGCTCGGCGTGGCGACCGACGGGACCCCGGCCGGTCTGCGGGCCTTCGCGAAGCAGCAGGGCATGGACTACCCCATCCTCGTCGCGGACCAGGCGACGATGGCCGCGTACGATGTCGACACCCTGCCGACCACGGTCGTGGTCGGCCCGGATGGGCAGGTCGAGACGATTCACGTCGGACTGATGATGGACTGGCAGCTCGAGATGGCGGTGGACTGATGGCAAGGCTGGTCCTGATGCGCGGTCAGACGGACCTGCTGCACGTGAGCCTGAAGCGGGGACGGACGCTCATCGGTCGATCCGATGCCAGCGATCTGGTCGTGCCCCACTCGGACGTCAGCCGCACACATTGCGTCGTCGATGCCAAGGACTCGGGCTGGACTGTGACCGATCGGTCGAGGCACGGGACGACCCTGAACGGCGTCGCGGTGGGCAAGAAGGCCTGCCCCTTGAGTGACGGGGACCTCATCGGCGTCGCCGACTACCTGTTGCGCTTCTCGACACAGACCGACGAGGCCGAGGCCACCCACAGCGTCACCAGCCGCGGTGTCCCCGCCGAGAAGCTGGTCGCCACGGACGACGGAGTCTGTGTGCAGAGGGTCGTGCTGGTGGTGGACGATGGCTCGGACGCCGGTCGTCGGGTGTCGCTCACACGTTCCCGCACGAGCATCGGCGGCAAGGGCAGTCGGGTGGTCCTCGAGGACCCGACGCTGGTGCGCGAGCACGTGAACCTCGACGTGGTCCACGGTCGGCCGATGCTCGTCCCGGGCAAGGGCACCGCGGTCATCGACGGCGAGCACGTGGCCTACGTCACCCCCGTCTACTTCGGCGAGCCCGTCGGCATCGGCGCCACGGTGTTCCACCTCGAGGAGGAGGTCGTCGTCGAGCAGGACGAGCGCGACAGCTTCGGGGACATGGTGGGCGTGGACGCGGCCTCGCGCCAGCTGTTCGCCGTGCTGCGCCGTATGGCCGCCCACACCGCGCCCGTGCTGTTGGTCGGCGAGTCCGGCACGGGCAAGGAGCTCGCCGCCCGCGGGCTCCACGACAACAGCCTCAGCGCCGGCGGCCCGTTCATCGCCGTGAACTGCGGGGCCATCCAGGAGTCCCTGTTCGAGAGCGAGCTGTTCGGCCACGAGAAGGGCGCCTTCACAGGCGCAGTCCACCGGAAGGACGGCGCGTTCCACCTCGCCGACGGCGGCACTCTCTTCCTGGACGAGCTGGGCGAGCTCCCCGAGAGCGCCCAGGCCAAGCTCCTGCGCGCGCTGGAGTCCGGCGAGGTCCGTCGGGTCGGCGGCTTCGACGTCAGCTACCCCCGGGTCCGTGTGGTCGCGGCCACCAATCTGGACCTGGAGAAGGCCGTCGAGGCGGGCACGTTCCGGAGCGACCTGTACTTCCGCCTGGCGGTCCTGGCGATGCGCCTGCCTCCGCTGCGGCAGCGGCTGGACGACCTCGAGATCATCTGCCAGGAACTGTGTCGGAAGATCGGGGCCGGTGTGCGGGTGATGCCCGACGCCATCGGTCAGCTCCGCACCCACGAGTTCCCCGGCAACGTGCGCGAGCTGCGCAACATCCTCACGCGCGCGTTTGTGTTGCATGGACCCGTCATCACGGCCCCGAACATCTCGTTCAACCCGTGGGGGCTCGGGCGGCCGGGCGGTCGGGTGGAGATCCCCGACGAGGTCCGGAACCCGGACAGCCTCGACCCGCTCACACGCGCCGAACTGGCCGTGCTCATCCGGCTGATGACGAAGCACTCGGGCAACCGGTCGGCGGTCTCCCGGGACCTGGGCATCGCCCGGTCGACGCTGCACTACAAGCTGAAGATCCACAAGCTCGACGACGTGGAGTTCGAGTAGGTCCTCTAGTACATGTACTCGAGCGCCTTGTCCCGGTTGTAATCCATGGCCCGTCGGTCCTCTTCCTCGTCGGAGGCGTCCTCCTCCTGGAGAGCCTCCTGGTAGTAGCCGAGCGCCCTGAGCTCATCCTCGATGTCCGCATCCGAGAACTCGATGATGGTCTCCTCGAGCACCTGGGCGGCCTGGGCGGCGTTACCCGGGATGTGCGGGTCCGCTGCGATGGTCGTCCGGATCTTGCCGTCGATCTCGGTCCTGGTGCCGTCCTGGGCGTCCCTCCAGCGGATCCGCACGTTGGCGACGTCCTTGGCGCCGACCTCGGTCGCGGGGACCCGGACCTTCGCCACGACATTGCGCGGCTCGCCCGACTGCATGTCGCCGAGCAACACACGCCAGCCGCCGTCGATGGCCATTCCGTCGTACTCCTCGTAGCCGAGCACCTCGATGAGCTCGACGCCGTCCGCCAGCTGCAGGTCCACGGTCGCGGAGAGCGCCGCGACTTCCTGCATGCGCTTCAGCTCGTCGTCGAAGAGCGCCACGACCGGTTCGGGGTCGTTGCCGTAGCGGTAGACCCCGCCGCCCGCGTCCGCGATGGCGATGAGCGTGGGTGCGTCGAACTCGAGCCCCAGGCCGACCGTGCTGACGGTGATGCCGGCGGCCTGGGCGTCCGAGGCCATGCCGGCCAGGCTGCGTCGGTCGGTCGGTCCGGCCGTGGCCTCGCCGTCGGACAGCACCAGGATGCGCCGGCGAGGGTGCTCCAGGTACCGCTGCAGCTGGTCGAGTCCGGCGGAGAGGCCGCCGTAGATGTGGGTCCCGCCCTGCGCGGTGAGCAGGCCGAGCCCGTACAGGACCTCGGCCGGATTCAGGATCCGACCCTGGCGACGGAGGATCTGCGGCTCGCTGCCGAAGCCGACCAGCGAGAGCGTGTCTCCCGGCCCCAGGCGCTCGACCAGCGACGCCGCGGCCTTCTTGGCGTACTCCAGCTTGCCGCGCTCCTGCATCGAGCCCGAGGTGTCCAGGATCACGCTGATGTGCGTGGGCCCTGGCGCGACCTCCCGAGTGATCTCAGGGGCCTGGACGTCGACGACGAGCCATTGTTCGTGGAAGGCCGCCGGGGCCAGGGCCTCGACGTCGAGGCCGGCGTCCCAGGTGAGCTGGGGGCCGGCGAATGCTGCGGTGATCAGTGAGAACAGCATGGGGATACCTTGGACACCTCGCTTGCAGAGACGGTGCCGTGATTCATCTCCTTACATGCCAGATTCTCGCAGCGCCTCTCCTGGTCATCGAGCACACCGTGGAGATCGACGAGCCGGCCCAGGTCACGTGGGACGTCCTGACGGCCTGGGACGCCTACGCCGAGTGGAACCCGTGGGTCATCGAGGCCGCGGAGATCGGCCCCCGGGTGGACGTCACGGTCATCCTGGACGACACCACGATGGACGCGCGTCACCGGGTGATCCTGGTCGACGAGCCGGACCGGTACTGCTGGGAGGACATGGGCGCGTTCACGATCGTCGCCAAGGGCCAGCGCTGCCGCACGATCACGACGACCGCCACGGGCTCGACGCTGACCACCGAGCTCATCCTGAAGGGGCCCCTGAAGGGCATGGCCGACCGACGCTACGGCGACGCGATGCGGTCCGGCGTGCGCGCGGAGAGCGATGCGCTGAAAGGCCGGGCCGAAGGCGGTTAGACCGGGTTCCTCCCGGGACTCACCATGCTGCTGCTCCTTCTCTCCGCCTGCATCGGCGGCGTCCGCCCGACGACCATCCTCGACACGGTCCCCGAGACCGAGCGCTACGTCCTGCACGGGCTCGAGTGCCGCGCGCAGGTTGTCCGCACCGAGCTGGACGTCCCCCACGTGTACGCCGAGAGCCGCGAGGACGCCTCGCGCGTGCTGGGCTTCGTCACCGCCAAGGACCGGTACTTCGAGATGGAGCTGGCTCGCCGGCTGGGCATCGGCGAGGTCTCCGGGCTCCTGGGGGACGCTGCGCTCGAGACGGACATCGAGGCGCGCGGCCAGGGCAGCAAGCACGTCGCCGATACGGTCTTCGCGAACCTGACGAGCGAGCAGGAACGCAACATGGCCGCGTTCGCCGAGGGCGTGAACGACTACATCGCCATGGTCGCGCTCGAGCAGATCCCCCCGCCGAGCGAGCTGGACTTCGCGGTCGTGCTGCTGGGCGGCGAGAAGCCCGTCGACCTGATGGTGGCGTGGACCTCGTACGACGTGGCCGCGGTCGGAGCGACGATCATCTACAACCTGGGGTACGAGACCGGTGACGTCGGCCGCGCCCACACCGAGTCCGTGCTGCCCGGCCTGTTCGACGGCGCTGCGCTGGGCGAGCTCCGACAGGCGGGCGTCTACGACGACATCTGGCGTCCCGTGGCGCCGCCGATGCCGTACGCCTCGGCTCCGGGCTGGGGCCTCAACGAGGGCTATCGCAGCCGGCAGAAGACCGACCGCGAGCGTGTGATCGACGCCCCCGCGAGCATGCTCGAGCGAGCCGCCGACCGACTGGCAGACAAGCAGCGCCGCATGGGCCACGACTGGGACATGGGCTTCGGCTCGAACGTGTGGGGTGTGGACGGCGCGCACTCGGCCGACGGACGGGCCCTGCTGGCCAGCGACGGTCACCTGGCGCTCGACATCCCGTCGCTCTTCTACCAGTTCGGAATCGACACGAAGCTGCTGGGTGGCGGCGACACCATGCAGGTCGGCACCAGCATCCCCGGCTTCGGTCAGCTGGCGGTCGGCACCAACGGCCACATCGCGTGGTCCCAGACCCAGCTGATGGGCGACATCACCGACTGGTACCTCGAGGAGGTCCAGCTCGACGGTGACGGCAAGCCGAGCGCGACCTGGTTCGAGGGCGAGTGGAGGCCGCTGATCGCGCACGACGAGGTCTACGAGGTCGCCGACGTGTCCGCCTTGGGCAGCACCGGCCGCACTGAGACCTGGACGCGCTGGGAGACCTTCGACGGGCGCTGGATCGCCGAGATCGAGGGCGACAGCGTCGGCGCCGACGAGGCAGTCGTCACGATGCAGGGCGACTGGATCATCCCCGGCGACACCGATGGAGACGGCGTCGTGTCCGCCCTGTCCTTCGACTACACCGGCCTGGACGACGCGAACATCCTGCTGGCCAGCGACCGGTTCGGCCACGCCGAGACCGTCGACGAGTTCCGGGAGGCCACCCGCGGCCTGGTCGCCTACTCGCAGAACCTCATCGCTTCGGACTCGGCCGGGGACATCTACTTCACCGGCTACCAGGCGGTTCCGTGTCGGAACAACCTCGAGCGGGACGAGGACGGTCTGTGGGGCGAGGCGAGCGACCCGAGCCAGCTCCTGGACGGCACCCGTTACGGTGGCTTCACCGTCGAGATCGACGCCGATGGGTACGCGGTCGAGGGTGAAGGCGACAAGTGCCTGGTCCCCTTCGACGAGTACCCCGCCGCCAAGAACCCGGAGTCCGGCTACCTGCTGAACGCCAACAACGACCCCGGGAACATCTCCCTCGACGACAGCCTGACCAACGATCCGTACTACATCGGTGGCTCGTGGATCGAGGGCTACCGCGCCGTCCGGATCGACGAGCTGTTGGCCGAGGACGTCGCGGTCGGCTCGACCATCGAGTCCATGTCCGAGATGCAAGGCGACACCAGGAGCGCGCTCGGCGCACAGTTCTCGCCGGTCCTGGTCGAGGCCATCGTGTACGCCCAGACGCTGGCTTCGATCGATCGGCTGCTGACCGCGGACGAGCAGCGGGTCGTGGATCTGTACCTGACGGACGCCGACGCGCTCGACGAGGTCCGCGACCGCCTCGAAGGCTGGGCCGACGACGACTTCCCGACCCCGACCGGTGTCGAGACGTTCTACTCGACTGCGACAGAAGACGAACAGTTCCAGGCGGTTGCGACGATGCTGCACAACGCCTGGATGGGGCGCTACGTCGCGTTCGTGTTCAACGACGAGGGCATGCCCGACGTCTGGGAGCCGACGGGCGGCACGGGTCAGACCCGGGCGCTCACCAAGATCGTCGATGGGCGCGGCCCGGACAACCCCGAGGGCCTGTCGTCCTGGAACGAGGACACCGAGGAGTCCGCGTTCTTCGACGTGCTGGGCACGGACGAGGTCGAGACGAGCCACGAGATCGCGCTGATGGCGATGCTCGACGCGCTGGTGTTCCTGCGCTCGCCGGCCGAGGACGACAGCGAAGGCGGCTTCGGGACCGAGGACATGAGCGAGTGGATCTGGGGCTACAAGCACGTGGTCCGCATGGAGTCGGTGCTCGCCGGCTTCCTGGGCGACGACCCGACGTATTCGGTCATCACCGAGCAGTTCTCGGTCACGACCGACACGCTGCCTCTGGCCGAAGGCATGGCCCCCACCGACCCCCGCGCCGAGCTCGTCGGCTTCCCCCGCCCGGGCGACACCTTCGCCATCGACGCGGCCAACAACGGCTTCAACACGACGGACTTCGACTACGGAAGCGGCCCGGTCTTCCGGATGGTGGTCGCGGTCGGCGGACCGGACGACACGGAAGGTGTGAACATCATCCCGGGCGGCCAATCGGGCCTGTCGGACGACGAGCACTTCGCCGATCAAGCGGCCCTGTGGTTGGCCAACGACACGGTGCCTCTGCGGCTGTCGCCGGAGCAGGTGGTCGAGGGCGCCGAGGGGCGCGAGATCTATGTGCCCGGAACCGGCGGGAATCTCTGCGGGTTCTGAGACGGGGCGTCTGATCCTGTCAACGGGATGAAAAGTACCCGGGAACCATCGGCGATGCCGGCGGTCGTAGGAGGCGGTTCCTCACCCTGAACGGAGTCCTGGCCTCCGAGGGTCGAGGTGCGCCCGTCCCGGAGAACACCATGAAACGACTCGCGATCCTCCTCGCGCTGGCTGGTCCGGCGCTGCTCCTGTCCTCGTCCGTCTCGGCCGAGCCCGCCGACCGACGCACTCGCCGGCTGGTCGACGCCGACCTTCAGAGCCGCGCCGCGATGGAGGAGGCCGCCAAGGCCGCCGCCAGCGACCGCCGCCACCGGGAGATGGTCGCCGCGGAGAAGCTGCTGCATGAGAACCGCAGCCTCACGTCCGACCAGCGCGCCGACCTGATGCTGCGCCTGGCCGACCTCTACTTCCGCGAGGGGCGCGCGACCTACCTCGACGAGATGCTGCGCTTCCAGCAGCTGTTCGATGCCTGCTTCAACGACGCGGAGTGCGACCCGAACACGCTTATCGCGGACACGTCGGGCTCGGAGGCCTGGTACGACAAGAGCATCCGTCTGTACGGCATCATCCTGCACAACTACCCGTTGTTCCCGCGCGCGGACGAGGCGACGTTCTTCCTCGCATCGGCGCTCGACGACCTCGACCGGGACGACGAGGCGGTCCGTTCGTACATCGACCTGGTCAAGAACTATCCGCAGTCCGAGTTCGTCCCGACCTCGTACCTGCTGATCGGCGAGCACCAGTTCGAGAAGGGTGAGGTCTTCAAGGCCACGCTCGCCTACAAGAAGGCGACCGCCTACCGCCACCACGAGCACTACGCGCTGGCGCTCTACAAGCTGTCCTGGTGCTACTACAACCTGGGTGAGTACGGGCTGGCGCTCGACACCATCAAGCGGGTCATCACCTGGTCGGACGAGACGCTCGAGTCCACCGACCACCAGGGCACCATCGACCTGCGCGAGGACGCGTACCGGGATCTCGTGCGGTTCTGCGCAGATGGCGGGGATCTGGACGAGTGCGTGCACTTCATCAACCCGCGTGGCCGCCAGGACCTGGTCCGCGACACCATGGTCCGCCTCGGTCGAACCTACGTCGAGCAGGGCAAGGACGTGGATGCGCTGCAGCTGTACAAGCGGCTCATCTCGACCGACCCGAAGCACGCGGACGCGGGCGCGTATCAGGCAGAGATTGTTGCGATCTCGCGCAAGATGGGGCGCGTCGACGAGACGGTCGACGAGCTGGAGCGACTGCTTCGCGACTACAGCCCGCTGAGCGCCTGGGCGCAGGCGAACGCCACGACGCCCGACGTCGTCAGCGACCTGAGCGAGCGGGCGTCCAAGGACCTCGCGAACCTGGCCATCGCGTGGCACCAGGAGGCGCGGAAGCTGGGGTCCGGTCCCCGCGCCGAGAAGCTGAGCGCGTCCGCGGACCGGCTCTACGGTGTCTACCGCAGTGAGTTCCCGGACGGCGCGCACGTCTACGAGGTCACCTTCGCCCACGCCGAGCTCCTGTTCGCGCGGAAGTCCTACGAGGCGTCCTGGAGTGCCTACAGCTCGGTCGTGGAGATGGACCCGAAGGGCAAGCACGGCCAGTTCTCGGCCGAGGCCGCCATCCATGCCGCCGCCAAGCTGGCGGGCGAGCCCGACGAGGCCACGGGTCTCGAGCCCGTTCCGTTCACGGAGTGGGAGCAGAACCACCTGGTCTCGTTGGATAAATACGTCGAACTGTACCCGAGCGGACCCAAGGCGCAGTTCGCAATGTTCAAGTCGGCCTGGCTGCTGTACCACCGCAACGAGTTCGCGCTCGCGGCAGAGCGGTTCCGCGTGGTCATCGCACAGGACCCCGGCTCACAGGAGGCGCGGTATGCGGCGAACCTCATCCTCGACTCGCTGGCCCTGGTCGAGGACTGGGCCACGCTGAAGACCACATCGCTGGCGTTCTTCGAGCAGCAGGACCTGGGCAACGCGGCGTTCAAGAAGAGCACCTGGAAGGTGCACGAGCGCGCCAGCTTCAAGCTCATCGAAGCGGATCGCGGTGAGTCCGGAGACGACGTGGCGGCGGCCAACGCGCTGATCTCGTTCGAGAAGACGTTTCCGGAGAGCGATGTCGGCGACCTGGCGCTGAACAACGCGGCGGTGTGGTTCGCCGCCGCGGGTCAGCGCACGGACGCAATGTCCGCTCGCCGCGACCTGCTCGAGCGGTACCCGGACTCCAAGTTCGCCGGAGACACGCTCGTCGCGCTGGCGTTCGACCACGAGTCGAGCGCGGACTTCGAGCACGCCGCGCTGTTGTACGAGCGCGTCGCCGCCGAGCACGTGGGCCACGCCAGCGCCGAGACGGCGCTGTACTCGGCGGGGCTGTTCCGTAGGGCTCTGGGCGACACAGACGCCGCCCTCACCGACCTGCGGGCGCTGTTGGCCCTGAACTCCGTGCGGGACGACGCCCGCGAGCTGGAGCTCCAGGTCGCCCGCCTGCATCGCGCGAACGGGGCGGACGATGCCGCCCGACGCACGCTCCAGGTCCTCCTGGCCGCCGAGCCCGAGGCCGAGGTGCGCATGGTCGCCTGGCTGGAGCTCGTCGAGCTGTCGGCCGATCCCGACGCCGAGCGGGAGCGGGCGCTGGCCTGGGTGGCGGAGCAGGACGCGCTGTCCCCGTCGGTCGCCGAGGTCGCCGCCCGCATGCGGTATGCGCAGGTCGAGCCGCTGTGGGAGGCCTACGCGGCGCTCCGCATCGACGGTCCGGGGCGGTCCGTCTCCATCGCGCAGGAGAACCGGATGCTGGGTGACCAGCTGAAGGCCAAGACCGAGGCGCTTTCGGGGCTCGAGGTGCGGTACGCCGAGGTCATCGACACCGGGTCGGGCCCGTGGGGCGTCGCGTCGCTGGTCCGCGTGGGACTGGCCTATGAGAACCTGGCCGAGACCCTGGTCACCAGCCACATCCCGACGTTCCTCACCCCGGAGCAGGCGGAGATGTACAGGCAGGACCTGAACGATCGCGCAGAGTTGATGCGGCTGAAGGCCCAGACGGCGTACGAGACCGCACACCAGAAGGCGGTCGAACTCGACGTGTACGACGACTCGACCGCGACCGCGCTTGCCCGGCTCCAGGAGCTCGACCCCGAGGCCTGGACGGCTCGCGCCGAGGTCCTGCCCAGCCCCGGGTACGCCTCGGGCGCCGCCCACACCGCCACGTTCGAAGAGGAGCTGTGATGCTGTCCATCGGAATCCTTCTGGCCTGTGCGCCTGTGAAGCACCCTATCGAGCCGCTCGTCGTCCCGGTCGTGGTCGTCCCCCGGCTCGAAGAACCCGAAGCGCGCGCGCCGACGCCGGGGGAGACCTGGATCGCGCTGGCCCATCGGCACCTGGACGCAGGGGAGGTGGGGATGGCCGAGCTCTGTGAGGGCAAGGCGGCTGAGCTCCAACTGTGGGACGCCTCGCTGTCCAACCGGCTCGGCCTCGCGGCTCTGGATGCCGGGGACACGGCGGGCGCGGTCGGCAGGTTCCAGGAGGCGCTGCGGCTGGAGGCCGACCACGTCGACGCGAACCTGAACCTGGGCGCGCTCGCGCTCGAGGCCGGCGACGTCGAGCACGCCGCTGAACGGTTCGCTGTCGTGTGGCGGAGCGACGCGGACCATCGAGACGCCGGGCTCGGCCTCGCCCACGCGCTGTCGATGGACGGACAGGACCCGGTCGCGGTCTACACGCGGCTACTCGAGCTCGACCCCGAGGACTGGGCGGCCGCCGAGGCTGCGGCGCTCCATGCCGGCCGGACCGGCGCCTGGGCGGTCGGCCTGACGACGCTGGACGCGTACATGGCTGCCAGCCTCGCGCCCGACCCCGACGCGTTCGTCCTGCGCGACCGGCTGAAGGACGAGGCCGACGCCGAAGCCGAGCAGGAGCGGCTGATGAGGCGCTTCCGGGAGAAGGAAGCGAGCCAGCAGGAGCAGTACGAGGAGTGGCTCCAGGAGTGAGTGGTTAGGGGGCGCGTATGGCCCACATCCATCGCGTCCAGATCTACTACGAGGACACCGATCACTCCGGCGTCGTCTATCACGCGAACTATCTCAAGTACTTCGAGCGGGCGCGTGAGCACCTGCTCGGGGTCTCGGAGCTCGTTCGGCTCTGGGAAGAGCAGGGGATCGGCTTCGTCGTCTACCAGTGCCGGCTGAAGTTCCGCGAGGGCGCCACCCACGGGCAGACGATCGAGATCCGGACGACCATCAAGCAGGGCTCGCCCTACCGCGCGGTGTTCACCCAGCAGGTCTGGCAGCCCGAGGGCAAGGGCTGGATGGTGGACGGCGAGGTCGAGCTCTGCTGCGTCGACCGGGAGAACAAGCTCGTGAAGCTGCCGGAGACGGTCCAGGCGCTCATCGCCGAGCAGCTCAAGGCGTAGGCTGCTCGAGCCCGGTCTTGATCTCGGCGATGGCCTTGTCGAAGTCCAGGCCGACGATGTGCCAGCCCTGGTCGTTCTTGGTCATGGCAGCGTCGACGTGCGTCTCGACCCCCCACGCGACGATGGGGAGCTGCCCCGTCGCCAGGTTGCCGTTCACGTCGAACGAGGCCCGCAGGACGTCGCCGGGCTGGATGGCCG
Source organism: Pseudomonadota bacterium (assembly GCA_024228935.1). Lineage (GTDB taxonomy): Bacteria > Myxococcota_A > UBA796 > UBA796 > CAJQPC01 > JAAESX01. The sequence goes on from JAAESX010000032.1 coordinate 47,184, forward strand.
GACACAGCTCCGAGATCGGCTTGCTGCCGAAGCCGGCCCGCGCGTCCGCTACGAGCTCGGGCCCGGCGCTCTCCACCGCGCTGTTCAGGAGTCCTCGGCCCAGGGTGCGGCCCAGCTCGCGGAGGCCCTGGTTGGGCGCAGCCGCGCGCTCACCCCAGTCCTCGAGCAACGTGATGCGTGTGCAGCCCTCGAACGCCTGGGGCACGACCGCGTCCATGTCGACCCGCGCCTCGAAGGACTCCAGGTTGCCATCACGCAGGGCGTAGAACGCCTCGCGGGCGGCGGGCTCGGGGGCGTCGAGGAGGCTGCAGGCCAGTACGGAGAGGATCATCATGGTGACTCTACGTACCGCGGCGGGCGGTCATTCGTCCGGGCTGGAGCGAACCCAGATGTGGTGGCGCGCGACGGACTCGCCGTCGGCCAGCAGCTCGACGTCGTGCTCGCCGTCCGATGCGGCCCAGCGGACGCCCTCGCCGCGCCCGACCTCGACGCCGTCCGCCAGCCAGACGAACTCCGTTCCGCGCGGTCCGGTCGCGCGCAGGGGCAGGCTCGCCCCCTCGAGGTAGTAGGTGCTCGCGTCGTCCGGGGACACCAGGCGGGCCGGCGGGTCCAGGTCGCGGTCGTGGTCGCACTCGCGGTCTGGGACGGTCCCGGGGGCGAACAGCTCGGGCATGCCGTGCGGGCAGCTGTCGCCTCGTCTGAGTCCGGTGTCGGGGCAGATGGGACCCTTGACGAGCTCGGCCCGGTAGAGCTCGGTCTTCTGCGAGGTGTAGGCCTCCTCGGCCACCGCGCGCAGGATCGGTCCGGCGCCCGTGACGCCGCTCACGTCCTGCATCGGGCTGTTGTCGGCGTTGCCCACCCAGACGCCGATGACGTGCTCCGGGGTGACGCCCATCGCCCAGTTGTCTCGCCAGCCGACCGACGTGCCGGTCTTTGCGGCCATGGGGAACGACGGCTCGAGCACCGAGTCGACACCGAACGCGCGGGCGCGGGCATCCGGGTCGTCCAGCACATCCAGGACCAGGCCCGACGCGGCGCCATCCAGGACCTGTACGGGGGCGACCCGCTCGGCCGCGCGGTCGGACCGCAGCGCCCGATGACGGCCGCCGCTCGCCAGGGCCAGGTAGCCCTCGACCAGCTCGTACAGCGACACCTCGCCGTCCCCCAGCGCCAGCGCGAGCCCGTAGTGCCCTGGCCGCTCCTCCAGCGACCGGAACCCGACCAGCCGCAGCCGCATGTGCAGCTCGGCCAGACCCACCTGCTCGAGGACGCGCACGGCGGGCAGGTTCCGGCTGGTCGCCAGCGCCTCTCGGACGCGGATCCGCCCGTAGAAGGACTCGTCGTAGTTGGTCGGTCGGTAGGTCCCGTGGGTGGTCGTCCAGGCCCCCGGCAGGTCGTCGACCAGGCTCGCCAGGGTCAGGTGCTCCTCGGCCAGCGCGAGCTCATACACGAACGGTTTCAGGGCGCTACCGGGACTGCGGAGCGCCTGGACGCCATCCACCTGGCCCGCTTCGGCCGACCAGTCGGCCGAGCCCACGTACGCCAGGATCCCAGCCGACGCGCGGTCGACCACCAGGACCGCTGCGTTCGTCACGTTCCGGCCGTCGAGCTGCCGAAGCTGCCCTTCGATGATCTCCTCGACGCGCCGCTGGAGCTCCAGGTCCAACGTGGTCTCGACCTGGCTGTCGCGTGCAGCCTCCAGGTGCCGGACGAAGTGGGGGGCGTCTCGCCAGATGGGGGCGCTCCGAGCCTCGAGCGGCGTCGCCAGCGCGTCTTCGACGTCCGCCCAGCCCAGCTCGTCGAGCCGCAGCAGGACGCTGTTGCGTGCGTCGAGGGCCTGGTCGGGGTGCTCGAACGGGTCGTGCGCGGCGGGGCGCCGAGGCAATGCTGCGAGCATGGCGGCCTCTGATAAGCTGAGTGTTTCAGGGGACTTGTCGAAGAATTGTAGTGCGGCGGCGTCGATCCCGTAGGCGTTGCGGCCGAAGTAGACGCGGTTGGCGTACTCCAGCAGGATGGTGTCCTTGTCGGTGCGGAGCTCGAGTCGTACAGCCGTCCAGGCCTCGTCGAGCTTGCCCAGCCACCGGGTACGTCGGGGCCAGACGGTGCGGACGAGCTGCTGGGTGATGGTCGAGCCCCCCTGTGCGACCTCGCCGGCCCGCAGGTTGGCGTTGGCGGCGCGCACGATGGCGGTTGGGTCGATTCCGACATGTGTTCGAAACCGATGGTCTTCTGCCGCGAGAAGGGTCAGCTCGACCCACTTGGGGACCCTGTCCACCGGCGAGCCCATCGCGCGGTCGGGTGTGCCTTCGCGGGCGATGGTGTGGCCGTTCCGGTCCAGCACGACGGGCGCGTCCGACGGCGGCGGAAGCGAGTCCACGGGCCACGCGAACGCGATGAGCACCGCCGCCGTCAGGACCGCCAGCAGCCCTGCGAGGCGTCGCTTCACTTGCGCCGGCCGAGCATCAGCAGCATTCCGAGTCCGACGCCGAGCGGCAGCATCGCGCCGCCCCCCACCACCAGGCCGACGACCGCTCCCCACGTCCACTCGGGCACGCTGGCGCTGTCCCTCGTCTCGCGCTCGAGCGTGAAGCCGGACCAGCCTTGGACCTCGTTCAGCGCGTCCTGGTAGGCGATGAGCTCCGAGGTCTCGACGCGGTCGGACAGGACCTCGAGCTCGTAGCGCTCCTCGAGGTGACCGCGCCGCGCGGTGGACTGGACCTCCCAGCGGAACCACCGGTTGGAGACCACCCCGCTGCGGTCGTCGAAGCTCCAGTCCGGCGGCGTGTCCAGCACGATGCGCTCGACCTCGTGTGTGCCGACGGGGAGCGCCAGCGGCCGGGTCCGCGACTGCTCGGCGTAGGGCAGCAGGTCGTAGATGGACAGCTCGTACAGGGGGAAGAACTCGACGCCGTCCTCGTCGAGCGTCCAGGCGTCCGCAAGCCGGTAGTGCTCATCGAGCTGCACGACGTTGCTCGCTACGTCGTCCACGACGGTGATGTCGTCGGTCGGAAAGATCTGCAGGTCCGTGCGCTGGAGCTGGCCCAGGAGGTCGCCCGCGAGCTCGGCCTCGGAGACGCTGGCGAACCAGGAACGCAGGTTGTCCGCCCGGCCCCCGGTCGCGCGGGTGGTGGTCTGCATCCGGGGAGATCCCAGGACCGGTACGTCGTACGCCCAGGTGAGCTCGCTCGTGCCCTCGGAGTCGTCGCCTCGCGACATGCGCAACAGCTCGGTCTCGCCGGGACGTACCAGCAGCGCGTAGCCGTAGTCCGGCACGTACCGGTCTCGGACGTCGCCGCCTTGCAGCGCCGAGGTCGGGTCGACGTAGTAGCCGCCGCCTCGATCCTCGACGTAGACGATGACGTGGTCGAAGGCGCCCGGTGAGGGGAGCCAGGTGTCGATGGGGGCGCTGCCGCTGTTGACCAGCGCGGGCCAGGCGACGACCCCTTGCTCCCTCAGCAGGGTGATCAGCAGGAGCGTCTTGTCCTTGCAGTCGCCGTAGCGCAGGCGCTGCACGGTGTCGGGGGAGCGGGGTGTGTGGCTCCCCTCGCCGAGCTCGATCCCGACGTATCGGACGTCGTCCTGGACCCAGTCGAGCGCGGCGGTCGCGTCGTCCAGCTCCGGCGCGTCGAGCTCGCCCGACCAGGTGTAGAGCGGGAGCGCCCACTCGACGACCTCGCCCCAGGTCTGGAACTCGCTGCCGTGGATGTGGGGGTACTCGACGACGTCCGTCGGCACGTTCCACTCGGGGATGACGGCGGGCAGACCCCGCGCCGTCCAGCGCCAGGTCGTCAGCCCGTCCTCCTCTCGGCCGTCCGCTCCCAGGACGCGAACGCTCGCGTGGCGACCCGGGTCGGCCTCGATTCGGACCGAGCGCAACAGCACGGGCACGTCCCACGCGATCTGGAACGCGTCGGTCCATCGACCCTCGAAGACCGGGTCGTTCATCTCCAGGCTGTAGCTGTACCGGACGACGTCCCCGACGGTCAGGTCCGGGACGAGGACCACCAGCGACCGCTCTCCGGTGAGCAGCCCCTGCCACAGGTCCTGCTCGGGTTGGATGACCGCGGTGTGGGCATCGGCCGTCCGCGAGGACCAGGCGCCATCCCGGTGGACCTCCAGGTCGTGGAAGACCAGGCGCTCGCTGCTCGGGTCGAACGCGATCTCCAGCTGGCCCGCCGCCTCGAGCCCCTCGCGCGTCACGATCCGGTAGCTGCGGTGCACGAAGCGAGTCGCCCCGCCCTGCGCGTGGAGTCGCGTCTGGTCGTCGACCAACAGGTACTGGGTGTGCGGGAGCACCACGCCCCGTGGGGGTGGCACGAGCACCGGCACGTCGGGCGGCTCGACCCAGGACGGCGTCGGCCCGGTCTCCAGGGCGGCGAGCGTCAGCGCCGGAAGGGTGAGCCACACCCCGGCATCCTAAGCTCTCGACGATGGAGCTGCGTGAGCTGGCCCGACGCGTCCTGTACTCGACCTGTCTCGAGGACAAGCTCGCGGTCGTCGAGACCTGGAGCGATGACGCTCCGGGGGCGCCCGAGTCCGTGCCCGACTGGCCAGCGCGGCCCGACCAGCTTCGGCTGGATGCCCCGAAGCAGCGGTCGGCGTTTCCGAGCCTGGCCCAGCTCGAGGACGACACCAACCGGGGCCGCGTCCTGCACTTCTTCGCGAACCACGAGCTGCTGGCGATGGAGCTCATGGCGCTGGTATTGCTGCGCTTTCCAGGCGCGCCGCCGTCGTTTCGCCGAGGCGTGGCGGGTATGCTGGCCGATGAGCAGCGCCACATGCGGCTGTACCTGGACAGGATGGCGGAGCTCGGGGTGGGCTTCGGTGATGTGCGGCCGAACGCGTTCTTCTGGAACAGTCTCAAGGACATGCACGATCCGATGGAGTTCGCGGTCGGGATGGCACTGACCTTCGAGCAGGCCAACCTCGACTACTGCCTGCACTACGGGGGAGCGTTCCGGAAGCTGGGGGACACGGTGACAGAGGACGTGCTCGAGCAGGTCTACGTCGACGAGGTCCGACACGTGGCCCACGGCCTGAAGTGGTTCCGTCGGTGGAAGGACCCGGACGAGTCGGACTGGGAGGCGTTCGTCGCCCGGCAGAAGGGGCACATGACGCCGGCTCGCGCACGCGGGCTGGGGTTCTCCGTCGCGGCCAGGGAGGAGGCGGGACTCGACACGGACTTCATCCGCAACCTGTCTGTGTTTCGTGCGTCGAAGGGTCGTCGCCCGACGGTGCACTGGTTCAACGCCGGGACCGAGCCCTCGCTGGCGGACCCGGCGTGGGCGCCCGACAACGTGACACAGACCCTGCGCAGTGATCTGGCGCTCCTGCCGATGCTGCTGGCGAGCGAGGACGACGTGGTGTTGGTCCCGGAGCTCCCGAGCACGGCGTTCCGTGAGCACCTGGTCGGGCTGGGCATTCCGCTACCGGGCTTCGTCACATCCGTCCCGGACAACCCGGGGGGCTTCGCGCCGTTCGGCCACTCGCCCGAGTCGCGTCGGGTTCTGGGAGGTGGCCTCGACCGGGACGCATCGTGGCCACGGTCGGCCTGGAACGACCGCACCGGGGCTCGGGCCATCCGGTCCCTCGACGACCTGCCCGCCGGCGACTGGCTCCTGAAGACCGAGCTGTCCTCGTCGGGGCGAGGCCTCCGTCGCGCCACGGACGACCCCTCGACGCGCGGCTGGCTCGCCAACCAGGGACACGTGCTGGCCGAGCGGAGGCTGGATCGCGTGGTCGATCTGTCGGCGGTCTACCGCGGCTCGAAGCTGCTCGGCCTGACCCGCCCACTGAGTTCGCCTCAGGGGAGGTACGTCGGACACGTCGTGGGCCACGCCTTCGACGGGCTCGCCCCCGAGGTGCACCGCTTCATCGCCGAGCGCGACCTGAGGAACCACTACCACCAGCTCGGTCGGGAGCTGGCGCTCGAGGACCGGTGGGGGATCGACTTCCTGCTGCATCGCGTCGACGGCCAGCTGGCGCTGCGCGAGGTCGTCGAGGTCAACCCGCGGATGACGATGGGCCACTTCGCGCTCGCGCTGCGACGGGCCTTCCCTCGCGGCGGCCGGTTCTCGATCGTGTCCCCCTGCGAGGTCGGCGACGCCATCCCGCTGACGGACCCGCTCCGAGCGCGCCGCTTCGTCGCCATCCTGGAGCCCCGATGATCGACGCTCGCATGTCCCCGGACTTCGGCCCTCGCCTGATGCACCTGTCCCTGGCCGGCGAGCCGAACCTGCTGTTCGTCGACCCTTCCCGAGGTCCTGGCTGGAACCTGTACGGCGGGCATCGGTTCTGGCATGGGCCCGAGGACCTGGACCTGACCTATGTGCCGGACAACGCGCCCCCCATCCGGCGAGGCGACACCTGGTCGAGCGCGCCCGAGCCCAGCGGTCTGCAGAAGCATCTGACGCTGCAGGTCCACGCCGACGGCGTCACGTTGGTCCACCGCCTCGAGAACCATGGCCTCGCCACGCAGCGACGCGCCTGCTGGGGTCTGACCGCCATGGCCGGCGGCGAGGCCCGCATCCCTCGGCCGCCCATGGGCCGTCACCCCGACGACCTGCTCCCCGACCGCACCTTCGTGTTGTGGCCCTACACCGACCCCGCCGACGTTCGCTTCACCTGGGGTACCCGAACCACGCGGCTCCGGATGGGCGTGGGCTCGCCCCAGAAGCTCGGCGCCTTCAACCCGCTGGGCTGGATCGCGTGGCAGCGGGACGACGTGCTCGTCGTGAAGAGCTCGCCGGTGGACGCGGACGGGGTCTACCCGGACCGGGGCTGCACGCATGAGCTCTTCACGAACACGACGATGCTGGAGCTCGAGTCCCTCGGTCCGCTGACGACCCTGACGCCGGGCCAGTCGGTCGAGCACGTCGAGCGGCTGCACGTCCTGCGGGTGCCGGTCGAGCTGAGCGATGACGCGCTCTTCGAGGTCGTCCACCAGGTCGCCGGCCCCTGACACCCCCTGCTGTCCAGATGTAGTCGATCGTGGACAGCAACCTTCCGAAGTGGTTGGAATCAGGAACCTGAAGGGTTAGCACGCCGACTGCAACCTCTACAATCCGTCACTCGGAGTCCCTGATGTTCCTGCTGCTGTCCTTCCTCGCGACCTCGCCGGGCATCTCGTCCGCCCACGCCGAAGACGTCGTGGTCGATGCCACCGATGCCGCCGCCGTCCACAAGCGCGCCGACGTTCTGTGGCTCCAGCGCGACTGGGGCGGGCACACCGACGAGGCCATCGAGCTGTTGAAGGCCGCAGACAAGGCGAATCCGGGCGACTTCGAGACCAACTGGCAGCTGGCGCGCTTCTACTACGTCAAGGCCAACACGAAGTCCGGCGACACCAAGGCGACGCTCGGCAAGAAGGGCTGGGACCACGCCGAAGCCGCCAAGAAGCTGAACCCGGGCGCGGTCGAGGGCTACTACTGGACCTCGGCGTGTGCAGGGGCCTACGGCAACGGGGCCGGCATCATGACCGCGCTGAAGGACGGCGTCGGCGACGTCTTCGTCGAGAACGCCGAGAAGGCCATCTCGATCGACGCCGACCACGACGACGGCGGACCCTACCGCGCGCTCGGCCGGTTCTACGTGAGCACACCGTGGCCCGTCGGCGACCTGGACAAGGCCATCGAGCTGCTCGAGAAGGCCAACGCCTCGGAGCCGAACAGCGCCGTCAACGCCTACTTCCTGGCCGACGCCTACCACGAGGACGGCAACGACACGAAGGCCAAGGAGTGGGCGACCAAGGCCGCCGGGATGGACCCCAAGACCAATGGGGATCCGCCGGGTGTGCGCAAGAACGTGAAGCTCGCCGAACAGCTCCTCGCGGAGATCTAGGCCATGTCCTTCTGGGAATCCGGGCTCGTCGTCGACGCGCTCATCGTCGCCTGTCTGCTGTTCGCCGCCGCGACGCTCCGCCGGCTGATCAAGCCGCTCGGCAAGCTGGGCGTTCCGGACTCGATGGTCGCCGGCTTCACCGGCCTGATCCTCGGCCCGACGGCGCTCGCCGTGCTGCCCTTCAACACCGACACGCTGGAGCTGTTCGTCTACCACGGGCTCGCCATCGTCTTCATCGCCGTGTGCCTCCAGGCGCCGGCCAAGGGCAAGGGCGGCGGAGGCGCACGCAGCATCGCGTTCGCCATCCCGTTCTTCGCGGTGCTGCAGGGTTTCATCGGCCTGCTCGTCGTCCTGGGCCTGGCCGCGGCGGCCTCGGAGAAGGTCCACCCGGGGCTCGGACTGATGCTCCCGCTGGGGTTCCAGCAGGGGCCGGGTCAGGCGCTCTCGATGGGCCGAAGCTGGGAGGTGAGCGGGTTCACCGACGGAGGAGACGTCGGGCTGATCATCGCCGCGATGGGCTTCGCCTGGGCCGTCTTCATCGGCGTCCCCCTGGTCGCCATCGGGCGCAAGCTCGGGTGGGCACAGGACCCCGGTCGAGGCACCGATCTGGTCGCCGTCGACGAGACCGCGCGGCCGACACCCGTCCCAGGGGTCGGGGCCATCGAGCTCCTGACCTCGCAGATCGCCTGGATCGCGGGGATCTACCTGGTCACCTACGGGATCCTGTATGCCGCCAGCAACGCGCTGGTCGACAAGCCGCAGTTCGCCGCGATGGTGTGGGGCTTCCACTTCATCATCGGCTGCCTCATCGCGCTGGTCGTCCGCCGCGTGCTCGACCGGTTCGTGCCGGACCACAGCCTGAACGACGCGCTCCTGGGCCGCGTGAACGCCTTCACGGTCGACATCGTGACGTGCTCGGCGCTGGCGGCGGTGTCGCTCACCGTCTTCAAAGCGAACCTGGGCCCCATCCTGTTGCTGACGACCATCGGCGGGACGTCCACGCTCCTCGGCTGTCTCTGGTTCGCTCGTCGGGCGTTTCCCGCAGCTCCGTTCCAGCACGCGGTCGTCATGTTCGGCGCCGCGACGGGCACGCTCCCCACGGGCCTCGCGCTCCTGCGGATCATGGACCCGAACATGGAAGGACCGGTCCCCAAGAACATGGTGCTGGGGTCGGCCATGAGCCTGATCCTCAGTGTGCCCTTGCTGATCGTCGTGCTGCCCATCCCCATCGCGGGCTTCGCGGACGACTACTGGGGCAGCATCCAGCTGGCGGTGGGCATCCTGGTGGTGTACTTGGCGGCCCTCGTCGTCGGATGGCGGTTCCTCGGGCCGCTGCGCTTCGACAAGCCGCTGGGGAAGATCTGGCCACGCTGACATCCGCCGCAGTCATCCACGAGCACGAGCTCGACCGTGTCGCCGTCATCGGAGACATCCACGGGCGACTGGACCTGCTCGACGCCCTGCTGGCGCGGCTCGGGGACATCCCCATCGTGTCCGCGGGAGACGTCTGTGACCGCGGGGACGACACCCGGGGCGTCATAGACCGCCTGATGGAGCGCCAGGCGCTCGGCGTCCGCGGCAACCACGAGGAGTGGCTCATCCGCTGGGCCTCTGGGGACGGCTTCGACGACTTCGCCCTGTCCCCAGCGATGGGCGGCTCGGCCACGCTGGCCAGCTACGACGTCGACCCGATGGGCTCGATCGGGGACATCGAGGAGCAGCACGTTCGGGTTCCGCTCGCCCAGCGACGGTGGCTCGCGGGGCTCCCGCTGGCGCTCTCTCTGCGCGTCGCCGGCCATCGCTACTGGGTGATCCATGCGGGCCTGCCCCCGCGCTTCCGCATCCCGAAGAGCCTGGACCCCGAGTTTCGCGTGGCCTGGCTGTGTGCGAACCATCCGCAGATGATGACGTGGGCCAAGATGCACCCCGAGGCCTGCATCCGGACCGACGGCACCGTCATCATGGGGCACGTCCCGATGCCGAGGCCGATCGACGCCGGCCACGTCATCGCGGTCGACACGGGCGCCGGGACCTGGGGACCGCAGGGTGCTTTGACGGCCATCGTCCTGCCCGAGCGGGTGTTCATCAGCGTCCGGTGATGTCAGGCTGAGGCCGATCTGTTCCTGGCCCGGCTGATCTGGAGCGACCCTTGGTGCGGGCGGGGTGCGGGGTCGACCGGGGATCGAGGTGCCGCGGGCCGGTCCTGTCCACAGGTGGATCACCCGCCGTCGAACTCCGGCTGGGTGCAGTCCGCAGCGGGCCCGAACGTGGCCGTCCCGTTGGATTGGAGGCGCCAGACACTGGGCGACCTGATCGGTGGGCTGATGGCAGACGAAGGCCTCCAGCGCGGCCAGGTCGTCCAGGTCGTCCAGGTGCTTGCCGTTCACGAGGTACTCGACCGGGTTCCCCGAGAATCGGCAGTCGCGGTCGGCATCCTGGGGCCCGACCCGGAACGTCGTCGTCTTGCGGATCTGGCGGCCTCCCTGGTCCAGTTCGACCGTGGGCGTTCCGTTGGCGAGGGTGCACGTCGTCGCGGCGTCGATGAGACAGTCCCAGTCGTCGCCGCACGCCACGGGTTTCGAGGTGCAAGAAGCGACAATCAGCGGGCCCTTCCTCTGTCTACTCGGTGGGCAGCCCGCGATCGAAGCGCGACAGGAAGAGCAGCAAGCCCGGCAGGGAGCCCTCGACCTCGAGGTCCGCGTCGCTCGGCGAGACGAGCTGGAGCGCGACGCGGCGCCAGGTCTCGGCCGAGGCGTGGATCACCGCCACCGGCTCGGGCGTCCCCGGAAGCGGCTCGCCCCAGCGGGCCTCGGACACCCCGTTCCGGATGGTCAGCGTCACCTGACCAACACCCTTGTCGGTGAACTCCCAGCGCACAGACTCGTGCACTTCGAGCGCATCGTCGGCCTTCAGTCGGAGCGCCATCACCGAGAACATCTGGTCCAGCGGCAGCCCCTGGACGAAGTCCGACGAGAGCTCGGGCTGGCCCAGGACCTGACGGCCACTTCGGAGCTCGTGCGCCGACTGCAGAAGCCAGCCGCGGCCGTTGGTGTTCGCCTGGCTTTCAGCGAGCTCCTCGTACCGGTCCGCGACCTCGTCCTCGTGCCCGCCGACCAGCCCGTACAGGTGCAGCGCCCAGCGCGGGTCGTCGGCCTCCCTCGCTATGGCCAGCACCTCGTCGGCCCCACCCATCGCGGTCACCGTGCGCTCGCGCAGCTCGTCCGGCGGCAGCGGGTACAGGTCGGCGGTCTGCTCGTCGAACCAGCCCACCTCGCTCGAGTAGATCGCCCGGACCGACCACGGGATCGAGCCGTAGAGCTCGGCCAGGGCCGGCTCGGATGCCAGGTGCGGCGGGAGCTCGATCGTGGCCGCCAGCGTGTCGATGTCCACCCCGGCATTCGCGCCCCGCAGGACCGCGTCCCGCACCCACTGGATGCCGTCGCGGTAGGCCGTCAGCGCCTGCGCAGGCTCGCGGACCGGCGCGGTGTGCGAGGGCACCAGCACTCGGGGGTCCTTCGCCCGCATCTCATCCAGGCTGTCGATCCAGTCGTCGACGGGTCGAGGCTTCGTCCCACGGATCGTGTACAGGTTCGGGAACGCGGCGTACCAGTTGTCGCCGGGCAGCAGCACGCCGCCATCGTGTCGGTAGACGAAGAGCTGGTCGTGCGTCTCGCCGTGCGCCTCGAACAGCTCGATCCCATGCGGCAGCGTCCAGTGGCCGTCGAACGTGTTCGTCGGCATGACGACGCCCAGCTCCAACACCGCGTCCAGATCGACGCGTCGACCGAGCGCCGAACAGGGCAGCGCCGCATCGGGCACGTCTCGACCGAACTGACGAGCGCCACGACGGGCCTCGCTGGGCAGGAGCTCGCTGTACTGCTCGAAGAAGTGCTCCTGGAAGGTGGTCGTCGCCCAGACCTCGGTCCCCTCCTCGACCCAGACGGTCGCGCCCCCCACATGGTCGATGTGCGAGTGCGTGTAGACGACATGGGTCACCGGCCCAGACGTGACCTCGTCCAGAGCGGCACGGGCTTCCCTGGCGCGGCTCGGCGACATGCCTGGATCGACGACCACACGGCCGTCGGGCGTCTCGAAGACCGTGGTGTTCGCCAGGTCGTAGAACAGCGCGACATGCACGCCCTCGGCGACCTCCTCGACCCGGGGCGTGGCCATCTCGGCGCAGTGTTCGGCCAGACGCTGATCGAGGTCGACCGGGGCCGGAGCGGGCTTCGAGCAGGCGAGGGACAAGAGCAGCACCCTCGTGGGTTATCCCGCCGCCATGCTGCTTCTCTGGACTTCCCTCGCTGCCGCCGATGACGCCGGGACCGCCTGGCTCGAGCGCATCGACACCGCCAGCAACGCCGGGGCCGACGCGCACATCGTGCTCGACGTCACGGTGACCGACCGGAAGGGTGTGGACGCGAACCGCACGCTCGAGATCTGGCAGAAGGGCAAGGACATGCGCCTGGTCCGGTTCACCGAGCCTGCGCGCCTGGCCGGAGTGTCCCTGCTCGTTCCCGACGGCGACACGGTCTACGTCTACCTGCCCGCGTACGAGCGGCCCCCGAAGCGGGTCGTCGGAGGCCAGCGCCAGGACGCCTTCATGGGCACCGACTTCTCGATCGAGGAGCTGTCCCGCATGGAGTGGGCGCCCGACTACGACGCCGTCGTGGCCGAGGCCGAGGGCGACGTCACCCGCCTGACGCTCACGCCGAAGGACCTCAAGGGCGTGGACTACGAGGTCCTCACGATGTGGGTCGACGAGGCCACGAACATGCCGACGAAGATCGAGTACCTGGCGGACGGCGAGCTGGCGCGACGCCTGACGCTCGAGGACTACCGGACCGTCGGACCGCGCCCGCTGGCGCACACGCTGCGGGTCGAGGACCTCGACAAGGGCACGAAGACCGCCGCCACCATCCGGAGCGCCGAGCTGGACACCGGGCTCGAGGACGACCGGTTCACGCTCACGGAGCTGACGCGTTGAGACAGGATGCGACAGGTCGCCTCCAGGCCTGTTCTCCTGCCCGGGGCGCTCATAGACTGATCTCATGCTCCTCCTGACTCTCGCCAGCGGGCCCCCTTGGGTGTCTCGCGCGAGGCTTCAGGCCTCGGGCTCGGACGCGTAGTCCTCGTCCGGCTCGTCGGGGTCGACCTCGCTGCCCTCGCTGTCGATGGGCTCCTCGGGCGTCACGCTCGAGATGTCGTAGTCGCCGGAGCGGACCGCCGTGTAGTCGGTCTCGAGGCGCAGCGTGCCGCTGATGGTGGCCTCGCCGATGACGCAGCCCGCGGCCCACTCGTAGGCGATGACGCCCTCGTCCACGGTGCTGTTGTCCTCGGCGAACAGGCCCTCGACCGTGCCGACACCGAGCGCGGCGCAGGCGCCCTCACCACCGACCGCCAGGCCGGCCAGCATCACGAAGCCGCCGTCGTCGGACAGCTCGCCGCCCATGCGCTGACCGGGCGTGCCGCGGTCCTCGGACAGGTTGACGAAGTTGAGCAGGTCGTACTCAACTCCCCAGGGCTGGTCGACGGCGATCTCGGTCCAGTAGGACTCGCTCGGGCACATGACGCCCTCGTCGCTGCACAGCTGGCTGATCTCGAAGTTTTCGCCGTTCCACTCGACGGTGGCGTCCTCGCCGGAGACGACCTCGGCCACGAGCTCGTCGTTGATGTAGACGCGCAGGTTGTCGACGTACTCGACGTCGTAGTTGCCCATCCGGTCCTGGGCGCCGCCCTCGAGCTCGCCACAGGCGGTGACGAGGGGGGCGAGGGTCGCGACGGCGGCCAGCTTGAAGAGGTTGGAACGCATGGTGTGTCTCCTTTCGTTCGAAGCCATAGTTGCTTCGTTCGGTGGGACCCACCAGCCGCCTGGAACCCGAAAGAATAGATCTCGGCGGTTGGCACACGGCTTGCGCCGGCCCCAGGTGGGACAGGGCCGATCAGGCAGGTATCAGCTGGCCATACGGAGGTGTCTCGTGCTGCTCTTCGCGCTGGCTTGTGGTGGTGGAAATGTAGGGATCGCGCCCGAGGATCGGGAGCCTCTCGGCGACACGGGCCAGGTCGAGGACACCGGTCCGGCCGTCCCGCTCGACGGCATGGGCACGATCACGGGGGACTGCGGCGAGCTGGACCACGACGAGTGGACGAGTGGCGACTCGTTCCGCTTCCGGAACGCCATCGAGCTCGACGGCTGGAACCCGGACGAGCTGTCGGACGACGGCACCCGCATGTGGGAGGACGAGAACCTGGGCGGGTCGAGCAAGGAGTCCGAGGTCATCAGCCTCGAGGTGCTCTACCGCTGCGAGCTGGCCTCGCTGCTCAAGACCGAGCCCGAGATCGACTACGCCACCGAAGGCAAGAAGACCGACTGGCTGGGCGAGATCGACGCTCGCCGCGTCGGCGTGTCCGTGACCCGCGCGTTCCATTGGCCGCCCGAGGACCCGTACACGGTCGAGGAGGCCGACGATCTCCTGCGTGAGAAGTTCGCCGACGCGACCGAGGCCCACGGCAACGCGGCCAATCCGTGGGACCGGACCATCCTCCACGTCATCGCGTACGACAGCCAGTACGCGGACATGGTCGAGGAGGCGCACGACGCGCTGGGTGCCGGCGCGACCTCGGACCACATCCTGGTGGTGACCGTCTCGGATGGAGACGACGAGGAGCTGTACTAGCTCGCGATGGGTCGACTGCTCGCGCGGGTCGAATGCTCGCGTGGGGCACGACGTCAGGAGCCCCGAATCGTGAGCTCCAGGGCACGATTGGCCCCTCCTGCCCGTCAGGAGCCCCGAATCGTGAGCTCGATTGCTCGATTGCTCGATTGCTCGATTGCTCGATTGCTCGATTGCTCGATTGCCGGCGAACTGCGGTCTCTCCTTCGGTTCCTCCGGGGCCTCGTCGCCGGCCCCGACTGCGTCTTGAGGGGCCGGCGCCTCGGCCCCTCAAGAACCTGCGAGAGCCCTTCAGATGCGCAGTCACTACTTCAACTTCGACAAGCTCGATGTCTTCCAGCTCGCCCTTCGGGTGAACGAAGAAGTCCTCGACATGACCTGGCCGCGCGGCCGGGCGCACCTCAAGGACCAGTCGGTTCGGGCCGCGGACAGCTTGGTCCTCAACCTCGCCGAAGGCTGGGAGCGGGGATGCAAGACCAACGCAGGGAAGAACCACTTCCGCATCGCGAAGGGAAGCGGGGCTGAGGTCTTCACCGCGATGACGCTGGTGCGGCGATCCGATCTGCAGGACGACCTGCGGCGGATCGACGCGATGCTGGCCGGGCTGCTGAGGTAGAGCGGCGCGTCTACGCCGACTCGCCGTCGGCGTAGACGAAGCCGTCCATTGGAGTGCGGGCGGCTGGCGCTCAGTCGTCGTCCTCCTCGTCGAGGTCGTCGTCATCGTCGTCGAGGTCGGAGCCGGTGTCGTCTTCGAGCTCCTCGTCGCCCGTGTCGAGCTCCATCCCGGTGTCGTCGAGCACCTGGTCGGGGTCACCGGAGATGGGCGACCGCGTCGGCTCGGTGGCGGCGGTGTCGGCGAGCGGGGAGAGGCCGGTCTCGATGCAGGCGGTCGTGAGGAGCGCCAGGGCGGCGAGGGTCAGGGTCAGGCGGGCAGGGTGCATCCAGTCTCCGTGTCGGGGTGCACTCACAGCCTCGCCACGTGACGCCTTCCCGGCTGTGCGTCAGACGACGCACGCCCCGAATCGGCCGTGGTGGTGGGCCGAGACGGGGCGTGGGGGTGTCGGATGGCGTAGGGCCTAGTCCTCGCGCTCGTCCTCTTCGTCGTCGCGCTCGTCCTCTTCGTCGTCGCGCTCGTCGTCGTCTTCGAAGCAGTCTTCGACCCAGCCGTCCTCTTCGTCGTCGTCGCGCTCTTCGTCGTCGTCGCGCTCTTCGTCGTCGTCGCGCTCTTCGTCGTCGTCGCGCTCTTCGTCGTCGTCGCGCTCTTCGTCGTCGTCCCAGTCGGACTCGCAGTCCTCCTCGTAGATCTCGAGGTCCTCGAGCAGCTCCTCGATCTCCTCGCACGCGGCGTCCTGGATCTCGTCGGCCTCCTCGGCGGCCTCGTCGCGAAGCTCGCCCATCGACTCGTCGAACTCCTCCTCGAGCGCGCCGGCGGCCTCGTCGCACTCGCGCGTCCAGTCGTCGGCGCAGCGCTCGCGCAGGTCCTCCATGGCCTCGTCGAACTCCTCTTCGAGCTCGTCGTGCGCCTCGTCGACGTCGTCCTCGAGGTCCTCGAGTGCCTCGGCGCGCTCGTCGTCGATCTCCTCGTACCAGCCCTCGAGCTGCTCGCCCCACTCGTCGCACTCGTCGAGGCCGTCTTCGTCGCCTTCACACTCCTCGGTGTCGGCGTCTTCGCACTCGCCGTCGGTCTCGACATCTTCGGTGCGGTCGGCGTCGGCCGAGCTGTCGACCTCGACGCAGGCGGTTCCGATCAAGGCCAGCGCGGCCAGGGCAATCGTGAGTCTGGGGAGGGTCATCGGGGCTCCAACGGTGGTTCACGTCCAGCCTATGGCAGCTCGACCTGGGTGTACTGGTCTTCGGTGAACAAAGCGTACTGGAGAACCAGTACAGATGCAGGTCGGGCTCGTAGACAGCGACATCATCGATGGCTACAGTGTACTGGATATGGTCCCCGATCTCTTTGAATCACTCGACTACCGCGCCTGGCTGAGGGACTGGTACGAGGCTCGGAAGGCCGCGAACCCCCGGTTCTCGCATCGGGCCTTCGTACGGCGGACCGGGCAGAAGTCACCGAGCCTGCTGGCCGACGTCATCGAAAGACGCCGGAACCTGACCCCCGAGCTCGTGGTCACCTTCGGCAAGGCGCTGAAGCTGTCGGCCGAGGAGCAGCGCTTCTTCGCTCTGCTGGTCGAGCTGGACCAGGCCAAGGACGCCGATGCGCGCAATGCGGCCTGGGAGCTCATCTCGGCCAGCCGGCGGTTCCGCGAGGCGCGTCGGGTCGAAGGTGCCAGCTTCGAGTACGTGGCCGAGTGGTGGTACCCGGCAATCCGCGAGCTGGCCCTGCGCGAGGACTTCGTCGACGACCCGGCCTGGGTCGCCCGGCAGCTCCACCCGACGATCTCCGTCGCCAAGGCGCGCCGCGCGCTCGTCACCCTCAAGGACCTCGGCATGCTCGTCGAGGACGGGGACCGGTGGATCCAGGCCGAGGGCGCCGTCGTCACCCCCCGCGAGGTCCTGGGCCTGGCCGTCGACCGCTACCACCGCGGCATGCTCGACCTGGCCCGCGAGGGCATCCGCGGCGTCTCCGCCAAGGAGCGTCACTACCTGGGCGTCACCGTCTGCATCCCGCAGTCGCTGGTGCCGAAGCTGAAGGCGGAGCTCAACGCGTTCACCGAGCGTCTGCTCGAGCTCTGCGACGGTGCCGAAGAGCCCGCCGAGCGCGTCTACCAGATGCAGCTCTCCCTGTTCCCGCTCTCGGAGGAGCCATGATCCTGTTGTTGGCGTGCACCGGACAGCACGACGGAACCATCGTCGGCAATCCGGGCGACGCGATGGTCGTCCAAGCCGCGCCCAAGGGCATCGAGGTTGTCGAGGCCGAGATCCTGTGGGACGAACTCTCGCTGACCCCCTGCTCCGGCGAGGAGAACGAGGGGGTCGGGAGCGAGGACGAGTTCGTCCTCGGCGAGGATGTGCTTGAGCTCCCCGGCGGTAGCTGGTGTGGGGCCGCGTTCGGGCCGAGTGAGCTGTGGGTCGTGGGAACGATGGACGAGGTCGACGTCGAGGTGGAGCTGATCCTCGACCGTATCGACCTGGGCACCTCGGCGTTCACTGTCGATGGCGGCCAGTTCCTGTTCGAGCTGGGCGAGCCCGACTGGCTGGCGGCCGATTGGATCGACGAGCGGGACGACGTCCTGATCGATGAAGGGCACGACCTGCACGACACCCTGGCCGAAGCCATCCAGACTGGCTCCGGCCTGTACGCCGATGACGGCGACGGCGCGCTCTCCGAGGCGGAGCGGGACGCTGGTCCCCTGACGGCTGGACCGGACCGCGAGGTGCCCGAGCGCGACACGGTCGGCGACACGGGAGAGCCCGACGACGACGGCGGATCCTGTGCCGTCGCGCCGGTCGGAGGGTTCTGGCTGCTGGGTCTGCTGCTGGTCCGAAGACGCCGCTAGTTCTTGCCCGCCGTCTTCCCCGGGTCCAGCTCGAACGTGATGGTGTCCATCGGGGCCTGCTCGAGCGTGGCCTCCTCGAGCACACCGTCCCAGACGATCTCCATGTTCGCGAACTGCATGTCGGCGACCTTGGCCGGCACGTTGTAGACCAGCGTGAACTTGGTGTCGTCGCCGGGCTGCAGGACCTTGGTCTTGGCGCGCTTGTTGTTGTTGGCGAACTTCTGGCCCTCGACCTCGACGCTGGCCTTGCTCGGCGTGACGAAGCCCAGGCCCTCGCCCGTGTACGTGCACTTGAAGTCGGCCTTGGTCTCCTTGGTCTCCTGCTTCAGGCCGGCCAGGTTGCACTCGAACGCACCGGCCTCGAAGTCGTTGACTGCGGCGGGCAGCTTGAAGTTGGGGGCCTCGACGTCGTTCATGGCCGTCGTCTTGTAGATGCCCGTGATGTCGAGCGTGAAGGCCTCGACGTGGAACTCGGTGCCGTCCTTGAACTCGACGGTGCGGCTGCCGGACTTCTTCGGCTCGAGCACCAGGTCTCCCTTCAAGAGCCCGGTCTGCGCCTGGTAGTCGCCGGCGTCGATGTGCAGCGTGGACTCGCCCAGGCGGTAGACGACGTAGTCGTCGGTCTTGTTCGTGACCGTGGCCTTCATCTTCAGGAAGCCGACCTGCGCGTGGCGTCGGCGAACTGGACGGACACGACCTCGGACTCGACAGGCGGCATGTCGGCGAAGTGGTTCTCGTGTCCTTCGTCCTCGGCGGCAGCGAAAGCGATGAGGGAAAGCAGCATGTCGGTCTCCTGGGTGTCGGGGCCACGTCGACGCCCGAAGACGGACCGCTATTCCCTGGTTCGGGGTTATGCATGCCCCTGCCCGGAGATGACCATGCTGATCACGCTTCTGACCCTGCCCGCGAGCGCCGAGCGCTACGCCTTCGACAACGACGACGGGGCCATCGGTTTCCAGATGGTCGCCACCCTGCACGAGATCGAGGGCGCCGCCACGAACTTCCAGGGCGAGCTGGATGTCGGCAAGCGAGCCACGCACACCGGCAAGATCACGGTCCAGTCCAACGCGCTGACGACCAATCTCGACATCCGCGACGAGCGGATGCACGGGTACGTGCTGGGTGTGGGCGAGTACCCCACGGTGACCTTCGACATCGCCGCCATCGACGGTGACGTGGCCGGGCTCGACAGCAAGAAGGGCAAGGGCGAGGTCGTGCTCAAGGGCCAGGTGACCATCCGCACGGTGACCAAGGACGTCGAGATCCCCGCGAAGTACGCCTGGGACGACGCTGGCAACCTGAGCATCGACACGAGCTGGGACACGGCCTGGACGAACTGGAACCTGCCCGACCCGAGCATCCTGATGTCGACGCTCTACCCGGAGCTCACGGTGAACGCGTCGGTCACGGCGTCGAAGGCGCCCTGACCCACAGGACTCCCGTGGTCAGGCTCTCGTAGCGGCCGAGTTGACGGCCAACCCTCGCGCAAACGGAGCCCTACTTCGCAGCCGTCCTCTCGGGGTACGGCACGATCTCGTCCATCCGCTTGATCTCGTGGTAGTCGACCACCTTCAGGATGTCGGCGCGTGACAGCTCGCTGGCCTGCGAGTACCCGCACGCCGCCAGGATCTGCGCGAACTCCTTCATTACCGCGTGCTGGTAGTTAGCGGCCCGAGGTCCCTGCACCGACGGCACGAGCCCACGCTGCAGCCACGCGCTGTGCGTCGCCACCCCCGACGGGCAGAAGTTCGTGTTGCAGTGCAGCGCCTGGATGCAGCCGATCGACAGCATGAAGCCGCGAGCCGAGCAGGCCCAGTCGGCCCCGGCCGCGAGCACCACCGCGAGCGCTCCGCCGGTGAACACCTTGCCGCTCGCCGCGATGCGGATGCGGTCGCGCAGCCCGTACTCGAGGAGCTTGTTCTCCGTCATCATGACGGCGTCCAGCATCGGGTACCCGAGCAGGTTCGTGTGGGCGAGAGGCGCCGCGCCCGTGCCGCCCTCGGCCCCATCGACGGCCAGGTAGTCGGGGGCGATGCCGGTATCGAGGATGGCCTGGCACAGGTCGTCCAGGAACCGAGGGTCGCCCAGGCAGAACTTCAGTCCGACCGGCTTGCGGGACAGCTGCTGGATCTTCTCGACGAAGTGGAGCATGCCCTCGGCGTCGTGCCACTCGGCGTGCCGCGGCGGCGAGATCACGTCCTGACCCTGCGGCACGTTCCGGATGCGAGCGATCTCCGCCGTGATCTTCTCCTTCGGCAGGATGCCGCCCTTGCCCGGCTTGGCCCCCTGGCTGAGCTTGATCTCGATCATCCGGACCGACGGCAGCGCGGCCTTCTCGGTGAACATCTGCTCGTCGAAGCTTCCGTTGTTGGCCCGGGCTCCGAACTTGGCGGTGCCCAGCTGCCAGGTCAGGTCGCCGCCCGGCTCCAGGTGGTACGGCGAGATGCCGCCTTCGCCGGTGTTGTGGTAGTAGCCGCCCTTCTTCGCCCCTCGGTTCAGCGACAGGATGGCGCGCTTGCCGAGGCTCCCGAAGCTCATCGCCGAGACGTTGAACAGGTGCACGTCGTACGGCTGCTCGCAGGCCGGGTTGCTGCCGCACGGCACGCGGACCGGGTCGCTGTACTTGAGCTTGGGGTACGGCGAGTGGGCCATCAGGACGGTGCCAGGGGCCTCCAGGTCGAGCTGGGTCCCGAACGGCACCGTCGCGTCCTCGTTCAGGGCCGAGGCCTCGATCCACTTCCGGACGTACCGGGGAACCGGGCGCTCCTCGAGGTCGTTGGCGAATAGGTACTGGCGCAGGGGCGGGCCCACGCTCGCCAGCGCGTACCGACCCATCGCCATGAGCGGGAAGTTGCGCTTGATGGGGTTCTGCCGCTGGAGGAGATCGCGGAGCGCCATCACCGAGAACACGCCCGCGAACGCCAGGAACAGCGCCATGCCCGGGTGCTCGGCGACGTAGAAGATCGGTATGAAGATGGCTTCGATGAAGCTGACGTACGGCATGGGCGGGCTCCGGGCCCCGCCAGCCTACTCGACCTCGATGTACGTCCAGAACACGCGGGTCGTCACGCTCCGGACCCCACTGCTCGGGCAGCCTCGGGGGAGGCGACAAGGAGGGGTGGATGATCCGCATCGAAAGGCCGAAGGCGCCGGACATCTACGCGAGCAAGGCGTACCAGCAGGCGCAGCTCGAGTTCGACGCGCACTATCGGGACACCGACCTCAAGGTGCGCCAGCAGAAGAGCTTCCGGGCTCCTTCTTCGTCGGGCAGCGTCGAGCGGTTCCTCGACCGCACTCGCACGAGGCTCGAGGCGGCCCAGCTCGGCAAGTGCGCGTACTGCGAGACCTCACTCGACCTCACCCTTCGGGCAGCCGAGCACGACCACTACCGACCGGCCCGAGGCGCCCGCGGCCACGATGCGTTCCACGACGAGCACTACTGGTGGCTGGTGCTGGAGTGGGACAACCTCATGCTCCTGTGCCCGCGCTGCAGCATGGCGAAGGGGAGCTGGTTCCCACTGGCGGACGAGTCCACTCGGGCTGCCGTCGGTGCGCGCGGCCAGGATCTGGCGGGGGAGGAGCCACTCCTGCTCGACCCGTTCGTGGACGAGCCGAGCGAGCATCTGCGCTTCCTCGACGACGGCAGCGTCTCGGGTCGGACGGTCCGCGGTCGCACGACCGTCGAGATCCTGAACCTCAACCGGCCCGACCTTCGCCAGCAAAGGGCGTCGCGCATCGACGCGCTGTATCGAACGCTTGACCTCGGCCAGGACGTCGCGACGCTGCTGGCGCCTGCTTCGCCGTATGTGGGCGCCGCTCGCGCAGCAATGGCCCGCCGCAACCTCACGGTCGACGGCCCGCCCGTCGAGCCCCCTGACACCGGCACCGGCGGCCAGGCTCCCTGGCTGCTGCTCCTCGGCGAGAACGCCGTCGGCAAGAGCAGCGTGCTCCAGGCGCTCGTCCTCACGCTGATGGGCCGCGAGGCGCTGGAGGCCCAGGCCCACGTCTCGCCGATGGACGTGCTCCGCTACGTGCGCGAGGGCGACTAGACCGTTCATGTCGACGAGGGCTTCGTCCGCGTCTGGGTCGATGAGCGCGATGAGCCCCTCGAGCTCCTCTTCCTCAAGGGCGACGAGCGCTTCACCACCAACGTCGACGAGCCCGAGACCACCATCTACGGCTACGGCTCGATGCGCCTGATGGCCAGCCAGTCCCTGCCGTCGCCCGACTCCAGCGGCCGGGTTCGCGCCGACAACCTGTTCTCGGGCGAGGTGCCCCTCCACGACGCCGACGCCTGGCTTCGCGAGCTCTACGATCAGGGCCAGGACCGGTACGCGACCGAGCTGACCGCGTACGACCTCATGGTCCGCGGCCTGCGCACGCTCCTGCGGATGGAGGACGACGCCGAGACGTTTCGCGTCCACGGCGGGCACGTCTACGCCGACTTCCGCGGTCGGACCGCTCGCCTCGACCAGCTCAGCGACGGCCAACGGACCATCGTCGCGCTGACCACCGACATCATGAGCATGGTCCACCAGTCGGGCACCTCGACGCTCGAAGCCGAGGGCATCGTCGTCGTGGACGAGATCGGCGCGAACCTGCACCCCTCGTGAAAGAAGCGCATCGTCGAGGGCTTCCGCCGGGTCTTCCCCCGGCTGCAGTTCATCGTCACGACCCACGAGCCGCTGTGTCCGCGCGGCATGCGGGCGGGCGAGACCGCGCTCCTTCGCCGGGACGAGGCTGGAGCCGTCCACGCGATCACGAAGCTCCCCGACCCGTCCGAGCTGCGGGTCGAACAGCTGCTGACCAGCGAGTTCTTCGGTCTGTTCTCGACCGTCGATCCGGAGATGGAGGCGATCTGGCGCCAGTACTACCGGCTCCTCCACCGCGAGGACCCGACGCCGGCCGAGCGGGAGAAGCGAGACGCGCTGAAGGTGGTCCTGCGGGAGAAGCGGCACCTGGGGGACTCGCTGCACGACGAGCTGATGTACGAGGTCATCGACACGCTGTTGGCCCGACGCGCGCATGCGACCACCCCGGTCGCCCGAGGGGCCCTCCGTGCCGAGACGGTCCGCAAGGTCCTGGCGTCATGGGATGAGGAGGGCCTGTGAACCCGATCGATCGCGACACGCAGGCATGCCCGGCCACGCTCGATCCGACGACCAACAGCAAGGGCGCGCGGGAGACGAAGCGGTTCATCGACCACGTCACCACCGGGACGCCCAAGCCGGGCCTCGAGGCCTATGGCGAGGACGACGTGAAACAGGCGCTGTTCACGCTGTTCACGCTGTTCACGCTGTTCACGCTGTTCTCGATGAAGTGCGCCTACTGCGAGAAGAACGTCGAGGACGCCCGCGACGTCGAGCACTACCGGCCCAAGAACGAGATCGACCGGGGGCCGCCGCTCGGCAAGACGAAGCCCGGCTACTACTGGCTGGCTGCGGACTGGGAGAACCTGCTGCTGTCGTGCCCGCAGTGCAATCAGCGGAACCGCAAGCTGATCAAGGATGAGAAGGGGCGGTGGGACTTCGAGGAGGTCTCCACCGGAAAGCTCGATCAGTTTCCGCTCGCGGTTGAGGCGACGCGGGTGCGCGAGCACGTGGGGGATGTGGCCGACGAGGACCGTCTGCTGCTGAACCCTTGCCTCGACCCGCCCCAGAAGCACCTGCGGTTCGATCACGAGGGGAACATCATCCTGCGCCAGGTCCAGGGGAAGATCTCCGAGATGGCCCGCGTCTCGGTCATGGTCTACGCGCTCGACCGGCCCCGGCTGAACGACCGTCGAAAGGAGGCCTGGCTGGATGTGGCAGACCTCTGGGAGGATCTGGAAGAGGTCCGCCGCACGCTGACGAACGCGCTGGACAGCGACCGGGACCGCATTCGTCGCCGCTTCGCGAAGAAGAAGGGCAAGCTGGACGAGGCCCTGTCGTCGACCGCCGAGTTCTCGGCGATGACCACCCATCTCTTCAGGAAGATGAAGTGGCACAAGGCGCTCGAGGTCATCCGGGCCGAGCTCGACGCCCGGTTTCCGCCGTGAGTCGGGGCCTCAGCGCGTGAAGCTGTAGACCGGTTCGGTCTGCTCGACGCTGTACATCACGACGTCGATCCGGTCCGGTCGCGCCGTCACGATGGCGTAGCCCAGGTCCGAGCTGATGAAGTGCTGTCCCGGCGTCCCCTGCTGGCCGCACAGGACCTCGCTGGCGCCTTCCTCGTCGCACAGCGGCCGGGTCTTGCTTGCCGAGCCCGAGAGCACCATGTCGTAGGTCGCGCCGTCGATGTGCTCGAGCTGGTGGTCGTGACCCCCGAGCGCCAGGTCGACGCCGCACTTCGCGAACATCGGGTCGATGGCGGCTCGGATTCCGACCAGCTCACGGGGGTGGAGCCCGTGCACGCCGCTGGACACCAGGGGGCGGTGGGCGAAGGCGATCTTCTGGCCCTCGCCAGCACACAGCTCGGCCTCCATCGCGGCGAGCATCTCGACCGTGCCCTCGGACTCGGGCCAGCGGTACAGCAGGTCGGTGTCCCAGCCGTAGACGGTCAGCCACTCGGGCAGCGCCGGAACCGCGTAGTGCAGGTCGGGCATCTTCCAGCTCGCGGACCGGTTCGTGAAGTCGATCTGCGCCTGGGCGCTCAGCTGCCAGTCGTGGTTGCCCATGACCACCCAGGTCGGCAGGTGGGAGACGGCCGCGAACGGCTCCTCCCAGCTCTCGACGAAGCGCTTGCTCCCAGCCCGACGCGCCCCGATCTCGTAGACGTTGTCGCCCAGAAGCAGTGTGAAGTCGCAGCCCGCGCGGGCGCAGGTCTCGGCGGCGTGCTCGGCCACGACGACCTGGTCGGGGCCGGCCTTGCCCGAGTCGCCGAGCACCAGCATGACGACCACGTCGTCCTCGACATGGTTCGAGTAGGAGACCGCCAGGGGAGTGGGGTCCTGGTAGCGGGGGCCGACGCAGGCGAGGAGCAGGAACATGCCGGGCTCGTATCACCGGATAGGGTGCGCGCATGGACGTCACCGCCCGCCTGAATGCCGCCGTCGACGCGCTCGACGTGCAGACCGTCACGCCGCTGGGGGGCGGGGCGTGTCAGGACAACTTCCGGGTCGAGGCCACGCTCGAGGGCCAGCCCATCACGCTCGCCTTGCGCAGCGATGCGGCGAGCTCGCTCCCGGGCAGCATCGGTCGCGCCGAGGAGTTCCCCATCATCGCGGCCGCCGTCGCCCAGGGGGTCCCGACCCCACAGGCGCGCTGGCTGACCGAAGGCGTCGTCCGCGACGGAGCCCACGCCTACCTGCTGGACTGGGTCGACGGCGAGGCCATCGGCAGCCGCGTCGTGAAGCACCCCACGCTCGAGCGAGCCAGGCAGCTCCTGCCCGATCAGCTCGCCGAGGCGCTGGCTGGCATCCACCGGATCGACCCGCAGAACGCCGAGCTGCTGCTGGCTCCGGTCCCGGATCTGGACCCGGCGGCGATGACCATCGCGTTCCTTCGGAAGATGCGGGACGAGCTCCCCGAGAAGCGCCCGGGGTTCGAGCTGGCGCTGCTCTGGGCGAGCGAGAACCAGCCCGAGCCCCAGGAGATCACGCTGGTCCACGGCGACTTCCGGACTGGCAACTTCATGGTCGGGCCCGAGGGCCTGGTCGCGGTGCTGGACTGGGAGTTCGCGCACTGGGGCGACCCGATGGACGACCTCGGCTGGCTGTGCACCCGCGACTGGCGGTTCGGGAAGACGAAGCTCCCGGCCGGCGGTGTCGCCACGCGCGTTCGGTTCTACGACGCCTACCAGAAGGCCTCGGGCCGGGTGGTCGATCCGGAGCGCGTCCACTTCTGGGAGATCATCGGCAACCTGCGCTGGGGAGCCGCGGCGGTCTTCCAGGGTGAGCGGTACCTGTCGGGGACGAGCCAGGACCTCGAGCTGCTGGCCATCCCGCGGCGAGCGGCCGAGATGGAGTACGAGGCGCTGCGCCTCATCGAGCTCGGTCCCCCCTGGGAGCTCGAGGAGCCGCCGTTGGCGGCCCCGGAGAGTGGGCGAAAGCCGTCGGAGCGCCGCCAGGCGTCTCCGACGGACGTACGGCTGGAAGAAGATCTGCCGGACACGGAGCTGGGCTGATGCAGGACCACCCCGACAAGCTGGCACTCCTTCAGGGCGTAGGCGCCTTCCTGGCCGGCGAGCTGGTCCCGAAGATCGAGGACCGCGACCTGCGGTTTCGAGCACGCGTCGCGGCCTACCTCGTCCAGATCGTGGCGATGGAGCTGGCCTTCGACGAGCAGCAGGACGCGGCCGAGCTGGGTCGCCTCGGCGAGCTGTTCGACGAGGAGGTCACGGCGGCGCTCCCGGCGAGTGAGCGCAAGGCGGAGCTGCGTCGGCTGAACGACCTGCTCGTCGACCGGATCCGGTCCGGTGAGATCGACGAGGCGCTGTTCGACCACGTCACGACGACGCTGCGCGAGAAGCTGGCCGTGGTGCAGCCGCGGTTCGACACGCGGCTCGAGGTGGAGTGAGCGCCGGCTGAGCTGTTGGGTGCGAACTGCCGGAATCGCGCAGTTGGGTGCGAACTGCCGAAATCGCGCAGTTCAGCTCGGATCAGGCGCTGATCGAGGCTGAACTTCCGGATCTGAGCTGTTGGGTGCGAACTGCCCGCCCCCGATTCGCCGATTCCCCGACGCCTCGATGACTAAGGAACCGCCTCCTCCACCAAGCGGTACCGCCCAAAATCAAACGGCTCCCCAGGCGCCGCCTCGACCTTCTCGATCCGCTCCCGAATGCCTTGCTTCTCCAGCGTCTCGGCGCGGTGATGGCAGTACGGCATGTTCCCGCGCTTCCCGAGCAGCGTGTGGCTCGTCCAGGCGCAGCCCCCGCGGCACACCTCGGCGTAGTAGCAGCCCTTGCAGTGGCCCCACAGCTCCTCGGTCGTCCGGTCCCGAGCGAACGTCAGCCGCTCCCACACCTCGGCCAGCGGCTCGGTGCCCACGTTGCCCTTCACGTACGGCGCGCTCGGCAGCGACGGGCAGCCCTTGGTGTCGCCGTTGGACTCGATGCCGAGCACGTGCCGGCCCGCGGCACAGCCCTGGAACGGGTCGATGCGGATCCACCGCTCCCAGGGACCGAAGTACCCGAGGTTGTTTCCGGCCGCGACCAGCACCCCACGCTCACTCGCCGCCTTGGCGATGCGCCCCAGCCGCGGGATGAGGTCGAGCATCTGGTACGGCTGCAGCAGCCACTCATCCCGGTCCGCCGCGCGCCCCATCGGACCGGTCAGCTGGACCTGCCAGCCGACCACGCCACAGGAGAAGAGCGTCTCCGCCAACTCCTCGACCTCGCCCAGGTTGAGCTGGTTGAACTGGGTGTTCGCGAAGGGTCGGATGCCCGCGTCGCGGATGTGTCCGAGCGCCGCGATGGCCGCTCGGTAGCTCCCCTGCACCGCCCGCAGGGTGTCGTGGGTGCTCTCCAGTCCGTCGATGCTCACGCTGATGGTCCGTAGACCCGCCGAGGCACCCGCCCGAGCCATCTCCGCATCCAGCGCTCGGGCCCCCGTCGTCATCCCGCAGTGGATCCCGCGAGCCGAAGCCACGCGGACGATCTCGAGCCAGTCGGGGTTCAGGTAGGCCTCGCCCCCGATGAACGTGATCTCCTGGGTTCCGGCGTCGACGAGCTGGTCGAGCACGTCGAGCGCCTGGGGCAGGGTCAGCTCGTCCGCGCGCACCTGTCCCGCTCGGCTGCCGCAGTGACGGCAGGCCAGGTCGCACTTGAGCGTCAGCTCCCAGACAACGTAGCGAGGGTGGAACCCGGACTGCGGGTCGACCTGGCGTCTACCCTTCGGCACACTCATCGTCGTCGCCATCGATCAGGTCGTCGCAGTCGTTGTCGATGCCGTCGTCGCAGGTCTCGGCCGCGTCGGGGTTGACCGTGTCGTCGGCGTCGTCGCAGTCCTCGAGCACGCCGAAGCCGTCCAGGTCCGCGTCCACGAAGCCGCTGTCGGTGCTGATGATCCCGCTGTCGCTCGGGGCCACGCCGTAGCAGGCCGTCAGCGCCACGGTCGCACCGGCTGCGAAGGCCAGTCGGCCCCAGCGGGTCAGCGTGCCGCGCGTGTCAGCGGCGCAGTGGGGGCAGCTCGCCTCCTGGTTGACGAGGAAGCGGTCACATTCGGGGCAAGGGATCATGGGCGTCTCCAGCCCGGGAGTGTGCCAGACCTCAGGGCGCCTCGCACACGTAGTAGGACGATGTGCTGCACGTGGCGTCGTTCCAGTACCCGCCGGACCAACGGTTCAGCTCGGTGCAGTCCTCGCCCGTGCTCCAGTCGTTGGGCTCGCCGCTGTACCAGTTCGTGTAGGTCGAAGACGAGCCGCTGTCCCAGACCCAGGTGTTCTCGGTGGTGCGATCGTTCAGACCGATCCACCACTTCCCGGTCGAGTAGCCGTCGACGGTCGTGTCGAGCCAGCTGTTCTCGGTGGCGTCGTCGATGGTGGCGAGCGAGTAGCCGTACGTCGCACAGTTCGATGAAGCGGTCGTCCAGGCCGCCGCCGAGGTGCACACCATGTAGGTGCTCGAGCCGCTGTCCACGACATCGCACGGACACACGCTGCTGTCGTCGATGTCGCCGTCACAGTCGTTGTCCACGGCATCGCACGCCTCGGTCGCGCCGGGGTTGATGGTGCCGTCGCCGTCGTCGCAGTCGTCCGAGGTGTCCGAGTACCCGGAGGGCTCGTCGCAGGCCGACACCGTGGTGCTCGACGCGTCGCCGTAGCCGTCGGAGTCGCTGTCGACGTACCAGGTGGTCGGGTCGAGCGCGCCCTCGTCGACGGCGCCGTCGCAGTCCTCGTCGACGCCGTCGCAGTACTCGTCCGCGCCCGGATGGATGTCGCCATCGGTGTCGTCGCAGTCGGTCGTGTCGGTGGTGGTGCCGCTCGGCTGGTCACAGGCCGCGTTGGCCGCGCTCGCGTCGCCGTACCCATCGTTGTCGTCGTCGTCGTACCAGGTGCCCATGTCCAGGGCGTCGTTGTCGGCGGTGCCGTCGCAGTCCTCGTCGACGCCGTCGCAGTACTCGTCGGCGCCCGGATGGATGTCGCCATCGGTGTCGTCGCAGTCCGTCGCGTCGGCCTCCGTGTTCGACGGCTGGTCCCAGCTCTCGGTGCTGGCGCTCGCGTCGCCGTATCCGTCGCTGTCGTCGTCGTCGTACCAGGTGCCCACGTCCAGCGCGTCCTCGTCCACGCTCCCGTCGCAGTCCTCGTCGACGCCGTCGCAGTACTCGTCGGCGCCTGGGTGGATGTCCCCGTCCGTGTCGTCGCAGTCCGAGCTGTCGGCCACGGTCCCGGTGGGCTGTTCGCAAGACACGCTGCCCGTTCCGGCGCCGTACCCGTCGCTGTCGTCGTCGTCGTACCAGGCGTCCCCGAGCGTGATGTCGGCGGTTGTGTCGTCGCAGTCGTCGTCGTTCTCGACGAACCCGGTGGGCTGCTCGCAGGCCAGCGTCTGGTGCGCGTAGTCGCCGTAGGTGTCCTCATCGACGTCGGCGTACCAGGCGTCCGCGGTGGACGTGTCCAGGTCGTCGTCCGCGTCGTCGATGGCGCCGTCGCAGTCGTTGTCCTCTTCGTCGCAGATCTCGTCGGCGTCGGGGTTCACGTCCGCGTCGCCGTCGTCGCAGTCCTCGCAGGCGGCCCAGCCGTCGCCATCGGCATCGGCGTACCCGGTGCTGCCGTCGCAGTTGCGGTCCTCGTCCACGGCGCAGTCTTCCGGCGCGCCCGGGTGCCACTCGGGGTCCGCGTCGTCGCAGTCGCCGTCGAGGGTCACCGAGCCGCTCACGTCCTCGCACGAGCGCAGGGCCTCCCCATCGCCGTACCCGTCGCCGTCGTCGTCGACCCACCAGTCGGTCCCGTCGGCGGCCTCCTCGTCGACGTCGCCGTCGCAGTCGTCATCGATGTCGTTGCAGAACTCGACGGCTCCCGGGTGGACCGCGGGGTCCTCGGGCGCGCAGTCGTCGGCGTCGTACCAGCCGTCTCCGTCCATGTCCGAGGTGTGCACCTCGGGCCGGGAGTCGAAGCCGCCACTCTCGATCGGGTCGTAGTCCTTGTTCCGGCAGCCAGACAGCGCGAGAAGCAGGATCACTGCCGCACCCCCGTCCCGGTCCATTGCTGCTCACACGGAATCGGCCACGGGAAGATCTGGCAGGCGTCCGGAGACAGCTCGTCCTCGGTCACGAACTCCGTCGTCATCGTGTAGTCGATCGTGTCCTCGTCCACGAGCGTGCCGCTGATGTGGGCGTTGACCCGCAGGATGCAGGTTCCCTGGTCGAAGGTCAGCGTGCCGTCCATCTCGACCTGGTCGCCCGTCTGCTGCCCCGTCCAGGGCATCTCCTGGTCCGAGCCAGGGTCGCTCGTGGCCGCCAGGCAGCTGCCATCGCTCAGGAAATCCATCACCGTGTCTTCACCGACGTGGATGTGGTAGCCCTCGCCTTCGGGGCTCTCGCATTCGTTCTTCTGCGCCTCGGCGATGCCGAAGGCCCAGAGTCCATCGGACACGGGAGCGTCC
This sequence comes from Pseudomonadota bacterium, assembly GCA_024228935.1. GTDB lineage: Bacteria > Myxococcota_A > UBA796 > UBA796 > CAJQPC01 > JAAESX01. The sequence continues at coordinate 77,668 of JAAESX010000032.1, forward strand.
GAGGCAGCGCAGTCCGCGATGAGGGGATCGGAGTCTGCGCCGGAGTCGGTCGCGTCGGAGGCCTTGGTACAGGCGAGAAGGAGCCAGATCATGTCGCGAACGTACCAGCACCTGACAGGCGCTTCACGCCGATGTGCTCGCGGTCCTCATACATTCCGCCCATGCTCGCCCTGATCCTCGCCGCGAACGCGGCCTCTCCCAAGATCGTCAACGGCTCCAAGGAGTCTGAGTTCCCGTCCACCGTCGCCCTGGGCGCGGATCTGGGCGGCTCGATCTACTCGGCCTGCACCGGCAACCTGATCACCCCGCGGGTCATCCTGACGGCCGGGCACTGCGGCGCCGACATCCCGCCGGACCTGCTGGTCGAGCTCGGGCGCGCTTTCTTCGGAGCCACGGCGGACGGCGCCGACCACGTCATCGGGTTCGACAGCTACATCCAGCACCCCGACTACGACCTGAACGAGTCCACCGGCAAGCCCCGGAACGACGTCTCGCTCCTGATCCTGAGCGAGGAGGCGCCCGTCGATCCCACCTGGATCCAGCTGACCGAGCTCGACGACGACGCCATCGGCGAGGAGGTCATCTCGGTTGGCTTCGGCGCGACCTCGTCCGCGGGCGGCGGCACCGGCACCAAGCGCTCCGCGACGCTGACCGTCGACGACTTCCAGCAGGGCTTCCTCATCAGCTACAGCGAGTCGAACCCCGACGAGGCCCAGATCTGTTCGGGCGACTCGGGCGGCCCGCAGTTCCACCTCGAGGACGGCGAGTGGGTCCAGTGGGGCGTGCACAGCTGGGGCGACCAGGACTGCGCCGTGATGTCCGGCAGCACTCGCGTCGGGAAGTACGCCGAGTGGATCCTCGAGGGCGTCGAGCAGGTCCACGGCACGACGGATCTGTGCGAGATCAACGGCGCCTACGACAACGGCGTCTGCGATGCGCGCTGCCCGCTCGACCCCGACTGCATCATCGACACGGGCGATGGCTCCGACATCGATGACGAGGACGACGACGAGGACCCCGGCAACTGCGCGGTCGCGCCCGTCGGTCCCGCAGCGCTCCTCGGACTGGTCGGGCTGCTGCTCCTGCGTCGGCGAAGGTAGCGCCGTCGGGGTTACCGTCTCGACATGACGTTCTTGCTGCTGCTGTGCTCGATGGCCTTGGCCGTCCCAGGCGATGAGCTCCGACGAGGGATCGATCGTCACGTGGTGCTCATCGACGCCGACGGCAGGCAGATCGACTGCGCGCTGGTCGAGGTCGAGGCCGAGCGGCTCATCGTCCGATTCGAGGACGGCACGCTCGCCCAGGTGCCTCGGAACCAGGTCGTGAACCTGGTCGACCTCGGACCCGCGCCGCCCCCTCCGCCCGTCGAGGCGGAGCCCGAGCCCGAAGACGACTTCGGCGAGGACGCCCTGGACGACTCGGCCGAGGATGGCTTCGACGTCGACTCCGCCTTGGACGAGCTGCTGATCGGAGAGGACCTCCCGGGCGATGAACACCCCAGCGCGGAAGGCGAAGGCGGCTCCAGCGACGCCGAAGACGCTCCATCGGCACCCGCCCTCGAGGAGGCGGTGGCCGTCGATTCGAGCCAGCCCGAGGCCGTCGTCGCGCGGGTCGAGCTGCCTTTGGACGAGCTGGACGACCTGCCCGAGCCGACCGCCGTCGCCGCAGCCGACGAGGACCCGTTCGATGAGCCCGCCGAGACCGCCGACGAGCCGGCGGTCGAAGAGACTGACGAACCGGGTGAGCCGGCTGTCGCCGACCTCGGCGTCACCGCCCCGGATGAGTCGCCCCCTGAGCTCGCCCCGGACACCCAGGCCGAGACCGAGCTCTACTACACGGGCCGCGCAGATGGCGCATTGGCCGCGAAGGACGCTGATTTTCGCGCCGCCGCGGGCCTGGGCTACGGCCTGGGCTGCACCACAGCGTGCGTCGGATGTGCGGGCGTAACGCTCGGGTATGCGGTGATGGAGCCCACCGTTCCAGGCGGCGTCTGGCAGGAGACCGAGGACGTCTACCAGCAGGGCTACATCCAGGCGTACCGCGACAGCTACCAGCGGGAAGCGGCCAAGCGCGCCTTCATCGGCGGCACCCTGGGCACCGTGACCTTCGCCATCGTCGCGACTGTCACTGTGTCACAGCTCCTGTAAGAGGCGGCCCAGCCTTACTTCGCGCCCGAAGTCGTGCTACATCCTGGGGGATGACGCACCAGCAACGCTCTTCACGAATGCGTATGCGCGCCCGGGTGCACCGGGACGGGCCGGACCGGTTCTTCATGGGCCTGTCCGAGAACATCTCGCTGGGTGGCGTGTTCATCGAGAGCCTCTGCCCGCCCGAGGTCGGCGAGCGCATCGCTCTGGTCGTCGGCCCCGAGTCCCGACCGCTGCGCGTGGACGGGGTCGTGCGCTGGCATCGGGTCGATCAGGAGGGCAACCTGACGGGCTGCGGGGTCCAGTTCCAGCACCTGGACACCTCGCGCCAACAGGCCCTTCGGACGTTCATGGACGACGCTCCGCATGACCCGCTCCTGTGGGCGACGATCGACGAGCCGGTCTAGCAACGGGACCCAGTCGTAGGCTCCGCGATCGAGGACTTCGCGGCCATCCTGGGCGGGCTCTCGACATGCCAGCTCAACGTCGCGATCAACGCCTGGTCAGGGTGAGAGCAGGTAGACCTCGCCTCGGCCGTCCTGGGCGTCCGCGTCCCCGACCGCGATCTGGTCGCCGAACCCCTCGATGGTGTCGACTCCCTCGAAGCCTCCGATCCAGGCGGACTCCGCGTCGGCAAGCCGGGAGGTCCCGGCCTCATAGACGGTCTGTGCGTCGAACAGGAAGACCGAGTTCTGGCGGTCCTGGTCCGCGTCGGCCCACTGACCGAAGACCATCAGTCGGCCGTCGTCCGCGGCGATGACGTCGCCGACCAGCTGGGTCCAGGGGCCCCCTTCGCCCGCGTAGCGGCTCTCGATTCTCGCCGCGGCGTCATCGACCCAGTGGTTCAGCGTGTCCCCGCCCGCCACGTCGAAGCCCGAGTAGATCAGCACGACGCCGGTCTCGGTCACCAGCGCCAGCTCCTCGGCGTCGTCTCCGTCCAGATCGCCGAGCACGGCGACGTCCCACCTCAGCGGGTCGTCCAGGTTGCCGTAGATGCCGCGAGTCCGGTCCGTGTCGTGCGTCTCGGCCTCGGCCAGTGGGCCGCCCTCGTACAGGATGACCGCCCCCTGCAGCGGGCCGCCCGAGTACCGGGCCGATGGCACGATCAGGTCGTCGTAGCCGTCGCCATCGAGATCGCCGAACGTGCCGTCCTCGGCCCCGATGGCGTAGTCCCAGGTGCGGTCGCCGATGAACTTCTGGGTGGGGTCGTAGTAGCCCCATGCCCCCGGGAACAGGTAGAACGCGCCGGCCCCGGAGCCTCCGTCGTCGTCCTCGGGGGCGCCGACCACCAGGTCGTCCAGGCCGTCGCCGTCGAAGTCGCCGCCGGTGAACATCGTCTGCCCGAATCCGCCGCCGTCCTGGTCGGGCCTGGCCTCCCAGGCCGGGCCTGGCGGCACGGGGTCCTCGGCCCCCCACCCGTCGGACTCGAGCAGGTAGATCTCCTCGGACGTGGCGTCGGCCATCACGACGTCGCCCAACCCGTCCCCGTCGCGGTCGGTGACAAGGATGGCCTCGATCAGCGCCGCGTTCTCGCCGAAACTCAACGCCGCATCGCGGTACATCAGCGTGCCCGACACGGGCCCCCGGAACAGGTACGCCAGGTCGTCGTCGTCGCCCGTCGACCAGTCCTGGATCAGGAGCTCGGGCTCGCCGTCGCCGTCCTGGTCCAGCACCGAGATGTGGTCGCCGATGCCCGCGTCCGCGCCGCCGATCACCACCGCGACCGCGTCCGAGGTGTCCAGCCGCGCAAACGCGGGCGCCTCCTCGCAGCCGTCCTCGGCCTCGTCGACGTCCCCGTCGCAGTCGTTGTCGACGGCGTCCCCGCACTCCTCGTCGGCCTCGGGGCCGATCTCCGCGTCCTCGTCGTCGCAGTCGCCGCCGACGATCACGGCTCCGACGATGGGCTCGCAGCTCTCGGTCGGCAGGTCCTGGTCGCCGTAGCCGTCCCCGTCCTCGTCCGGGAAGTACGTCGTGTGCAAACACCCGGTGTCCTCGATCTCGCTGTCCACGACGGCCGGCGTGCTGTCGTCGGTCTGGTCTGGGACCTCGACGGAGCCCTTGGTGCAGGCGAAGAGCCAGATCATGGGGAGAGCACCGTGAGCGCGCCGCTGCTGTCGTTGCTGTCGTCGGTGCCCACGAGGATGTCGGTCCGCCCATCGCCGTCGAAGTCGCCGAAGTCGGCCATGAAGGTGATGTGCTCGTCGCTGTTCCAGACCCGGTCGGCGTCGAGTGCCCGCACCGCGCCGCCGTTCCAGATGGACTCGACGTCGAACAGGAAGACCGCCTTCTGCACTTCCTCGTCTGGCAGCGTGTAGGACCCGGCGATGGCCAGGTCGATGCTGCCCTCGGCCGTCGCACCCTGGACCAGCGTCGGATGGCGGTAGAGCGAGGCGCTCCAGGGCCCGCCTTCGCCCGCATCGCGCGGCTCGATGGCCGGGTCCTCGTCGGCCAGGCGGGTCGTCGAGCCCCAGTCTCCCTCGGTGACCTCGGCCCCCGAGAAGAGATAGACCCCGCCCTCGCTCGTGACGGCGAGCTCCTGGGCGCCATCCCCGTCGAGGTCCGGCAGCGGCTCGATGATGTACTGATCGAGGGGCGCGTCCTCGTCGCCGAGGATCTTGTTGCAGAACAAGAGGCCCTCGTAGCTCTCGTCGTGTTGCATCAGGCGCGAACCCTCCTCGATGCAGACCGCCCCGCGGTTGGCACCCAGCCCGTTGCCGTAGGGGGCCCCGCCGATGACGAGGTCGTCGTAGCCATCGCCGTCGAAGTCCCCGAAGGCCCCGTTGGCACCGACCCGGTAGTCCGAGTCGTAGTCGCCGAGGATCTTTGTGACCGGGGCGGTCCAACTCCACGTCTCGAAGTAGATCGTGATCGCGCCGGTATTCACCCCGGCGTCCCGGTCGTAGATGTCGCCGATCGCCAGCTCCTCGGAGCCGTCCCCGTCGACGTCGCCGCCAACCGCCATCCAATACATGCCGTGGCCCGCGCCCCAGTCGCCGATGGGCCGACCGACCGACGACGTCGTCAGCTCGATCTCCCTCTGGTCCCAGTCACCGGACATGGAAAGGTGCATCGGCGGGTAGGTGTCGTCGCTTCCGTAGACCCAGCGCTCGCTGATCAACAGGTCCATCTCGCCATCCTCGTCCCGGTCGGGGATGAACAGCGCGCTGCCGTAGTCGCCCTCGGCGTCGAAGGTGTGGTTCGACTCGGACATGTAGGTGGTGCCGCCCAGATCCGCCCCGCTGAAAAAGTAGGCCCGCTCGTCGAACTCGGACTGGGACCGGATGTAGAGCGCGATGTCGTTGACGCCGTCGCCGTCCTGGTCCGCCACGGAGGTGAACGGCCCGCCGATCTCGGCGAGGGGAAGGTCGCTCAGGATGGTGGCGAGCGGGTCCTCGAAGGACAAGGTCACGAAGTCCGGCTCCTCCTCGCAGCCCTCGGCGGCCTCGTCGATCTCCCCGTCGCAGTCGTTGTCGAAGCCGTCGCCGCACTCCTCCTCGATGTCGGGCCCGATCTCGAAGTCGCCGTCGTCGCAGTCGCCGCTGGCGATCACCGCGCCCGTGATGGGCTCGCAGGACTCGACTGGGTTGTTCTCGTCCCCGTGGCCGTCGCCGTCGACGTCCATGTAGTACGTCGTCTCCTCGCAGCCGCTGTCCTCGGGCACCGAGCTGTCGATCGGCTCGGTCTCGTCCGGGAGATCGACCGGGCCGCTTGTGCACGAAAGGAGCAGGAACACAGGCCAAACCTACTACAGCGTGGGTCGGTCGGGCGGTAGCATCGGCGGATGCTGCTTCTCCTCCTGTCCTGTGGTCCGAAGAACCTCCCCGACGTCGACGTCGCCCCGACCACCGGCTGGCAGATGGAGGAGGGCTGGTTCGGGAGCTGCTTCGTCCCTCCTGAGTACGCGGCGATCGAGGACGCCGAGCTCCGCACCAAGATGCAGAAGGACACCATCGGCGCGATGGCGCTGCAGTGGGCCGGAGCCCGCCGCGACGGCGTCAACTTCGACGTCGAGCTGGCCGAGGAGACCCGCGACTACCTCCTCGTCTACCCCGAGCGAGCCCAGGACATCGCCGCGCAGAACCTCGAGCACTGCCTGGGCGTGATGCGCGATGGGCTCACCACCAGCACATGGGGCGGCTGGCTCGTCGAGCTGCACGAGGACCTCGCTGACGAGGCCTGCCCCGAGCCGCTCGAAGACGTCTTCCACGCCCTCGACATCCGCACGGGCTGGCAGCTCGACGTCGACCTCTGTGCGGGCCAGGAGTACGTCGTCCGCGCTCCGGCCAGCGAGGTGTTCTTCCTCCAGAAGGACGGGCCCGAGGTCACCATCGCCGGGCTCGCCGAGCCGCTCCCGCCCGAGGGAGCCTACTGTCGCGAGGTCGCTGGCTGCACCTGGGGCCAGCTCGTCGGTCGCTTCGAGACCGAGGACGGCCAGGTCGAGGTCTTCCCCATCGGCGCCGAGAAGGTCCTGACCGCACCCGCCGCAGGCCGCCTGAGCGTGGCGGTGAACGACGACGATCACAGCGACAACGCGTTCCAGATCGTGGACGGAGTCCAGGACGGTGTGACGGTCGAGGTTCGTCCTCGCTGACGGCGGGCACGTTTCCATGGTGTGCGATTTCACCCTTGCTCAGGCGGGGGGCTTCCATTACGGCTCAGGTCCCCTGATTCCCACCCGGAGCACCCCATGTCGAGCCTCAAGGGCACCGAGACCCACGCCAACCTCAAGGCCGCCTTCGCCGGCGAGTCGCAGGCCAACCGTCGCTACCTCTGGATGGCGAAGAAGGCGGACATCGAGGGCTACCCCGAGATCGCCGGCAACTTCCGCGAGACCGCCGAGGGCGAGACCGGCCACGCGCACGGCCACCTCGACTACATCGCCAAGGTCGGGGACCCGGCGACGGGCCTCCCCGTCGGCGACACGGCCGACAACCTGGCCGCCGCTGTCGCAGGCGAGACCCACGAGTACACCGACATGTACCCGGGCATGGCCGCCACCGCGCGCACCGAGGGCTTCGGCGAGATCGCAGACTGGTTCGAGACGCTCGCCAAGGCCGAGAAGAGCCACGCTGGCCGCTTCCAGGCGCTCCTGGACGACATCAGCTGAGCCGGTCCCGCACCGACTCCGAGAGGGCGCTTCGGCGCCCTCTCTTGCTCTGACCCCTCCTCCTGGAGCTGCGGTGGCGAACATCTCCTACATGCCCAGCGACGGGCTCTCCTACGACCCCACCGACGAGCTGTACTGGCAGCCCGAGGCGCTCGCCCAGGAGATCGAGCGGGTCTTCGAGGTCTGCCACGGCTGTCGCATGTGCTTCAAGTTCTGCGACAGCTTCAAGGACCTCTTCAAGTTCGTAGACATCCACGACGGCGACGTCCGGCTCGTCACCGAGGACCAGACCCAGAAGGTCATGGACGGCTGCTTCCAGTGCAAGCTGTGCGAGGTCGAGTGCCCGTACACGCCGTACGACAAGCACGACTTCCAGCTCGACTTCCCGAAGCTCGTCCACCGCCATGTGGCCCAGAAGCGCATCGGGAACCCGCTCACGTTCGGCGAGCAGATGCTGGCGGACCCGGATCGCTCGGGAGCGCTCGCGCGCATGAGCCTCGGCTCGGTCAACACCATGAACAAGGTGACGTTCCACCGGATGTTCATGGAGAGGGTCATGGGGGTGCACCGCGACAAGCTGCTGCCCGACTTCGCGGCCGAGACGTTCACGGACTGGGCGGAAAAGAACGACAAGATCACGGGCGAGGGCGAGGCGGTCCTGTTCCAGACGTGCTTCGTCGAGAACAACGAGCCCCACATCGGCGAGGACGTCGTCGAGGTCATGGAGCACAACCAGGTCGCGCTCACGTGTGAGAAGGGCCTGAACTGCTGCGGCATGCCGAACTGGGAGAAGGGCGACCTCGACGGCCTGCGCGAGAAGGCGCGGCGGAACCTGGACACGCTCGAGCCTCACCTGGACGCGGGTCGCAAGGTCCTCGTGGTGAACCCCACCTGCTCGATGATGATGCGGAGGGAGTACACCGAGCTCCTCGAGGGCGAGGACCGTGTGCGGGCCGAGCGCCTGGCCGGTGCCGTCATGGACTGTGGCGAGTTCCTGTGGTCCATCCGCAAGGAAGAGCGATTCAACACGGACTTCAAGTCCACGCCCGGCGATGCCGTCGCCTACCACGCGCCGTGTCACCTGCGCGCGCAGCGGGTCGGCTTCAAGGGCCGGGATCTGATACGGAAGATCCCGGGTTGCAAGCCGAAGACCACGATGGAGTGCTGCGGCCACGACGGCACCTACGCCATGTCGACCAAGGGCTTCGAGCCGAGCAAGCGCATCGGCAAGAAGGCGTTCGACGGCATGAACGAAGCCGAGTCCGAGGTCTGGGCGACCGACTGTCCGCTCGCCGCCGTCCAGTTCCAGCAGCACGCCGGCGTCAAGCCGATGCACCCCATGAGCGTCCTGGCCGCCGCCTACCGGCCGGACGGATTCCCCACGAAGGTCGAAGAATGAGAGCCGTTCAGCGTGACGAGATCGTCGACTACCTGACCTACACGGACCGCCGCGAGGCCGCCCGTCCCGCCATCCTGGAGGCCAAGCGGCTTCGGCGGATCCTGGTCGGCCCCCTGTGTTTCCTGTTCGAGAACCGCGAGACGGTGACCTACCAGGTCCAGGAGATGATGCGGGTCGAGCGCATCGTGCGTGAGAAGGACATCCTGCACGAGCTGAAGACCTACAACGAGTTGCTCGGAGGCCCCGGTCAGCTCGGCTGCTCGCTGCTCATCGGCCTGCCCGACGAGGCGACGCGGGACGTGAAGCTCCGCGCCTGGCTCGGCCTGCTGCTGACGCTCTACTGCGAGCTGCCCGACGGAACCCGGGTCCGCGCGACCTGGGACGAGCGGCAGGTCGGGACCGACCGGCTCTCCAGCGTGCAGTACCTGATGTGGGATCTCGGGGGCGTCTGCCCGGTCGCCATCGGGTGCGAGTTCGAGGACGACGTGCTCGTGCCACGGCTCGAGCTGAACGAAGAGCAGGTTGCGGCGCTGACGGCGGACCTGGCCGAGGCCTGATCCCTTCAGCGACTCACTTCTCCTCGCAGGCCCGCTTGGTGCCCGCGGCGGAGACACAGATCATCAGCGCGCGGTCGATGTTCTGCTCGCTCGCCTGGGCGTAGTCGAGCCACTCGCGGCTGTAGTCCTTGCTGATCCCGCGCCACTTCTGGGTCTGCAGGTCGTTCTCGTCCGTCGGGTCGGCGATGAGGTTCTGCTCGGCGTCCTTCCAGAGCTCGTTCGCGGCCTCGGCCCGCAGTCGGTACAGCCCGTACAGGCGCTTCTTGTAGGTGTCGCCGGACCAGTACTGCTTGTTCTCGAGCGCGTAGTCGGCGAAGCGGATGGCCTCCTCGCCCGAGCCCACGCCCTTCTTCTGCAGGTGCTGGGCGTACAGGAAGCACATGTCCGGGTCCGACCGGTCGATGTCCTCGAGGTGCCGCGCCATCAGGCGCTCCCACTCGTCCTTCTCACCCTTGCTGTCGGCGTCGGCCAGCAGCAGGCGCGAGAGCTTGTCCTGGGTGGTCTGCGACTCGCCGGTCATGCGCTCTTCGACGCAGGCGATGCGGCCCGGGCTGAAGACGCCCATCAGCGCGTCCGGCTCCATCGCGATCAGGTCGTCGCAGGTGTCGTCCGACAGCTTGGGCCCGGTCTGGACCGGCTCGACCGTGGTGCCGGTGTCTCCCGTGTCGCCGGTGTCCGTGGCGTCGGCAACCGGGGCGCTCGGCTTGAGCGCGTCCGGGTTCTCCAGCAGGGCGCGGGCCTCGTCCACGGCTGGGACCGGAGGAACCCACCGCAGCGTGATGGGCCTGTTCTGCCACTCGTCGACGAACGACTCGAGCAGCGCGGGCCCGCGTGAGTCTCCGCCCTCGATGAGGGCCATCGCATCCAGCATCGCCTCGACGGCCTGGGCCTCGTGGTCGATGATGGCCAGCTGCATGCGCCGGTCGCGGTCCTCGACGCTCAGCAGCGTGATCTGCTCGGCGGTGAGCGCATCGTCGCGTAGCTCGCCGATCGACAGGCCCCAGTTCCGCGGCCCGTTGCGCTGGTCCACGGTCGAGACCTGCTCGCGCCCCAGCCGGGGGGTGATGTCCGCGACGTACTCCTGGGCCTCCCAGAGCTTCACGACGCCGTCGCCGTCCGTATCGGCCCAGCCCTGGAGCGCGCCCATGACGGCCCAGGTGAAGAGGCCGTGCTCGGCGGGGCCGAAGACCTCGGCCGAGCCGGCGCGGTCCGCCATCCAGACCACGACGTGGTCGTTGTCGCCGGACTCCCACTCGGTGTTCGAGAGGTCCTTGGCGATGACGCCTTCCTCGCGGTTGGTCCCGTCGAACGTGGCGTCGACGATGATGACGACCTTCTGGGCGCGCGAGCGGGCGGCCATGCTCTCGATGTCCGCGAGCGCCATGGCGCCGTCCAGGCCGTTCGGGGCGACGTCCGCCGGCAACAGCCGAACGACCCCGTCGTCTCCGATCCAGCCCTGACCCGAGTAGTAGATCCACAGCGTGCCGCGGTTGCGAGCGCGCGCGATGCCCCGCTTGAGCGCGGTGTCCATCTCCTGGGTGTCCGGGTTGTAGACCGTGAACATCCGGCGCGTCGAGGGCCCTCGGACCTTCGTCAGCCATCTCTCCATCGCCTCGGCGTCGGCGATCGCGTACGGCGTCGCGTCCAGGTTCTCGTAGTGTTCGACCCCGATGACCACCATCGCGTCGCGCCAGGAGCGCTTCCCGCTGGGGGTCGGGTCATCGACGGAGGGGGGCTCGGCTCCAAGAGCCGCACCGAACAACAGCGAGGAGAGCAGCACGTTCCGTCCAGGGAAGGACGCGATGTTAGCAAGTTGTCCATGTCAGGCCCCATCGACCCGCCGGAGCCGACGCCTCGGCGCCGCGTGGCCGAACCCTTGCCGCCCTACCGGTACGTGCCCGGCTGGAATCCCCATCCGTTCCGCCACGTGGGCGGCCACATGTACACGGACGGGTCCGCTCCGGCCGAAGCGCCATGGGACCCCGATGGCGCCTGGCAGCGTGACGAGAGGTGGCTCTACGGGCTGGATCTGCTCGACCAGCGGTACTGGTGGGAGGCCCACGAGGCGCTCGAGGCGCTCTGGCACCACGCACCCCCGGGGGCCGTGCGGGATCTGCTCCAGGGGCTCATCCAGACCGCGGCGCATCGGCTGAAGCGGCACATGGGGCACACGCGCGCGGCAGGCACGCTCGCGGATCGGGCGCGGGCTCGGCTGACGACGGTTCGTTCGGTCTACGGTGGAGCCTGGCGCGGCGTGGATCTGGACGCCCTGCTCGAGGAGCTCGGATGATCCTTCTGATGCTGGCGTGCGAGACCGAGGAGCCCAGCTACGGCGCCTACGACCCAGGTCCCTGCGGAGACAACGAGGTCGCGGCCGAGCTGTCCGAGCCCCTGGTCATGGACTGCGGTCGCGAGGACTACGGCCGCCTGGGCTACGGCGCGAACGAGCTGCTCATGCACTGCCCGTACGAGCTCGGTGGGCCGGACGTGGTGCTCCTCGGCGACGGCTTCGAGGAGCTCGGGCGGTGGGACTCGGACAACTCGTGCACGACCTACATCACCAACCACCTCGGCGCGCCCCAGGCGCTGATGGCCTGCACCTCGGGCGTCTACGAGCTCGTCCCGGGCGAGGATCCGGCGCTGCTCGACCTCGATGACCCGTTCCTGTACGTCTTGCACGACGACTACGACGGCGACTCGCTGGATGACCTGATGGACGTGCCGACGGCGACGACCGCCACGGTCCAGTACGGCGGCGGAGGAGCCGCGACGCTCCTGTTCCCCGACGTCCTCTGGGCGCTGGGCGAGGGCGAGTGGAACGGTGACGGCGTGGTCGATCAGGCCTGGGTCCTGGCCCAGGGCGCCGAGCTGGCGGTTCTGCCTGGCGGCGAGACCTACGATGGCGAGGTCGACGTCAGCGACGACCTCGTGTTCGCGGCGTCGGGCTCGTACGAGCGCATCCTGCCCGCCGGCGACATGGACGGCGATGGGTATGGAGACCTGCTCATCGGTGACGGTGTGGCGGTGAACGTGGTCCGGGGCGGCGCTTCGTTCGAGCACCTGGACGACCCGCTTCTACGCATCCTGTTCCGCCGTGGCGCGGTCGAGCCGATGGGCTTCTCCGACGTCGACGGGGACTACGTCACCGAGCCGATCGTCGGGACGGACCTCGACGCCGACTACCAGGACGTCTACGCGGTGCCGTACTGCGACGAGGGCGGCACCATCCAGCTCGAGGACGGCGCGGTGCTGGTCGCCCAGGACGTCGAGTCGCCGCTCGAGGAGGCCATCCCGGTCGACCTCGACAACGACCGGAAGCTCGAGCTGCTGGTCGACGGCAACTACATCCTGCGGGTCTACGAGCTGTGATCCTGCTGTTCCTGGCCTGTCGGGGCACCGAGCCCATCGGGCCGTGGTCGCTCGAGGTCGACGAGGGCGCGCTGTCGCTGGTCCATGAGCAGCGAGGTGCGCTCCTCGACGAGGCCCACATCTCCACCGGACACGGCGAGGCCGACGTCGAGTTCGCGGTGGGCTCGTTCCGGTTCGAGGACGACGACCGCCAGCTGAACCCGGTCGCCGCCTACGACGTTCGGGACCTCGGTCACTCCTGGCTACTGACGGCCGAGGACGCCGACGGGGACGGGCTCGGCCAGCTGGTGGTCAGCCCGGTCGACAACAACGCCGTCTCGCTGAGCTGGGTGCCGCAGGACGCCACCTCGAACCGGACCCAGCTGTCGGTGGCGTGCGTCGCTGGCGAGCCGCTCATGGGGCTCGGCTCCCACGCCCAGGACGTCGAGCACCGCGGCGAGGCCTTCGCGCTCTGGACCTCGGAGCCCGGCGTCGGCAAGACGTTCGACGACGACTACCCCTCGGACTGGTTCCTCACCGGGACGCGCCACGCGACGTCGTTCCCGATGCCCTGGCTGCTGCGTCCGGACAGCCACAGCGGCCTGCTCGTCGACACCACCGCCCGCGTCGAGGTCGACCTGTGCGCCTCGGACGCGGACCGCATCGAGCTGACCACCTGGGACGGACCGGTGGGCTGGGCCCTCGTCAGCGCCGACAGCACCCTCGAGGTCATCGAGCAGGTCGGGCGAGCCCAGGGAGCGCGCGAGCTGCCCGAGCCGTGGGTCTTCGCCCCCTGGAACGACGCCGTGCGCGGACCCGATCGTGTGCGCGAGGTCGTCGCGGCCATCCGGGAGTCCGGCGCGGCGGGGACCGTGATCTGGAGCGAGGACTGGAAGGGCGCCGCCGACAAGCCCACTGGGTACCACCTGACCGGGGAGTGGGCCCTCGACGAGGAGCTCTACCCGGACGCCGACGAGCTGGCTGATGAGCTCGCCCTCGCGGGGTTCCAGTGGTTCGCGTACTTCTCGCCGTTCCTCGAGGTCGGCACCGACGCCTGGGCCGAGGCCGAGCCCTACGCCATCCGGGATGCCGACGGCGAGCCGTACCTGTTCACCGGCGCGCAGTTCGAGGACGCCTCGCTGATCGACCTGACCGACCCCGACGCCCAGGCCTGGGTGCGCGAGAAGATGGACGGGGCGCTCGAGGTCGGGTTCTCGGGCTGGATGGCGGACTTCGCCGAGTGGCTGCCGACGGACGCGGTCCTGGCCAGCGGGGACGCTTGGACGATGCACAACGCCTACCCGCTCCTGTGGCAGGACGTCAGCGAGACCGCGCTGGCCGGCGTCGACGGCAGCTTCTTCGTGCGTAGCGGCTGGCTCGGCACCCCCTCTCGGGCGCCGGTCGTCTGGCTCGGCGACCAGCGCACGAGCTTCGACGCGGACGACGGCTTCCCCACGGTCGTCCCACTCGCGCTCGGTCTCGCAGCCGGCGGGGTGGGCACCATCACCCACGACATCGGCGGCTACTCGAGCGTCGGCAACGACCCCACGACCGAGGAGCTCTGGTTCCGGTGGGCGGCGCTCGGGGCCTACTCGCCGGTGATGCGCACCCACCACGGCGCGCTCGAGGCGGAGAACTTCCAGTTCGACGGCTCGGACGAGTCCCTGGAGTTCTGGGCGCGGATGACGCGCGAGCACATGCGGCTGTTCCCGTACCGGTACGGGCTGGCCGCTCGGGCCGTCGAGGTGGGCACACCGATGCTCCTGCACCCGAGCTGGGCGTTCGAGGGCGAGGACCCCTCGCGCATCGACGCCTGGCTGCTCGGTCCGTCGCTGTTCGTCGTCCCGGTCACGACCCAGGGCGCGACCACCGTCGAGGTCGACCTCCCCGAGGGGCGCTGGTGGGACTGGCACACCCTCGCCGAGGCCAGCTCCGGAACACACGACGCCGCGCTCGACTACATCCCGGTGTTCGTGCCCGAAGGCGCCGTCATCCCGACCTACGACGTCATCCCCGAGACGATGCTCAACGGAACGGAGTTGCCCGACGAGCGGGCCGCCGATCTGCACCGCGTCGTCTACGTCTTCGGCGCGGGGACGACGTTCACCGAGGCCGACGGCACGGTCTACACCGCCTCGGGGGCCGGCTCCGGCGAGGTCACGGACACGCTGACGTCGGGCGAGCTCTCGGTCGGTGGGTTGACCCTCACCGTCGCTGGAGACGCCGAGAGGACGTACACGCTCGTCGCGGTCGACTGACCTCGTCTCGCTTCGGGCAGACTCGTTTTCGCCCGGAGGCTCGATGTCTCTGCTCCTCTTCCTCGCTTGTCCTGCGCCCCAGGACGGCGCGCCTGCGAACGACTCCGCCCCCATCGAGCTGCCCGACGTCGTCACCGGCGCACAGTGGGGCGACCCCGGCATCGCCTCGGCGCATCGAATCGCCTTCGGCCCCCAGGGCTACCTGGCCATCGGCGACGGCGAGAATGACCGTATCGTCGTGGTGAAGGTGCCCGACGAGGACGCCATCGACGGCGACTTCACCGAGATCGATGACCTGGTCAGCACCGTGGCGGATGCCACCGGCGGCAACGTCGGCACGACCGAGGTCACCGACGTCAGCGTGCACCCGGACAGCAACCGCACGTACGTGTCCGCGACCGTGGGAAACCAGGGCGTCGTCCTGACGGTCGGCGAGGACGGCACGCTCGGACTCCTGGACCTGTCGGACGTCGAGTACGTCGTCATCCCGTACCCGACGGTCGACGACGTCGGCAGCGCGGTCAGCGACCTGGCCTGGACCGAGAGCCACGTGGTCGCTGCGGTCACCGAGTGGACCTGGTCGCCGTCCCAGGTCGTCACCATCGAGCGTCCGCTGGCGCATGAGTCCACGGCCGGCGTCGCGTCGACCGAGACCTACCACCGAACCCACGGCAACTGGGAGACGATGGCGCCCATCACCACGCTGTTCGCGTACGAGGACGGCGACACCAGCTGGGTCGGCGCCAGCTACCAGTGTGCGCCTGTCGTGCGGTTCGACGTGCAGCAGCTGGCCGGCGGCGGCGAGGTCGTGGGCGAGACGCCGTTCGACTACGGCGGAGGCCGTCAGGTCGTCGCCTTCGAGATCCAGGGCGACCAGATCCTGGGAGCGATCTACGGGCTGGGCGACGGCAACACCACCTTCGGGCGCGTCGCCGGAACGGACGTCGACGTCAGCTACTTCTTCGCCGAGGAGATCGACGAGGAGGCGACCATCGCCTTCGACCGACAGGGCGACGAGAAGTGCGACTACGCCCAGCACGCCGACGAGATCGACAAGGTCTGGCGGTTCGGGGTGCTCGGCGATGACCGGGTGGTGGCCTACCTGGACGGCGGTCTGGTGGTGGTCTCCCGTTGATCTGGCTCCTGGCCTGCTCGATGCCGGCGACGTTCGACGCCGGTGGGCTGCGCGTGCAGGAGCAGTCGCAGCTGGTCAGCGTGCACCGCGCCGGCTCGACGCAGCCGGTGGTCGGCACCTGGTCGACCGAGGCCGGGATGCAGGTCTTCCAGCCCCTCACGCCGCTGACCGAGGGCACGTGGGAGGCCCAACTCGCCGATGGTCGGGTGCTGGTCCACGAGGTGCCTCGTCGCGAGAGCGTGGTCGGCGAGGTCGTCCGGATCTGGCCGACCGGTCCCGTGCCGTCCAACCTGCTCGGCTTCCACGTGTCGTTCTCGGCGCCGGTCCCCGTCATCGAGCGCGAGCTGCTCGGTCCTGACGGTCCCGACCCCGAGGCCTTCGCCGATGTGTCGCTCTGGAGCGAGGACCGGACCCAGCTCAACGTGCTCCTGCACCCGAGCCGCACCAAGACGGGCATCCCGTTCGCCGAGGAGCTGGGACCCAACCTGGTCGAGGGCTCGACCTACACGCTGGTCCTCAACGGGGCGGAGCACCCGTTCGAGGTGGGCCCGGCGGACCACGCCCGGCCCGTTCCCGAGGACTGGCACGTCGACGGGACGACCCTGCGGTTCGACGAGCGGCTTCGCAGCGATCTGAACGGCGCCGCCTGGCGAGTACGCGTGGGTCCAGATCGGTCGGGTCGAGGACCTGGTCGGCAACAGCCCCGAGCGGACGTTCGATGCGCCCGTGGGCGAGGGGATTCGGGCCGACGAGGCGCCGACGCGGTTTCCGTTCACGGTGTCGTCAGCGCAGGAGTGACTTCAGGATCAGCGCCTGATCCGAGCTGAACTGCGCGATTCCGGCAGTTCGGTCCCAACTGCGCGATTCCGGCAGTTCGGCCCCAACTGCGCAGATCCGGAAGTCCAGCCTCGATCAGTGCCTGATCCGAGCTGAACTGCGCAATTCCGGCAGTTCGGCCCCAACTGCCCTCAATTGGCTCGCTACCTCGAGTCCGCCTCTGGAGCTGCTCTGGCCACGATCTGTCTCACCGCTCGTGCTGTGGGCCGGCCGACTTCGTCGGCTATCGGCCCGCACTCCCGTGGAAGCCCTCGGCACCTCGCTGGTGCTCGGCGCCGCGCCGCCGAGTAGCCATGCTCGACCGGCTCGTGCCTCGCTCGGTCTCCGCGTGGCCCGGCGACGGGCTTCTTCGGACCTTTGGGCCGGCTCGCCTTCGGCTCGTGGTTCGGCCGGGCTCTGCGTGGTCGTCGGATGACGGTGCGGTTGTTCGACCCCACGACCTCAGCAGCCGCAACACTCCCAGTCCGTCTCGAACAGGATGCTGTCCGTCCCATCGAGAAACGCCGTCGAGCACCCCCCGAGGATGAGCTCCGGCTGACCGTCCCCGTCCAGGTCTCGGTGCCCGATGACGCCTTGGGCCTCCATCAGGTCCATGCTCTCGTCACGCAAGGTCTCCGTCCGGTTGCGGCTCAGGCGCACGTCGACCATCCGGCCCTGACGCTCGAACCAGTCGACGGTGTCGTCGCTCGTGTCCGTGACGATACGCGCAAACCAGCCGTCCGTCGTCGGGACCAGGGACAGCTCCCCCGAGTGCTGGTCGGACGTGGGGTCCGTGCCCACCGCGGCCCACGCGCGCTTCTCGGCCTCCTCCCGCGAGATGCCCGTCGTGAGCGTCGTGTTCCAGCTGTCCGGCGGCGTCTTCATCGTCGCCGCGATCGCCTTCTCGCCCTCGGGCAGGGCACCCTCGAGGAAGAGCGTGATGGCGCTGGTGCCGGCGCACTCGTTCGTCACGATGTGCTCGGCCCGCTTCAGCTTGGCCTCGAAGGCGGGCCCTCCGTTCGGCAGCACCCACCAGGCCCGGCCGACGTGCAGCCCCTCGGCCTGCAGCTCCGCGGCCGTCAGCGTGCCGTGCTTGCCGTCCTCGGTCTCCCAGTCGTGCGGGCGCCACTGGACCTGGATGCCCTCGCCCTTCACCGACCAGACCGTGGTCACGGCCAGCAGGTCGGGGTTCCAGCCCAGCTGCTTCTCCACGATGGCTGCCCGGTCGTTCTCGCCCAGGGCTCGGTACTCAGCAGCGAGCGCGGACAGCGTCGGGCGGTCGGACTGGATCGCGGCTGCGCGCTGGAGCCACTCCAGGCGGTTGTCGGGCTCGGCTTTGGCTCGGCCACGGGCCTGCTCGGCCGTGAGCGGCGCATCACCCAGGTACGGGGTACCGACCCAGCCTTCCTTGCCGTTCGCGACGCGGACGTGGGTCCAGTGCTCGCCCTCCTCGATGACGATGACCGGGCTGTTGATGGCCAGCCGCCCCATGACCTTGCCGTCGGCCTCCTCGCGAAGCTTCAGGACCGAAGCCGTCACGTAGACCGGCGTGGGCTCGGGCTCGGCCTCGACGACGGGTTCTTGCGTGGTCGGCGCGGGGGCCTCGCCGGCACAGGCGAGCAGCAACGTCAGCATCAGATCTCCGGGTCGAGGCCAGCGCCCCAGCAAGTGGTGTGGGCGCTCGCCGTGAGTCCACACGAGAGCATGCCTCCCGCGCTGATGGCGCGCCAGGAGCTGATCGGGGGCGAGGCCTGGCCCGAGGTGTCATCGCCCCAGCACAGCGCCTCGCCTGCACTCGTCAGCCCGCAGGCGTGACCGGCTCCGGCCGAGACCAGCACCATGTCGTCGCGGTCTGGGGTCGAGGCGATGTCGCCCCAGCAGCTCACGGCACCGTCCGTCGTGATCCCGCACGAGTGCGATCCACCAGCGCTCACCTGGACGAACTCGCCTTCGGGCGACTCCAGCTGTCCGGCGTCATTCTCGCCCCAGCAGTGGACCGTGAGCGCCGAGGTCAGGCCGCAAGCGTGGGCCGCGCCGACCTCGACCGTCTCGACCTCGAGCTCGGGCTGGGGGCCACCCCAGCACGCGACGTGGCCGTCGTCGTGCACGCCACAGGTCCAGCCGTCGCCCGCGGAGAGCCCGACCCATCCCTCCTCGTCTGGTAGCTCGACCGCCTCGCCCCAGCAGATGACCCGGCCTCCGGCGGCCAGCGCGCAGGAGTGGTCGGCCCCCGCTGCGACCAGCGTGCCGTCGCGCTCGCTCGTCGCGCCCTCCAGGTCCTCGCAGCGGACGGTCCCTTCGGCATCGACCGCGCACCAGTGCTCGCCGCCCGCGCTCACCTGGACGTCCGCGACCGTCGTCTCGATGCACTCGCCGTTCAGCTCGATGTCGCCCTCGGGGCAGGTCGAGCAGGCGAGGATCAGACCAACCACGTCATCGCAGCCCACGCCCCCGTCGCGGCGGCCAGGGGCACCGACAGGTTGTCGTCGATGCGGCGGGAGACCAGCTCGGCCACGGCGGACAGCGGAGCGGCGCAGACGGCCACCAGCAGCGCGCCGACCGTGCCGACCGAGGGGTGGAAGAGCAGGACCGTGGCCACGCTGACCACGAACGCGACCACCGCGAAGGTCAGCGTGCCCTCGAGAGACCGGCCGTTCATCAGCTTGGTCTTGCCGAACCGCCGTCCGACGAGCGCGGCGGCGGGGTCGGCGCAGCCCAGCACGATGACCGCGATGGCACACACGAGCGGGCTGCTCGTGAGCGAGATGATGAACAGCGCCGTGCAGTACCAGGTCGACGAGTTGACCCGGTAGGCCTCGTGCGGGTGGCTGACGAACTGGAAGGCCCACATCAGGGCGTCGTTCCAGCGCGGCACGAACCGGCGCGTCAGCTCGAGCGACCAGGCCAGCGCCACGAAGAAGCCAGCCACCGCCTGCATGAGCGAGGGGGTGAGCACCAGCTCGATGAGCAGCAGCGCGATGAAGCCGCCGCTGACGTGCAGGATGTTCCGCGTGTAGTTCGTCGGCCGGAGCGCGGGGACGTGGATGTCGAGGACCTTGAGGTCCACAGCCAGCGCCTCGTACACCGGCTGGAGCTTGAGCCGCAGCTCCTCCCACGCGGCGTCCAGATCGTCGGGGGTCAGCTCGATGCTGGGCGTGTGCGCCACGATGAGCTCCTGCAGCTCCAGCAAGCGCTGCCGGACCGGCGTGAGGGCCGAGTCGCGGAACGAGCCGTCGAGCAGCGTGTCGAGCTGCTGGGCGACGCTGCGCAGGCGCGCGTGGAACGAGGCCTGGAGCTGGCGGGTGATCCGGGCAGGATCCAGGTCGTGGAGCAACGCTCGGAGCTCAAGCGCCAGCTCACCACTGGCTGCGACGACGCCGGTACTCAAGCCGTCAGCCCCGTCACCTTGTCCACCTCTGCCTTCATCCGGCCCGTCAGGAACAGCCCGTACATCTTGAAGTCCCCGATCAGCGACCACAAGGGGTACGTGAACGTGGCCGGGCGGTTCTTCTCGATCACGAAGTGACCGATCCAGGCACAGCCGTACGCGGCCACCGGAATCGTTAGGAAGATCCAGGGCTTTCCGAGTATTGCGGCCAGGGCGCCGAGCACGAAGACGTTGGTCGTGCCGATGTAGTGGAGCGCGCGGCAGGCCGGGTTGCGGTGCTCGCCGACATAGTGCGGCCAGAATTCACGGAAGGATACGAACGCGCGTGATTTCAGTGCGTTATCGTCCATTGTGATCACCGGGGGAGTCCAGAAAGGGCCCATTCCTTCCCCAAGTGATCACAGCTGTGATCACTTGGGGTTGACCTCATAACTGCCGAGCCTCGGTTTCGTTCCGGGTTCCACGGCTGAATCCAGGGCACGACCGCCAAGTAGTCCCATCCCACGGCAAGCATGGCCGCCGGCGCGGCGCGGCGCTACGCGGGGCGGGGTCGACTTCGCCCTGGCAGCGAAGTGAGCGTGCCGTAGTAGGCGAGGACGGTGGTCCTCCCCCGGCCGTCCTCGTCACGGAGGCTGGTGGTCCGGTTGCCCTCGGGCCGACGGGCGGCGGAGGCCCAGAGCGCCTTCGGCAGGGCAGTGGCTGATGACGGGTAGGAGGACAAGGACCTGCACGCCGGCTGGTCGACCTAGTGGCTCGCCGGCGCTCACAGGGGGGCAGCGACACGCCGGCGTGGCTCTGACTGGAGGACGACAGTGGCGGAGACAGAAGCGCCGACTCTCTTGAGCCGGCCTGAGGGAGCAGCTTCGCCCCGCGGTAGTCCGGCATCGATCTGTCGGAGTTCCGTCGGAGTTCGCCCCGCGAGCCTCGGTCCGAGTCCCCGACCGTCCTCGCCCGACCAGCGGGCCGTGACATCGCCGCCAGCGGAGACAAGTTCGGCCGTGCAATCCGGGGTTGAGACCAGCAAGCGCGAACAAGAACTCGTGCCTTCTAGGTGTTGGACGACCCCGTGAGTCAGGACGCTGGTATCCGCATAGTCAACGTAGCCAAGCGCTGCCAACTCTTGCGCCAACCCCTGATCCCGAGGCGTTCCGCCGCAGCTGACAAGTGTCCACGCAAGTACCACTACGGGCGCCGGCCATCATCGCAGAAGGCGCGCTCGCAACCCCAAACGTCGATCCTCCCGTCCGCCAGGATTGCGCCGAGGAGTCGGGGACCGACAGCAATGGCAAGTGCCCGATCTTCGGGCGCGCCCGTGACTCGACCGTACGTGCCATTTCCCCAGCACGAAATGTAGCCGTCGTCGGACAGCCCGCAAACCGTACCGAGGTCGGACTCAACATCGGTCCAGCCCCCCGCCGGGTGGCCGTCGGTGTAGGAGTCGCTCTCACCCTAACAAGTAAGGGACGAATCAGCTGCGCTAATGGCACATCCGCCCTGGACCCCGGCCGTTACATCGCTCCAACTGCCGGCGCTCGGGGCACCTGATTCCAGATCGGGCCAAAGGACCGGATCCGGCGACCGACTAGCGAAAACGGCAGTGCTGGGCTACGTGGTTCTACAGGAGGAACCTCGTGGCTCGCCGCATTCACATCGCACCGCACCACACGCTTGAAG
>JAAESX010000033.1 GCA_024228935.1 Pseudomonadota bacterium
CACCACAACAGCTTCAGCGCCGTTCGGCGACGGTTGTGGAACACGAAGACGTGGCCGCTGGTCGGGGCGCCGTCCAGGACACGACGGACCTCGCCCGACAGCCCGTCGAGGACCCGCTGTGGAGCAGTTGCGGAAGTCCGCCGGCTTCGTCGCCAGGTGGATGCGCGTGCGGTCCAGGTTCAGCACAACGCGTCCACCAACCGACGGAGTTCGCCAGCGTCGAAGCCCGCGGTGACCTCGAGCTGGACCGCGGCGCGGAGACGGAGCACGAACGCGGGCCCATGCGACGGCGGGACCACATCCACGAACGTCGGCCGGGTCAGCGCCTTCTGCCAGCGGGACAGCGAGTTCGCGGACA
The DNA here is from genome assembly GCA_024228935.1 of Pseudomonadota bacterium. Lineage (GTDB taxonomy): Bacteria > Myxococcota_A > UBA796 > UBA796 > CAJQPC01 > JAAESX01. Next base: position 359 of record JAAESX010000033.1, read on the forward strand.
CGTCCTGCTTCTTCGCGAACGCGGCCTTGCTCAAGCCAGACGACTCCCACTCGGCCAGCAGCTGCCGCTTCTCTTCCTCGCTTCGACGTCGCACCCGCACCTCCGAGAGGAGGGTCTACGCAGTCAGCAGGCCGGCGTCAGGATGGGCTCGCCGGAGGGATACGTACTACTACGGCTACGGCGGTCTCTACAGCAACGGAAGCGACGACTTCTACCAGATCGCCGACACGACGGGCACCGACGGGAACATCTCGGCCGAGCCCGACTACGTCGACTACGACACGGGCCTCGACGCCGAAGACTGGGACCTGACGCTCGACACGGGCTCGGCCTCGATCGACGCGGGCACGGATGCGGACGGCTCGACCGCCGATATCGGCGCCTACGGTGGAAGTGGCGGCAGCTGGTAGAGACCGGGGTCTCCGCGGAGCTACTTCGCGGAGGCCTGGCCGGGCACGATGTCCACGGCGTCGTACTTGGCCCAGGCCATCGCCTCGTCGTGCGTGGCCGGCTCGCCGACACGCGGGACGAGGTTCAGCTTGGCCGTCTCGAAGAAGCCCTCGATGGTGCGGAACATGCTGCTGGTGTCGATCCAGCAGGCCCGCATGCAGCCGTCGCAGGCGCCGGCCTCGAGCTTGCGCTGGTACTCGTACTCGACGCTCTTGAAGTACTCCTCGAAGTCCGGGTCGAGGAAGTGCTTGTAGCCGTGGCTCGTCCGGTGGCAGATGGTGAACTGCCCGTTCGGTGAGATCGAGAAGTACAGCGCGCCGGCGTCGCAGCCGTCCGCGGGGAACCGGCCGGTCTTCAGGTAGATCCGGCTGTTCTCGAGGTACGGCGTCGAGTTCAGGATGGGCCAGCCTTCCTTCTTCATCCGGATGAGCGCGTCGTACACGCGGTCGATGCGTCCGGCGACGTCGTCCTGGGGGCCCGCGGCCAGGCCCATCTCGGGCCGGTGGCGGATGAACCGCGCTTCCCAGTTCCGCACGCCGTCCTTGCTGTTGGCCAGGAGCTCGATGGGGAGGAAGCTGATGGCGAACCCGATCTCCTTGGCGAAGCGGACCATGTCGGTCAGCTCCTCGAGGTTCAGGTTGCTGACCACGCAGTTGATGATCGGCATCCCGCCCGAGCCCTTCAGCTTGTTGGCCAGGTAGACCATGTTGCTGACGGCGCCTTCCCAGCTGCCCTCGACCTCGCAGATGTAGTCGAAGCGGGCCGGATACAGGCTGTCGAGGCTGATGCTGAAGTTCTTGACGCCGTACTCGATGGCCTTGTCCAGGCGCTCGCGTGGGACCTGGACGCCGTTGGTCAGGAGCCGCACGTTGAGGCCGGCGTCGACGAACTCCTTGGCGGCCTCCTCGACGTTCTCGTACGCGAAGGGCTCGCCGCCGCCGATCGAGAGCTGGACCACGCCGATGCGGGCCATGCGCTGGGCCATCTGTCGGATCTCGGGGATCGACAGCTCTTCCTTCTTGTTCCCGTACCGCCAGATGCCGCACATCTTGCAGGTCAGATCGCAGCGGTGCGTGATGCCGAAGTGGGCGTAGACGGGGACGCGCCGGGTGACGGCGGCCTGGGCGATGCGGACGTAGTTCTTGAGGTTCAGCTTCACGGACCGAGCTCCAGACAGGCCTGACGGACAGTCTCGCACATGTGCTCGAGGTCGCTGTTCGAAAGGTTGGGATGCACCGGGATGTGCAACAGATCGGCCACGGCGGTCTCGGCGTTCGGGCAGCGAGAGGCGTGGTCGGGGAACAGCGGGCTGCTGGCGTGGTTGCCCATGTAGCCGATGGTGGTGTCGACCCCGCGGCGTCGCAGGCCGGCAGCCAGGCCGTCGCGGTCGCGGTGGTGGACCACGAAGCTCATGTAGATGGGCTCGGCACCTTCGGGGTAGGTCGGGACGGTCAGGCCCGGGACGTGGCCCAGGTTGTCGTCCAGGAACCGGCCGTTCTTGATGCGGGCGCCGTTCAGGCCCTCGATGCGCTCGAGCTGCTTCAGGCCGACCGCCGCCTGGACCGCCCGCGGGCGCGCCTTCTGGTAGTAGGTCGGGACCGAGTCGTAGGTCTTCTCGGCCTCGCCGAACCGCTCGTGGATCGGGTCCTTGCCGAGCCGGTTCCCGAGCACGACCGCCGGGTGCACGGTGAACGGGTACACGAGCGGATGGGTGGCGACCATCATCGCCAGGCCGGTCAGCGTCTCCTTGGCCGAGACGGACAGGGGCGCCCACTCGGCGGCCTCCATCTTGGCTCGGACGCTGGCGGCGAGCTCGGCGTCGTCGGTCGTGATCATCGCGCCCGAGAGCGTCGTGATGTTCTTCGTCAGGCCGAACGTGAAGTAGCTGGCGTCGCCGAAGCCACCGACCCGCTTGCCCTTGTACCGAGCGCCCGTCGCCTGGGCGACGTCCTCGATGACCTTGATGCCGTGCTTGTCCGCGATCTTCCGGATCGGGTCCATGTCGCAGGGCGTGCCGAACAGGTGGGTCGGGACGACGGCCTTGGTGTTCTCGGTGATGGCCGCCTCGAACGCGTCGGGGTCGAGCACGTGCGTGGTCTCGCCGATGTCCGCGAAGACGGGCGTGATGCCGCTCGCGACGCCCAGCGCCGGGATGGCGAAGTAGGTCAGCGCGGGGATGATGACCTCGTCGCCCGCGCCGAACCCCCAGCCGTCCAGCAGCAGGTGGAAGCCGTAGCGAGCGCTCGGCACCATGACGGCGTGCTCGTGCCCGATGTACTCGGCGAAGGTGCGCTCGAACTTCTCGACCACGGGCCGGTCATCGCCCTTGCGGGACAGGTAGCGTGCGGCGACGAGCGCCTCGCGGGGGCTGAACGAAGGCGAGAAGCGGGGGATCTTTCCGAACATCAGGCAGGCAGCTCCAGGCAGCGCCACCTCTTAGCCGATCGATGCCCGCAGGGTTGCGGTTACGGTTCGGCCCGTGCTGTGGCTCTCGCTGTTCGCGTGCAACGACTCCGGACCCGACTCGGGGGCATCCCATCCGCCCGATGGTGAGGGCATCACGCTCGGCGAGATCCAGGCCTGCCCCGAGCCCGTGGCGCCCCACTGGACGGACGACACCAGCCGCTTCGCCGGCCACCCGGACCCGCAGAACGAGCACCACCTGGGTGGCTACGTAGCGGTCGACGATCTGGACGGGGATGGCGATCAGGACGTCCTGCTCGGCTTCCCGAACGTGGTCTGGGACATCTGGTGGAACGAGGGCGGTGTGTTCTCGCCGACACCGTGGGTCGGGCGCGAGACGTCCTGGGTGCCGACGCTCGCGGATGTGGACGGGGACGGGGATCGAGACGTCGTGATGACGCAGCTCAAGGACCCTGCGGAGCTGTGGCTCAACGACGGTGGAGTGTTCACGCCGGGCTCGCTCGAGACCGTCGAGGACCGCAAGTCCCGCGAGCTGGTCGCGCTGAACCTGGACGACGACGGTCACCTCGACCTGTACGTGATGGCCGACACGGGGGCCGCGAAGAGCGACGACACGAACATCGAGAAGCGGACCGACTACGCGCTGCGGTCGAACGCACCCGCGAGCTGGAACGTGGGCGCCGGTGACTACGACCACGGCCGGGGGTTCGACGCCCAGGTCGTCGACTGGGACGGTGACGGGGACGACGACGTCATGGTCGCGGACGACGAGGGCTGGCGGTATGGCGGGAACCGGCTCTTCGACAACCAAGACGGCGAGCTCGTCGACGTCAGCGACCAGACCGGCTTCTACATCGAGGTCGCGGCGATGGGGCTCGACGTGGCCGATTTCGACGGCGACCGCGCGCTCGACGTCTACATCTCGGCCATCGGGTCGTCCCACCTTCTCCAGCAGCTCGACGGGCAGTTCGTGGACGTGACCGGCCCGTTGGCGGCCAACCCTGTCCAGAGCGAGGAGGAGATGGGCTGGGGCGTCCTGATCCGCGATCTCGACAACGACGGCCGCCCGGACCTGGTGACCGCCCAGGGGGACCTCTGGTACGAGGCCAAGCCCGGTCCGGACACCGTCTACCAGGCGCCGATCGACGTCCTGCGGCAGGTCGAGGGCGGCTTCTTGCAGAGTGGGCCGGACTGGGGCTTCCCGACCGAGGGGTCCTACCGCTCGCTCGTGACGTGGGACGAGAACGACGACGGCGTGCTGGACGTGCTGGCGACCGACGTGGTGGGTGCGCCGCACCTGCTGCTGAGCGACGGCTGCTCGTCCGGAGCGTGGCTCTCGGTCGACGCGCCCGTGGGCTCGAGGGTCGAGGTGCTGGCGGGTGGCCGGTGGTACGTGAAGCGCGCGACCCATGCCTCGAGCTTCGGAGGCGCCGGGCCGGCCACCGTGCACGTCGGGCTCGGGGAGGCGGACGTCGAGGAGCTCTGGGTCACGCTTCCCGGCGGGACGCAGCGGTACCAGGCGGACTTCGAAGGGCGCCGGTCGGTTCGGGTCGAGTAGCCCGTCGGTTCCTGGATGCAAGCCCTGTGTCGAGACGCACAGATGGCTAGGCCGAGGGCACACGGTGGATTCTGCAAAAGGTCGCAACATCAAAGATTTGCGGCGGACTATCCGGTGGAAATGGACTTGGCGGGCGGACTCTACGTGGGTATGTGGAGCACGGAGGACGCATCGTGTTGAGCACCTTGTGGAACGTCGAGAATCCGGCAGTCAGGACGCCGCCGGTCACCGCCAGGACGGTCATGGATCGGGTCACGGAGCGCTGGTCGAACGACCACGCGTTGCCGGCCATCACGCCGCACATCGGCCGCCAGGTGGATCGGTTCGCGTTCCGGGAAGACCAGACCTGGCACGACACCCGTTCGCTCGTCCGGCAGGACCCGCTCCTGACCGCGCTCGTCCTTCGGGAGGCCAACCGCGCCCACGGGTGCCAGTCGCTGGACGGGGCGCTCGAAGGGCTCCGGTCGGCGGGCGTCCGCGAGCTCCTGCACCGCGTCGCGCACGGGTCGGTCCGGATGCACGACCCGGACGTCATCGGCTGGATGACCGAGACCCAGCACTACTCCTGGCGCCTGGGCCGGGCCGCCGCCGCGGTGGCACGGTTCACGACGCTCGACGTCGCTCGGGTCCGCACGGCGGCGACGCTCGCCGACGTGGGGCTGTTGGTCGGGCTCTCGGTCCTGGCCGACGGCTGGAGCGTCCGCAAGCACCCGCGGCTCGTGATGGAGCTCCTCGAGGCCGGTCAGCACACCCTCGGCTGGTACCTGGCCGACGCCTGGGCGCTTCCGGCCGAGCTGCAGCTCATCATCGGCAACGGAAGCTCGCTCGAGGTCCAAGGCCACGCCCATCCGACGCTGGCGGCGCTACGCATCGCGCGCTCGCTCCTCTTCGACATGGGCCTGGAGCTTCGCCTGCCCTGCATGCGCGGCGAGCCCCCCCATCCGACGCAGCTCGTCGAGGCGCTCGACGCACTCGGCCTCGGCAAGGTGCAGCTGCTCGCTGTCCGTGCCGAAGCCCGCCGCCAGCTTCTCGGCTAGTTCACTCGCTCGGGTCAGTCACAAGTCGGGTCCTTGTCACCACAGGCCAGGAGGAGGAGGGTCATGGGTGGTCTCGCGTGAAGAGGGGACTCCAACGTAGGGGGCTCCCGACGCGCTGTGACCAGTCCTCGCTCTGACCCGACGTCGTGGACTTCCGCCGCCGCGAGCCGAATCCTGGCGCCCGGTGTGGCGGAGCTCCAGCTCTCCTGCGCGACAACGGACTCGGGCTGCGGGCCACCCTGCTCGGCTGATCCGCTCGGCTGATCTGTTCGCTTTCGCCCAGACCCCTGGGCGGAGCCGCCCGGATCGATGGCGGGATCCGCCCTGGAGGCGTCACTTCGGGCTGGCACGGGCCTTGCTTTGGGGGAGGTGACCCCAGAACGGAGCTCCGAATGCTCGGCGCCATCGCGAACGACCCGTCCCTCTTCATCCTCTGCATGAGCATCGCGTTCGCGATCGGCATCCCGCTGGCGGTTCCGATCTACTGGATGCGCGCCGTGCAGTTCCCGAATGGTGTGCCGTCCGACGAGCCGACTGGCACCGACAGCACGGACGAGATGCCGCTCGCGGCCTAGTCCAGGACTGCTGAGCTGGTCCGTGATGTAGCCGAGGTGGTTCGACCGGAGGAGCGAGCTTCTCCCGCTCGGCCGGCTCGTCGTGCGTCGAGCATCACAGAATGGTCCCCATGAAGTAGAGCGGCGGTGGGAAGAGGGCGTCCTCGACCTGTTCTGCCGCGTCGGCGAGCGCCTCGAGCTGGGGCTCGACAGTGCCCAGGGTGAGCACGCTCGAGGCGGCGAGCAGGATGGCCCCGTTCCGCGTGAGCATCCGCCCGAACGGATCGACGCGGACCCGGATGCAGACCGGTCCGCCCTGGGCGGCGAGGAAGCGCCGGGCTTCGGCGGTGGTCATCGCGGAGACGTCTGGGACGCGGCGGCCGCAGGCGGAGCAGTCGCGGCCATCGCCAGAGCCGGAGAGGTCGTCCCAGGTCAAGGGACAGGAGAAGCGGAAGCGGAGGTCCATGGGGTGGAGCCTCGCGCTCACGTGTGCGAGTTCCGTGCAGATCAGGGGGAGAAGGTGCGGATCGTCGGAACACCGGTGTCGTTCGGTGGTCCACTACGCACGCCGAGGTCTCCATGCTGCTGCTCTGTTCGCTGTCCCTCCCCACGCTCGCCGCCGAGTTCCCCGCCGACTTCGGCGTCCACAAGGTCACCATCGACCCCGGGCACGGCGCCCCAGGCAACCCGGGGAACGAGAACTGCACCTGCGCCGAGGAGGAGGACGAGATGCTGCGCGTCGCGGTCGAGCTGCGAGACCACCTGGTCGCCACCGGCCACTTCGACGTACACATGGCCCGCGAGGGCGAGGCCACGCCCGAGTACTGGCCGCGTGTGAACGCCGCTGCGGCCTACGGCAGCGAAGCGTTCCTGTCGCTGCACTCGGACACCCGCGCCCAAGCGACCGAGGTCGATGGCTGCTCGACGAACACCGAGCACCCCGGGTTCTCGGTCCTGTATTCGGACGAGCCCGAGGACCGTGAGCGCCGCGCGGGCCTGGGTCGCGCTGTCTCGGACGCGATGGCCGCCCAGGGCTTCACGCCGTACTCGGGCGCGGACTACGGCCAGGCCTACGACGCGGACCCGACAGCAGGCGTCTTCATCGACCGGCGCGGGCTGTTGATGCTGCGCCGTCCGACGATGCCCAGCGTGATCATCGAGACGCACCACGCGTGGGCGCCCGACGAGGTGGCGGCCTGGCAGACCACCGAGACGCTGGATCGCTTCGAAGAGGCCGTCACCGTCGCGCTGATCGCGTTCCTGACGGTGGACGAGGCCTCTACAGCCGAAGCCCCCCATCCACCTCCACCACCCGACCCGTGAAGTAGCCGCATTCCACGATGAATCGGATGGCGGAGAAGATCTCCTCGGGCTCGCCCAGGCGCCGCATCGGCACGGGCTTCAGCGCGCGCTCCAGGGCGTGCGGGGGCATCGACTCGACCATCGGCGTGCGGATGAACCCGGGCGCGATGGCGGCCACGCGGATGTCGTAGCGAGCGAGCTCCTTGGCCCACAGCACGGTGTCGGCCACCAGGCCGGCCTTCGCAGCGGCGTAGTTGGTCTGTCCGGCGTTCCCCGAGCGGCTGATGCTCGACATGTTGATGGCGACCGCCGGTCGGGTCTCGGTCTCGAGACAGCGCTGCGCGAACTGGCGCATGCAGAGGAAGGGCCCGGTCAGGTTCACGTCGATGACCTGCTGCCACTTCTTGGTGGAGAACGCGCGGACCTCGCCGGTCTCCTTGTCCTTCTTCACCAGCAGGCCGTCGCGGATGATGCCGGCGTTGTTCACGAGGCAGTTCACGGGGCCGCCCAGTGCCTCCTCCGCCTCTGCGAACAGGCGGACGACGTCCTCTTCGTTGCTCACGTCCGCGATGGTGCCGCCCTCGACGGGGTTCACATCGCAGGTGAACACGGCGGCGCCAGCATCCTTGAAGGACTGGACGAACGCCTTGCCCATGCCGCGCCCTCCACCGGTGACCAGGGCGCGTGTCTCGTTCAGCTTCATGAGGTTCTCCGGCGGCGCCACAACAGGGCGCCGAACAGCAGGGTGAGTCCGGCTCCGGGCGAGCTCGTGCTCGTCGCGCAGCCATCGCAGTTTCGAAGCACGCCGGCGCCGCCGCCCGGGTTGCCCGAGCCGTCGAGGTCCCCCGTGTCGGTGGGCTCGTCCGTGTCCAAGGGTCCGGTATCGCCGGGCTCTTCGGGATCGGCCAGCACCTCGACGACCCAGCCGAGCGTGTCGGCCTCGACGTAGCGCTCGCCCACCGCGCGCATCCAGCCGTCCTCGGTGGGGTCGGCGTCACCGGCGTCGATGAGGATCTGTCCGGTCACGGGGGACGCGTACAGCAGATCCAGGTGCGCCAGGTCCACGACTCGCACCTCGCCGACCTGGGCGCCGCGTCCCGTGAGCGTCTCGACCCGGGTCGCCGAGTCGACGAAGACCAGGCCATCGCTCGGGCCGGAGATCTCGCCGAGGATCAGCTTTCCCTGAACGATGCCGAGCACTTCGTCCGAACTGACGTCGGTGATGCCAGCGCTGTCGACCGCTTCGGCCAGGAGCTCTGCCCAGGCGTCCACGCCGCTCGTGGCGAGGTCGACCCACGCCTCGCCGAAGGCCTGGATCCACTGGTACTCGGCGCCGTTGTGCAGCAGAGGGTTCTCGCCCGCCAGGACGAAGAGCGCGATGTCCGGGTCGACCCCGGCGGCCTCGAGAGCGCCGATGACATCGCCCGCGTCATCGATCGCGTCGTCGATGCCCGAGGAGTAGCTGTAGTAGCCGTACCCACCCTCGTACGTCGTGTACCAGTCCTGCTGGACCGAGTAAGCTCCGAGCCACGGCGACTCACCGGGCAGGTCGTGGTCCTGGCGGCGCAACAGCTGCCGGTGTCCCGGGAACAAGTCCCCGTCCTCGCTCAGGAAGTCCTGCTCGTCGAGGTCGGTGGTGACGTACAGGTTGCCCGTCGTGTACGGGTAGTACGTCGTCCACGAGCTGGGGCTCACGGCCGTGTCCGCGTCCATCGCGGCCATGTTCTGGAGCGGCCAGCGGTAGCTCGTGTCGATGCCACCCAGCGGGGCGCCGATGGTGACCAGCCGGCGGATGTCGCCGCGGTAGGGGGTGCCGACCGCCTCGTATGCCGAGTCCGGCCAGTCTGTGCTGGATGTGTTGCTGGCGTAGATGGCGGCTGCGATTGAGCCCTTGCTGTGCGAGACGACGTCGACCTCGTCCACACCCCGGCGCTCCTTGATGCGCGCGATGGCGTCGGCGACGACTTCGGCCTGCATGAACACATCGCCGTGGGGGTGGGCGAAGGTCAGGACGAACACCGGGCGGCTCTCGAGGTCGAGCTTCGTGGCCATGGTGATGAAGCCGCGGCTGCCGTTGTCACCCGCACCCGGGACGAACAGGATGGGCGTGCCCTGGGCGACCGGCTCGAGGACGCCGGCGTGTAGCAGGAACTCGCTGGAGTGCGGGGTGCCGCTGCCGAACATCTGGGCGATCCACGGGGCCCAGTCACTGGACTGCGGCCACTCCAGGCCGGCGTTGAAGTCCTCCTGGCGGAACAAGGTCCGGTCGGGGTCGTCGTGCTTCTCGATCTGCCCCCAGATCTGGATCGACCCGTCCTGGATGTGCGTCTCCTCGCCGGTGTACGTGGCGGTCGCCGAGGTCGGGTCGAAGTCGATCGTCGCGAGCGCGGTGCTGGCGAGCAGGGTGGACCAGATCACAGGGCCTCCAGGAACGCCGAGAGCGCGTTGTTGAACGCCTGAGGGGCGTCGTGGTGGACGGTGTGTCCCGCGCCAGGAATCATCAACAGTTCAGACCCCTTGATGGCTTCGGCCCCATCCTCGGCGATGGCGCGCGTGCGGCCGCCGTTGAACACCGGGTTGGGGATCATCCGGTCGTCGGTTCCGAAGACCACCAGCGTGGGGACATCCAGCTCGTCCAGGCGGTCTCGAACCGGGTGGTCGAGCATGCCGGCGATCGAGCGGGAGACCGCGACGCTCGTGCCACCGAAGGCCTCGTGCTTGCCCAGGCGGACACGCTCCTCGATCAGCTTCTCGACGTGCTCGTCGCTCTCGTTGAACACGCTCGTGGTGAACGCAGCGCGGACCTCGGACTCGCCGGTCTCCAGCGCGCGGGACTCGGTCCACCAGGCCTTCATCCACTGCGCGTGGCCCCGGTCGAAGGTCTCGAACCCGGCGGGCGCGGACAGCACGAGACCGTCGACGCGAGAGGGGTGCTCGAGTGCGGTCGTGATGGCGATCTGGCCGCCCATCGAGTGGCCGACGAGCACGGCGCTGTCGAGCCCCACGGCGTCCATCCAGTCGACGAGCACGCTGGAGAACCAGGGGGGTGTGTAGGCGGCGTCGGGACGGGCGGACATGCCGTAGCCGGGCAGGTCGAGTGCCAGCACCCTGAAACCGTTCGTGAAAGCTGCGAGCTGGCGGTCCCAGTAGCCCATGTACGAGGACAGGCCGTGCACGAAGACGACCGCCTGGCCCTGGCCCTCGTCCGAGTAGGCCAGCTCGATGCCATCGACCTCGACGCGCTGGACGGGAAGGGGCGTCTCCAACTCGGCCGGAGAGATCGGCGAGGCGTCGGTGTAGCGGGGGGCGCAGCCCATCCCCAAGAGCAGATGCAGCATCAGATCACCAGCCAGTCGAGCGACGCGTAGACGATCCAGGCGTCCTCGTCCGGGCGCGCCAGGTAGGCACCGGACAGTCCAGTGCGGAGGAACAGGAGGGGCTGCGCGATGACGCGCGCGTTCAGCTCCTGGGCCGAGGTGCCGCCGCCATACGCGGCGTGGCCGCCGCCCACCTGCACGGTGAGGCGGTCCGGGATCGGGTCGTAGCCGAGCGAGCCCGTCAGGCTGAGCTGACCCCGACCACCCGCGGCGACGTCGCCGGTCTGGCTGACCTGGCGGTTGATCGACAACAGATCGGGGTGCAGGAGCAGGGTGCCGTGTGTGGCGTGCACCGCGCCGACCGCGCCGTAGCTGTTGCCCGTGATGAAGCCCGTGTAGGTGGCGTCCCGAGGGTCGTCACCAGAGACGTACAGGACCTCGCCGCGCAGCACCGAGCCCGCTCCGGGCTGATAGCGCCAGCGGCCCTCGATGTCGGCCAGGACCCCGCGCACCGCGAGCTCGGGCCCGGTCTCGGGGACCAGCGTGCCGACGTTGCCGATGACCACGCCGTGCGCGCCCACGTCGCCGCGGCGAAGGTCCGCGTTGAAGCCCGCGTCGGCCCCGAGCCAGCCCAGGGTCGCGTCGGTCGGTCCGATGTCCAGCGAGGATGCACCTTGCAGCTCGGCCAGGGCCGAGGCCGGTCCGACACCCAGCGCGCCGCCGGTCCCGCCGCTGCGGTCGACGAGGCTCCAGGCGTGCACGCCGATGCTCGAGCGCCAGTCCGAGGCGATCTGGAGGTCGGCCATGAGCAGCCCGACGTCGTCGCTCGTCGCGCTCGCGTTCTCGACCAGCGTGGCGCCAGCCAGTCGGTAGTCGACGCGTTCACCGCGCCCGTAGACCGTCACACCGGCGGCCTCGCTCGCGAAGACGGTCCCGCGCCCCCCGCTCCGGAAGACGGCGTCGAGCCCGTCCGTCGGCATCGCCACCCCGTCGCCGAGCCACTGGAGGCCCACCACGGTGGTCTGCTCGTGGCCGGCGAGCTCGGACTGGAAGTCGGCGTTGAGGCGTCGCGTCTGGAGGTTGACCTGGTCGCCGCCGAAGCCACCGCCGGTGTTCCCGCCGATGCCGTAGCTGGCGTCGCCCCAGGCGAAGTCGACCTCGAACGCGGTGTTGAGCCCGGCCTTGCCGTCGAGCAGGGCCGGTCGGTAGCCCAGGAACGCCGCGGCTCGCTGCTCGGCGAAGATCGAGGTGTCCTCGTCGGAGACCTCGACGCCGCTCGTCCCGCCGAGCGTCCCGACCACCTGGCCGTCGAAGAACGGATTGGTGGTGACGACGTTGCTGGCGGTGACCTTGGTCTGGGCCAGGGCGAAGAACGTCACGCCGGTGACGGGCTCGCTGGGCTCGGGCTGTACATCGGCTGGCACACCCGCCGTCCTCGCCTCGGCAGGCGGCTCGGCCCAGGCGGACCCCAACGCGAGCAGGAGCAGGCTCACTGGCGGCGGTAGACCTGGGTGTTGATGCCCTCGGTCATGTTCGGGCCGGCGGTGGAGCCGAACCCCGACTCGGGGGTCGGCGGGGTGAAGCCGTAGTCGGGGTCGACCTGCACGACCTCGTACGTCAGCGTGTTGTCGTCGACCTGGTAGATGCCGAGCGCGGTGGCGTTCGAGGGCGCCGTCTGGGTCAGCGTGATGCCGGCGGGGCTCGTGGTCTCGTCGGCGACGAACGTGCCGGCGAAGTCATACGTCGTGTCGTCCGCGGTCACGCCGGTCACCGTGTAGCTCCCGTCGTTCCGGAAGTGGGCGTCGACCGAGACGTACTCGAAGGGGGCTCCGGCGAAGAGCGGTGACAGGTCGTCTCCCGCCGAGAGCCAGTCCCCGACCAGCTCCTCGTTCGGATCGGCGCCGCTGTCCGTGGTGTTCGGGTCGGAGTCGGTGGCGGTCTCGCCCGAGTCGCTGACCACCACGTCGGGCAGACAAGCGAGGATGAGGAACATCATGCGTGGGTCTCCTTCAGCCGGACCTTGTCGATCTTGCCGCTGGCGGTTCGGGGGAGCGCGTCCAGGATCACGAGCTGTTTCGGCACCTTGAAGCGTGCGATGCGCTCGCGAAGCTCGCCCAGGATGCTCTCGGGCTGGCCGGTCCCCTCGACGAACGCGTGGCCGACCTCGCCCCAGCGGGCGTCCGGCACACCGATGACGGCGCACTGGGCGACGCCCTGGCAGGTCAGCAGGCTCGCCTCGACCTCGGCCGGGTAGATGTTCTCGCCGCCGGAGATGAACATCTCCTTCAGCCGGCCGCGGACCGTGTAGAACCCGTCGTCGTCGCGGCTCAGTATGTCGCCGGTCCCGAACCAGCCGTCGGTCAGCGGGCTGGGCAGGCCGAGGTAGCCGCCGAACACGCTCGGGCCGCGCAGCTGCAGCTCGCCCGACTCGCCCGGGGCACACACCGTGCCGTCGGCGCGGACCAGACGGGCCTCGACGATGGGCTGTCCGACGCTGCCGAGCTTCTCGCGGACGCGTGCCACGGGCATCGAGAAGCAGTTGGGGCCGACCTCGGTCAGGCCGAATCCCTGGCGCAGCGGGATGCCGGCCTCGAGGTACCGCTCGAGCAGGGGCATGGACAGCGAGGCGCCGCCGCACAGCGCGTCCTGGACGGACGAGAAGTCGGTGGTCGAGAAGGCCGAGTCGTCCGCCAGCAGCTGGAAGATCGTGGGGACGCCCATCAGGTGCGTGACCCGCTCGTCGGCGATGAGTGCCAGCGCCTGGGCGCTGTCCAGACCCGAGGTCAGGACGATGCAGCCGCCGTGACGCAGCACGGGAGTCGTCAGGCAGTTCAGGCCGCCCGTGTGGAAGAGCGGGGTGAAGGTCAGCGTCGAGCTGGCGTCGCTGAGCGAGCAGGCCACCTGCGTGACCGCGGCGTTGTGTCGGAGCTGGCCGTGGGTGAGCAGCGCGCCCTTGGGCGAGCCGGTCGTGCCCGAGGTGTACATCAGCACCCAGGTCTCGTCGTCGGCGCGTGCCGCTTCCGAGAGTTCCGCGTCGGGGAGCTCGGGGAGCTCGCGGCTCCGCTCGCACAGGAACGCGTCGTCGGCGAGCACGACGTGGGCCCCGCTGTGGTCGAGCTGCCAGTGGATCTCGACCGTGGACAGTCGCCAGTTCACGGGCTGGAAGACGGCGCCCAGGTGCTCGCAGGCCAGCAGCAGGAGCACGTGCTCGGCGCGGTTTTTGGCGATCAGCGCGACGACGTCCGCTTCACCCATTCCCTCACCCGCCAGCCACGCCGCCCAGCGTCGGGCATCCCGAGCCAGCTCGCTGTGCGTCCAGCGCCGATCGGTGTCGACGTCGAACAGGGCGGGGGCTTCGCTCGGGGTCAGCCAGCTCAAGGGTCGGTCCTCATGGTGGGCGACGGGGTCCAGCCGGGGAGCTTCGCCGTCACCGCGATCGGTAGCGCGACGAGCAGCGCCGCGCAGGCGGAGACTCCCGGGTTGTCGACAAGGGTGAGTGCCAGCCCGAAGTGCACGATCAACGCGGCGATCGCCGAGGCGATGGCGGGGCCGGCGGGCAGGCGTCCCTTGTGGAACAGGCCGACGAGCAGCGGGCCGGCGCTCGCGGCGACCAGGCCGTAGACCCCGAGCTGCCCCAGGATGAGGACCAGCTTCGGGGGCGACAGCGCGATGCCGATGGTCGCCAGCGCCAGGACCGCCAGGACGACGCGGTTCCGCCGGACGCTGGGGGTCGCGAACAGGTCGCCGCCGACGCTGGCGCTGACCGCCACGAGCAAGCCGTCCAGCGTGCTCATACTGGCCGCCAGGATGGCCACGCTGACGAGCGCGGTGACGGCGGGCGAGCTGAACGCCTGCTGCAGCCAGGCCGCCATGACCTGGTCCTGGGCGAGTCCCGGCTCGAGCACGACCCGCGAGGTGGCGCCGGCCCACAGCGTGAGCGAGAAGATCGCGAAGCAGCTGACCGCGATGACGACCGTCTTGGTCAGCGCGGCCCGGTCCTTCACGTAGAGCGCCTTGGCCAGCAGGTGCGGCTGCGTCGTCAGCGCGGCGCCCATCACGAACGGGACGACCCAGACCTCGGCGGTCGTCGAGAACAGGACCGAGTCCGGAGCGGTCCAGCCCGAGCTCACCAGCGAGTCGGTGGTCGCGGCCAGGTGCGGCCAGCAGGCCCAGGCGATGAGGCCGGCGACGACCAGCATCACGACGCCCTGCAGCGTGTTGGTCCAGGCGTGCGCGGTCGCTCCGCCGAAGCCGGTGTAGCCGAAGACGAAGGCGACGATGCCGACGACCGCGACCGGGTACGGCACGCCGAGCGCGGCCTCCATCACGTACCCGCAGCCCACCGTGATGAGGACCAGGTACGCGACGTTCAGGACGTTCAGGCCCGCGAACAGGCGACGCAGCGCGGGGCTCTCGTACCGGGAGCCCAGCCAGTGCGGCACGGTGAGCGCCTTCACCTTCTTGCCCCAGCGCTGGAACGGGCCGGTGAGGAGCACCAGCCCCGCGGTGATGCCTGCGATGAACGGGAGCGTGAAGCCGACGAGGGCCGGGAGTCCTTCGGCGTAGACGAAGCCGGGCACGATGACGAACGTCGCGCTCGAGGCCAGGCAGGCCCCCAGCGTGATGCCGGCGACCCAGGGGGACATCGCCCCCGACCCGATGGCGAAGCCGGCGCCGTCGGCGTTGGCTCGACCGCCGCGCCAGGCGAGGACGGCCGTGACCACGGCGTAGATGGCGAAGAGAGCCCAGGTCATGGCGCGTTCTCCGCGAAGCAGGTCTCGGCGAAGGCGGAGACCCGGGGGACGAAGACCTTCGGGCCGTAGCCGCCCACCACGACCCCGATGTGGCCCGTCGGAAGGACCTCGGCGGTGGCGTTCGGGAGCACGTCGGCGACCGGCAGGACACAGGCGGCCGGCGCGATGAAGTCCCGCTCGCAGGCCACGACGAGCGTGGGCACCGTGATGCGCGACAGGTCGATGGCCTGGCCGTCGATCTCCCAGGCGCCGTCGAGCAGGGCGTCGTCCTGGTAGGCGCGGCCGATGAACTCGCGGGCGAAGGCGCCGGGCATGGGCACGTTCTCCTCGAGCCAGCGCTCGCGGGCCAGCGAGCGGCGCAGGCGGACGGGGTCGTGCGAGGCCTTCTCGAGCGCGACGAGCTTGGTCCAGTTCCCCATCGGGTCGAGCAGCTTGAACGCCGGCTGCATGACGCTCACCGGGACCAGCCCGTCGGGGCCGATGGCGGTGTCGGGGTCGAAGTCGGCCACGAACTCGCGGAAGCGACCGGCCTCCGAGAAGCGGAAGGGGGCCGCCAGCAGGATCAGGCCGCGGACCAGATCCGGGTGACGGGCGATGCCCATCGCGAGAAGGGTCCCGCCCATGCAGTAGCCGAGCGCGACGGGTGTCTGGCGAGCGTGCCGGCGGATGCGGCGCAGGCTGCGGGCCAGCAGCTCGTCGAGCACGTAGCGGACGTCCTCGTCGGCGTCCTCGGGCTGGGGCACCCCCCAGTCGATCAGGTAGGTGGGGTGGCCTCGATCGGCGAACTCGGTGACCACGCTGCGGTCGGGCTCGAGGTCCAGGATGTAGGCCTTGTTGATGAGGCTCGGCACCAGCACGATGGGCGCCCGGCGCTCGGTGCCTCGGGGGGCGTAGTAGCGAACGACCAGCTTGTCGTGCCGGTGGATCACCACGTTCGGGGTCTGGCCCACGGGCGGGCGGGGCGTCCCCATCAGGAGGGCCGCACCGCGATGTCCGCGGGCCACCAGGCTGGTCGACCAGTCGGTCACGCCAGGAACTCCAACAGCGCCGCGGGGAGCGCCTTGCCGACACAGATGCCGACGTGGCCGCCCTTGATGGTGGTCGTGGTGACCGGTCCGCCCCAGTGGTCGGCGAGCGCGTGTGCGGCGGGCGGCGGCACGATGTGGTCCGTCGCGGCGGCGATGGAAGTAGCTGGAACCGTTGCAGATCCCAGCGTCTCCTTCAGAGCGTTGTCGAAGTAGCAGCTCTGGATGTAGCCGCGGTAGGCCTCGCCCGGAAAGTCGACCTCGTCGCCCGACCAGGCCTCGAGGTGGGCCCACAGCTCGCGGAACCCGGCGTCCTCGATGCGCTGGCTCAGGCTGAACCACTTGCGCGTCTGGCCCGTGGGCTTCAACAGCGCGAAGCTGCTGCGCATCCGGCTCCCCGGGAAGTTCCCCTGGAGTGCCTCCAGCGGGAACGCGGCGGGGTCGGCCCAGCGAGCGAGCCGCCCCGACTGGTGGAAGTCCACCGGCGTCGCGACGAAGGCCACGCGGGTGATGGCTGGGGGGGTGTTGCGGGCCAGGTGCGAGGCCAGGAACGTGCCGCCGACGCAGTAGCCGGCGGCGGCGAGATCCTGGCCGGCGTGGCGATGCGCTCGGGCAATCGCGCGGCCCAGCAGGTCGTCGACGTAGTAGGTCAGGGGCCGGTCCGCGTGCTCGGGCCCGGGCTTGCCCCAGTCGAGCAGGTAGACGGGGTGGCCGGCGTCGACCAGGCGGCGGACGATGCTGCGCTGCGGCAACAGGTCCCAGATGGTCCACGTGTTGATGAGCGGCATGCTCACGAACAGCGGCGTCCCGGTCGCGACGTCGGGGGCGAAGTACCGCAGGCTGGCCGGGCCCTGGCGATGGATGACCGTGTGCGGGGTCTCGCCGGAGCGGGCCTTGCCGATGGGGTCGCCCGCCAGGAACGTGACGGTGTCGATCGCGCGCTGGATCACGAGTCGGTCTTCGGTGTCTTGGTGGCCTTCTTGCGGGTGCGCGCCGGCTTCGAGGCGACCTGCGCGGCCAGCAGGGCGTCGAGCTTCGCGGTGATGGCGTCGAGCGCCTCGGTCTGGGCCAGACGGGCCTCGGCGGCCTCGATGCGGGCCTGGAGCGCGGCCTTCTCGGCGGCGATGCGGGCGTCCTCGAGCTCGAGCAGGCTGTCCTCGAGCGTCAGGAGCCGATCCTCGAGCAGGCTGCAGATCTTTGCCACGCGGACCAGGTCGTTCCGCGTCGGGAGGTGCATCGCCTCCATGCTCTTGTCGATGTGCTGCTCGTAGGTGCTGCGGGCCTTGGCCTGGGCGCCGAGTCCCTCGCCCATGCCTTTGACGAACGCGGGCGAGTCGAGGACCTGGTCCCACCACTGCCCCATCGCCTTCTCCCAGGCTTCGTACATCTCGGCGTGCATGCGGTTCGGGTCGGGTGTTTCCATGTCGTCCTCTTAGCGTGTCGTGTTGCGATGCGTCAAGAAAAGTGAGCAGACGCAGCATCCGCGATCGGAGGCTGCGCCCGGCTCGCTCAGTCCGCCTTCGGGGCAGCGACGGTGAACGCGGCGATCCAGGCCTTGGCCAGGTCCTGCTGCGTCGAGAGGTTCACGTCAGCCTGCTTGATGGCGGCACTGACGGCCTTCTTCTGGATGTCGAGCATCGCGTTGGTGAGGTCCACCGCGTTCTTCTGGGCGGTCTGGTAGAGGTCGGTGTCGAGGGCGTTGTACATCAGGTGTCTCCAGGGTGAGGTGGCGTTGCCACATGGAGAGTCTAATCAGATATTGCGGTGCAGCAAGGTGAAAGA
Organism: Pseudomonadota bacterium; assembly: GCA_024228935.1. Classification (GTDB taxonomy): domain Bacteria; phylum Myxococcota_A; class UBA796; order UBA796; family CAJQPC01; genus JAAESX01. Next base: position 18,562 of record JAAESX010000033.1, read on the forward strand.
TGCTGCGGCGCAACATCAGGTCTGTACGTGGGCTGCACACGCGGGTGCTATGGCTCGTCCGCATGACACTCCTCCTTCTCGGCAGCGCCTTCGCCCAGGACCTCCAGCTGACCTTCGACGTCATCGGAGCCGAGCCGGTCACGCGGACCGTTCCGGTCCAGGAGGGGGTGATCCTCCAGGAGCAGATCCAGCTCGACCGGAAGACGCACATGGAGATCGTGGTGAGGGCACGGATCGACGGCGACTCCATCGTCTACGACGCGGAGATCGACCAGGTCCGGCGGACCCGGAAGGGCGAGGAGCGAGAGATGCTCTCGCGGCCACGCATCGTCTCGAACCTGGAGACGCCGGCGAGCCTGATGCATGGTGGAGAGAACGAAGCCGGCGAGCAGGTCAGCGGCTTCCGCTTGGAGATCACTCCGCTCTGAGCCGGTTCGGTTAGAGACGGGCCGTGCTGACCTTCCTCCTCTCTGGCCTCCTCTCCTGCGCGTACTCGACCGAGGACTACTGGTCCGATCTGTCCGGTGCCCACTGCCAGTGTGAGCAGGAGCAGGCGTGGCGCGACTGCCGCGCCGAGTGGATGGACTACTACGCTTCCACCGCGTACTGGGACGGCTGCCGCGACGAGCCGAGCCCGGTGCCGCGCGACGAGGTGAAGGACTGGGTCGACGACTACACGGAGACGTGTCTGTCGCCCGACGAGCCGCTCGACGAGCCGGCCGACCCCGACTGGTTCGAGGCCTGCAAGTAGCGTCCGCTACCCGGCCTCGCTGAGCTCTCGCCATCGGTCGGCCCAGGCGCGGGACGACAGCTCGCCCTTTTCGAGCTTCAGCAGGACGTCGAAGGGCTCGCCGCCGTGGTCCCCGCGCAGGAACTGGACAGGGCTCCCGGGGCTGCAGACGCAGGAGAAACTGCGGTCGGCGAGCTTGCCGCACAGCCACATCGAGAGCATCTCGCGGGCGCGGCGACGCGAGGCCTCGGGCGACATGAAGTTCGGGCCCTGGGGTCGCAGCCGCTCGGCGCACGAGCCCAGGTCGGCGTCGCCCAGCGCGTCTGGGGTGAGGCGCACCAGGGCGTTCTGGTATGGCTGGAGCTGGTCGCGCCAGAACGGGATCCAGACTTCGGTGCCCACGGACTCCCACTCGATGGGGTGGAGCGTCCCCGACGTGAGCAGGCCGAGCGCAACAGCTCGGTGGCCTCGCGACGGTCCCCCGCGCCGGGGTCGTCGCAGTCCGCCAGGGCGACCTTTCGCTCGGTCGGCGAGGGGTGGCTGTCGTACGCGCCCGCGGGCTCGGCCGCGGCCTGGACCTCGTCGATCCGGGTCCGCACCGGCTCGGCCTCGAGGTAGGTCGCGAAGCCTGACAGGAGCGGCGGTCGGTACCCTCGCTGCAGCACCGGCAGGATCTCGTGGTGCCAGTAGCCCCACCACACCGAGCTGGCGCGATCCGTGGCGTGGAGCGCGTTTGCGGCGTCCGTCCGCAGAACTCGCCGGCGAGCGCGTCGGCGTGGAGCTCCTGGGCCCGGGAGACCTCGTAGCTGAGGCGCATGTAGAGCCGCGCGTACCAGTTGAAGAACAGGTGCAGGCCGACGCCGTTGTCGTCCATCTTCTCGAGCGCCGACGCCATCGCCCGGCGGGTTCCGTAGACCCAGGGACCCAGCCTCAGATCACCGCGGTGCTCGTGGCCGAACTCGTGCGCGATGACGGCCCGCAGCTCGCCGACGGTCAGGACCTTCATCAGCGGCAGGCCGATGCCCATGATGCGCCGCTTTCGGCCCCAGACCCGGCGGTTGCCGATGAACGCGTTGGCGTCGTTCAGCAGGTAGACCTCGGCTGGGACCTTCAGGCCAGCGCGCTGGCCCAGCTCGGCGATCTGGGCGAAGAGCTCGGGCTCGGAGGCCGGCTCGAGCAGGATGCCCGGCGCCTCCCACTTGTTGCGTGGCGGCAGGAGCGCCCACGCCAGGGACAGGCCCACCACGCCGGCGCCGATACCGCCCAGCGAGAAGATGTCGTCGTATCGGATCTCGGCGATGGGCAGGCCGACGAGGATGAGCACCAGGCTCCAGCCGAGCAGGTAGGACCCGGCCTGGAGCAGGACTGCGAGCGCGGCTGTTCCGTTGGGACGTTCAGAGGCCACGGGCGGCGACGACGTGATGCACGAGCCCATGGTACGCATCCAGTTCGAGGGCTCGCGCCTGTGGCTCGTCGTGCTTGTCGGCCGACAGCTGCGGCTGGAGCGATCGAGCCAGGAGTGCGGCCGCCAGGTCGGTGCGGTCGACCAGTCGGGACCAGGTCAGGTCACCGGTGTCGAACATGTCGGCGAGGAGGTCGCCCGACTGGTTCGCGGTCAGCGCCTGGCGAGCCTTGCTCATGACGGCTCGGTCGTCGCGGGCCCGCGCTTCGCCGTACAGCAGGACCAACCCCTCGGGGTCGAGCAGGCGCAGGTCGTCGCTCTCGGTCGCGTGGCGCAGCGCTTCGGTGGGTGAGCCGATCAGGGCCCAGCGGGCGAGCAGGGCGTGGCGGTCATCGGCCCCGATCCGGCTGTCGGCCTTGCGGGGCTACGCGTCGAGCCCCTCGACCTGGATGCGTTGGAGTCGGGCCTGGGCGAGGGAGCCGTCGAAGGCGAAGCGCCCCCACCGCTCGCCCTGCTTGTGTTTCAGCTGGGCCAGGTGGGTGCTGGGCCAGTAGCTCGGAGTCCATGGCAGCAGCACCGCGAGCGCGCTCTGGTCCTGTCCGAGGGCCATGTGCGCCTCGGCGAGCCAGGCTGCGCTCGCCTCGGTCGGCTCGTCGACGTCCAGCAGCTCGATGGCCTCGGCGTAGCGGGCCTGGTGAAGTCGTATGCGCCCCAGGCCGACTTGGAGATCGCGGTCGCCGGGGTCGCGCTCGAGCGCTCGCACCAGCAGCTCGTCGGCCTGACTGGTGGATGCGATCCGCGCGGCCAGGAGGACCTCCACGGGCGAGCGGATCAGGCCCGAGGTGTACTCGGCGCGCATCGAACCCCCACGGCCGAGCAGGATGGCCAGGTCCTGCCGCGCCTCGTGCAGGGCCACGGTGTCAGCGTCCTCGAGTTCGTCCTCGATGCGCGCAAGCGCGGCGCTGGGCTGGCCCTGCGCGACGAGGATGCCTGCAACCGTCTGGACCCACCAGCGGTCACTGGAATCCCGCCACGCCTCGGTCAGCGCCATCGCGTGGTCGTACTCTTCGTCCTCAGCGAGCGCCTGCGGACACTGGAAGCCGGCCTCCGGGAGCCAGTCGATGTGGCTCCGCCAGATCACTCCATCCGACTTCGTCTTGATCTCCTGGGGCGGCTCGCTGAAGACGTGGTCTCCCGACAGCTGGATCAAGCGCTGACCACACATCAGCCGGAAGGTGTTCTCGGGCCCCTTCTTGGGAGATGTGCTGTACGCGAGCATCTCCCGGTACACGTACGCGCCGCCCGCCACGTTCCAGATGTTGGCCCCTTGCAGAGTGCTGCGCAGATCCAGCGAGCCCTGATCGGCGATCCAGCCGTCCGGCGCCATCGCGAGGATCTCCACCGGCCCGGTAGGGAGCATCCACAGGCGCTCCCGCGTGTTGGGAGCCAGGGTCAGCACCTGGTCCCCGAGCTGGACCTCGAGTGGGTAGGGGAACAGGTTGAGGACGTGGACGTTGGACGTGATGCCAGCGGCGACGAGGGCTCCGAGGCCGGCGGAGAGCAGCGGTCCGAACACAGCGGTCAGCACGACGATCTGCAGGTTCTGGCTGCGCGCCTTGCCGAACCACGGCGATCGCAACGCCTTCGCGACCGTCAGGGTCTCGCCCTGCGACAGACTCTCGATCGCCCAGTACCAGGTGATCCAGCGGTGCACGGCCACTCGGTCCTCGCGGTCGGCTGCAGCCGCCAGGCGCGGATAGCGCAGAAGGAACTCGAGCTCGGGGAACTCGTCGAGAAGTGAGCAACGGACCATGACTCCCCCCGGAGCGGCGGCTCAGAGACCTCTCGTGTCCGCCACCCGATGCACGATGCCATGGAACGCGTCGTTGGCCCGCGCCTCTTCGACCAGCCTCGCCTGCTCGTCGGTGGAGACCTCGGGGTGAAGGGCTCGCCCGAGCAGGGCCGCAGCCCGGGCGCTCATCGGCAGCTGGTGGATCTGGCTGTGGTCGCCGCGGACCGCCGCCAGGTAGACCGGGGTCAGGATGTCGGCGTACAGCGTCGTCTCGACGATCTGGATGACCTCGTCCTCGTCTCGGGCCAGCGCCTGGCCGTAGAGGAGGAGCGCAGCCGGGACCCCGAGGCTATTGGCGTCCTCGAGCCGTCGGCCCTTCACGAGCGCCGCGGCGGGATCGTGGACCAGCGCCTCGACCGTCTCGGCGATGACCAGGTCCTGCTTCTTCAGCTTCCTCCCGAGTGGCGGGGGAAATGCACCCTCGACCTCGATGTACTGCCGGGCCAGGGCGCTCTGGCTGGGGGTCATCTCGGACACGCTCGCGTCCGTCCACACGTGGCGGTTCCGATCGAGGAGGAGGGACTCCGCGACGATCTCCTCGATGCTGAGCGGCTCGCGCAGCTCCAGGACCAGCAGCGCGCCTTCGATGTCGCCCATCGCGCCGAGCGCCTCGGCCCGGTAGAAGCCCATGTCGTCCTCGGCCGATGCAGGCGGGGTGCCGTACAGGTGCGCGGCCTCGTCGTACCGGCCAGCGGGGTCGGACATCAAGGGACTCTGGGTGCGCCCTGGCGCCGAAATCAACCGGCCGACGCCACTTCCTGGGGCTGGCCGAGGTAGCGAAGGCCGAACGAGATGTCCGTCGGGCCGGCAGCGCGCGTCCAGGTACGGCCGCGGACCAGCGTGTCCTCGATGCAGCTCCTCAGCTCGGCGTCGCCAGCCGGGAGGTCCGTGACGCTCGCCTTCCAGCCGTCGGCCTCGATGCGGATCGAGACCGGGAAGGCGCCGGGCTCAAGGGCTTCGCGCTCTTCGGCGTCGCTGAGGCAGGCGTCCATCGCGCCGAGCTGGGCGCCGAGGCTGGATGTGACGGTGGTCGGGCCGATGAACCCATCGACCTCCATCCAGTCGTCCAGACGCGTCCCGGCGTGGTCGCGCTCGGCGAAGACCAGCTTCCAGGTCTTCTTGCTGAGCTCCTGGCGGGTGCGCAGTCGCTCGGTGGTCGACATCAACGGGCCACCGACGGGCTCCCAGGCGCCGTCGTTGATCTTGTAGGACTCGACGATGGGCAGGTCAGTGGTGATCTCACGACACCAAGTGCCCTCGTGCTCGACGGCGGCGTCGCAGGTGGCGTCGATCGTGGCGGCCGGGGTGACGAAGAAGAGGGGGAGCGACAGGGCCGCGGCAGCTGCAATGGGGACCGCCGTGCGCCGGAACGAGCGGACCGAGGTGAGCACCGGGACCAGGGCGACGAGCGCCACGCCCAGGACCGCGAAGGCCCCGATCGTCGAGGTGTTGGCGATCAGGTCTCGCTCGATGTCGGTGCGGCCCAGGGGGACGAGCGCCTCGAGGTGCTGCCACCAGACGGCCATCGCGCCGATCGCCAGGGCCGCGCTGCCCGCTCTCCACCAGGCGGTGGCGCTGGCGGCCGCAGGGGTCGCGCCGCGCTGGGTCGCGATCAAGGCGAGCGCGCCGCAGGCCAGGAGTGCCAGGAGTGGGACGCCCGACGAGAGACCGGGGGCGGCCTCGAGCTGCCAGAAAGCCAGGACCAGCCAGAGCTCGAAGCCGAGCAGGGCGGTCACGGCGGCGTGACCGAGCGATGCGCGGTTCTGCCAGCCGGGGATCCGCAGTCGAAGGAGACCGACGGCGAAGGCGCCGACGAGGAGACCGAAAGTGAGGAGGATCAGGGCCATGACGTACCGGGTACGAGCAGACTACCCGTGGGCTTTCACCCTCGGGTCGAATCTCGCGTCAAACGGCGTGCAAAGGATGTGCACGCCGTCTCTCCAGCTCAGACGTCGGTCTTGGCGTCCGGTTCCGTGCTTTCCGTGGCGGGCTCTTCGGTAGCGGGGGCCTCCTCGACGGGAGCGGCCTCGGCAGCGGGGGCCTCCTCGACGGGAGCGGCCTCGGCAGCAGGGGCCTCCTCGACGGGAGCGGCCTCGGCAGCAGGGGCCTCCTCGACGGGAGCAGCCTCGGCAGGAGCAGCCTCGGGCTCGGTCTCGCTGACGGTCTCGGTCTTGCCGCCCCGACGACGCACGACGGTGCCGCGATCGTGGGTGGTCTTGACCTCCTCGGCGGCCGTATCGGCGAGCTTCTTGTGCTCGACGTCGGCCTGCTTCTCGAGCTCCATGGCCGCGCCGCTCGCGATGAGCGCCTCGAGCTTGGCCTTCTCTTCCTTGTACCCGGCGACCTCCAGGCTGTCCTCGGGGGCCAGCTGGATGGCCTTGTGCAGCTCCTGGTCCGCCATGAAGACCTTCTTCTGGGCGAAGTAGAGCTCGCTCATGGCGGCGTGCGCCAGGTGCTGGGCGCCCTTGCTCTTCATGAGGCGGGCGATGGCGGCCTCGGCCTCCACAGCGCGACCCATGCGAGCCAGGATGCGGGCCCGGAGGACCTGCGCCGTCGGCGTCTTGCGGATCTTGTTCGCCTTGCCCACGCACCAGTCGGCGCGGTCGAGGTCGTCGCCCATCTCGAGCAGCAGCTGGGCGAGCTCGAGGAAGGGACCCGGCTCGCGGGGACGCGCCTGGACGGCGGACTCCAGGAGCTCCTTGGCCTCGGTCTGCAGCGTGGTGCGCTGCTCGGCCTCGGGGGCCTGGACCAGGGCGCGCCGGCGCAGGAGCTGCGCCAGGCGGTAGCGGTGGGTCGGGCGGCCGGGCTCGATGCTCAGCGCGTAGCGGATGGCGTGATCGGCGTCGTCCCACTTGTCGGGACCCTGCGCGAGCAGGACCTCGCCCAGGCGCGACCAGGCCTCGGGGGCTCCGGGCTCGATCTCGAGGGCCGCACGCAGGAGCGCCTCGGCCTCGGCGTACTTGGACTGCTCGACCTGGAAGATCGCCGCGCGGCGACGCAGCAGCGAGCCGTCCGTGGGGAACATCTCCGAGCCGCCGGCCAGGGCCTCGAGCGCCTTGCCCACGTCACCCTTGCGGCGACGAGCCAGACGCCATCCAGCCTCGGCGTGGAAGACCTCGGGGGTCGGGCAGTCGGTGCGCGCACTGACGAACACGGCCTCGGCCTCGTCCTGCTTGTCGAGGAAGTGGAGGACCCACCCCTCGAGGCAGCGCGCCTCGGGATCCAGCGGGGCGCGCTTGCGCACCGGGCGGATGATCTGGAGGGCCACGTCGTAGCGCGGGTTCTTCGGGTTCCGGAGGATGCCGCGCACGGAGTCGAGCGCGGCGTCGTTCTCGGGGTAGGTGTTGTCGGTGATGCCCCGACGACGGCGGGCCGTGGTCAGCGCCCCGTTCGCGCGCTGGTGCCAGGCCAGCGAGTGGACGCCCTTGTTGGCGTTGGCGCGCTTGCGGTAGATGCCCGACAGGTGCTCGAGCAGGTCGAAGTCCGACAGGACGCGGCGGCTCATGGTGCGGCGGATCATCGGGTGCACGCGGTAGGTGCGTGGCTCGGTGCCGGGCAGCGCATCCAGCAGGCCGCGGCTCGTCAGCTCGAGGCGGACGTCGCGCGACAGCCCCATCTCGGACAGGTCCTTGCCGTCGATCGGGAAGTCGCTGTGGCCGGCGCGGGCGAGCGCCTCGGCCAGGGGCTTGGGCAGCTTCTCGACGCGCTTGGAGAGGTGACGCTCCAGCGGCTCGAGGCCCTTGTTCATGCGCATGAACTTCTTGCCGTCGATCAGGCCGTCGTCCTTGTTGTCGCGCCAGGCGATGGCGAACGCGCGGCTGGCCAGCGGGTGTCCGCCGGTGGCGTTGTGGACCTCGCCCATCTTGCCCCGGTCGATCTCACCGGCGTGGTAGCTGTCCCACAGCGGGTACATCTCCTTGCCGGCCAGGCCGCCGACCTCGAGGAGGCGCGCCTTCGCGGTCTCCCCATCGCCGTAGAGCGCGGGCTTGCGGTCGGTGATGAAGAGGACGCGCAGGCCGGCGCGGCGGGTCAGCAGACCCTGGACCAGCAGGCTGAGCCGGTCTCGACGCGCGATCGAGCCGTCGGGGTGCTGCAGGAAGCGCAGGTTGCGGAAGACCATGACGGCGTTGGCGAAGGCCTCGCCGTCCAGGGCCGCCAGGATCCCGGCGATCTGGTCCATGGGGGTCACCTGACCCGAGCGGACCGAGAGCTTCAGCTCGTCGTCGCCCGAGAACTCGACCAGGCGGGCGACGAGCGCGTCGTAGCCGCAGCCGTCGACGTACTGGAAGTCCGGCAGCCGGGTGAGCTTGGAGGCGCTCAGTGCCTGCTCGACGAGCCAGGTCCGACCGCTGCCGCGGGCACCGACGACACAGGTCGATCCGCCCTCCGCGAGTGCACCGGTCAGGGCGGCGAGCTCGTCCTCACGGCCGATGAACTCCATGCGGGGCGCGGGCGGGCCCTTGCGCTCCTTCTTCTTCTTCTTCGCGGCGGGCGCGGCCGACGTGGAGCCGCCGACCATGGGCAGGCGCGCCATGAAGTCCTTCGCCCGCATCTTGTGCTGGTCGAGCTTCATCAGCCGCATCGACATGGGCAGCAGGAACGGGTTGAAGCTGCGCGCCACCACGTGGAGGCGAGGCTTGTTCTTCGCCGACTTCAGCAGCGAACCGAGTGCCTCGAGAGCGCGGCCGTCGCGTGTGGCGTCGGGCTCGACGAGGATCACGATGCCGCCCTGGGAGGACGTGGCCGGGCCGAGCGAGGCCTCGGTCAGCGCGTCGGCCGGGGTGACGGGGTCGCCACCGAGGACGACGGACGGGATGCCCGAGCGGCGACGCAGCTCGGTGATGACGCTGTCTTCGGTCAGGGTGCGGCCGCCGAAGGCGATGACGCAGCGGCCCTGCTGGAGGGCGTCTTCCACGCGGTTCATTGAGTCTCTCCGTGCGCCGCGAACCAGGCGCGGCGAAGGTCGGTGGCTAACCACCCGCTCGGGGTGCGTCGACAGGGCGCGGACCCTGTCGTCGTCGGGATCGCCGAGGGCGTTATGCTCCGCCGCGATGGGTGCCCCCACGTCGACCTATGGCGGCTTCGTTGCCGAGAGCCGCCTCCAGTCCTCCCGTCGTGGAGTCCAGCGCTGGTCCGCGCGAGGCGGAGACGACACCGCTGAGCTGTTCCTGGGGGACGCCGAACTGGTCCGGGAGGCGGCCACGCTGCCCCGCGGAGGTCCCTTCACGGCGCTGAGCTGGGGTACCGAGAACGACGCGGGCTGGGTCGTGAGCCCGGTCGACCTGCGGCTGCCGCTGTCCCGGCTGCCCCGTCCGCTGCCGGACGTCACGGCGCTCGGCATCGGGTTGCTCGTCGCCGAGGCGCTTCGCGGCGTGCACGATCACGGCGCCTGGCATGGGCATCTACACCCGGACGCCATCGGGTTCGACGGCCGCGGGATCCTGCGGATCCGTCCGGCGCTCCACTACCCGGCCATGATCGAGCCTCGAGGCGAGGACGCCGGCCCGCACACCGACTGCCGGGCGCTGGGGGCGATCGTCCTCTACTTGCTCGGGCAGGAGTGGCCACCCCAGGATCTGAAGGCTCCGGCGTCGTGGTCGGGCGTCGACGCCCCGCGCGCCGGTCTGATCCTCACCGGCATGCTCCGGGACCAGACCCGCCTGCGGTTGTCGCCGGCGAGCGCGGTGGTCCAGTCGCTGTCCGCTCTGTTCCACCTGGCCCAGGTCGAGTCGGATGCCGCCGTGCGCGAGCTCCTGGCCCAGTCGGGGCTCGGCGACGAGCTCCGGACCCGCGAGAAGGTCGAGGTGGCGCGTCGACAGCGTCGACAGGTCTTGTCGCGGGGGTACTCGCCGCCCGTCGTCGAGACGGCCCCGTCCGCCGAGGACGTCCTTCGGTCCGAGCGCTTCGTCGAGGAGCCGCCCGCCGACGCGGCTCGAGAGGCAGAGGCTGCGAAGGAGGCCGCCGACGAAGCCGCCAAGGAGGCAGCGCGGCAGCGCGAGGCCGCCCTGGCGCAGGAGAGCGCGCAGGCCGAAGCGGATCGGGCTCGGGAGAAGGCGCGAGCGGAAGCCGAGCAGGCCCGCCAGGAAGAGGCTGCACGCCGGGACGAGGAGGCGCGGCTGCAGGAGGCTCGCCGGGCCGAGGAGCTGAGGAAGCAAGCGGAGGAGGCCCGTCGCGTCGCGGACGCCGAGATCGCCGCGGCCAGACAGGAGGCGGAGAACGCCCGACGCGAGGCCGAAGAGGCCATGCGCGCCGAGTTCGATCGACGGATGGCCGAGGAGCGCGCCCGGTTCGAGGCTGAGCGTGCCGCTGCTGACGAGGCCCGTCGCGAGGCGGAAGCCGCTCGAGCGGAAGCCGAGGAGGCCGCCCGCCGAGAAGAGGAGGCGCGCCGTCGCGCCGAGACGGAGGCGCGGGAGGCGGAAGAGCGTCTTCAGGCCGAGGAGATCGCGCGCCGGGAAGCCGAGGAGCGTCGGCTTGCCGAGCAGGCCGAGCGACAGGCCCAGGAGGCCGAGGCGGCGGCGAAGGCGGCGGCCACGGCCAAGGCGCGCAAGGCCGCGGAGAAGGCGCGCGCCGAGGCGGAAGCGGCTCGGAAGGCCGCCCAGGAGCGGGCGAACAAGGCCGCAGCTGAGGCCGCCCGTCGGGCCGAAGAGCGTCGGCTGGCCGAGGAGAAGCGTCGCGTCGAGGCCGAGGCGCGCCGGGAAGCGGAGGCTCGCCGCAAGGCCGAGGCCGAGGCACGTCGGGTGGAGGAGGCGCGTCGTCGCGAGGAGGCCGAGCAGGCTCGCCTCGCTGCCGAGAAGGCGCGTGAGGCTGCCGAGCAGGCGCGTCGCAAGGCCGCCGAAGACGCGCGGGCCGCGGCTGCTGCGGCGCGGAAGAAGGCCGACGCCGCCAAGGCCGAGCAAGCTCGTCTCGCCGAGCAGGCCCGGCAGGAGGAGGCGCGGGCCGAGGCGACGCGTCAGGCCGAGCTCCAGGCCGAGGTCGAGCGTCAGGCGGAGTCCGAGCGGAAGGCCGCGGCGGAGCGGGCCGAGGCGGCGAAGAAGGAGCAGGCCCGAGAGAAGTCCGAGGCCTCCCGCAAGCGCGATGCGGCCGCCAAGAAGAAGGCGGAGGAAGCGCGCCGTCGCGAGAGGGACGCCGCCCGGAAGAAGGAGCCCCAGGCGCCGGCCACGAGCCCCGGCCAGACGTTCCCCATGCAGGTCGTCGAAGAGGTCGAGGACGACGAGCCGCCGAGCCGGGTACACGCCGAGGACACGGCCGAGGAGAGCAGCTCGGACATCCTGTACGGCGGCTCGGACGTCGACTCGATCCTGGGCTCCGGCGCCCAGCACAAGAAACACGACTGGATGAGCTCCGGCTCGGTGGGCGTCACCGAGAACACCGATCGGGAGAGTGAGCTCGGTCAGGGCAAGTGGGCTGGCATCAAGGGCCGCTCCGCCGAGGAGATCCGGTCGCAGATGACCGGCGGCCCGGCCCGCGAGATGGACATCGGGGACGACCCGCTCCCGCTCGGCAAGATCGCGATGGTCATCGGGCTCGCCATCGTGGTGGCGTTCATCGGGCTGTGGTGGCTCGGTGGGGACAGCGAGGTCGAGCCGACGGCCCCCGTCGCCGTCGAGGACGCCGCCATGCCCGCCCCCGTCATCCGCGAGGGCAGCTGGGTCATGGTCACCACCGACCCGGCCGGCGCGCGCGTCACCCTGGACGGCAAGGACATGGGCAAGGCCCCGGTCGAGCTCCCGCTGCCCGAGGACGCCGACCTCCATGCGGTCTGCATCTACAAGGGCGCGCTCGAGAGCTGCCGGGACCTCACGGCCGACGACCTGCTGGCCACCGATCCGTACCACTTCGACGGCGACGACTGAGCCGCCGCCGAAGGGTGTCGATCAGACGGGCGGCTCGAACGGGGGCTCGCCGTTGCGGATGCGCTCGCGGGCCTCGTCGCGGAGCGTGGCCAGCTCCCCGTCGGACAGCTCCCCGTCGACGTCGTAGCTCTCGGCGAACGGAGGCACGCCCTCGCCCGGCTCGGGCCGCTCGCCGTGCTCACCGTCTTCGGGCGGGCCCATCTCGCCGCCCATCTCCTCGCGGAGGGCGTCCATCTCTTCGCGGCGCAGCTCCCGCTCCGCCTCCATCGCGTCCATGGCCGTGCTGAGCTCGTCGTCGGACAGCTCGCCGTCACCGTCGGCGTCGAACTCCTCGAGCACCTGGGCGTGCAGGACCTCGCAGCGGACCTCGAAGTCGACGAACAGCTCCGCGTGCTCGGCCTCGGACAGCTCGCCGTCGAGATCGGTGTCGTAGACGAAGCCGAGCATCATCATGCGGTGGTCGCGCTCGATGTCGTGCGGGCCGGACTCGCCGCGCTGGCACTCGCCCTTCTCGGACTCGTCGAGCTCGCCGCTGCCGTCGGCGTCGTACTCGGCCTTGCGCTCCTCGAACTCGCCGAGCGGGTCACAGGTCGGACGGAACAGCTCGGGCCGGTCCTCACCGTCGGGCTCGGACAGTCCGTTCGCGGCGAAGTCTTCTTCCTCGCCGCTGATGGCCTTCAGGGTGAGGGCGGACTCGGCGTCGAGCTCCGAGGTCGAGTTGCAGGCGAGGGTTGCGAGCAGGAAGAGCATGTGGGCTCCTTTCGTTGGGGTCTGCTCTCAGAACGTGTGCGGTGTCGGAACCTGGAAAGAGATCGCGGTTTTCTCAGACGAGGTGGATCGAGGTCCGTCCAAGCACCACCAGGTCCCCAGGAATCACCGGCGCCAGCGTGATGCGGCGGCCATTCAGCCAGGTGCCGTTGGTCGAGCCGCGGTCGATCAGCAGGTGGACCCCGCCCTCGAGCACGATCTCCGCGTGAGCCGCGGAGACGCCGTCGTCCTCGACCAGCACGTCGTTCAGCCGGGCGCGGCCCAGGGTCATGACGTGAAGGCGGAGCCGCATGGCGCTCACAACAGCGACTCCAGGGAGATCGAGAGCCCGGCGACGACGTCGATCGGCTGCTCAGAGGTGCCCTGGCCCACGAGCGTGTTGGCGGCGAGGCGGACCCGGCCGTCGGCCAGGCGCACGGCGACCTCGGGGCCCGTCCACGCGGTGTAGCGAGCGATGGGCGGGACTCGGGCTGCCCGCCGCTCGTGTCGGCGACCAGCTCGCGACGACCGGCGACGAGCCAGGTGGCGTCGAGCCGATCCCGAGTGAGGCCTTGATGGCGGCTCCGTGGTCCTGGACGAGCAGCTCGAACGCTCGCTCGTCTCCGCATCGGAACGCGTGCAGCAGGTCGGCATCGGTCATGCGACTCCCGTGAAGCGCTCACCTGGTGGGTGAACGTCACAGGGTTCGAAACCTGGAAAACGAGCTCGGGCAGAACGAGTCGGGCCGAGTCAGCGGAGCCGGACGATCTCTTCGGCGAGCTTCGGTCCGATGCCCGGACACGCCGCGATCTCTTCGACGCTGGCGGCCTGGAGCTTCTTCAGCGAGCCGAAGTGCTCGAGCAGCGCCTTGCGCCGCTTCCCGCCAACGCCGGGGATGCTGTCGAGCGCCGACCGGAACGCCGACTTCCGCCGTGTCCGCCGGTGGAACTGGATGGCGAAGCGGTGGGACTCGTTGCGGATGAAGCGCAGCAGGTTCAGCGCGCCCGAGTTGTCCGGGAGGATCACGGGGTCGGGCTGGCTGGGCAGGATGATCTTGTCGACGGCGTCGAACTCGCCGCGACGCTTCTCGGTCCGCGGCTTGGCGAGGCCGATGACCGGCTGGTCGGGGAAGCCGAGCTCCTCGAGCACGGCCAGGGCGACTCCGAGCTGGCCCTTGCCTCCGTCGACCACGAGCAGGTCGGGGAACACGCCGTCCCGGGCCGCTCGGCGGAAGCGCCGGATCAGGACCTCGCGCATCGAGGCGTAGTCGTCCGAGCCGACGACGGTCTTGATCTTGTAGTGCCGGTACTCCTTCTTGCCCGGCTTGCCGTCGAGGAAGACCACGCAGCTCGCGACGGGGTCGGTGCCCTGGTTGTTCGAGTTGTCCACGCACTCGATGCGGTAGGGAGGCGTCGTCAGGCCGCAGATGTCGCGGAGCTCGTTCAGCGTTCGCTGGCGTCGCTCGGACTCGTCGGTCTTGCGGCGGAACCGGTCTCTTGCGTTGGAGTCGGCCAGCTCCAGGAGCCGCTTCTTGTCCCCGCGCTGCGGCACCCGGATGTGGACCCGACCGCGGCGGCGCTCGGTGAGGACCTCCTCGAGCGCTTCGTGCGCCGACGGGAGCTCGGGTAGCAGGATGTCCGGGGGGATGAAGCCCTGCGAGTAGGCGGTGTTCACCCAGCTCGACAGCAGCTCGTCCAGGTCGCCGTCCTCGCCCCGGATGTCCAGGAACCATGGCTCCATCAGCATGCCGGCGCGCATGGGGAGCACCGCGATGACCCCTCGGTCGCCCTCGCGGAACAGGCCCCAGACGTCCCGGTCGCCGAGCTTGCCGTCGACCACGTTCTGGCGCTGCAGCGTCTGCTCGATCTCGGTCGCCAGGTCGCGGAGTCGGGCGGCCTCCTCGAACCGGAGCTCCTCGGCGGCCTTCCTCATGCGTGTCCGGATGCGCTCGATCGCCTCGGTGCTGCGCCCGCCCAGCACCAGGATCGACTCCTGGACGATGGCGTCGTACGCCTGCGGCGTCGTGTGGCCATCCACGCACGGGGCGACGCATCGCCCCATCTGGTGCAGCAGACATGGGGTCTTTCGACTCTTCAGAACCGAGTCCGAGCAGGTGCGGAGCGGGAAGCTGCGCTGAAGGAACTCGAGCGTTCGTCGGGCCTTCTGGGCGGAGTGGTAGGGGCCGAAGGTCTTGCTTCCGTCGTCCTTGATCTTCCGGACCAGCTCGAACTGGGGCCAGGCGGTCCGGGGGTCGATGCGCACGTGGAGGAAGTTCTTGTCGTCCCTCAGCTTCACGTTGTACGGCGGCTTGTGCTGCTTGATCAGCGTGTTCTCGAGCAGCAGCGCCTCTTTCTCGGTGGTCGTCAGGACGCAGTCGATCTGCGTGGCCTGGGCGACCAGGAAGCGGACCATGAAGCGCCCGTCGTGCCCGGACAGGTACTGGCGCACCCGCGCGCGCAGGCTCTTCGCCTTGCCGACGTAGAGCACGACGCCGGCCGCGTCCTTCCAGAGGTAGACGCCAGACTGGGTGGGGAGCTCGGAGGCCTGTCGTTCGAGGGTCACGCCGTTTCCCTATCTCGCTTGCAACCTGAACGCGTGTACAGTAGTGATCGTTCATGCTCGCGCGCCAGCTGGGACTGCTCTCGCCACCGGTACAGACGTCGTCGTTCGACGGGGTCCGGCGACTGGATCTGGGTCGAGGGGCCTGGATCGATCACGCTCCTGGCTGGCTGCGCGGGCACTCGCAGGTGTTCGAGACGCTGTACCGCGGCATGGCCTGGCAGCAGCGTCGACGGTGGATGTACGAGCGCGAGGTCGACGAGCCCCGGCTCACGGCGCGCATCCCTCGGGACGGTCCAGGTCACCCCGTGATCTCCCGGATCGCGTCGCTGTTGAGCGAGCGGTACGACGCCGAGCTGACGGGGGTGTCGCTGGCTCTCTACCGGGACGGGCAGGACAGCGTGGCGCCGCATGGGGACACGCTGCTGCGGGACTCGCTGGACCACTCGCTGGTGGCGACCGTGAGCGTGGGAGAGCCTCGACGGTTCCTGATCCGGCCGCGTGGTGGCGGCGCCTCGCATCGCTTCGAGCTCGGGTGGGGCGACCTGTGCGTGATGGGCGGGACGTGCCAGGCGACGTGGGAGCACGGCGTGCCGAAGCAGGCGCGGGCCCTGCCTCGGATCGCGGTGATGTTCCGGGTGTCCAGGGGCTGAGGCCTAGCCGCTGATCGTCTTCTGACCCGCTCCGCCGCCCGCCATCGTCTTCATGTGGGCCTCGACCTCGTCGTCGTTGAGGTAGATCCGCGCGAACACGGCCGCAGCGCCCGCGAACACGTTCAGCGAGAGCAGCGCAGCCACGATGCCGGCTGTGTTCACGGTCTTGATCTTCTCGTGGACCTCGCCGTTCTTCAGCTTCCAGCCCATCACGATCTCGGCGACACCGATGAGCAGGCCCGGAATCCACATGACGCCGACGCAGACCCAGATCAGGCTGAGCACGAGCCCGCCCGAGATGAGCACGTTCAGCACACCCGAGCCGATCATCATCCAGGCCAGCAGGTCGACCTGGGCCTGGGGGTCGCTCTCCTCCTCGGGCACGTCGAGCGCCGCCTCTGGGAGCGTCGGGCCGCCGGACGCCTTGAAGCCGTCGGGCAGGCGCTCCTTGGGGTCCCAGCGATCCTCGCCGGGGTCCCGGAAGTGCCGGGCGATCTCGGTACCGCGGCCGGGGACGAGGGCCTCGATGGTGTCCTCGTCGATACCACCGGCGAGCGCCTCGCCCAGTGTCCGGGCCTCCTCGGCGCGCAGCCAGTCGAAGAGCTCGGCCATGCGCTCGGCGTGCACCTGGTTCAGCGGGAGCATCGTGGGTTCGGTGGTCTTGGCGCCGGTGAGCTGGAAGGCGGTGAACGTGCCCTCGGCCCGGTAGCTGGCGCCGTAGTGCTTCATCATCACGACGTGCTTGCCGCCGCCGGCCAGGCCGCCCGAGAGCACCTTGGCTGCGGCCTTGCCTGCGGTCCGCGCCAGGTCACCCTCCGAGGCGCTGCCCGTCGCCCAGTGGAGCTTCTGTGTGGGGCCGGGCTCGTCGCTGGTCGGGGCGCCGAAGAACTCCTCGATGGCCTGCCGAAAGCGGCCGGGGGCCATCGACGACAGCCACCAGCCGTCCTTCATGCCGCGGCCCATGTGCTCGGTGTGGTGCCACAGGACCACCGCCTCGGCGAGCGCGATGTCCGGCTTCGTCGCCAGTCCGGCGCGCATCAGGGCGAGGCGACCGTCTTGGAACGTCAGGGCGGAGTCGAGGCCCGCGAGGCCGCCCGTGAGGAGCGGGACGTCAGCGGGCGTCTGGTCGGTGGCGGGCACCTTGGCCAGCAGCGTCAGCATCGGAAGGACCTTGTCGCCCACGAAGCAGTGGCGCACGACGGTCTCGCCGTTGACCGTGGCGTGCAGCTCGCCGGGCTCCATCAGGCCCGAGTCCTTGCCGATCTTCGCGTTGGTCAGGCCACGGAGCGGGATGGGGCCGAGGCGCGGCTTGTTCCACGCGAAGATCGCCAGGTTGTGCGAGGTCAGCAGTGCCCCGTCCCAGGCGTCGGCGTGGTTGAACGACTCGCTGCCCGTGTACATGACGGGCTGCTCGCCGATCAGGTGGTTGCACCCGTGGTTGGTGTAGACGACGACGTGTGTGAGCCGCTTCCGGATGCCTCCGGGGAAGCGCTCGGTGTGCATGCTGAGCCCGCTCTCGGGCTTGCCGGCGGCGGCGATCTGGTGGGCAGCGCTGTGGAGCATCGGGACCTTCCTGGAGGTCGGCGAGTCTACAGCTACCCGGCCGTGCCGGCTCGCGATCCGCAAGGCAGCGTGGAGCCTTGGTTCGCGTCCTCGAAGCTGCCCATCGGGGTGCCGGGGCCCCTCGTCCACGTGCCGCCGTCCCGTCGCCGCGTGGAGAGTCGTCCAGAGGCGGCGGGACGCTCGACGGGCCATGGCGAGTGCGCCAGGAGGTCTTGCAGCAGGGACCCGGTCAGGTGCGAGGTCACCTCGTTCGGGATGCGCCGGAAGAACAGCCGCCCGGGGCCGACGGCGGACGCGATGACCGCTCGGCAACCGTTCGGCCCCGGGCCGCTCACCCGGACGTCGACCGTCCAGCCTCGCTCGACCGACCCGAGGAGCGCGCTCAGCCGCAGCAGGAGCGTGTCGAGCTCGGGTGACGTCGCCTCGGCCACCGCGAGCGTCGCGCACCGCGTGCAGCGAAGCCTGCTCAGGTAGTCCTGGCCTGTCGGCACCCGCTCCAGGAAGTCCGAGGTGAGGGCCGTCTCGGGCTCCTGGCCGAGTGCCGCACCGAGCAGGAGCGCGATCACGGATCGTTTCCGGGGTGGCAAGCCGGGAACCGCTCCTGCCACGGGTATTGGCGGTAGTGGATCTCGGCCTCCCAGCTCGACGTGGTGGGCAGGAGTGTCGAGCCGACGGAGGGGCTGGTGCTCAGGTGCCCGGTCCCGCCGGGCTCGAACGGGCCCATCGGACAGTGGGCTGCAACGGACCGCAGGGCGAAGAGCACGCCCTGGGCGTTGCCGTACCGGCGTCGGTAGTCCTTCTCGCTCTCCGGGAAGCTCGCGCGATCGTGGCGGCCCAGGTCGACCGAGATCTCCCGACACCCCTCCGGGCCCATCGCGCCGAGCGTGACGTCCACCTCGACCCCGGGATGGACCATCCAGCCCACGGTCCGGGCGAAGAGGGTGAGCAGATCCGCGATCGCGTCGGATGACGCCTCGGTCGGGATGAGGTTCGCGCAGGCCTGGCCGCAGCTCGAGAACCAGCTCGGGGAGTCCAGCACCCTGCCCTTCATCGGGCCGATCTGGACCTCGGTCCCGATCATGGGCGCCAGCAACGGAAAGTCGAGCTCGGCCGACGAGACCGAGGACAGCAGAAGGAACCACACACTCCTCCAGTGTCGCGCCCGCGCGGTGCGGTGAGCCCGCGGTAGAACGCACTGTGGCCTGGCACCGCTTCACCCTCACCGACCCGGCGCTCGGCTGGACCGTCGAGCTCGACCGGGCCCTCGAGCGCGCGCTGGGACTGCGCCGCTTCTCAGCGCCTTCGGCCCGCCTGAAGCTCGGCATGGCGTTCCACTTCGACGGCCAGCCCGACGCTCGTGCCTGTCGTGCCCTGGGCGGTCTGCTCCAGGAGGTCGACGGATCTCCGCCGGCTTGGGGCCACCAGGACCGGCCGTTCCAGGTCGCCTGGGAGCGATACCGCGCGGCGCTCGCCGACCTCGCCCCCGAGGCCCTGGGCCACCTGAACCCGCCCGCGTCCTCGGATGACGTCGACGTGCTGTGGGCCCACTCCGAGCTGCCCAGCCCCCTGCTCGCCCTGCTCGCCCTGCACGACGGCGAGAAGGACCACATCGGCGGCGGCGTGTTCCCCATCTGGCGGCCTCTTACCGCCGCACAGATGCTCGACAGCAAGCGGTTCCTCGACGAGCTGCACGCCGATCCGGGCACCTGCGACGCGGACCTCGGGGTGCATCGCGTGTGGTGGCATCCGGGGTGGTGGCCGTGGGCGACCAACGGCGGCGGCGACTACCTGGTGCTCGACCTCGACCCCGCCGCTGGGGGAAAGCACGGTCAGGTGCTGTACTTCGACCACTCCGGCGACTATCGCGAGCGCATCGCCGACTCGCTCACGGCCGCGGTGCAGCAGCTCGTCGACGATCTGGCCGATGGCACCGTCGTCGCGCTCGAAGACGAGCAGGGCGCGTTCTGGACGCTGGCCGAGCTCGAGAGCATGGCGCCCATCGATCTCGAGGGGCTGACGGTCCGTCAGTAGACGTTGTACTTCGCCCGGTTCCGCTCGTGCTCCGCGGCGTTCTTCGCCGGGTGGAGCGTGCCCTCGCCGTCGTGCAGGTAGTACCAGAACTCGGACTCGACGGCCTGGACCGCGGCCTCGAGCGACGGCACCGAGGGGTTGCCGATCGGCGTCGGAGGCAGGCCCTTCAACAGACGCGTGTTGTACGGGTCGTTCTCGTCGCGCAGCTTGGCGAGGAAGGCCTTCCGGTCGTTCCAGTTCTCGATGGTGTACCGGCTGGTCGCGTCGATCCCGAGCTGCCAGCCGTTGTCCAGGCGCTTCCAGATGATGCCGGCGACCAGGGGGCGCTGGGCCGGCTTGGGCTCCTCGCGCTCGAGCATGCTCGCGACGATGACCACGTCGTACAGGTCGCGTCCGCCGAGCGAGGCGTCGGCGAGCCAGGCCGTCTGGAACGAGTCCACCTGGCGCTGCACGAAGTCCGAGGCGCTGAACCCCTCGGCCGGCACGTTGTAGGTCTCGGGCAGCAGGAAGCCCTCGAGCGTCGTCAGGCCGTCGACCGAGAACGGCAGGTCCACCTTCGACGGGTCGCTCGCGATGGCGGCGTACTCGCCGGCCTCGATCCAGCCCTTCTCCGCCAGGGCCGCGTCGATCTCGCGGATGCGCCAGCCCTCGACCACCGTGAACGGCACCTCGTCGGCCAGCGGGACCCCGCAGAGCGTCTCCATGATCTCGGGCATCGTCTGCGACGCCGAGACCGAGAACTTCCCGGCCTTCAGGCAGCTGCCCGCCGACCGTGACTTCAGGTAGTACTTCCAGGCGTTGGCATCGCCGATCAGCCCGGCGTCGACCAGCTTCGGGCCCAGGCCGCCCGCCGTCGAGCCCGCGGGGACCTCGAAGACGACCGGCTCGGCCGTGGCGTCCAGCGGGGTGTCGACCTGATCGTCGAGGACGAAGCATCCAGTGAGGAGAGTCATCAGCATGGCGCGGTCATATCCCCGTGACCTCGAAGCGCGCATCGCGGACGGCGCCGACGCTGCGCACGTCGTCCAGGATGGTGAGGTCGGTCAGCATCGGTGTGGCCTTCATCGTCAGGTCGGGCATGTCCGCCAGCGTCAGCCCGCGCAGCGTCGTCAGCTTCGGACAGTGCTCGAGCCGGATGGTGCCCTCGACCCGCGAGAGCGCCTCGAGCCCGTCCAGCGAGGTGACCTGGAGCTCGCGCAGGGACAGGTCTCCCTCCACTCGGGTCAGCCGGACCAGCCCGTTGAGCGTCGGGGCCCCGACGTCCCGGATCAGCAGCGTGCCCTCGACCAGCGTCAGCGAGCCGAGGCCGCCCAGGGACTTCAGCCGCGGCAGGTCCGTGAGCACCACGTCGCTGGCTCGGACCACGCTGACCCCGTCCAGCGAGGTCAGCGCGCCCATCTCCTGGATGGTCAGCGGGCCGACGTCGACGAGCGCCAGGTCCAGCCGGGCCAGGCGCTTGTTGCGCGCCAGGGTGAGGCCGTCCGGCAGCGTGGTGACCGGAGCCGACAGCCGCGTCAGCGAGGGGTTCCCGGTGACCTGCAGGCCCCTCGCCGAGGCCAGCGAGGAGAGATCCAGCTCGGCCAGGAGCCCGTTGCCCTCGACGTCGATCTGCGTCCCGACGGTGCGCAGCTCGGGCACGGAGAGCGAGGCGAGGTTGGGGTTGCCCACGACACGGAGGGACCCCACCTCGGTCAAGGCGGGCAGCTCGGCCGAGGTCAGGTCCGAGAGCCGGTCCAGCTCGAGCGTGCCCTTCACCGAGTGGAGGCACTCCAGTGAGGACAGGTCGGTCACGCCGTCGAGCCCGTACAGCCGGATCGTCCCGTTGACGGCGTTGTACTCGTCGGCCCAGTCGAGCAGCGCCTCTTCCGAGGTGAACGTGATGTTGCCGACCCACAGTCCGCGGTCGGCGCAGGTCCAGGCGTCCCCGGTGTCGCCCGTCTCTCCTCCGCTCTCGCCGGTCTCGCGGTCGGGTCCGGCGAAGCCCGTGTCCCCTCCGAAGACGGCGGACTCGGGGTCGCTGTCTCCGCCGGAGTCCCCCGTGTCGCCGGTGTCCGCGGGCGGGCCCCCGGTGTCCAGCGTCTCGGCGGCGACGACCGTGCCGATCAGGAGTCCCGCCGCGACCAGCCAGTGCCTCATCCGAGCCTCCTCAGGCCGCGGCGCCCGCGCGCGCCCAGCCGGTGTACCGATACGCCAGTGTGCCCACGATCGCCTTCACGAGGAAGGCCACGGGGAATCCGGCCCACACGCCGAGGACGCCCCAGTCCAGCACGAACCCCATGAAGTACGAGGCCGGGATCTGGAAGGCGAACGTGGCGAGCGCGTTGATGATCAGGCTGGTGCGTGTGCTGCCCGAGCCCATGAACGCCGCGCCGTAGCCGAGCCAGAACCCGACCGGCGGCATGCACAGCGCCAGCATCGCGATCCAGATGACGGCGGACTGTCCGACCGGGCTGTCGGCCTCGACCTCGAACAGCGCGAGGATCGGCTCGTCGAGTCCCCAGATCCCGAGCGCCAGGGCGCTCATCAAGCAGAAGCACATCGCCGCCGTCCAGCGCACGATGCGGCGGGCCTCGTCGGGGTCGCCCGCGCCCAGCGCCTGGCCGACCATCGCCGCGGCGGCCTGGCTGATGCTCATGCCTGGGACGAACGAGAGCGCCTGGATGCGGAGGCCGATGCCGTGCGCTGCCACCGCGATCTGATCGATGCGCGAGAGCATGCCGATGATCGACAGGAAGCTCGCGTTCAGCACGAGCATGTCGAGCGCAGCGGGCGTGCCCACGCGGATGAGGTCGCGCGCCAGGGGCACGTCGATCTTCGCGACCCGGAGCGGGAGATCGACGCGAGGGACCTTCCCGGCTCGGATGAACGAGACCATGGCCAGCATCGCAGCGAACTGCGCGATGCACGTCCCGATGGCGGCGCCGGTCACGCCCATTGCGGGCAGGCCGTAGTTGCCGAGGATGAGTCCGTAGTTCAGCACGACGTTCAGCGCGTTCATGCCCAGGGCCACGCCGAAGGCGAGCCGCGTGTTCCCGACTCCGCGCAGGACGCCGGCGTAGAGCACGTTCAGGTAGTTGAAGGTCGTGCACGCGAGCAGCGGGCGCAGGTAGTCGAGGGCCAGCGTGTGGGCCTCGCCGCTGGCTCCCATCCAGGTCAGGACCCAGGGCGCGACGGCGTTGCCGGCGAGCGCCATGCCCACGCCCAGCAGGACCGTGAGCTGGGTCGACTGATGGAGGATGTGCGTGACGCGCTCGTCGTGTCCGGCCCCGTGTGCGCGCGAAACGAACGCGACCGAGCCGACCGTCAGCCCGAGCATCGCGACGAAGAGCAGGAAGATGACGCTGACCGCGAAGCCAAGGCCCGTCAGCGCGGCGTCGGCCTGACCGGGGATGCGCCCCACCATGGCCGTGTCGACGAACAGGGCCAGGACGTTCAGGACGTTCAGCCCGATGACCGGCAGGGCGAGATCGAGGAGTCGCTTGGGGACGGAAGAGGGCACGCCGCAGTGTGGTAACGCCGCCCCTGGCATAGGCTCGGGGCACGCCATGGGGTCTCATCGGGACGGCGGAACGGAACGCGGCGCGCGCGGCGTTCAAGGCGACCTCGCCGATCACGGCGAACAAAGTCGCGATGCTGGACGCGCTGGTCATCGAGCCGCCGGCCCCTCACGGGGGGACTGCCAGGCGCTACGGAAAGGGCGAGACCATCGCGAACGCGCCGGACGAGCTGTGGTTCCTGGCGTCCGGAGTGGTCGCGCTGCGCTCGGTCGACCACTTCCATCGGGTCGTGCGGGGCCCCGCCGGCCTGGTACGGCCACGCCGCGCCGGACATCCTCGTCCTGAGTCACGGGGCGGTCCTGGGGAGCCTGTCCGGGGCCACGGTAGGACCGGCCAACACGCACGACGAGAGCTGGTGCCAGGCGTCCGTCGCCGAGGCAGCCAAGGACCTCGCCCACATGCGACAGGCCCGGCGCCGTCTGTACGCGGGGATGGTCGACCACTTCCAGGACAGCGGTGCGGTGCAGCCGGGGCCGTACACCTCGAGCGCGGTCGAGATGTGCATGATCCTGGTCGAGGACAAGCACCCGCCGCCGCTGCCCTGGAACGTGATGCCCCTGCTGCCGGGGAGCGGTCGGTACTTCATCGTGCTCACCGACTACAAGAACTTCTCGAGCACGACGACCACGACGACGTACCGGTACCGGGAGCTCGCCTACCTGGTGTCGGTCATGACGACCCTCGGCCCCGGCTTCCACTCGGTCCGGCTCTTCCCCGACGCGGTCGTGCCCACGGCGGTCGGCCGGGAGCTGTACGCGTTCCCGAAGACCTTCGGCGAGGTCTGGCTCGACAGCAAGGGAGGAGGCGCGGCCGCGAACGGCAACCTTCAGTTCCACGCCGAGTGGTCGCCCTCGGGTGCCGTCGACCTGTCCGAGGTCGTCCGCCAGATGGCCGACGCGTTGCTCCCCACGTTCCCGGTGAACCCCGTCTCGTGGGCGGCCGGCGCGCTGACGGGGCTGGTCGAGCCCGTCTTGTCGACCTACGGCATGCCGCTCCGCATCTACACCGAGCGGGGCGGGCACAACGCGCCGGGGTCGCCGCTCGGTCACGCGGAGATGGTCCGTGCGCCGTTCCGCTTCGTGATCTCGGGGACGAAGGAGCTCTCGCTCAAGGGGCTCCACCATGCGACGAAGCCCGTGCTGAAGGGGCTCGGCGCCTGGAGCTTCCAGGTCGACATGAGGCTCGAGGAGTCGTACGCCGTGAACGACCGGGACAACTGGCTGCGCACGCCCTGGCTGCGGGCCCAGGTCCCGATTCGGACGCTGCTGGAGCTCTTGTCTTGAGCCTCCCAGCCGACTTCTGGAACCTGCCCGCGTTCACCGGCCTCGTCGTGGCGGATCGGACCGCGCTGGAGACCAGCGCCACCGAGACGACGTTCACGGCTCACCAGACGCTCGCGACGGACCACAACGACGTCGCCGTGCTGCTGACGGGTCGAGCCATCCTGTCGCGGGATGGGGTCGTCGAGCGGGTGGTCGAGGCGCCGGCCGTCCTGGATCTCACCGAGCCGGCCATCGGGGCTCACCCCAGCTTCTTCACGCTCGAGCCGGGCCTTGTGGTGTTCCTGCCGCGCGCCAAGGTCGAGGCCGTCGTCGGCTGGGTCACGCTCCGGGAGTCCGCGATGGAGCAGAGCCGGGACGAGCGGACCGACCTGTCCGAGTTGGTCGACCACCACGACGCGGGTGGAGAGCCGGGTGGCTCCTGGCGGGAGAGGCCATCGGGATGCATACGGGCGGGACATCGGGCTAGTCGGTGCTGCCGCCCGGCGTCCACCACGGGCAGGCCTGGCTGTGGGTCCCCATCCTCCAGGGCGGCGTCGAGCGGTACCACGTCGCCGAGGGCTGGACCGACCACCTGACCGTCCTCCACCTGATGCGCGAGCTCTACGGGCTCCAGCTGATCGAGGGCCGGGTGTTCGACGGCTACTCGCTGGACGGGCGGCAGCTGGCGTTCGCGGAGACCCTGCGCTGGCGGACGGAGTTCGCGCTCGGGCCGTCCGCTTCGATGAGCGACCTCGCCGGGGAGAGCAGGGTCCCGTGGACCAGCGACAAGGCGCTGCCGCTGTCGTTCGGGTTCCGGAAGGATCCGTTCGGCGTCGGCCCGGCGCTGGCACGGCCTTGCGTGGCGGACATGAACCTGGCCTTCACGCTCGTCGACGAGCTGGACCTGGCGTACACGACCGCGACGAGCGTCGACGGCAGCACGCTCGCAGGGGGCGCCGTCGTCGCCGGGTTCCGCATCACGGGGACCTTCGTGCTCCAGCTGCCCACCCCGGCCACGAGTCCCTGGATGGACTGCCTGCGGGCCTGGGGGATCGGATGATCCGCGAGCACCTGACTCCGCGGCCGCATCGCGGGCTGCGCGTCGGCGAGGAGCTGACGCTGGCATCGGGCGAGCTGGCCGTGGTGATGACCGGTCACCTGTCCGCCACGGTCGGCGGCTTCTTCGACCGGCTGCTCGTGCCCAACGACCTGGTCGGGGTCGAGCAGGGGCCGGTCACGACGCTGACCGCCCTGACCGAGGCGGAGCTCCTGATCATGGACTTCGGCGAGGTCCTGGCAGGCACCGAGAGCGTGGCGGCGCTGAAGGCGATGCTCGCGCTGGCCGAGGCCCAGGTCCGGGACCTCACGGATCGACGGGCCGAGCTGGAGCGGAACCTCGATGACTTCCTGGACGCCGACGACGGCGGCTTCGCGGCGCCTCCATACGTCGCGACCAAGGCGCGCCTGGTGATGGTGGTGCTCGAAGACCGGTCGCTGGCGAGCGAGCTGCCCCGACCGCTCCGGCCCATCCCGGGCTTCGAGGACCGAGTGCTACTCGTCTGGGCGCACTACCCCGACTTCAGGCCTCCGGACGGACCGGACGCGGCGTACGAGGAGACCTCGGTCTTCGTGCCGTGCATCGACCCGGGCGCAGGCGGCCCTGGGCTGTACAGTCCAGCGCTCTTCCCCGAGAGCATGATGGCCATCATCACAGAGCGCGAGGGCTTCAAGTTCCCGAAACGGTTTGCCTCTGTGACGCTCGACGAGCGGCTGGCGCACATGGACGCGGGTGACATGCGGGCCCTCGTCACCTGGGACGAGGCGGTGCCGCGGTCCGATGCGGCCTGGGTTGAGGACCTGGCGGCTGCCATGCTGGGCGATGGCCCGGGGACGCGCATCGGGTCGTTCCTGGGCGCGGTCTGGGGCCGGTCGGGACTGCGCCCCGCCATCAAGACGCACGCCCCGCTGCCGATCTATGTGCGGAACCGGGTCGGCGCCGAGCTCGTCGTCCAGGCGCTGTCGTCGGCGGTCCTCGAGCCGTTGTCATCGGGGTCCACCGCCCGCACGGATGCGGCCATCTCCGAGCGGCGGATCCGCATGGAGTGGGGCTTCTCCCGCCACTGGTCCGGCCGGCCAACCGGCTGCGGCCCGGGCCGCACCACACCCGTGGCGTGCGGATGGACCTGTTCGTGGTGGACCTGGATCGGCCCGTCAGGCTGCCCCACCACCTGCTGCGCGTTCCCAGGCTGGGCCGCCGCGCGCTCATCGTGACAGCGGACTTCCCGAACTTCGGGACTGAGTCCGAGGGCGGGGAGCCGTTCCACTACGCCGAGATCGGCTGCTTCGTCCCGTGCATCCACCCGTTCCGGGGAGGCGCTCTACTGCGCGGAGCTGCGCCCCGACAACCTGGTCGCCACCCTGACGGGCCGGGAGATGCAGGGCTTCCCGAAGCGGCTCGCCCAGGCCGTGGCGACGACCGACTCCGACCTCACCTTCGTGCTCGGGGACCGGGTCCGCCTCGCCGGGTCCTGGACACCGCGGGCCGTCTCCCAGCCCGAGTTCGTCGATGGTCTGGTCGACACGCTGGTGGTGGGCAGCCTGGGCGACGGGGTGGGCGACCTGGCGGGCCTGGTGCTTGGCGCCGTGGGCCTGAAGCCGCTGCTGCGCTGGATGCCGACGCTCCCCGTGTTGGTCCGACGGCGCACCTCGGAGACCGCGGGGGAGCCTGCGCTCGACGAGCTCCGCGGGATTCCCTTCGCGTTCGGGGGCCCCTCCCCCGATGTGGAGGGGCTGCCGGCGTTCCGGACGCCGCGGGCCTTCACGCGCCTCGAGGACCTGAAGGTGTCCTGGTTCGGGCCGTCCTGGTACCGGGGCCGTGCGCTCGGTGGCTGGCGCGTGACGCTGGACATCGAGCTCGGCGAGGCGCGGGAGTTCGGCCCGAAGGGCTGGCTGTCCGACCGGCTCGAGGACGCGCTGCCCGATCCGCTGCAGCCGCTGGGGTCCGGTCGCGTCCTGCTCGTGGAGCGCGACGGGCGCGAGGTCGCCCAGCGCGGGGCGGGCCTGTTCCTGCCGTGCATCCACCCCGAGGTCGGACCGATGCTCTACGCCGTCGAGCGCTCGCTCTGCTGCGCCGGCCCGCTGAACCTGGCGCGCGAGAGGCTCCGGCACCCCGCGCGCTGGGGTGGCGTGCTGGAGATCGACGAGCGGAGGCTGTTCGAGCTCGACCATGATGGCGTCGGCTCGCTGGACGTCGCCGAGCCCTTGGACCTGATCGGCGTGCCCATCCGCGGCAACGTCCTGCCGGTCGTCTCGTGGTGGAAGGTGTACGGGTTTCGGAGCGGGCCCCCGAGCGACCGGCTGGTTCGGACGGAGCTGGTCTTTCGCGGTGCTCGGGTCGGCCTCGGCGCGGGGCTCGTGCGCGGGTTCGACGCCAGCTGGCCGGACCAGGAGATCACCGGCGGCATCCGCTTCGAGGGCACCTCGTCGTGGCGGGTCGGGCCGATCCTCCCGGAGTCCGGGGTGCGCTTTCCTCGCGTGGGTCCACCGCCGGTGGGTATGTAGAGAGCAGGATGCTCCTCGCCCTGCTGTTGGCCTGCCGGCCCCCCGACACCGACAAGCCCCTGAGCGTGGTGATCGTCGTCGTGGATGGCGTCCGCGTCGAAGAGGCCATCCGGACCGAGGAGAGCGAGCTGTCCGGCCTGACCGGGCGCGAGCACTTCGAGCGGGTGTTCGACGAGATCGCCCCTCAGGGAACGCTCTTCACGAACGTCCGGAACATGGGCACGACGATCACGGCGCCGGCCCACGCCAACCTGGTCACAGGCACCCGGACCTCGCTGGGCAACATGGCTGTGGACGAGGGTGTGGGGCTCTACCGTCCCGACGAGCCCACCCTGTTCGAGGAGCTGCGGGACCAGCTCGACTGGGCCGAGTCGGACGCGCTCGTGCTGGCGAACCAGTCGCTGATCGAGCCGGTCACCAGCTCGACGATGCCCGGCTACGGTGACGGCGCCGGGTGGCTGCATGTGGTCTCGTCACCGGGGAGTGACCGGCCCGCGCCTGAGGACGCCCAGGTGTTCACGACCCTCGGAGCGCGCCTGGACTCCGACGCGCCGCGGCTGGTGATGGCGAACCTCAAGGCGGTGGACCGGTCGGGTCACTACGGGGACGACGTCGACAGCTACCTCGAGGCGATCACCAAGGCGCAGGGCCACATCGCGGACTTCTGGGCGACGGTGCAGGCACACCCGGACTACGCCGACAACACGGTGCTGATCGTGACCTCGGACCACGGGCGCCATCGGGACGGGGATCCGTCGGCGGCCGAGTACTGGCGCGACCACGGGACGTCGGTCGAGGGGGATCGGCAGATTCCGGTCCTGCTCATCGGGCCGGGCATCGAGGCGGGCATCGAGGACGACACGGCGCATGCACTGACCGACATCGCCCCGACCGTCGCCGAGCTGTTCGGCGCCGAGCTGGGGTGGGCGACGGGCTTGCCCATGCGCGCGGCGCTCACCGACGAGGTCGCCTCCGGCCCGACACGCTCAGGGGTGCTGCAGGCTGCGGGCCCGCTGGCCGTCGAGCTCACCGACGACCCCGGCGCCCGGAGCGTCGTCACCTGGGACGGCGAGGTCGTCTCGGATGCCTCGGCCTGGGCGGCCGAGGGGGTCGCCTACGCCGATGGTCTGGGCTGCTGGCGCGAAGTCCTGATCGGCACCAGTGCTTCGCCGTGGGTTCCGCGCTGCCGGCTGGACGACGGGACCGAGCTCTCCGCGCCGGTCGCCGAGGTCAGCTCGCTGTGGCGGCCCCATGTCCGCGCTGGCGTGGACGGCCCGGAGCTGAGCTTCATCGACAACCCGGACGACATCGCGCAGCCGGGCGTCGACGGCGAGGTCGGTCCCATCTGGCTCCGTCTGGTCGACGGCGCCTGGGTCTCCGGGCGCGATCCCGAGCCGGCGCTCCGGTACCCGACCGACCTGGTGACGGTCGACGGGCCGACCGGGATGGTGAGCGCGTTCATCGCCAGCCCGTACTCGAACGACTCGCGCGGCGATCGGAGCGTCTACGTCCAGGCGGCGTCCTGGGGCGAGACGTTCGACGTCGGCCCGCCGGTCGCGGTCGACATCTCTGCCGTCCGTCCAGAGTCCGGTGACTGGCGCGTGGAGCGTCCGGCGCTGCTCGTGGACGGCGAGGACCTCTCACTGCTCGTCGTTGGAATGTCCAACAGTTCAAGGATGTTGATTCGGATCGACAGCACCGACGGTGGCGCCTCCTGGGGAGACGCCTCGGTGGTCGCCGAAGACCCGGACCTGGTGGTGCACATGCCGCCGCGCTTCGCGCCCGAGCCCACGTGGGTGGTAGGCGACGACTGGGCGATCTGTGACGCTTCGGGCTGTACGGACACCGGCGGCCCCGTCCGCGGCTGGGCCGACGAGGGGATCGTGGTGCGTGTCGATGGGGTCTGGACCGTTCGATGAGGCTGGACCTACGCGCCGGACCGCGGCTCGACATCGATGCGCTGCGCGGCCGGGACCTCTCTCGCTGGCGGAAGCTCCCACCCGAGCTGCGGGCCTTCCTGGCCGATCGTAACGGTGGTGTCATGCAAGGGTCCGAGATCGTTCGGTATCCGACCCCGTGCGGGCCGGCGATCCTGGGGGAGATCTGGTGCTTCCTGCCGCTGGAGGCGCGCCCGCCCGAGCTCCCGACGTCGATGCTGCACGCCCACGAGGAGCACCGGGACTACGGCTTCCTGCCGCCTGGGATCCTGGCGTTCGCTCGCTGCGTGAACGAGTCGCTGGCCTGTCTGTCCGTGCGCAAGGACAGCTACGGCCAGGTCTTCCACTGGGAGATCACCTGGCAGGAGCCCGAGCACGGGGACCTGTTCGTGGAGCGGCTGTCGGCGGTCGAGCGGCGGTACCCGGACATGCGGCGCGTGCTCGACGATCCACGGCACCGCGACCACGACGACCTGCTCGAGGCGCTCGCGATGGCGACGCTGATCCCGGTCGCCGGCTCGTTCACCCAGTGGCTCGACAGCCTGACGACCGAGGAGCCGCCCGAGTCAGACGGGTAGGCCCAGCTGGAGACCGAAAGCGGGCGTGTGGCCGACGCGACCGTAGACGCCGAGCCAGCCCAGCTCCTTGAGGTTCATGCGGGCCCCGGCGCCAAGCTCGAACCCCGGGTCGTCTCCGCCCAGGACGCGCGCTCCCCCGGTGATCCAGAGCGTCTCCCAGACGTTGGCCTCGCCCCCGAGCCACACCTGTCCGAGGCCGAGCTCGTCTGCATGCCGCGTGCGGGCGTCCGTGTCGATCCGCTCGACCCAGGTCAGGCTCCACTCGCCGGTCTCTGCCTGGGCGCCGCCGGCCAGCCGGTACCGGTCCTGCTCGAAGCCCGCGCGCAGCTCGAAGCCGGCGCGCCGTTCGGACCAGTCGTCGTCGTAGATCGGCGGTGCGTCGTCGGCCAGGCCCCCGCTGCGCCAGTACCCGCGGGCGTGGCCCTCGATCCAGCCCCCGCCGAGCTCGACGCGGGGGATGACGTCGAGCGACGCGACCTGTCCCGCCACCTGCTCGCCCGCCTGCTCCTGCCGGATCCCGCCGAGTGACCCGTGACCGATCAGTTGCACCTGGTCGCCGAACCCCAGCGACGCGGTGGCCCCCGCTTCGGCCTGGCCCAGCGCTCGGTATCCCCAGACCCCAGCGCCGATCGCTGCGGGCACGCCGCTGAGCGCCTCGGACAGCGTGTGCCCGGCGCTCGCGCGCCCGTGCAGGACCTGACCCGTGACCAGGGTGGTGTCCGGTCGGACCGGGCCGCCGTCCAGGGCCGGCGAGGTCCAGGCCCGGCCGGGCATCGTCGCTCCGTACCCCAGCTCCAGCACCCAGCCGCTGGACGCGTCGGCCTGGGCCGCGGTGATGGCGCCGCTGGGATGGGCGTCGAACGCGTCAGCGCGGACCTCGATGGTGCGCAGGTCCATCCCCGGGAGACGAGCAGCGACGGCGGCGCGGTGGGTGTCCGCCTGGAGCGCGGTCATCGACGCCATCGACCTCGCGTGGCCGCCGTCCCAGCCCATCGGGTCCCGGTCGGTCACCCAGGTCGTGCGCGGCGGCGGCATGCGCTCGGTGACGCCTTCGAGCTCCTCCATGTCCCCGCTCGGGCGTGGGCCCGACAGGTAGCCCTTGTCCGCGGCCAGCCCAGCGACCTGCCCCCAGGTGAGCTCCTCGACGCCTCGCACGTTCTCCGGCACCCAGTCCACGAGCGTGCGCACGCCGGTCTCGGTCCACCCCTCCTGGGCCAGAACGGCGAAGCCCGCCAGGTCCTCGTCGGTCGGCGGAGACGGCGCAACGCGACCGGTAGAGGTGTAGAAGTGTTCGAGAAACTCCTTCGTCTCGCCCGGTCCAGCGAGCCAGCCGGCCTCGCAAACGTGCGCCTCGCCCAGGACCTCGTCGGGGTCGAACCCCTCGGGCAGGACCAGCTCTTCCTCGTACACCAGGGCGTTCGCCAGGTGGGAGTCCAGGATGCCGGCCAGCGTGTAGCTCTCGGCGCCCGGGACGTTCCGGGCGATCCAGACCACCGCGCCGGTGAGCTCCTCGGCCGAGTGGCCAGACTCGATCAGCGCGTCGATGTCGTCGGCCAGGAAGGCCTCGGGTGGGGTGCGCCCCGTCTGGCGGTAGAACAGCCGAGCGATCTCGGCAGATTCCGGCTCAGCCAGGTCGGCAGCGAACGCAATGGACACCCAGAGGATCACTGCATGTACCCCAGCGACTGGAGCATCTTCTTCTCGTCCTCGGTGAGCTCGATCTCTGCGGCGCCGAGGTGGAGCGGCTCGGCCCCGGTGACCTCGGCGTCGACGGGGATGACCTGGAACAGCGTGGGCTCGCGGATGAACGTCACGCGCTGACCTTGGGCGAAGATCGCGCCGTTGGTGGTCGGCGTCGTGCCCTCCCAGCCCACGCCCAGCTGCTGGATGAGCGCAGCGCGCAGGGCCTGTGCGTCGTCGGGGCGCTCGGCGGCGACGTCGACCGTCTCGCCGGGGTCCGCGTACAGCCGCGCCTCGTCGCTCACCAGGTCCCAGTCGTAGCGCAGCTCGCCGTGGTAGAGCGCGACCCGGTTCGTATCGAAGCGGCTGGTATCGCTCAGGAAGTCCCGCTCTGGCGGGGGCGTCTCGGGGTCGAGTGACAGGGGCACGCCGTCGGTCGACATCGGCTGGCCATGGAGCGCGGCAAGGGTCGGAGCGATGTCCTGGGTGCCGACCCGCGTGGTGACCCGACCGACCGGGACGCCGGGGCCGCTGATGATCAGGGGGACGTGCAGCTGCTCGGGGTTCAGCGTGTGGGCGTGGCCCCAGGAGCCGCGCTCGCCGAACTCCTCGCCGTGGTCGGCGGTGATGACCATGAGCGGGTCGCGCCCGGCCTCGAGGAAGGCTTCGTGCAGTCGGCGGAGCTGGCTGTCGACATACGCCAGCTCCTCGTCGTACTGGGCGACCTGGTGAGCCATCTGGTCGGGCTCGACCGGGTCTTCCAGGTACGCGCTGTACTTGCTGTAGCTCAGGTCGTCGTCCGTGCCCTTGCGGTCGAACCGCTCCTCCCAGTCGCCGGGAGCGGCGTAGGGGTAGTGCACGTCGTACAGGTGCAGGAAGACGAACACCGGCTGATCCGGGTGGCTGCGGACGCCCTTCAGGACGCGATTGACGGCCTGTTCCGCGTCCGGGGTCTCGGTCTGGTTGCGCTTCTTGCTGTGGATGTCGAAGTCGTCCCAGAAGTCGAAGCCGCGGTCGAAGCCGAAGCGCTGCGAGACGAAGAACGTCGTGACGACGCCGACGGTCGCGAACCCGGCCGCCTGCATGCGCTCGGCGAGCAGCGGCAGGTCGTCGGGGACCTTGCGCTTGTCGTCCACGACGCCGTGGTGCAGCGGGAGCTTTCCAGAGAGCATCGTGAGGTGGGTCGGGAGGGTCCAGGAGGTGGGGGAGCGCGCGTCCGTGTAGACCAGCCCCTTGGCGGCGAGCTCGTCCAGGAACGGAGTGGTGTCTCGGCCGTAGCCGTAAACCCCGACGTGGTCGGCGCGCAGCGTGTCGATGCTCACGAGCACCACGTCCCGCTGCACCGGAGGCGGCGGCGTGGGCAGCTTCGAGGTGCAGGCCAGGAGCGCCAGGATCACAGGAACCCCTTCTTCAGGTACCAGAGGCACAGCGGTATCGCGAGGGCGAGCAGCGCGAGGGTGGCCCATCGGCGCCAGCCCACCAGGCCGGCGAGCGTGGCCCGCGGATCGGCGAGCAGGCCAGCCGCCCAGATCAGCCAGATCGCGTCCAGCGGCATCCGGTAGCGGGTCATGCCCATGAACATCGCGTGGGCGGCCAGGTGGTACACGACGATGGCCAGGGTCGTGGGGAGGAGCCAGGAGCGGCCTCGCCCGAAGGCGCCGATGGTCCCCCCCCAGACGGCCAGGAGCGAGAAGCCGATGGTGACGACCCCCAGCGCGTGGCCGATCGCAGCGGGCATCTCGCCGTAGAACCCCTTGCGGATATGCCGGGTGAGGAAGCTGTTGGGGTTGAACAGCTGGGTCATCCGCAGGGGAATCCGGCGGGCGAACTCGGTGCGGTTCGCGTCGATCCAGGCCCAGCCGTTGTCCTTCTCGCACTGGTCCCACTCGACGACGGTCCGCCCCTTCCTCGCGCAGTGCTTGCGCCCGGTGCTCTCGTGCAGCTCCTCGTATTCGGCCTGGGGCAGGCCCACGCCCCAGTCGAACGTCTGGGGCTGGAAGTCGTTGTTCCCGAGCCACATGTTGGCGCCGAAGGTGACGTCCGAGATCACGAAGCCGCCGAACTTCTTGCTCGCGTACATCGAGTAGGGCGCCACCAGCAGCACCGCGGTGAGCGCCATCACACCGACCTTGGGGAGCCAGCGGGGAGGCCGACCGAGGGCCAGCCCCATGGCCGCGATGGGCAACAGGTACTGGCCGATGCCGCGGAACAGGACGCACAGAGCCAGGAAGATGCCCGGGATCACGGCGTCGCGCAGCCGACCCTCCCGGGCCCGGTCGATGCCCCACAACAGGGCCAGGAGCCAGAGCAGGTAGAGCGTGTCGCCCCACAGGTGGTGCGCGAAGAACTCGATGGTCGGTGACAGGGTGAACAGCCAGGCCGCGATGCGCGCGGCGCGGAGATCCAGGTGCTTCCTGGCCAGCTCGTACGCCAGGACCGGGGCGAGACAGGCGAGCAGGCCCTGCGTGATGACGCCGAGGTCCGAGTAGCCGAACGCCAGCTTGTGGGCGGCCAGGAACGAGACGTAGCCGGGCGCCCAGACCCACCCGAACGACCAGCGCGTCATGCCGTCGCCAGCGGCCAGGTCGTCGGCCATGTTCAGGTAGCCGCACTCGTCGTTCGTGCAGGGGTTGTCCATCCACAGCACGAGCGGAATGAACCGAAGGAGCAGGCCCACCCCGATCGCGATCAGCAGGGTCTTGTCGCGCCACCACGGCATGCGGGCCTTCTAACCGCCGAGCCGCTCGCCTTTCGGCATGAGTGCGTACACGACGTCACCGTGCGCAAGGCATCGCGACGAGCTCGGGCTCGATCGGCACGACCTCGTAGCGTTCCCGGTGAGCTCCGTGGTGACCTGGAGCGCGGCGCCCCAGCAGTCCGGCGACTTCGGCTCGTAGACGTGCGCGAACCAGACCCATTCCTCGCCGTCGGGGCGATCGAGGTAGGTCGTGCCGAGCAGGAGCCAGAGCCAGATCATCGGGGCTCAGTCCGCGATGAGGGCGTATGCGACGCCGCCGTGGACAAGGTGCCGGTCGACCGCGGCTCCGTCGAGCACGCGCTCTTCGGCTCGCGCCATGTCGTACGCGTGCCACGCCCGCCCCGGAGCTGGGGTCGCGATGAGCCAGGTCTCCCGGCCGACGACGGGCTCGCCAGGGATGACGAACCAGGCGCTGCGGCCGTGGGCGCGGACGGTGCGCCACATCGCCTGGGTCGTCGGCTCGAGCGCCTCGATGCGGAGACCGGCGTCTTCGGCCAGGTCGAGGGCGTCGGTCAGCGGGAAGGGGGCGGGCTCGCCGACCCACAGCGCTCGGCGGCTGGTCGCCCTCGCCTCGGTCAGCTCCTTGAGCGTGACCCAGCGCGGCGATGGGCGGTGGCAGTTGCTGGTGAGCCACGGGTCGGGCCGGGTCGGGTCGTTGCCGGCCACGACGAACAGCTCCCCGTCTTCGCCTTCGATCAGGAAGACGCCGCCTTGGTGCCGGAGTGTCCGGCTCATCTCCGCGGGCTTCCGCCGGGCGTCCTTCACGGCCGCTCCCGCTGCACGGAAGGCGGGCTCGACCTCGTCGAACTCGGTGACCGGGCCTGTCTCCACGTCCAGCAGGGCGGCGGTCACGGAGACCGCCGCCTGTACGCACGTCTCGGCGTGGGGTTCCCATCGGTGTGCGTTCCAGAGCCACGACTCGCTGTCGCGATCGACGTCGGTGGATGCGATGAGGAGCGCGAGCCAGACCATGGGGCGACACTACGCGCGAGATCCTCGATCAAGTGCAGGACTGCTGCACTTCGTCGTGCTGAGCGACGCACAACCCCGAGGGTGACCGTCAGCCGGCGAGTTCTGCGCAGCCGGCTGTCGAAGCTACAGCGTGTCCAACCACCCGGTCAGCGCCTGGCTGAACGCCTCGGCCTCGCTGTCCATCGGGCTGTGCCCCGACTCGCTGAACACCACCAGCTCCGAGTCCGGGATCCGCTCGTCGGCGTCGACGCCCAGCTGGGGTGGGCAGACGAAGTCGTAGCCACCCCACAGCAGGAGCGTGGGCACCGTGATGTCGCCCAGCTCGTCGGTCATCGACGTGGCCTCGACCTCGTCGAGAAGTAGGCTCGAGGTCTCGTTCCCCGACGCGAAGCCGGCGATCCAGGGGACCGGGCTGCCGAGTCCCCACGCGAGCGCCTCGCCCGGCGCCACGCTCTCGTCCCAGCCTTCGACCAGCAGGCCCTCGGCGGTGAAGCCGTAGCTGTTGATGGTGCTGCCCTCGTCGAGAGTGACGTCGTTCGGGTCGACGCCCTCGGCGAACGAGACCATCTCGTTCCAGCTCCGGACGTTGCGGCCGGCCGCGATCTCGGCCGCGCCGACATCCCGGAACATCTCGAGCGCGTACCGGTTCAGGAGCGGGATGTCGTGGGCGCCATCGGACTCGACCCAGCCGGCCAGCTCGTCCTGGACGTCGGTCCGCAGGAGCGCCGCCGTGCCCAGCGTCCCGCCCCAGCTGTGTCCGAGCAGCACGATGTCGGCGTCCTGGCCGCCTCGGCTCCTGACGTACTGGACCACCGCCTCGGTGTCGTCCGCCATGCGCTGGAGCGTGATGGTCGAGGCGTCGTAGGACCCCCGCGAGGCGCCCTGGCCGCGCTGGTCGTAGGTGACCACGACGCCGCGCTCCTCCATGTCCCGGATCCAGGTGCCCAGGTCGTATTCGTGCCCGTTCCCGCCGGGTCCGCCGTGCAGCACCACGACGTAGAGCCCGGTGGACTCGTCGCCCTGGAGCCTCAGGCGCAGGTCGGCGTCGTCGACCCGAAGCCACACCTGATCGTCGAGCCCAGCGGCGCAGCCCATCATCCACATCAGAGTGACCATGTGACCCCCGTCTCCAGTGCGATCCACGGGGACATCGATGCGTTCCAGTGCGACAGGCCGTACAGCGTCGGCCGGACGTGCCACTGCAGGTGCTCACCGCCGCCGAAGCCGAGCCCGACGGACGGCATCAGGTGCCAGGAGCCGCCCGCCAGGTTGGTCGTGCCGTCCGGGTTCACGCTCGCCCCGATGGGCATCGAGCGGGCCACGCCCAGGCCGACGACCGCGTCCCAGCGGAGGCGACGCTGCTTCTGGTAGACGAGCTCGGGGGCCACGAACGCCAGGTTCTGGCTGCCCGGATGCCACGCCCAGCCCGCGCGGGGGCCCACCGCCAGCGAGCGCGTCGCGGTGACCCGACCGTCGCGGGTCCGGGACCAGAACTCGGTCGTGAGCTGGGCCGTCACGCCCGGATGGACGAGCGACTCACCGAAGTAGGAGACGGAGAGATCGGCCGCGTGGGCCGAGGCGAGGAGCATCCACATGTCGGTTCGGACACCGCGCGGTCGCGCGGGCGTGACCCCTCACTCGCTGACGCGCACCGTGAGCTCGCGCAGGCGGGCGGCGAGGTGGCCGAGGAGCCGTCGCTGCAGGAGCACGGCGACGTCTGGCCGGCGCTCTTCCAGGTCGCGCAGGTGGCGGCGGTGCAGGGACGTGAGCCAGCACGGCGAGGTCGTCACGACACTGGCCGTGCGCACGCCTTCGAGGTGGAGGGCGAGCTCGCCGAAGTGATCCCCGGTCGACAGGTCCACCAGCTCCGTGTCGGCCCGATGCACGCGGACCGAGCCGTCGAGCAGCAGGTAGAGCCGGTCCCCCGGGTCGCCCTCGCCGAAGACCTGGACGCCCGACTCGAGCCGGGACTCGAGCAGGTAGGGCGCGAGCAGGCGCACCGCAGCGGGGTCGAGCTCGGACAGGAGGCTGGTTCGGCGCGCTGCGGCCAGGACGTCGGGGCCGGTCGCGGGTCCGCCGCCACGCGGCGCGATCGCGGCGCCCTCGCCGTTGGGGCCGACGAGTCCGGTCGCGACGCGGTCAACGAGCCGCTGGCAGTCCAGGTGTCCGCTCTCGCTGTAGGTCAACAGGTGCAGGCGGGTGCTGCTCCCGAGCATCAGCGTGTCGTCGTTGCCCAGCGCGTGACGGAGCAGCGCGGGTTCGGCGCTCGTGTGGACCCCGAGCGGGACGCGGCCCAAGCGCAGGGGGCCTCCGGAGTGGTCCAGGCGCTGGAGTCCGTCGGCGTTCGCGATGAGGGCTGCGCACTGTCCACTCATCCCGATCCAGGCCATTCCCGGGCGCACGATGGCCAGGCCCAGCTCGCCTCGCGTGGCCTCGCCGGTGGCGTGGGACTCCTCGTGCAGTGCCCACGAGGCGTCGTCGAAGACGGCCTGCAGCCGCTCGAGGAGCGCCGGCCCGGCGGCGGGGTCGTGCTCGGCGGCATCGGCGGCGGCGGCCAGCGCATCGGCGTGCCTGCGGACCACCTCGAGGCAGCGACGAGCCGCCCAGGTTCCCGTGCGGCCTCCCCCAGCCGACAGCGCGAAGACGCCGTGCTCGGGGAGCAGGACCAGATCGCAGCACCGGTCGGTGCCGGCCGAAGGGACTGTGGCGGCGCCATGCTCGATCACGGGCAGACCCCCGGATTGCGGACGTCGCGCAGGGCCCCGTCGACCTCGGCCACCAGCGCGGCGAGTGCGTCGTGCAGGCGACCGCCGGCGTGCAGCTCGCGGCGTCGACGTTCGCTGGTGAGGGCTCGTTCGACGTGCTCCCGTACCTCCTGATGGTCAGAACCGGCGGTTTCGATCTCGGGGTCCAGTGTGTCGAGCGCGGCAAAGGCCTCGGCGACCGCCCGATCTCCTCCGATACGGAGAACGAGCGGGGCGTCCAGCCCCCAGCGATCAGCGCGCCAGGTTCCCCACGCCGAGCTCGGCGTGGCATTCCTGAGGATGGGCACGAGAGCCTCGTGCTGCGCTGCCAGGTCGGTTTCTGTCCGCTTGAGAAGAACAGTCCAGCGTCGACGTTCGCAGTAGCTGTTCAGTCGAAGCACGTCACCGGCGGGGTACCAGGCCTCGAGAGCGCCCAAGGCTGCGCGTGCCGGTCGCTGCTGTTCGAGCGCCAGCCAGCTGCGCGCGCTCAGGATGCGCGCCTCGTCCAGGTCGACGCCGACCAGGATGCCGACAGCCTCCTCGTGACGGCCGACGCCTGCCAGCAGCCGGGCCGAGCCGATGCGCGCCTCGTCGCGGAGCGCCTCCCAGGTCTCGTCGAGTTCGCTCAGGAGGCCGGTGTAGAGCTCGAGCGCGTCCCCGCGGCGGCCCTCGTCCTCGGCGAGCTGCGCGCGAGCGAGCCGGGCGTGGAGGCTCCAGGTCGAGCGGCTCTGGACGGCCTCGAAGCTCGCCTGGGCGTCGTGGGCGCGGTCGGCCTCCAGGCGAGCGAACCCTTGCTGCAGGAGCAGGTAGTCGCGCTCCTCGGCGCGGAGTGCGTCGGGGGCCACGTCGATGACCAGCTCACGTAGGTCCAGCGTGGCGCCGCTCTGCTGGGC
This sequence comes from Pseudomonadota bacterium, assembly GCA_024228935.1. Taxonomy (GTDB): domain Bacteria; phylum Myxococcota_A; class UBA796; order UBA796; family CAJQPC01; genus JAAESX01. The sequence continues at coordinate 57,894 of JAAESX010000033.1, forward strand.
GGCTCGGGCGAGGTTCACGAGGCAGACATCCTGGAGGTGGTCCTCGGACGCCGCGCACTGCGCGAAGTGCCGGCCCGCCAGGTTCGCGTGCCCGGCGCGCTGCCAGGCCAGCCCCATCGCGTCGTGCCAGGCGCTGGTCTCGCAGTCGTCGTCCACGGCCAACAGCGCTGGGATGGGGTCCGCGGTGCGGCGGGCGGCCTCGATCGGCCCTGCGCATGGGTGGGTCGTCGAGGCCAGTGCGATGGTGGCCCACAGGATCACGGCGAGATCGTCTCCTCGACGACGCCGCTCCCGGGGTGGGGCGTGCCGAGCATGGCCTCGTTCAGGCAGGGGAGGACGGGCGTCTCGACGTCGGCGTCGAGTGAGATGATCCGGCCGTCGACGACGTTCAGCGACACCACCAAGGGGGTGCCGTCGGACAGGCAGTCCGCCGGACGGAGGCGAGCCATGGCTCCGCCCGAGGCGCCAGAGGCAGATCCTCCCTCGGCCCGCGTCGCCGAGGACGAGGAGCGGCTGGACTTCGGCTCGGGCGCCCGCTCCATGGCGGGGGCCGGCTCGGCCTCGGGTGCGTCGACCTTCTTGGGGGCGGCAGCGGGCTCCTCTGCCAAGATCGGCTCGACCGCCTCTTCGACCTCCTCGGCCTCGGGCTCGTCGTCCACGTCCGCTACGGCGTCGGCCGCGGCGCCTTCGCCCGGGGGGCCTGCCTCCGTCGGAGCCGCCGTCTGGGACTCGCCGCCCATGCTGAACGGCTTGTTCGGGGCCAGCGCAAGCACGCCGACGCCCAGGAGCACGGCCGCGGCGAGAGCCCACGGGACGAAGCCCGCGCTGCCGCCCTCCGGAGCGACCCCCTCGTCCTCTTCCGGGAGCTGGGGCGGCTCGGACGGAGCCGGTGGCCCATGCATGGCCTGGAGCAGGCGATCGACGTCGCTCATACCAGCTCCTTCGGGTCGATCGCCCCGCGCAGCTGCTCGCGGGACCGGTGCAGACGGACCCGGACGGTCGTCGCGTTCATCTCCAGGACCTCGCCGATCTCGGCCGACGAGAACCCCTCGATGTTCAGCAGCAGGATCCGCCGGTCGACCGGAGACAGCTCGTGGAGCGCTCGGGACAGCAGCTGCCGGAGCTCGAGCGTGTCCTGGTTCTCGGCCGCTGGGATCTTCTTCAGGGCCTCCTCGTCGAGCGTCCACATCGTGGACTCGGCGCGCGCCGCGTCGTGGCCGGCGTTCACGGCGACACGGAAGAGCCAGCTGCGGAACGGGCGCTTGCCGTCGTAGCTCTTGCGGTACTTCCAGACCTTGATCCAGGTCTGCTGGCCCGCCTCCTCGGCCGTGACGCGAGAGCCCGTGCGCTTGAGGAGGAACGCATGGATGGGAGCGTTCCAGCGCGACCAGAGCTCGTGCCAGGCGTCCTTGTCGCCGGCAACAGCTCGAGCCATGGCCTCTCGATCGAGGTCATCGGAGTCCTCTCGGGGGGCGCTCTCCAGTACAGCGAGGAACATGGAAGCGTTTCAGCCCACCGCGATCGACGCGGACACGGGATCGCCCACGTCCTCGCCATCGTCGGGTGTGACGGTGATGGTCCAGGTCTCGCCGGCCGATGTGGCGCTCGCGGGGACGGTGGTCCCGGTCTGGTCGGTCGCGACGTCGTCGACGGTCCAGACGATGTCGTAGGTGAGCTCGTCGCCGTCCAGGTCGTCCTCGTACAGGTAGGCGGTGACGTCGAGATCGGTGGTGGTGGTGGCCTCGAGCAGCACCTCGACGCCAGGCACGGCGTTGACGATCAGCGCCGAGTCGCTGGCGGTCCGGCGGCCGCCCACGGCGTTCACGACGACCTCCCAGTGCTCGCCCTTCGTCGTGGAGCCCGGACCCACGTCCTCGTCGGCGCCGTCGAACAGCTCGCCGTCCACGAACCAGGTGAACTCGTGGTCCACGGGGTCGCCGTGCTCGTCCACGTCCAGGTGGCTGATGCGGACCAGCAGCCGGTCACCGGTGTTCGGCGCCTCGGGGCCCAGCTCCACGGTCGGGGGCAGGGGGCCGCAGGCGAGGAGGAACCACATGCCGCGAGGTTATCCCGCCGTCGTGCGCATCCTCCGTGCCGTGGCCCTGGCTTCCTTGTTTCCGGGCTTCGTGCTCGGCGCGCTCGCGGTCTCACAGGCGCTCTCGGTGCCGGGGCTCCCTCGCTACGACGCCCTGCTCGTGGCGATGCTGGCGTTCCAGGTCGGTCTGCTCGTGACGCGCGTCGAGACGCCGCTCGAGTTCGGCACCATCTTCGGCTTCCACCTCATGGGCGTGACCCTGGAGATGTGGAAGGTCGCGCACGGAGGCTGGGCCTACCCCGAGGACGCGTTCTCCAAGGTCCTGGACGTCCCGCTCTACTCGGGCTTCATGTACGCCTCGATCGGGAGCTTCATCTTCGCGCTCGGTCGTCACCTCGACGTGCGCATCGCGGGGTGGTCCCGCTGGGCCGTTCCGCTGGGTGTGTTCGCCTACGTGAACTTCTGGACGAACGTCTGGCTGCCCGATCTGAAGCCCCTGATCTGTGTCCTGGCCCTCGCCGTGTTCTGGCGGACCCGCCTCTATGTCATGGACCGGAAGGTACCGATCCTGTTCGTGTTTCCGGTCCTGGGCGTCGCCGTCTGGATGGCCGAGAACTGGGGCACGCTGTTCGGGAGCTGGGAGTACCCGCGACAGCTCGATGGCTGGACCTGGGTGCCCGAGGACAAGCTCGGGAGCTGGACGGTCCTCTGCATGGTGAGCGCCGTCATCGTCGCGAGGCTGCTTCCTTCAGTCCAGCCGTCAATCCAGGAACTGGACGACCCCGATCAGCCCGTCGCGTAGCTTGTAGCGGACGAGGATCACGCCGCTGGTGCGCTCGCCGGACTCGTCGATCCGCCACCAGTGCTCCTCGTCGACGCAGTGGTCGCCGTGGCTCAGGCGGCTGGGGACCGTGCCGCCGAAGCCGCCGCGCGCGAACATGTCGGCGTAGCGTTCGCGGAACGCTTCCCGCCCGGTCAGCTCGAGCTCCTCGCCCGCGAACATGCGGATCTCGGGGTGGTAGCAGGCGCAGAATCCATCCAGGTCGGCGCGGTTGTAGGCGGCGAGTTGCCGCGTCGCGAGATCGACGATCACCAGTAGCCTCGGCTCTTGAGCGCTTCGAGGAGCGCAGGGTCTCGGGGTTGACTCCCCACGGTCGTGCTCCGCTTCATCTCCGCCCGCCAGCTCGTCAGCGCGGCCTTCAGCTCGGCGGCGACCTGGGGCTGCTCGGACAGCACGTCGGTCTGTTCCCTGGGGTCGGCGCGCAGGTCGTACAGAGCGAAGTGCGGGCCCTCGAGCGGGGCGACCGACAGGGCCAGGTCGAACAGCTCGAACGCGGGAGGGACCCCTCGAAAGACCAGGCGGTGTGTGGCCGAGCGCACGCTGACCTCGTCGAGCACCGACTCTTGGAAGACGAGGCCGCCATCGGTCGAGGCGAGCAGATCGCGGCCCGGTGCGTCGCCCAGGGGAGCGGCCCCGGCCAGGCCCAGGAGCGTGGGCACGACGTCGATGGCCGAGGCCAGGTCGGTCCGGACCGCCGGCTCGATCCCGGCTCCCCAGATGACCAGGGGCACCTTGGTCGTGGAGTCGCGGAGCAGCGCCCGGTGGTTGAAGAGCCCGTGCTCGTGCAGGTCCTCGCCATGGTCCGCGGTGGCGACGACGACGGTGTTCGGGCGGTCGAGCTGCTCGAGGAAGCGCCCCAGCTGCAGGTCGGCGGCCAGGACGGCGGCGTCGTACTGGTTGCGGACGGCCTCGAGGTCGGCGTCGTCGATGGGCTCGCCGTCGTGGTCCTCGGACCAGCGCGCGATGCGCAGGTAGCCCTCGGGATCGACGATGGGGTCGCCCGTGGCGTGCTGGATGCGCTCGACGGCGAAGTCCGGGTAGACGTGGCCGTCGTAGACCGCGTCCGTCCCGGTCAGATCGGACAGCGAGGCGCTCTCGGGGCCGGGTCCGAACGGCGCGTGGAAGACCCCGGCCTTCTGGTACGGCCGGTGGCAGTCGTAGCCGTGCAGGACGATGAACCAGGGCTCCTGTGCGGTCTCGATCCAGGCGAGCGCCTCCGGGACCGTGTGGAACATCGCGCCGAAGTCGTGCTGGTCGGCGTACTCGCTGAAGCCCTGGTCGAAGCCGTAGGGCCCCTTCACGTGCCCGCCCGCCACGAACGCCGCGGTGGTGTACCCGTACAGGCCCAGGACCTCGGGCACGAGGACGGCTTCGTCCGGAACGGTGAACGTCGCGTAGCTCGGATTGGCCAGCTCGCTGACGTACCGGCCTGAGAACAGGCTCGCGTGGCTGAACAGCGACTCGTTCGACTGCGAGAAGGCGCTCTCGAACCGGACGCCCTCGGACGCCAGTCGCTCCAGCGTGGGGGTGGTGGGGTTCGGTCCACCGTCGAGCGACGTGCGAAAGCTCGCCATGCCGTCGAGGCTGACGAGCACGAGGTTCGGAGGACGGTCCGCGGGCGGCTCGTCGCAGGCCAGGAGCAGCAGCCAGGACATCGGGCGAGATGATAGGCGAGCCCGATGTCGCCCCGCCTGCTGGCCCAGCTCGACGCGCTCGCTCGTCTGCGAGGGCCTCGCCCCGATCCCCGACGCGAGGTGCGGGACCTGGTCCTGTTGGTCTCGTCGTCTCGTGGCGGCAGCTCGGTCTTCGCCGAGGGGCTGCGCGAGATCCCGGGGCTGCTGCACCTGCGGGCGGAGCTGAACCCGTTCCTGCGCGTTGCGGGCTTCGAGGGACCCGACGACGCGCTGGCTGCGGATGCGCCTGGAGATGCCGACCGCTTCGCCCGCGAGCTTGGGTTCGAGGTCGGCGCGAGGGCCCCCAGCCAGGACGACTTCGCGCTCGACGTCGTCTGGCGTCTCCTTGTCCAGTGGCCCGATCGGGACTGGGAGCTCGAGCAGCTCATCGCGACGGTGCGGGCCGTGCCGCTGTCCCATGACCTGGACGCGTACCACCTGGCCGTGATCCAGGCGGTCGGGGTCGAGCCCCACTTCTACGACGTCGACCGCGAGCTCCTGGCGGCCGTCTTCCCGGGGCGCCCCATCCCGGCGAGCTCGCCCGGCAGCGCGCTGATCGAGGAGCCGCCGTTCGTCTGCATCTCGCCGTGGGCCCGGGCGACCGCCGAGGAGCTTCACGGGCGCCCGCTCGTCATCAAGACACCCAGCAACGCGTACCGGCTGGACTGGTTCCGGGCGATGTTCCCCGCGGCGCGCATCCGGCTGTTGCACCTGGTTCGCAACCCGGCGGCGGCCATCAACGGGCTGGTCGATGGCTGGCAGTACCACGGGTTCCACAGCCGGCGCGTGGACGAGGCGCTGCGGATTCCGGGGTACGACGAGGCCCGGCCCGGCGACCGGTACTGGTGGAAGTACGACGTGCCCCCGGGCTGGGAAGAGCTGGTGAGCCGGCCGCTGGCCGAGGTCTGTGCGGCCCAGTGGTGTGGGGCCCACGAGGCTGTCCTGGACAGCGATCTGCCAACGCTGCGGGTCCGCTTCGAGGACTTCATCCGCGAGCCGGCGAGCCGACTGGCGATGCTCGACGAGGTCTGTTCGTGGCTCGGCGTGCCCCTGGTCGAGCCGGCTCGATCGACGCTCCGGGGGCCGCTGGCGCGCGTGATGAGCACCGAGCGGCCGCGCATCCGACGCTGGTTCACGCGCAGCGATGTGCTCGAGCCCGTCCTGAGCACGACGCGGGTGCGCGAGCTGGCCACACGGTTGGGGTACGGGCCCCCGGAGACGTGGGAGTGACGGCCCGGCGCAAGACGCTCGCGCTCCTGGCCCTGGCTGGTGTGTTCTCCGTGCTCGCGGCCTGGCGGTACGCCGAGGTGCGCTCGGCCTGGGTCGACTACGCCGCACGGGTCGACGCGAGCGAGGCCTGGTCCCAGCCGTAGGTCCGGCTCAGCTCCGCAGCTGCACGTCGACGTCGGTCTTCACGTTGACTCGCCAGGGGATCTTCAAGGCTGCGTAGACCTGCCAGGTCGGGGGGATCGAGACCTGGCCGGTCAGGAGCTGGACGACACGGCCGGCGTCGACGAGCTCCTCGGGCAGTCCGGCGGCGCCGACCTGGGGCTGCTCGGGCACCGGCAGCGCGAAGTCGTAGGCGGGGGTCCGGTACGTGCCTGGGCCCTCGACGACCTGCTTGAAGTCGAACAGCATCGGGTTGGACGAGCCGACGCGCTGGACCCCGGACCGCGTTCGGCCCACGCGGATGTTTCGTTGGCGAGCTCGCAGGCCAACGATGAGCGCGTCGGCCTCGGTCGGCTCGGTGAGGGAGAGCTCGAGGCGCCCGCGGATGACGGACCCCCACGAAAAGGTCGGTTCGACGAGGCGAAGCGTGAGCGTACCGAGGCCGATGCCGGTGGTCTGGGCGAGGAAACTCTTCATGGCACCCGCGGAACGATCCTGGGCGTCCTCCGCTTACGTGGTGTGGGATTTCGCCCTACTCGCCGGCGAGCGATCGGGGGAACAGGATGTTGTTCTCGAGGTGGATGTGCTCGTGCATGTGCTTCTCGAGCTCCTCGACTCGCGCCCAGAGAGCCGACCAGCTCGGGCAGGCGTGCTGGGGGACGTCGTAGTCGTCGCAGAGCGAGCGGATGTGCCGCAGGCGGCGACCGGCCTCCTCGTGCTCCCGCATCTCGACCTCGAGCGGCTTCGGGATCCAGGGGCCGCCGCCACCGCGGATCCAGGGGAACACGATGTCCTCCTCCTTCTTCAGGTGGGGGAGCAGGTCCTTCTGCAGGGCCTGAAGCGAGGCGACGATGGCCTCGAGCTGTTCCCCGTGGTCGTCGGCGTGGGCCCGCGCGACCTTCTGGCCGAGCGCGATGATCTCCTCGAGGTCGCCGTAGAGCGGGTCGTGGTACCGCGCCTGGATGTGGTCGATGAGCTTGTCGAGCGGCTGGTGCGCCCAGTCGTGTTCGGGGGCCGGTGGAGCCGCGACGATGTCCGCGAGCACCCGCTTGGGGTCGACCTCCTGGATGGCGCAGGCCTCGTCGAAGTCGATGTCGCCGCCGCAGCAGTAGTCGATGCCGTAGTGGCGGAGCACGGGGATGGAGCGCGGGTTCTTGAGGACGAGTTCGCGGACGAGCATGGGATCTCCGGGCGGCTGTTGCCCCTCACCAAAGCAAGACCTGTGCCGGCCCTCACCGTAGCGGTGGCTTCTCCGGCTGCGCGTGTCCGTCGATCAGCGGGCTGTGCTCCCACATGCCGGCGCGGAGCTCCTCGACCGACAGCGACAGGTCGCCGTCCAGGTCCCAGTCCGACAGAGCGACGCCGGGCTCGGCGCGCAGCGCGAACTCCTTCGACGAGAGCCGACCGTCCCCGTCGGTGTCGAGGACGGCCATGAGCTCCTGGGCCGCCTGGTCGCCGAGCTTCGGGCGCGCGGGCGCCACGGGCTCGGTCGTCCCGGAGCAGGCCAGGAGCCAGATCACGCGGGCTTGCGGCCCGAGTAGATGACCCACCGCCACAGGTCGCGGATGCGGCCACTGGGCGTGATCTCGAAGGGGTGAACGCGGCGGACCTCCTCGGGGGCCTCGTGGTACAGCCGACGGATCTCGTGGCGCTCCATCGAGGGCGTCTCGTGGGTCTCGATCCAGGTGTCGATGTCTTCCCAGACCGTCAGGTCCTTGGTCTTGATGTCCTCGAACCCAGCGTTCTCCAGCAAGACGACCAGGTCCTCGGCCAGGAAGTTGTTGAAGAACAGCGGCTGCTTCTTCTTCACGACCCGGAAGAACCAGGGGGCGTCGACGGCGGAGTACGGCACCAGCTGGCCGAAGATGAACTGGCCGCCGGGCTTGAGCACGCGGAAGATCTCGGACACCGGGCGCTCCGGACGGGGCAGCAGGTGCAGGACCTCGCGGTTGCAGACCAGGTCGTAGGTGTTGTCCTCGAACGGCATGTCGTAGACGTCACCCTTCGTGACCTTGTCGAGGCGCGTCTCGGCCAGCGCGATCATCTCGGGGGTCAGGTCGAGCCCCTCGATGGTGCCGACCCGGCCACGGAAGCTGTTGCCGACGACGCCCGAGCCACAGCACACGTCCAACACACGGCAGTCGTCGGGCATCTCGCACATCTCGGCGTGCGCGTTCAGCAGGGTCTCGTCGGTCAGCCAGACACAGCTGTCGTGCCAGTTCTTGGACCGGATCCCGAACTGCTTCCGGTAGATCTCCTTGTCCATGCCGACGTCGATCGCCTGGTAGCGAGCGCGCTCACTGGCTCGTCGAGCCGCGGCACGCGCCCGAGAGGCTTCGAGCGCCTTGCCGGCGACCGCTGCGGCCGCGTCGGGGTTCTCGGCCATCCAGGCGTTCAGCTGCTGCTCGACGACGTCCATCACGGCGTCGTGGGCGACCTCGCTGCTGAGCATCGTCTTGGTCTGCCCCTCGAACTGGGGGTCGGCCATGGTCAGGACGAGCACACCGTAGAGACCCTCGCGGATGTCGCTGCCAGCGACCTCCTCGTCGATGTCCTCGCTCAACAGCCCGTGGGCTCGGACGTATCGGTCGACGCTGCGGGAGAGCGCGGCCTGGAGTCCGGCCAGGTGCATGCCGCCGTGGCGGGTGCGGATGGTGTTGACGTAGGAGCGGACCTCCTCGTGGTACGTCGTCGTCCACTGCAGCGCGACCTCGACGCTCACGCCGTCGGCCTCGCCCTTCAGGTGCGCGGGGGCGTGCAGACCCTTCGGTCCGGCCATGCGCTGGACGAACCCGGCGATGCCGCCCTGCTCCTCGAAGCGCTCGGTCTGGCCGTCGGGGCGCGTGAAGTCGATGACGAGTCCCGGCAGCAGGAAGGCCTGCTCCTGGAGCCGCTCGGCGACCGCGTCGATGTCGAGCGTCGAGCCGCCGAAGATCTGCGGGTCAGGGGTCCACGTGACGCTCGTCCCGGTCCGCTCGGTGGGCTCCTCGGACACGACGAAGCGACCCGCCTCGCCGCGCTCGAAGCCCTGCTTGACGTTCTTGCCGTCGCGCCAGACCTCGATGGTCAGGACCGACGACAGCGCGTTCACGCAGGAGACGCCGACGCCGTGCAGGCCGCCGGAGACCGGGTAGCCGCCGTCGGGGTCGAACTTCCCGCCCGAGTGCAGCGTGGTCAGCACGAGCTCGATCGACTCGGTCGGGATGCCGCGTCCGTTGTCGATGAGCGTGGTGACGCCGCCGGGCGCGACCGAGACGCCGATGTGCGTGCAGTGGCCGGCCAGGGCCTCATCCACGCTGTTCTGCAGGACCTCGAGCAGGAGGTGCAGCACGCCGTTCGGTCCGGTCGACCCGATGTACATGGCCGGTCGGTGGCGGACCGCTTCCAGGCCGGAGAGCACCCGGATGGACCGGCTGTCGTAGAGCTCACCCACCGTGGATCTCCTCGCTGACGGCTTCGCAGCGATCGGCATGTGCAGCCTTGGCTGCGGCGCAGGACTCGAACCAGGACGCGATGTCCGGGAAGCCCTCGGCGTGCGCGGTCGCGGCGGCCTCGGCCAGGTCCTCGACCGCGGCCACGCGTGCAGCATCGCGGAGTGCGGCCAGGTTGTCCCCGGAGCCTCGCAGGACGCGACCAGTCACCGGGTGGCCCGTGCGCTTCAGGAAGTCGAGGTGTCCCTCAGCGAACATCTCGGTGCCCTCGGCGAGCTCGCGCAGGGTGCGCGCGACCTCGTGGAAGCCCTCGATCTTCGCCATGCGGGCGAAGTACGTGTAGAGCACGACGGCTCGACTGTCGTTCGAGAAGAAGCGGCCGAGCGCGGCGTGCGTGCTCGTTCCGCGGAGCTCGGGGAGCCGGCCCTTGGCCGCCTCCCGCGTCCGTTCGTCCATGAGTGTCCTCTTCGAGCAGCAAGCCTACTTGGCTGCGGCTCCGAGCTGCTTTGCACCACAGTCCATGGTCTTGCTCCCGACCGCCGCCATCTCCGGCGTCCCGGTCGCGTCGAGCGTGAACCGCTCGCTGCCGGGGGCCAGGTGGGGGAGGCCGCTCGCGAAGTCCTTTCGCCATCCCTCGCCGGCGTACTCGACGCTGTGCGCCTTGCCGTCGTCGGGGTTTCCGCCGTGGTAGATGAAGTGCTCCGGCCAGTGCTTGAAGTCCATGACCGGACCGGGCTGGTAGCTGTCGTAGACGCGCTTGTAGCTGCGCCGGATGATGTCCTCGGACAGGCCGTTGTAGTTGAGGAACTCGTCCTCGTGCAGGGCCTGCTCGATTGACAGCCAGTTCAGGTGGTCGACCTCGGACTTGATGATGCCGTCGCGCAGGCCCTGGCTGTACACGGTCGTGCCGGGCATCGCCGAGAGGTACTTCACGCGGGTGATGTGGTTGTTCTCCTCGGCCCACGTGCAGACGTCTTCGAGGCTCTGCTCGTCCTCGCCGGGCAAGCCGACGATGATGAGCGCGCCGAAGCGCAGGTCCGCCTCGTAGGTCGCGTGCATCGACTTGATCGTGATGTTGTTGGAGTTGCCCTTCCGGGCCTCCTTCAGGATGTTCTTCCCAAGGCTCTCGACGCCGTACAGGACGATGTCGCAGCCGGCCTTCTTCATCGCATCCAGGCGTTCCTTCTCGACGTCACCGCAGCGGGTCAGGCAGGTCCAGCGGATGTCGTGGTCCTGGATGGCCTCGCAGATCTCGAGCGTCTGGCGCTTGTACGAGGTGAAGGTCAGGTCCACGAAGAAGATGAACTCGGTCCCGTACTGCTCCTTGAGCCAGGCCAGCTCGGTGCTGAGCTTCTCGGGCGACTTCGCCCGGACCTGGGGGGTGGTCCGGTAGCAGAAGCTGCAGTCCATCTTGCAGCCGCGGGAGTAGCTCGCGATGATCTCGGGCTGCAGTCCGCGGGGGTCCTTGAACTGGGGCCACAGGTCCAGCCGCATCTTCGGCAGGCTGTCGAGGTCCATCATCTGGCCCCGGGGGACCGTGCGGAGCATCTCGTTGTTCGGGCCGCGGAAGGCGATGCCGCGGATGCTGGCCAGCTCGCGATCCCAGGCGCCCCGGGCGTAGCTGTCCATCACCTCGAGGATGGTGATCTCGCCCTCGGAGATGACCGCCACGTCGACGCGGCAGTTCGCGAAGAACGTCTCGGGGACGCTCGTGACCAGGCTGCCGCCCAGGATCATCGGGGTCTTCGGGAGCGCGGCCTTCACCTCGTTGGTGAACTCGACGCACCACGGGAAGTTGTCCTCGAACGTGGCGAGGCCGATCGTGTCGAAGCCGCCCGCAACGACGGCGTCGTAGGCCTCCTTCAGCGGGTCGGGGCTGTACCGGACGTCGATGATCGTCACCGGGTAGCCGGCGTTGTTCAGGACGGTCGAGATGTACGTGACGCCCTCGTACGGGCTCGTCAGGAAGAACTCCCAGCCGCGAGGCATGGAGAACGGTGACGGGCCGACGACGAGCGCCATCGAGGGCTTGGCCGACGCCGAGACGTCCACGGGCTCGGCGTCGTTCTCGCGCATCTGGCGCAGGAACAGCGCGTCCACGCTGGAGTTGGCGTCCGTGTAGAGCTCTTCGGCGAGAGACGGCTTTCTGGCCATGGGCGAGCCTCCGGGGCGAGTCTGCAGAACCTCGCGCGCGGGGGAGAGGTTAGTCCGATCAGGTCACGACGGCAGGGAGTATTGCGCGAGATGACACTTCCCAGCGCGTTCTTCATCATCGGGACCGAGCGGTCGGGGTCCAACCTGTTGAGGGTGATCTTCGACGCGCATTCCGATGTGGTGGTGCCTCACCCGCCTCATCTCCTGAAGTACCTGTCGTCGATCGAGCCGCATTACGGGTCGCTTTCTTCGGAACGCGCGCGCGCCCGGATGGTGGACGATCTCCTGTCGCTCGTGCACCGGCACATCCATCCGTGGGACTGGGTCCCCAGCGCCGAGACGCTGCTGGGAGACACGGCGGGCGATCCCTCGGTGACCGGTGCCTTCCTGGCGCTGTACGACCGGTACGCCGAGCACCACGGCGCCCGGTTCTGGGGCTGCAAGAGCACGTTCGTCGTCGATCACGTCCCCAAGGTGCTCGAGCGTCGTCCGACCGCGAAGTTCATCTGGCTCGCGCGCGATGTCCGCGACGTGGCGGTCAGCAGCAAGAGGTCGGTGTTCAACCCGTTCCATCCGCTGCTCACCGCGGAGCTCTGGGCGCGGCAGCAGAAGGTGGCCCACGACCTGTGGCGGGAGCTCGGACCCGAGACCGTGCTCCGTCTGCACTACGAGGACCTCATCGCCTCGCCCGAGCTGATGGTCGCGTGCATGTGCGACTTCCTGGGGCTGACGCTGCACGAGTCGATGCTGGCGTTCCACGAGCGGCGGAACGCCTCGACGACGGCGAGCTACTCGCAGAGCTGGGAGAACGCGAACAAGCCGGTCATGCGGAACAACTCGGGCAAGTGGCGGACCGGGCTGACGACGCACGAGCTCGAGCTGGTCGAGGGCGTCGCGCGCGAGACGATGGAGCTCCTGGGCTACGAGGTGGAGACCTCGGCGGCGAGGCCATCGGAGGCGGAGTTCGCCCGGGCGCGGCTCCTGGACTGGCCGATGCGTCTGGAGAGCGAGTGGCGGTCGCTGCGGAGCGAGGAGATGCACTGGCTGCGATGGGGGCGCCGGGTGAACGTCGCGCTCATGGAGCTGCGGGCTCGCGTCAGCTGATGGGCCGGCGCATCGAAGGCGTCCTCGTCGAGCGTGCCAGGGACATCCCGCGCCTCGTGGTCGCCTAACTGGACGGCTACGGGCCGTGGTCCAGGAAGGACGACTACTGCGGCTCGGATGGGCTCGGACGGGCGATCGACGACGCCGGCACGTGGCGGAAGTACTTCGCCCGGGCGCTGCTGGAGCGGGACGAGCTGGTGCCGCTGTTGTCGCACGTCGAGGACCTCATTCCGGTGGAGACCCTGCTCGAGGTGCTGGATCGTCCGGGCGTGGACCGGATCGACGTCCTGCACTCGGTGAGTCGGGTGGCGCCAGAGGGACACCCCGCTGCGACCTACGCGCTGGCGGCCGAGCTGGCGGCTGGGGGGCCGGCGGCGGTCGCGCTCGCCCGCGTGAACCCGGGCGCTCTGGTCCAGCACGCGGCCCACGTCCCACACAGCTGGGGCGGCGGCGTGCTGCTGAACCTGGACCCTGTCCATGCGCGCGCCTTCATCCAGGCGAAGGCCCCCTGGCCGGCCGAGCGGCGGGACGAGCTGGTCGGTCGGCCGGAACTCTGGCGCCGGTTGGGCGAGGATCTGCGCGATCTGCTCGAGCGGTCGTAGAGTCGGGCCATGAAAGCGACCTTCGGCGGCCCGGGCTTCCAGCGGCGAACCCAGGCCCATGACGACGAGATCGGCTCGGTCTGGGCAGGCTGCGGTGCGACGAGCGACGTCGGTGTGCTGGAGCGCGTGCTGCTCACCCGGCCGCCGGACGCGCTGGGCGACATCGACGACCTCGACGCGAGCCTGATGGCCGCTCAGCCGGACCTGCCAGCGATCCACCAGGCCGCGCACCGCCTGGCCGACGCCTTCGAGGCCCAAGGCGTCGACGTCTGCTGGATCGACGCGCTCGACGGGCCGCCGAACCTGCTCTTCGCGCGGGACCTGTTCTTCATGACCGGCCAGGGAGCGGTCGTCGCGCGGATGGCAGGCCGGGCGCGGGTAGGCGAGGAGCGCATCGTCAGCCTCGCCCTGGCTCAGCTCGGGGTGCCCATCCTGTCGACGGTGACCGACGGCACGTTCGAGGGGGCCGACGCGCTGTTCCTGGACGACCGGTCCGTCGTCATCGGCGTCGGTCTGCGAACGTCGCCCGCGGCGGCTGCCCAGGTCGCGCAGGTCCTGGAGCGCCAGGACATCTCGACCGTCACGGTGCCGATGCCCGTCGGAGGCGCGCAGCACCTTCTCGGCGTCGTCGTCTTCCTGGATCGGGATCTGGCCGCCATCCGAGCGGACAAGGCCGCGCCCGAGCTGGTGACGCTGCTCGAGGAGTTCGGGTACACCATCCTGCGGCTGCCGGACGACGACGAGATGACCCAGGCGCGGGGGCTGAACGTCGTGGTCCTGCGCCCCCGCGAGGTGCTGATGCCGACGAACGCTCCGGGCATCCGCGCGGCGCTCGAGGCGGCGGGCGTGACCTGCCACGAGGTCGACGTGCACGCGTACCTGGCCGCGGGTGGGGCGATGGGCTGTGCGACAGGGATCCTGCGGCGCAAGGACTGAACGTTCGTGGCCAGGCGGGCGTCGGGTCGTCTGCGCCGAGATAGGTGAGAGGCGTGGCCCCCTGGCTCGCCGAGACCCTGACCCGAATGCACGCCATCGGCGTGAACGTGCACGGCGTGGCCCGGATCGATGGACACGAGGTGCTGCCTGCGGCCCGCTCGGTCGTCGTCCTCGGCTCGGGCGGGACCGCGCTGTTCGATGCGCTCTGCGCTGAGATCCGGGCACGTCCGGCGGCGCTGGCCGACGAGGACCACCCGTTGGACTCCTTTGTCCGACGCACCCTGGCGGACTGTCCGACCCCGGCCGACGCGGTCGTCGTTCGGGCCGCTGGCGACGAGACGACCTTCGTCGACTTCCGCGTCCTGGCTCACGCTGCGGGGCTGGGTCACACGAGTCGACTCGGACTCCTCCTGCACGACGTCCACGGGCCCTGGCTCGGCCTCCGCGTCGCTGTGTTCACGTCGCAGGAGCTCTCTCCGACGCCGATGCCGGCCTCGCCCAACCCCTGCGTGGACTGCACGGTCTGCGTGCCGGCCTGCCCGTTCGACGCGATCACCGATGCCCCGGACCCGCGCCACGGCTTCGACATCCGTGCCTGCGCGGAGTCGCACCAGACGTCCGATCGGTGTGCCCGTACCTGCCACGCTCGCATGGCCTGCCCCCAGGGAGCGCCATCCCGATACTCGGCGCTGCAGGTCCACTACCACTACGACCGCTCGACCGGGCGCCGGGCCCTGGCCGAGCACCTGCGTGTCGACGACACCCGCAGCGGTGCAGGTCCCTTCTGGTCGGACTGGTCCGAGGACGGATAGCCCTCGCCCACTGGAGGACAGATGGCTCGATCCGACGGCGCGAACGTCAAGGACCACTTCACCGCTCGCGCGGCCCACTACGACAAGTCCAGCAACTGGTGCACGGACGACGCCATCGCCCAGCGCACCTGGGAGATCGTGGGCGCCGAGGCGCATCACCGCGTGCTCGACGTAGCCTGCGGGACGGGCCTCGTGGCACGCGTCTTCAAGGACCGCGTGGCCGAGATCGTCGGCGTCGACATCACCCCGGCGATGTACGCGCAGGCCGCTCCCCGGCTGGACCGCTTCGTCGAAGGGCCGGGCGAGGCGCTGCCGTTCGGGGACTCGAGCTTCGACCGCGTGACCTGCCGCCAGGGCACCCAGTTCATGGACGACGCCAAGGCGATCGGCGAGATGCACCGCGTGCTCAACTCGGGAGGGCGCGCCTGTGTCATCAACCTTTGCGCGTACGGCCCCGACGACGCCGAGGAGTACTTCGAGATCCTGCGCCTGCGGAACCCCGCGCGCCGCAACTTCTACCTGCGCCAGGATCTGTCGCGCCTCTTCACCGACGCCGGCTTCGATGACGTCGTCGTGCACGACTTCGTGATCGAAGAGGACGTCGACAAGTGGTCGGACAACAAGGCCATCGAGGAGTCCCGTCGCGAGGGCATCCGCGAGGTCTACCGCAACGCCTCGCCGGCCTTCGCCGAGAAGCACGCGGTCGCGATCGAGGGCGGCGTGATCCGCGACCGGATGCTGTTCGGCTTCGTGACCGGAGTGAAGCGCTGAGGCCGCGGTAGCCTGCGGCCCATGCGTCGTGGCTTCCTGCTGGCGGCCGGGTTCGGAACCCGGCTGCGCCCCCTGACCAACCACCGGCCCAAGCCCCTGACGCCTGTCTGTGGGATCCCGATGCTGGATCACGCGGCGGCCCTGCTCCAGCGGGCGGGGATCGAGTCGGCCGTCGTCAACGCGCACTGGCTGCCCGAGCAGATCGAGGCGTGGGCCGATGCGCACCCGATGGACCTGTTCGTCAGCGTCGAGCAGCCGGACATCCTGGGCACCGGCGGCGGCCTGCGAAAGGCGCTGGCCGAGCTGGCCGATCCCTTCGTCGTGGTGAACGGCGACATCCTCTCGGACGTGGACGTGCTCGGCCTGCTCGAGGCGGCGGGTGGCGAGGCGCTCGCGGCGATGGCGCTGCGGCGGCTGGACCCGGACCAGACGTACGGGCAGGTCAAGGCCGACTCGACCGGCACCGTCTGCGACCTGGTGCGGCTGGCCTACACCGGCCCGGTCGGCGAGCTCGTCCCGGGGACGCACTTCACGGGCGTGCACGCGCTCCGCCACGAGCTCGTGCGCCGGCTCCCTGCGGAAGGGGAGAGCTGCATCGTCCGGCAGGCGTATGTCAGCGCCGTGCCCGAGCGTCGCGTCCGGGCGCTCACCCACGACGGGACCTGGTTCGACGTCGGCACGCCCCAGGCCTACCTCGAGGCGAACATGCAGGCGGTGCGAGGCGACCTGGTGTTGCCCATCGATCCCCACGAGCGCGCGGCCTTTGCGCAGCGCCCCGGTGCTCGTCGCGGCGACCCGCCCGCGGACGTCACGATCGAGGGCTCGGTCTGGATCGGCGAGGGCGCCGAGATCGCGGCGGGCGCGCACCTGGGGCCGGATGTGGTCATCGGAGCGGGCGCACGGATCGGGTCGGGAGCCCGCCTGCAGAGGACCGTCGTGTGGGATGGTTGCGAGGTTCCGCAGGACGCGGAGTTGGAGGCAGCGATCGTCCACGATGGAGGCGTCCTGGAGACGGCACGGAGGTCCGCTTCGAGTGAGTGAGGACCACGTCACTGTCGGTGTCGTCTGCACGCGCGGTATCGGACCGGAGCGCGGCGGACGTGCGCGGAACGAGGACAACTACCTCGTGTGTCGCAGCGGCGAGGCCCGCTACCGGAGCGGCGATGACGAGGCGGTCGAGGCGCTCGAGACCCGCGGCGTCCTGATCGCCGTCGCCGACGGCATGGGCGGCCACGAGGACGGGGACCTGGCCAGCAGCGCCGCGGTCCGCGCCATGTCTCGCCTGTTCAAGCGCGGGGTGCCCGGCGACCCGGAGACCCACCTCCATCGCTTCGTGCTCGACGCGCATCGACGCCTGCACGACAAGGTCGCCGAGCTCGGCCCCGTTCGGATGGGCACGACCCTCACCGTCGTCTGGATCGTCGACGGGCTGGCCTACTGGTGCCACGTCGGGGACTCGAGGCTGTATCTGGAGCGCGGTGGCGCCCTGCGTCAGATCACCAGGGACCACACGCGCGCGGAGTTCGCTCGTCGAGACGGGCGACCCAGCGATGCGGACGGCCCGTTCCTGGCGCAGAACTTCGTCTACGGCAGCCGCGGCTTCGGCGACGACGCCGGCATCCGGATCGATGCGGGCAGCGACACGGGCGTGATCCCGCTCCGGCGAGGCGACCGGCTGGTCCTGTGCAGTGACGGGCTGTCGGGTCCGGTCGAGGAGCACCGAATCGGCGCCGCCCTGCGCGAGACCCCAGAGCCCCAGGCCACGGCGACCGCGCTGATGGAGCGCGCTCTGGCCAGCGGATCGGACGACAACGTCACGGTCATCGTGGTCCGCCTCGATCGGATCGCGACGGACGAGCGACTGTTCGAGGCCCAGGACGAATACGATCTGCTGGGAGAGAGCGTTGTGGACGACGACACGCTCGTCCCGGAGGAATTCGATTAAGCAGCGGGTCGCACCAGTGGAGTGATCCGATGCTTCTTCTTCTCGCCAGCCTCAACGCCGAGGCCGCCGCCTACGCCATCGACGCCAGCCACAGTCAGGTCGGCTTCTCGGTGACGCACATGACCATCAGCACCGTCCGCGGCGAGTTCGGCGAGGTGTCCGGCACGATCGAGTTCGACCCCGAGGACATCGCCGCGACCAAGGTCGAGGCCAAGGTCGGGCTCGGCAGCGTCGACACCAACAACGTGAAGCGGGACGACCACCTGAAGGGCGCGGACTTCTTCGACGCGGACAAGTTCACCGAGGCGACGTTCACGAACTCCAAGGTCGACAACATCGCCAAGGACGGCAGCTTCGACGTCATCGGGTCGCTCAACCTCCACGGTGTGCAGAAGGAGATCACGTTCCACTTCGCCCCGGTCACCGGCGAGATCACCGACCCGTGGGGCAACACCAAGCGCGGCGGCTCGGCGAGCACGGTCATCAACCGTCAGGACTTCGGCATCAGCTGGAACTCGACGATGGACGCCGGCGGCCTGGCGGTCGGTGACGAGGTCACCATCCAGGTCGACCTCGAGCTCGTGAAGGCCAAGGCCGAGTAGGTCAGCCTCCCAGGGGGATGGCCGCGGCGACCTTCACGTCCCGGTCGTCCGCTCGCTCGAACGCCTCGGACTTCAGGCGCTCGATGACGCAGTCGGCGGTCTCCTGCGACGGGGCCTCGACCCGCGAGTCCTGGATCACCTGGCCGTCTCCGTCGATGGCCAGCGTGACGGTCACCGTGCCGGTCCCACAGTCGGCCAGCGCCGCGCTTCGGGCGGTCAGCTGCTCGACCAGCGAGGTGTGCTCGGCCTCTCCAGCCTGAAGCACCACGGGGTCCGTCGGCCACTTCGCGACGCCGATCGCGATGCCCGCGGCCATCAGGACGACGCCCGCCAGCGGGATGGACAGGCAGCCCAGGCCGACCTTGGCCCAGGTGGGCATGCCCTTCTTCTCTTCAGCGGGCTCGGGCTCGGGCGTCGGCTCCGGATCAGACGCGGGCTGCGGCTCAGGCACCGGCGCGGACTCCGGGTGCGTGGACGGCGTGGGCGGCTCCGGCTCGGGATCCATGCGGACCGTGGTCTCGTCGGGGTCCACCGGCTCGAAGGGCATCGTGTCCTCGGCGGGGATGCCCTTCTTCTTCCGCTCCGCGGGCTTGTTGACGAGCTGCTCGTCGTCCTTGCTGAGCAGGCCCTCGAACGTGTCCTTGGTCTTCACGGCGGGGTCGGGCGCGACCTCGAGCGGTGGCGGCGGCGGCGGCAGCGGCAGGTTCGTGCGCGTGTGCGGGAGCACGACCGCCTCGCCGGCGAGGATGCTCTCCAGGATGCGGCGGGCCTCGCCGATGCTGACGCGGTCGCCGGCCTCGTACGTCATCGTCGCCGCGAGGAACTGGTTGAACGAGGTCAGCTCGAGCGACTCGCCGTCCTGGTTCAGCGTCGGCGGGAGCTCCTGGCGCAGCTGCTCGAGCGCGCCCACGGGGTCACCCGGGTCCAGGTCCGCGAGGACGGGGCGGAATGTGATGCAGAACAGCAGCACCGCAGCCATCGAGTAGACGTCGGCGGCCGGTGTGGGCGCCACGCCCTCGAACTGCTCGGGGGCGGCGTACTGGGGCGTGCCGACGAAGGCGCCCACCCGTGTCAGGCGGGACCCGACGCCGCCATAGACCTTGGCGATGCCGAAGTCGGTGAGGCGGCTCTCCATGGGCTCGTCCGGTCCGGGGACGCCGGCGAGCAGGATGTTCTCGGGCTTCAGGTCCCGGTGCACGACGCCGCGCTCGTGCGCCATGTCCAGCGCCGAGCAAAGCTGGACGCCGAGCTGGGCGACCTGGGCGATCGACAGCTTCCCGACGCGGCGCAGCTGATCGAGCAGGCTGCCGCCGTCCTCGAACCGGGTGATGAGGTAGGGCGAGTGACCCGCGCGCTGCACGAACCCGGCGATGTGCACGATGTTCGGGTGGTCGAGCTCGAGCAGGATGTTCGCTTCGTTGGCCAGGCGACGCAGGTAGCTGCCCTGATCGCGTTGGGCGTAGAGGACCTTGATCGCCAGCTTCGGCCCGGTGGGGGCGTTGTCCGAGTCGAGCTCGCGCGCCAGGTAGGTGACGCCGGCGCCGCCGATCGCGATGCGCTGCTCGATCAGGTAGTTCCGATCGAGGACGTCTCCGTCCTCCAGAAGCTGGCCCCAGCCGTCCTTCGGCTCACGTGCGCGGCACGACAGGTTCGGGCAGCGGTCGAACGCCTCGGCGAACGTCGTCAGGCAGCGGCTGCAGTAGCAGGTGCGTGGAGCCGGCTCAGGCATCGCCTGGATTGTATTGGCTTGGACCGATACCGGCTCTTCCATGCAGTTCGGAGTGCTGAAGGAGCGTCGGGTCGGGGAGCGTCGGGTGGCGCTCACTCCGGACGCCGTCCGCGCGTTGGTCGCCGAGGGGCACGACGTCGTCGTCGAGGCCGAGTCCGGCATCGCCGCGGGGTTCTCCGACCGGGACTACATGGCTGCGGGCGCCGAGCTGGCCTTCACGCCGCACGGGGTCGTGCACGGCAGCCACGCGGTGCTGAAGGTGCGCGCGCCGATGGAGGAGGAGCTGGACCTGCTGGTCGGGCGGCCTCGGCTGCTGGTCGGCTTCCTGCACCTGGCCCACGGCAGCCGGAAGCTCGTGGAGACGCTGCTCGCCACCGAGAGCACGGCGCTGGCTCTCGAGCTCGTCGGCGAGGCCGGTCGGCGCCCGGTGATGGCCCCGATGAGCGAGATCGGCGGGCGCATTGCGCTGGCTCTCGTCCAGTTCCACCTCTCCCACGCCGGGGGCGGTCCGGGCACCCTGCTCGGCGGCTGGGTCGGTGTCCCGCCCCAGCAGGTCACTGTCATCGGCGCGGGCATGGCGGGCGTCGCGGCGGCGCGCGAGGCGATGAACCTGGCCGCTCGGGTGACCGTGCTCGACGTGGATCCAGGCGCGCTGCACCGAGCCTCGCAGGCGCTCGGCAAGCACGCCGTGACCGCCATCGCGTCCCCCTACGAGATCGCCTCGGCGGTCGAGCGGGCCGACGTCGTGATCGGGGCCGTCGCGCGCCCGGGGCAGCCGGCACCGCGTGTCCTGTCGCGGTCGCACTTCCGGACGATGAAGCAGGGGTCCCTGTTCGTGGACCTCTCGATCGACGAGGGAGGGTGCAGCGAGACGAGTCGGCCGACGTCTCTGGACGACCCGATCTACGTCGAGCAGGGGGTGCGCCATCTGTGCGTGCCCAACCTGCCCAGCGTGGTCGCTCGGACGGCGAGCCGGGCGCACTCCATCGCGGTGCTGCCCTACCTGCGCGCGCTGGGCCGTCACGGTCTGGACGAGGCGCTCCGCCGGAACGAGCCGCTGTTCAACTCGACGCAGATCTTCCGCGGCGAGCTCGTCAGCCGGCGCGTGGCACGGTTCCACGGCGGCACCGCACGGGCGCTACCCGACCTTCTCTGAGTCGCTACTCCTCTCGGAGCGGTGTGTCCTGGGTCTTGGTGAGCGGATTGGACAGCGGTCTCTGGTGCCACAGCAGCGCCAGCGAGCAGTCGTCCCCGGTCCGCGCCATCAAGCCGACACGTCGAGGCAGGTCGCGGATCGACGGGACCCAGCCGCGACGCTCGATCATGCCGAGCAGCGCCACACCCCAGTCCTGGTAGAAGCGCTCGGCGTCCCGGTACTGATCGCTGATCCCATCGGTGGTCAGCAGCGCGAGCGCTACCGGCTCGTCCGATCGGCGGGCCAGGTGCAGGTTCATGAAGTCGGTGCAGCCCTGCATCGCCAGGCTGAACGTCGCCTGGCTCTCGCCCTTGTTGACCCGACCGAACAGCTGCTCGCAGTTGCCCATGAAGTCGAGCCGCAGCATCGCGCCGTCGCCGAGCTGGAACCAGAACGCGAAGTCGTCGCCGATGACCATGGACAGGCACGTGGTGCCGTAGGCGCGGACGCCGAGCTCCCAGTTCCCGTCGATGTCCTCGCGCCAGATCGTCCCCTCGGCCAGGCGCTTGCGCATGGCGATGTCGTGCTTGACGCGGCGGTTCCACTCGAACGCCAGGTCGCGCTTGTAGTCGCCGGCGAGCTCGGCCAGGAGCTCCTTGGGGTCCCGGTCGCCGCTCATGCGGAACAGGTCGAGCAGGCGTCGACCCAGCTCGATCGTCACCTCGCAAGCGATGCGCGCGCCGATGTCGCTGTGCGTGTAGCGAGGGTGCCCGTGCCCGTCGGCGATCGACAGCACGTGACCGGTGTCGCCCTCCCACGTGCGGACGATGTCCTGGCAAGGCTGACCCCCGTGGACCAGATGCATCGCGCCCGGTAGGGCAAGTCCCGTGACTCGGAGTCGATCCATGCGAGGAAGGATTCTCGCACGAGGGCGCTAGAGCTCGTTGACGTACAGCTCGAGCGGAGCGACGCAGAAGCCCCAGCGTGCGGCGTCTCGCCACGGGACCTCGTAGACGGCCAGGCCCGGCTCCCCCGTCAGGGTGTCCGTGCTGGTGCCGCAGGAGCGAGACCGCTCGCAGACCCGCGCGCCGGTGATCACGGCACCGGGCTCGAGGCCCTGGATGGGGCGGCACAGCTCCTCGCCGGCCACCTCGAAGACGGTCACCTTGTAGAGGCGGTTGGCGCGCCAGCCCGCTCGTCGGCCCACGAACCCGAGCGCCTGGAGCACCCGGGTCTGGTCCGCCTTGTCGTCGTCGATGAAGCCGCGCAGGTCGTCGACGAGGACGACCTCGACCGGCTGGTTCGGCCGGATCCGACGTCGAACCGGGCTGATCCAGGCGGCCTGGACGTGCGCGTCGGGCGGGGACAGGTCCGAGACGTCGCACGCCTCGGGGGCGGCCAGCGCCGCGCCGATCCAGAGGATCACGCCTGACCCCGTTCGCGCACGAGGTCGATCAGCTCGCGGTGCGCGGAGCTGTCCAGGACCGACAGCTCGGGCGCCGGGGTCGCGTCCAGGAAGAACCGTCGGCGCGTCGCCAGCAGGCGGGCCATGGCGTCCTCGGCGAGCTTCTGCTGGCCGGGGTCCTCCTCCTGGAGCCGGACGAGCGCCTCGAACGTCTCGACCTGGAGCTTCTGGTCCGAGCAGACCAGGAAGAGATCGACCGTCGCCTGGCACGCGCGGGTCAGCTGGTCGAGCAGCTCGTAGCGTCCGCGCACGGCCTTCATCTCGAGGTCGTCGCTGACCACCAGTCCGTCGTAGCCGAGCCGCTTGCGAAGGATCCCGTCCAGGATCGCCGGGCTCATCGTGGCTGGGACGTGCTCGTCGAGCCCCGGGTACAGCACATGTGCCGTCATCATCGTGGCGACCTGGGCGCGGACCGCGGCGACGAAGGGCAGCACCTCGCAGTGCTCGAGGTCCGGCGGGTCCTTCTCGACGATGGGGAGCGTCAGGTGCGAGTCGGTGGCGGTGTCGCCGTGGCCGGGGAAGTGCTTGGCGCACGCGAGCACACCGCGGGCCTGGGTGGCCTCGACGTACGCCGCGACGTGGGCAGCGCAGGCCTCGGCCGACCGATGGAACGACCGGTCACCGATGATGGGGTTGGCCGGGTTGCTGTCGACGTCCGCGACCGGGGCCCAGTTCAGGTTGAAGCCCATCGCCGAGACCTCGTCCGCGAGCGCTTCGGCGTAGCGGCGGGTCAGGTCCAGATCCTCGCAGTTCCCGAGCCAGCGGAGCGGTGGGAAGCGGGTCGCGCCGTCCTTCACGCGCTGGACGCGGCCGCCCTCCTGGTCGACCGAGAGGATGGCCGGATGGGTGTCGGGCACCAGCGAGGCCAGCTCGCGGTTCAGCTCGAGCACCTGGCCCGGCTCCTCGACGTTGCGGGAGAACAGGATGAACCCCGCCGGCCGCAGCTCGCGGATGAGGGCGCGCGTGGCGTCGTCGACGCTCGGGCCGGGGATCCCGATCAGGAGCCGCTGCCCCGCGCGGATCTTTCGCTCGTGCAGCGACGTGGTCTCGCCGCGGGCTTCGACAGGGACGCTCATGCGGGCTCCGTGGGGTGCTGGGCCAGCTCGATCAAGACCCCACCCGTGGACTTCGGGTGCAGGAAGATGACGCGGGTGCCGTGCGCGCCGGGCTTCGGGGCGTCGCTGGTGAAGCGGTAGCCCTTTGCGCGCAGCCGCTCGATGTCCCCTTCGATGTCGTCGGTGGAGAAGCAGATGTGGTGCAGACCGGGTCCGCGCTTCGCCACGCTCGCGGCGATGGGGCCCTGGCCGTCGAGCGGCGCGACCAGCTCGATCCGTGTCCCGGGCAGTGGGAAGAACGCCGTGCTGGTCGACTCGGTCGGCACCACCTCGGTGCCGGCCAGGGGAATCCCGAAGTCCTCCAGGAACCGCTTGATGGCGGCCTGCAGATCGTCGGTCGCGATGGCGATGTGGTCGAGTCCGGTGATCACGCGCGCTCCTCGCCCCTCGCCTATCCCGCTCTGCGATGATTCGAGGGATGCACCGCGTTCCCCAGGCCCTTCGCTTCGCGCTCGCGCTCGCGGTCCTGCTCGGGTTCGGCTGGTGGTCGTACTCGGCGGTCGATGCGGCGCAGACGGCGCGGAACGAGCGCAGCGAAGTGCTCGGCCGGATCACCGAGCTGCAGTCCGCGCAGCTCGTCCTGATGACGACCGATCCGTTCGCGCCCGAGGTCGACCGGGTGCTGTCCCGCATGGAGGCGGTGGCGCTGCCGATGCGGGCCGAGGACGCCTCCAAGTCGAGCGCGGGCGCATTGCTGGCGCGGCGGGTGGCGGAGCTCCGGCTGGCCAGCCCAGGAGACGACGCCGAGGCCCGCACCGTGGCCCGGACCGAGCTGATCATCGCGACGGACCGGGCCGTGGCCTCGCTCTGGGACCGCGAGCAGAAGTGGGAGCTCGAGCTGGAGTTCGCCTGGCTGCGCATCGAAGCGCTGGCCTGGTGCGGCGTCGCGCTCGGCCTGATCGCGGTGTTGCTGTGGGGGCTGGCGCTCCGACGAGGAGCAAGGAGCGAGGAGCTGGCCGGTGAGCTTGCGAAGGCGCTCGAAGGGGCCCAGGCCGGGAGCGCCGCAAAGTCGGACTTCATCGCCGTCGTCAGCCACGAAATCCGGACGCCGCTGACCGCCATGCTGGGCAGCGCCGAGCTGCTCGAACACACCGACCTCAACGACCGGCAGTTGGACCACGTGCGGGTCATTCGGAGCGGCGGCGACAGCCTGCTCCACATCGTCAGCGACGTGCTCGATCTGTCCCGTCTGGACGTCGGCCGCCTGGAGTTCGCGAGCGAGCCGTTCGAGGTGGAGCCCCTGCTGGACGGCGTCGCGCTGCTGTTCTGGGAGCGGGCCAACGAGCAGGGGCTGCAGCTGTCGGTCTGTGCGAGCCCGCGCGTGCCGACGGCGGTGATGGGAGATGGCTCGAGGCTTCGGCAGGTGCTGGTGAACCTGGTCTCGAACGCGGTGAAGTTCACCCGCGAAGGGTTCGTACGCGTCGACGCCGACTACCGAGGGGGAGAGCTGGTCCTGACGGTCACGGACACCGGTCCCGGCGTCCCGCTGGGAGCGCGCACCAAGATCTTCGAGGCGTTCACACAGGCCGAGATGGACTCGCGGCGCCAGCACGGTGGGACGGGCCTCGGGCTGGCCATCTCCACCCGGCTGGTGGGTGGCATGCGCGGGCGGCTGGAGCTGGCGGTCCCGGAGGTCGGCAGCCGCTTCACCGTCCACGTGCCGGCCGAGGTCGTGGTGGCCGCTACGCCCCTTCCGCCCGACGCGGTGCGCCTCGGAGCGACCGCGCCCCCAGAGCTTCGCGCCCAACTCGAGGCCTGGCGGGTCCCGATCGAGGACGGCGCCGACCTGCTGCTGGACGCCGACTCCGTCCATGGGCCGGTCCGCCCGGGCGCGGTTCGACGTCGCCTGGAGCGTCGCGAGCGGACCGGGGTGCACCGGGTACCCCAGATCCCGGGGCGGCTGCATGCGCTGGTCGTCGACGACAACGCGGCGAGTCGGGCGGTGGTCGCCGAGATGCTGGGGGCGCTGGGCTGCCGCGTCGACCAGGCGGCGGGGGGGCGCGAGGCCATCGGCCTGGCCGGGGACACCGGCTACTCGCTGATCTTCATGGACTGCGACATGCCCGACGTCGATGGGCTCGAGGCCACGCGCTCGATCCTGGAGGCGCGTCCGCTGCCTGTTGTCGGGCTCTCAGGCCATGCGACAGCGGAGTTCCGGGAGCGCGCGCTCTCGGCGGGGATGACCGCCTACTTGACGAAGCCTGTTCGCCTGGCCGACCTGCGGCGCGCTCTCGAGACCTGGGCCGCCGTGTAGCCGAGTGAAGTGAAGCAGGCGCTCGACCACCGGACGGAAGGGATGGGCAGGACGTGTCCGGTGTGCTGTGTGCCGAGCGCCGGCTTCCCCCTTCTCTACGGACTGAGGGGCCTCCGGTTGGATGGCCACTTGTGGCCAAAGACATGGCTGGATCCGGCTGGGATCGCGCTCAGGCCCCGTAGCGGGCGATCAGATCGAGCTGCGAGCTGACGTCCAGCTTCTTGAAGATCGACTTCATGTGGTTCCGAGCGGTGTGCGGGCTGATGTGCAGCTCGTCCCCCACCTGCTGGGCGCTGAGGCCCCGAACCAGGTGCTGGAAGACCTCGGTCTCGCGGGAGGAGAGCTGGTCGAGGCGCTCGCTCTGTTCGGGCTTGCGGCCGCGTAGGGCGGTCAGGCGCGACTGGGCCTCGTCGATGAACCGCTCCCACTCGTGCAGGGCCTGCTTGGACTGGAACGCTTCGGCGCGCTCGCTTCCACGCTTCAGGGCCTCGTCCACGCGCTCGACGAGATCGGGGGCGGGCTTCGTGAGGTAGTCGATGGCCGACAAGCGCATCGCCAGGACCGCGCTGTTCAGCGACGGGCGGCCCGTCAGGACGATCGCGGGGACGAGCCGCTGGTACTTCGGCAGCTCGCGCAAGAGATCGAGGCCGCCGAGCTTGGGCATCTCGAGATCGGTGATCACCAGGTCCACGCGGTGATGGCGGAGCGCCGAGAGGCCCTCGGCGACACTGCCGGCGTCGTGCACGGTGTGGCCTGCACGCTCGAGCTGCCGGCGTACGCCGCGCCGGATGCGCTGCTCGTCGTCGACGATGAGGATGGTGGCCACGTTCATGGGATCGACTTCATTGTGTCCGAAGTGGAGCCGAAAATGGACTTGTACGTGATCTCATTCCGATCGTGCACTGAGCCCCCCGGTGTGCCCAATGGTCCTAACCGGCTGATCACGAAGGAGTATGGTTCGGAATGCTCCTGCTCAGCCTCATGTCGTACGAAGCCTCTGCGGCGTGGCCGCCCGTCGCCAAAGCAGGGGACCCGATCCAGGTCTACGTCGTTGGTCCGAGTGAGCCTGCGATGCAGCAATGGGAGTTCGTCGAGGCGCCCTTGAAGCTGTGGGCGGTTGGAGTGTGGGACGGGAACTCGTGGACGCTGCCTCCCGACGGGGTGACCACCTGGGACGATGAGCCGAAGGCTGGCGATGCCGTGTCCTCGGAGTGGTGTGTTCTTCACCGGGAGTACCCGCTGGATCACGGGGCCGGCGCCATGAAGGCAACCCAGACGTGTACGGGTCAGCTCCATTCTTGGAGGGCGCACGACACCTTTGACCAGAAGACCTTCCGCCTGGCGACCTGGCCCGCCGTGCAGTGGCCGTCGGCTGATCTGGTCTCGACGGACCTGGCCGGGCTCACGGGGCTGCCTGGGACGCTCGCTGACATTCAAGGCGCACCGCGCTGTTCGGGAACGTCGCCGGAAGTGGAGGCCGTTCACGTGCTCACAACGGACCTGATCGTCGAAACAACCAGCTGCGGCACTCTGGTCGCAGACCGGGTTGATGGGCGCTGGAAGGGCCAGTTCCTGGACTACGGCGTGTTCGCTGGGATGCTCGATCTTCCCGGCGGCGAGCGTCAGCTCCTGACCCTCCGTGGCTGGAGCGACAACGGGGATCTCCAGATCGCCAGCGTGTACCGACACGGGCCAGACGGCTGGGTGCTGGTGCACGAGACGGGGTTCGCGAACCCCTGAGATCTGGCGGGGTGCCCGCACGCGAGGCTCTACTGCCAGGGGGCCAGATCCCGGTGGTTCTTGTGAAGGAAGCGCCACTGCGTCGGGATCGTTCGAACGCCATCCGACAACAGGTGCCACGGGTTCAGGCTTCGGATGTGTCCCACGTCGAGCGTGGAGGAGGGCTCTCCCGCGCCGGCCCAGACGACCTCGGCGAGCCTCTGAAGCCCGTCCCAGTGGGCGTCCCCTTCGATGATCTTCCGGGCCTCCTCTCCGCGGGGCGTGTGCTCCCGTGGGGGCCAGGCCACCATGGGCCGCAACAGAGCTGGGAGACCCGCGTCTCCGTGCACCACCTCGAACGTCTTGACCGCCTCGGTCGTGGGCGTCAGGAGCCGGGTCACGTGGATGACCGTGGCGTCCGCAGCCGGGTGATTCTCGGCCCATCGCCAGAACGCGCACCAGGCGTTGCGCTCGAAGTCGAACACCTGCTGGATCCGGCGGCACGACGGCCGATCGGCGTACGGGAAGACGTACACGATGCGATCGCGGTGGGGTGGCTCCAGGCGGAAGCGGAAGCTGTCGAGGAGGCCCGGCCCGCTCCCTGTCGCCTCGAGCGTCTCCAGGCGCTGGTTGCCCAGATCACCGAGGTAGGGAGTGACCGTAGAAGAGGTCAGCTTGACTCGTGGGATCATCATCCCTCCAGGTCCAGACACCAGATCTGGGCGCGCACGCTTCGCGGGCCGTCCACGATGAGTGGCTGGTGTACCCGAACGACCACGTCGTGCTCGATCTCGGGTGGGGCCGGCTGGTCGAGGTAGACCTGCGCCGCTTCGACCGAGCTGGTCGCCACCAGCTTCCGGCGCTGTTGGAAGTCGGTTCGTCGGGCTGTGTAGAGCTCGACGTGCTCGTACTTGTAGCCCAGCTTGTCGAACAGCTCGGCGGCCGGCGCCCGCACCGAGAGGCGCTTGGTGGCGGCCATCTTCCCGACCTGGGCTGACTTCAGCTCGACGGGGACGGCCTCGCCAAGAAGCTGTGAGAGCTGCAGCCAGGGCACCAGGACCTGACCGAAGACCTCGTGGCTCACGGTCACGCCGAGCGCCTTGCCGTTGTCGCCCTGTTCGTTCTGGGCGAGGCGGTAGAGCGTCTTCCAAGCCTGGAATCCGTCTCCCCAGTACTGCGGCTCCTCACCCAGGTGGCCCTCCACCGAGTAGGGCCCGCCCTGACGAATCAGGGTCTGGACGAGCTTCTCCGGGTCCTTTTCCTTGCGCAGCAGTTCCGCGGCCCGGGCGAACGCCTGGAGTCCCTTCACCTGTTTCCGGACACGTCCGTCCAGGTCCCTCCATGCGGCAAGGTAGTCCTTCCGAACCCCGCCCTT
This sequence comes from Pseudomonadota bacterium, assembly GCA_024228935.1. GTDB lineage: Bacteria > Myxococcota_A > UBA796 > UBA796 > CAJQPC01 > JAAESX01. The sequence goes on from JAAESX010000033.1 coordinate 86,981, forward strand.
CTCGGCGTACTTCAGCAGCGCCTCGCTGGACTTCAGGGTCTGGGCCAGGCCCGGGTTCGCGGACAGATCCGCGATGCGGCCCACCGCGGCGCGGAGCTCGATGTACCGCTGGGCTTGCTTGATGCATGCAAGCAGGAACTGGCTGTCGTCTCGCTCGAGGGAGCTGCTACGCGCCTTGTTCTTCCGTTCCTCTTCTTGTCGGCGCTGTTCGGCCTCCCCGAGGAGGTCGGCGAGCTGCTTCTCGTAGTCGGTGACCTGCGCCTCGAGCTCGGACACACGAGTGGACAGCTTGCCGACACGGACTCGAAGGGCGCCGGCGTCGGAGTCGGCCGTCGCCTTGGCGGTCTTGGCGTGATCACGCTCGGTCGTGAGCTGGGCCTTGTCCTTCTTGAGCTCGGAGACCTGTCGCTCCTTCCTTCTCAGCTCTCGCTGGTACTCGACGTTCGCGGCCTTCGCCGCCTTCAGCTCGGTCGAGCTCGCCGCGGCTGTGGGGGCGGAAGGCGCGAGCGGGCGAGGTGTGCCGTCGTCGACGTCGCCTTGGTCGACGTCCAGATCGACCTCGGCCTTCTCGGTCTTGGGGGCCTCCGTCGCGGCCTGGCCGTGCGTGTCGACGTCGCTCGTGGCTTGGATCAGATCCAGGCGTCCGAGCACCCTGGTGACGGCCTGGCAGAGGTCGATGGCGGCGTGAACGCCTCCCGGCTGGGCCGCGCGTAGGACGTTCATCGTGTAGCCGACGGCGTCCATCAGGTAGGTGAACAGGACCCCGTTGGTCGATGGCCGGGAGTGCGTCGCGGTGTCGAAGCCCTTCGCCTCGGCCCGCAGCGTCGCGAGCAACCAGGCGGTGGCCGCCAGCTCCTCGGCGTCGCCCCAGTTGGCCATGGGCGTGTCCTTGAGGCTCTGGGTCGCGGCGTTCCAGTCCCGCTCGTGGCTCGTCTCTGCGAACAGCCGGACCGGGACGCGGCTGCGCTTGGTCATCTGGACGTTGCGGAGGTAGGCCACGTTGCCCGTGGCGAGCGCGAGCAAGGTCTTCCGCTGGTTGGGTGCGAGGTCTGCCCACGAGCGCCGGACCACGTCTTCCGTCGCATACGACAGCGTGAGGATCGAGACCTGTTCGACGCCGGTCTCGTCTTCTTCAGGTGCGGGGGAGCCGAACCGACCGCGGAGGGCGCCGGCGGCCCAGTCCCAGGCTTGCTGGAGCCTGCCGCCGAGGCTCGTGGCGGTAACCACGGTCTTCTTGGCGAGCCACTTGATGAGCGCTCCGAGGAGCAGGAGAGGGACCCCGAGACAGAGCACGGCGCCCAGAAGAAGAAGAGGAAGAAGCGGGACCTCGCTCGAGTCTGCGCAGCTCTCGAGGTCCGAGCAGCCGTCGTCATCGCAGTCGACGGCGCCGTCCTCGTCGTCGTCGAGCTCGTTGTGGCAGGCGTCTTCGCCTTCCTCGAAGGTCTCCTCGGCCGCGGGCAGCTCGCCCTTCAACGTGATCCGAAGCGCCCAGTAGGGATCGAGGGACGCGTCCGGGCGGCTGCAGTTGCCGGCATAGTCCCGCTTGAAGCTGAACAGCTCGAGATCGCCTTCGAACGCCTCTCCGGGCGCGCCGGGGGTGCGGCAGTCGTCCGCGAACGTGTAGCGCTTGTTCACGTACTTGATGGCACAGGACTTCGCGCCGGGTAGGCGGAACCAGCCGACGACGACACCGCCGTCGGGATCGAGCCCCGTGGTCGGGTTGCCGTCTTCGTCCTGATTCAGTGCCTCGGTCCCGTGCTTGCTGGAGGGGACGGGACACGGGAGGCGTGCGTCGTTCTCGGCGACCGAGTAGTGCCCCGCCTGCCAGACGTCCATGACGCCTTTCAGTGGCTGTGCCAGGAGCCCGTGGAGCTGAGCGCTGGGCCACTCGCCGCCGGCACCCAGGTCGAAGGTCCGCTCGTGCGACAGCAGCTGGGTCGGCACCTCGGGGTCGTCGTTCTTGATGTCGTTCTTCGGGCACCAGTCCAGGTTCTTCGCCGTCAGGGGGGTGTCCGGGTCGCCGATCCCGTACTCGTCTCCATCGCAGTCTTGGCCGCCCTGCGAGACGAGCGGGGACACGAGCCTGTTCTCCCCGTCGTCCGTGAGCTCGACGGCGAATCGGGTTCCCTGCCGCTCCTTGACGTACTCCGCCGTGTTCGGCTGGTAGGGCTCGCCGCCCGAGGTCAGGTTGCCAGGAGTCGCCAGGGCAAGGGTCGACCAGAGAATCATGCGTCGTCTCCCCAACCGAACGGCAGTCCGGTGACCGGGTTCGTCAGGCCGGGCGGGTCGTGCTGGACCATCTCGCCGACGTCCCGCGGCCCGTTGTTTCGCAGCTCCCAGAGCTGCATCGACCACTTCTTGCAGTCGAAGTAGAGCAGGAAGTCGCGCTGCTTCTGCACCCGTGGAGCCCGGATGGAGCCGATCAGTCGGCGGCTCCAACGGCTGGACCCGGGGAAGTACCGCACGATGGTGCTCGGGAAGCGCCGCTGGCTGAAGAAGATGGGCGCGCCGGACGCGTCCGGGCCGAGTCGGATGGCCGCCCGGGCGAAGCCGCTGGGGAGGAGCCGCATGCGAGCGGGCCAGACGCGGATGGGCTCCAGCTCGCCGAGCTGGTACGTCACTTCCTGGCTCACGAAGTGGGTCAGGCCCTTGTCGAGCTGGGCGAACGCGGCGGCATTGCAGATCCCGCGAACGCAGGCCAGCTTCATGTGGCTGGTCTCCCCGGCGACATCCTGGGTGGCCTCGGCGACCGCGCTGGCATCCGAGATGGCGCCGATCTTGAGCAGGTACATCGTGAGCGCCTGCTTCACGCCGGGCAGCAACGAGCCGCGGCCGGAGACCACGACCCGGTCGATCGTCGTCACGCCATCGCTGAACAGGTCGTCGATGACGGTGCGGACCGTCGCCCGGATGAAGGCCGCCAGCGGCCTCCGGAACTGCGGGTGCTTGAGGCTGGGGAGCGCGGGTCGCAGATCGAACACGCCCTGGTCGTGCGTGATGTCGTCGTGCTGGGCCTCTTTGTCGAGGTTCTCGTCGAGCACGGCGCTCAGCCACGAGGTCCACTTCTCGTCGAGCTCGGGTTCGTCCCCGCCGATCGCCCGGTTGGTCTCCTCGCTCCAGTCGCCCTTGGTGGTCTCCACATCGAACAGGAGCGCGAGTCGGCTGGTACCACCGACCTGCTTCATCAGTTTGCCCAGACGCTCGTGTTCGGGGTCCGCCATGCGGTCGAGGATCTGCTTGACGAGCAGCTCGTCGATGTCGTTGCCGCCGAACGTGACGCCCGAGTAGGCGATGGACTCGACGAAGCTCCTGGCGCCAGGACGACTGGCCTGCACGATCGCGGCGTCCGTCGAGCCGCCCCCGACGTCGAACACCAGCCATCGCTGTGGGTCGAAGACTCCCTTCTTCCGCTTGAGCTCCCACCAGACCACCGCCTCGGCCTCGCGGATCATGCGCGGGGGTGCTGTCACCGGTGCCTGCGTCCAGCCGCGCGTCCGAGCCAGGAACGCGAGCGTGTCCTGGAGCGCGTCTGTCGCCGCCTTTCGGATGACCTCGCACTCGTAGCTGCCGAATGCGTTCGGGACGGACAGGTAGAGCTCGAGACCATGGCGAGGCAGGTCGTCCAGCTGGAACCCGGGGATGCCGAGCTCCTTGGCGCGGGTGGCGCGGGCTGTCGGGTCCGCTTCGAGCGAGGCCAGGGTGCCCGAGTGTTCCGGCGCCATCGCCAGCAGCAGCAGCTCCTGGATCACAGCGCGCAAGGCGCGGCGGCGCTTCTTGCCCGAGTTCTCATCTGCTCGCCCGTCCGACAGCATGCGCTTCAGCGACCTGTGGAACGCGTAGTCCCCCTTCACCTTCTTGTTGGACTGGAGAGCTTCGGCCCGGTCGCCCAGGACGGCGTGGTTCCCGTCCTGGGTCGGGATGGCGAACACCGAGCGCACGGTCATCTGGGGCTGGCCGGGGATCTGCGAGAGGTTCGCGAGCGTCGGCTCGCCGTCCAACGTCGCCGCGGCCACCGCACAGGCGGATGTGCCGAAGTCCATGCAGATGCGTGCGGCACGCTCAGACTTGATCGGCGGCTCGGGGGGCTCCTCCAGGTCCGGGCTCAGGTGCGCTGCGGGAGGCGGCGGGGGCGCGACTGGCTGAGCTGCCGGAGGCGCTACGACCTCGGTCTCGACCTCTTCGGTCGCGAGCTGGTCATGTTGGCTCGTCGTGGGCGCCAACGGGTCGTCCTCGTCCCTCTTCGTGAGCTGCTTGGGGCGCGCCTGCGTGTCCGGGAGCGCGGGCTTGGTGCGCGTCGTGCGCTTGTCCCACCAGGCCACGATGCTGGCCCACAGGCCGGCAAGGAATCCGGTCGTCTCTGGCGTCTCTTCAGACATCTACGGGCTCCACGACGACGGTGTGTTCGGAGTCTATGACGATGGAGAGCACGCCCTCGATGCGGCCGTCCGCGCGCGGGGTCCATGCCACCGCGTTCGGGTCCCAGGCCACGTCGTGGTCCGGGCGCTCACCAGGAATCGTCGAGATCGCCTCGCGGTCGAGCAGGGCGCGCATCTCTGCCTGTCCCATCTCCCAGGCGCGCTCTGGATCTGACACGCGTCCCGGGGGCAAGGGAGCCATCCAGGTGCGGATGATCCGGCAGGACTCGGCTCGCAGGATCGTCACCTCGACGGCCAGCCCCGCGGCGATCTGGCCTGCTTGCAGCAAGACCTGGGCGGCCGCCTGTCCGTCGGGTCGCCGGTAGAGGTAGACCACGCGGTCCCGGAACACGCTCTGGCTCGGAGTGAATCCGCCCGTGGTCCCGAGCGCGTACCGTCGCGCTCCGAGGGTGACCGCGGCCTTCAGCAGATGCGGCGGAGCCATCTCGACGTGCGGAGCATGCCCCGGGCTCGAGAGCGCGCGGACCTGCGCCCGCACCTCGTCCAGCAGGCGCGGAGTCTGGGCGGCTCGGCCGGTGAGCACCACGAGATCCACCGTGTCCAGTGTCCGGTCGCCGGCCGGCATCCTCCCAAGCAGCACGGCGAGCGGGAGCCGCGCCATCCGGTGCAGCACGGAGTCCAGGGCCTGGCTCGTCGAGAGCGCCAGGAGCTCGGCGTTCAAGTCCTCGTGGCCGTCGCCGACGGGAAGGCGGTAGTCCAGGACCTCTCCGAACTCGGCCTCTCCGGTGGCCACTCGGATCTTCGCCCGCTCCATCTCCAGACGAAGCTGGGCCTTGTCCCCCGCGTAGCTGGCCCAGGACAGGTAGCCCTTGCCCGAGGCGGCGCAGAGTGCGTCGAAGAACGCGACGTCGACGTCCCGTCCGCCGACGCGTGCGCCTCCGGTGCTGCGGACCTCGACCTTCTGGGTCCACCCCTTGCGTGGCTCGACCCGCACCATCGCTGCGTCGGAGGTCCCCGCCCCGTAGTCGACCACGAGGATGGTCACGAAGGGTCCCAGGGGCTTCAGCTCGGGCGGAGGCGCGCCGAAGATGTCGCTGGCGCGCCACAGCGCGACGGCCTCGGCTTCGTGGAGCAACATGATGGCGCCCCGATCGAGCAACCCGGAGCGCCGGATCCCCACCTCGAGCGCCTGCCGGTAGAGCGGGTCCGCGTCGTTCGGGAGTGTCGCGACCAGCAACCGGCGGCGCCGCGAGGAGAGCCGGACACGCTCGGTCGCCGTGGCCGTGGGCTGGATCGCCTGGACCTCGTCGCCCTCGAGCAGCGGCGCGACCCGCTGCCGCAGGATCGCCGAGACGATCAGGGCCAGATCGCGCCGACGCTCCTCGCTGCCCATGCTGCTCAGGACGGTGCCCTTGATCGAGTCGAGGTAGCGGCCGGCATCCCGGTCCTGCGCGCTCGCTTCCGGAGCGAGAACCACCCGGCCGTCGTGGGTGACGAACGCGTCGCTGGGCAGGTCCTCCGCGTCGCCGGACAGCCCGTCGCCCAGCGGGAGATAGCCGTACGCCTCTTGCAGGGGGTCCTGCAGGAGGACGCGCGTGGCGCTGGTTCCGAAGTCCAGGCAGGCGGCGTAGTGCAAGTCCTCGTGCTGCACCCGGAACCGTCGGCGGACGTCGGGCACCGAGACCGCGTCCGCCCCCGCGACCTGCCAGGTGAAGCGCAGGACGACGTCCACCGTCCATTGTGCTGGGGCGTCCTCGGCGTACAGACCCTCCGGGTGGAGGAGCGCCAGGAAGACTCGCGCCGGCTTGCGGCTGCAGGTCTGCTCGAGTGACCAGTCCCGGTCGATCTCGTGGTCCGACGTCCGGATGACCGCGTGACTCCGGTGCTCGGTCCCATCCGACGCTCGGAAGCGAACCCCACTCCCGGCGAGCCTCCACGTGACGGGGAGCGTCGAGCTCTCGTCGCGCGGCGGGTTCATCAGCAGGACCTCGGCGAACGCGTCACCCGCAACGACCGGAGCCGCCTGCAGGCTCTGGTGGCGCGTCGCACACTGCGAGTCGAGCAGCAGCCGCAGCGTCGGGCTGGGCTCGACCGGGACAGCCTTCAGCCGCAGGACCTTGTACAGGCTCTTCTCGACGTCCCGATACCGGGAGAGCGGGCTCTCGTCGGTGATGTGGACGGCCAGCTCGACCACGACCTCGAGCGCCTCACGGCCGGCGATGACCTCGGTCAGTTGGGCGACACGGGCGTGGTCGATGCGGTCGTGGTTCGTCGTGATGGTCAGCGGCGCGTCGTGAGTCGCGCCCTCGGTCGGCCGATTGATCGTCATCTCGTAGCCGGTGTCCGTGGGCGTCCAACCGGGCGCGTCGAGGCTCTGGAAGCCCTCGTGGTCCACCACCGGGACCTGCGCCTGGACGAAGGACCGCCGCGTGACGCGGATCTTCAGGCGCGCGAGACGGGCCGGCAACGGACTCGCATCGCGGAGCAGCAGCCGCACGTCTCGGTCGAACGACCCGCCGTCGATCCCAGCCAGATCGATGATGTCGTCGTCTTCCCATGCCCAGTCCACGTCGAGGCGACGCTTTCGGGTCCAGACGAACCAGGCCAGGACACAGAGGGTGGCGATGGTGCCGGCCATCCCTGTCGCGGTGGCGACCTCGCTTGCCCGGTAGGGCGTGAGCGCGATGCTGACTTCGGGCGCCGGGACGGTCCGGATCTCGGTCAGGGCGACGGCCGGGAGGCTCGCCGCGGTCGCCGAAGTGCGTCGGAGCCGAATCTCCGCGGCGAGCTCGGGCAGGTAGGCCGCGTCGGCACCCCCGAACAGCTCCTCGCGCTCGGACAGCAGGGTGTCGAGCAGACGCTCAGACGACGCGACCTGCAAGCCGGCCTCGGACCAGTCGATCGGCACGTCTGCGGCATCCCGACCGCGGAACAGGACCTGGGCATGGGCGGACAAGGCGTCGATGTCCCCGAGCTCGACGCGCCAGCTGCCCAGCGGCTGGGACAGCTCCATTCGCGTCCGACCCCGCAGGTCGACGTGGATCGGTTCGCCCGAGACGGTCCACTGGAGCTCGGGTGCCCGCGCGTGCCGTCGGAAGTCCAGCTCGTACGCCGTCAGCTTCTCGAACGCCGTTCCGACTTCCCTCAGCAGGTAGACGTCCTGGCGAATGTGCTTGTAGTAGGCGGCGGCGGGGAACCCCAGATCGTCCTTCACCCGGCTCGCTTCGCGGTCGACGGCGTAGCTCCGGTTTCCGGTCCGCACCATCGTCAGGGTGACTCGACCCGGCGCATTGCACGCGGCGTCGAGCTGGCCCCAATGGTCGAGCGCGCGGGTGAACGCGTGGTGGACCTTCGCGCCAGCATGGGACACCGAGCGCTGGTTGTCGGAGTCGCCCTTGTGCCCTGCCTCGGGGCCGCCCTCGTAGTCCTCGACCATCCGGCCCGTGATGCTCCGCTGGATGGCCGAGGAGAGCTCGACGGGTGAGCCGGCGATGGCATGGACGGGATCGACCGGGTCCGCGTCTCCGGTGTGGGCCAGGCTCTCGCCGAGCAGCGCGAACACCTGGGCGTGGCCGCTGGCGCTCGGGAGCCGGGACCGCCTCGTCGTGTCGTCCCGTGAGAACCCCTCGGGGAAGATGCTGATCAGGTCCCCGTCCTGGGCCAACGGTTCGACCTCGTCCGACCCGAACAGCTGGACGAGGAGCTCTTCGCGCATCTGCTGCTGGTGTGTTCCGAACGGCACGTCCCGGTCGTCCGGGAGGCGCCGCTCCCACAGCACCAGGTGCAGCGCCGGCGTGTCCGTGTGGGCGCACGGCAGCTCGTCTGCGAGCGCCACGCTGGAGAGGAACAGGATCATGTCAGCCAGATCCGGACCGATGGGTTCGAGCGGCTCGCCTGGGTGGTGACGGCCGGGGGCACCACCCGACAGGCATCGGGTGCCACGCCGGGACGACTCTTCACGGGCACGATCGTCCAGGCACCCCCCGGACCGGGGACCGTGGCGTTGTGGCCTTTGCTCCCGCCGAGGAAGCGTTCACACGCGGCTCGCACGCCCTCTGGGAGGTCGTCGAGGTCGCCTGCCCGGACCAGTCGCTCGCCGCTCGTCGTGCCGCCTGGTGTGCCCAGGACCAGGCCCCACCGCTCGAATCGGCGTCCGAACGCCGGGCGGAACGTCGGTCGCTCGGTGGCGAGCCAGCCTTCGAACGCCAGATCGCGGCCGCGGCCCTGGAGGAGCAGACCGTTCCAGGAGAACCGACCGTCGCCCGCTTCGGGCTCGCCTTCGTCTGCGGCCGAGAAGTAGCCGAAACCCGGCCAGTGGAGATGGAGCGTCTGCCCCGAGTCCATGAACGGGGTGCCGGAGCCGGGCATCGGGTGGAGCTGCAGCCGTTCCTCCGCGTCTTGCAACCGCACTCCGTGCTCGTCGAACCAGCCTCGAGCGGGGCGGAACGGGCCCAGATCGCAGTCCACTGCGGCGTCGATGACGATCGGCTCGCGCAGCCGGACCGCCACTTGCGTGGCCTGTTCGTCGAGTGGGACGAGGTCGAACTCCAGCCGAAGGCCGCGGTGCCAGAGCGTCCCTTTACGCCGCTCGGCGGGAAGGTGGAAGACGCCGCCCACCGGCATGATCTCGTCGCCGGGGACGGGTTCGAATATTCGCCGATCGAGGACGCCTCGAAGCCGCCCGTGGGGGTGCCCGAGTCGAAGGCGCGACCCGGCCAGGGAGGCCTCGGCGTGAGCGCGCAGCAGCTCGTCGATGTCGGGGCTGTGCGCGTCCAACCAGGTGCGCTCCTCGTCCCCCGGTTGCCAGGCGAAGAGGGGCCCGTTCCGGCGGACGAGATCCTCGAAGGCCTGCAGATCGCCAGGCGTGAACAGCAGCGGCTCGAACGCGTGATCGGCCAGCTCGCCCAGCTGCTTGCGCGGCGTGTCGTAGCGCACCTGCCCGTTCGGCAGGAGCGAGAAGGGCGCGCCCGTGTGCGTCGCTGGGACCAGGTTGGACGCGTCCAGTGTGCGCGGTCGCGGTCCGTCGTGCTCGTCGGGGAAGGACCAGCACGTCGCCAGCGGAGCGGGCTCGATCTCGACCGCTCCGAGGAGCTGGTCGGCATGACGCAGCCGCACCTCGCCGATGCCTGGAGAATCGTCGGGCAGCGTCCAGCCCGGGGCGAGTTCGTACCAGCAGCCGTTGGCGTCCTGGGCACCGCGGGTGGCGCGTCGTTCCTGCCAGATACGCGGCTCGCCGCCCAGGCTCTGCCCGATGGACAGCGGCAATTGCGGGGGCGCCAGTGAGGCCCCCATCAGGAAGACGCGGTCCATGGTGTCGCCGACACGCACGCGATCCTGGGCGTGGAGTCGGATCCCGGAGAACGTCACGCGCACATCCACGCGGACAGGGCTCGTGGCGAGCGCACGGCCGTCCTCGTCTTCGAGCTGGCGGCAGATCACCTGGACGCGGGGATCGGCCATGTCCTGGACGTGCTCGTCGATCGCGATGGCGTCGTCGTCGACCAGTACGCCCACTTCGGTGTCCGCCGTTCCGTCCCCCAGCAGGACGACGAAGGTCAGATCCGGAGGCAGGCCCAGTCCACCCCGAGCGCTCAGTCGGGACAGTTGGAGCGTGACGCCAGCGCCCACACGACGCGCGGTCGCGACCCCTTCGAGTCCCAGGGAGGGACGAGCCCGCTCCCCCAGCCGAATGAGGCCGTCGGCGGAGACCCAGGCCGCGTCCTGGCGCGTCAGCAGTCGCGGGCCCTGCGCGGTGACGACTCGGACTGCGTAGACGTCGTCGGCGCCCTTGGCGGTGCAGTCGATCTCGAGCGTCCAGCCGGGGGCGACCTCTGAGCAGTACCGAGCGGTCTGTTCGGTCGGCTCCTCGTAGCGCCAGATGCGCTCGGGCTGGCGGGTCGGCGAGCTCAGCAGGCGGTACCCCTTCTCCGAGTCCCCTGTCCACGCGGCGAAGGTCGCTCCCTTGCCCAGCTTCTTCGCTGCCCGACGGAGCCCCCGGACGGCGATGCGCTTCTCGACAAAGACGTGCTGTCCTTCGACGAACTCGAAGTCCTCGCCGGTGTCCCGGAAGGCCAGGTACTTGTCATCCGCCATCGGCGTCTTCCTCTTGTTCGGTGGCAGCGACGAGCTGCAGGTACTGACGCAGTCGGATCAGGATCTGGACCGAGGCCCTCTTGGCCGCGTCGCGATGGCCGTCCGCGACCACTGCCAGCACGAGCCCGCGCCCGGTGCCCTGGTCGTCCAGCCCGTCGAACACGACAGTGATCAGGCTCGACCCCGGCAAGTGAAGCGTCTTCGACGCCGGCGGGGGGTTCTTCGTCAGGTACGCATCGAGCCAGGTCCCGCCGTCGATCGCGTGGTCCGCGTCTCCGAGATCCGCCGAGACGCCGGCACGCCCGGGGTTCTCGTTACCGCACTCCTGGCTCCCCGCTGCGAAGCCGGCCGGGGGAACCCAGCCGTCCTGGAGTCGCTCCCGGACCTCGGCCTGCCAGCCGGCGCTGGTGGGAGCGCGCTGGGTGACGTAGGCCCAGTCCACTGCGGAGCCCGTCCCGCCGACCCGCCCGCACGCGTGGTCCATCAGCTCGTCGGTGCGACGGCGCCGTGTGCTCACCGGCGCATCCATCTCGCGCTGCGCGACGCCGGTTCGGAACGTCCCGGTCTTGGTGCCGACGCCGTCCCAGTCGCCCAACCGGGTCAGGAAGTAGTCGCCGCCGGTGCCGGACTTCACCGTCTCCTTCATCACCTGTTCGATGCGGCGCCGCTGCGCCTGGGTGAGCAGGCTCTCCGTGAAGACGCGACGCTCCTCCTCGCTGGCTCCCACCACGACGTCCGGCGAGACGACGCTGCCGTCCACCGCGGCCGAGCCGATGACGGCCAACGCCAGGGCGTTGCTCTCCAGCCCGCCCATTCCGTACGCCAGCTTCGCGTAGCTGGCGAGTGGCTCGACCGGCGTGTCCTGGAGCGTGTACGTGTTCTCGTCCACACCACGACGCGTGGACAGCGCCAGCGTGCGACGCTCACGGCGATCGACGCCGTACAGCTCGGGTCCCGTGACCGACGGGTATCGGAAGCCTGGCTGCCGAACGCCGGGGAGCCAGCGCATCTCGGCAGACGTCGGGAAGGTCGTGGTTCCGATCGAGTCCACGGTCTGGGTCCGCAGGCTGTAGCCGTAGTGGTAGCGGTGGCCCGTCAAGATCAGCGCTTCGAGGAAGCCGTTGGCGGTCCCCAGGTCGTCTCCGGTCGAGAAGTCCGAGCGCGTCACCCATTCGTGGATTGTGCGCGAGACGGGGACGCCCCTGATGTTGGCCAGATCCACGTGCCGGGTCATGATCCCGGGGGCGGACACCTCGGTCGAGGGGGCGGCCGAGTACAACAGGCCCGCCCGCGGGGCGAGCGCCATCGCGCCCAATGAGAAGAAGGGGTTCGAGGAGTTCTTGAAGGCGTACTCGAAGTGGTCGGGCTGCTGGGGCGAAGGGTCGAAGCCGTAGCCGCCGGTGCCCTCGCCGGCGCTGCACCGCAGGCTCTCGTCGGTCCTGACGCGGGGTCGGAGCTCGGGGACGAGGTCGGTCGCGTCGTCGTTGCGCTCCGACTCGCGGAAGCCGATCCGGAAGCAGCGCGCGTTCGGGGGGGTCACGTCCAACAGGTTCGAGCGGGCGAGGCCGTAGCTGGTCACCAGCTTGTAGACGGAGCCGATCTGCTTGTTCCGACGGAACGCCTGGTTGTCGTACTCGGGGGGCGCCTGCCACTTGCCGTCCCGCTGCTTCAAGGCGTCCTGTTCGCGGCGGAGCGCATCCTTCGCGTTGGGATCGAACCCCGGGGTGTTCGCGACGGCGAGCACGTCTCCGGTGCGGCTGTCGAGCAGCACAGCCTGCATGCGCAGGATGTCGTGCTCGATGCGCTTGGTCCCGTCGTAGGCGACCAGACCGCCTGCGGCCTTCGCGTCGTGCATCGCGGCCAACTCGCTGTAGACGATGCGCTGCATGTCTCCGGACAGCGTGAGCTCGACGCCAGCGACTTCACCCGTCTCCTCGCCGCAGGAGTCCTGCCAGGCCTCTTCGGCCTCGGCCCACAGGCTCGGCTCGAGGAACGACTCGAGGCCGCCCCAGATCACGCCGTGCACGCCGAGCACCGCCGCAAGGTCTCGGCCGTACGGGTAGCGGCGCTCGATGGCGTCGTCGGTGGCCTCGGAGAACGCGATGACGTCGGGCGCAGGGGGCGCCTCGAAGCTCAGGACGACCCGGTGGTCGCCGCCACTGAGCCACAGGCGGTCCTGGTGCTGGAGCGCTTGGAGGCTCCCGGCGCCGACGTTGGTCTCGGTCACGCCCAGCTCGGTCGCGCGCTCCAGGAGCAGCGGAGCGGTGCCGTCCTTGGTCGCCGTCCACACTCCGTCTTGCTGGGAGAGCACCATGCAGGTCGTCGCGTCGTGCTGGACCGGCGCGGCGGCGTCGAACTGGAAGTCCTTCTTGCTCAGGCCCACGTGGCCGAGCGCGGCGACTCCGGCGCCCAGCAGCTTCGTCCGGTCAGGGACGGTGTTGCCGACACAGATCGAGCCGGAGTCGCTGGCGAGGAGCAGACGCGCGCCGACAGGGACCGCGGTGTCGGACTCCACCACACGCAGGTACGGCGAGGCCGTGCCTTTTCGAACGGAGATGGGCGGACGAGCGAAGCCGGACTCGGCGAGGTCGCACCCGTCCTCGATCGAGGGAAGGTCCGGCTCGGCGCGGGGGCCGTTGCGGGTCGACAGCGGGCGGACGCCGAGCAACCGGGTGGGCACGATGGCCAGCTCGTCGGCGGTCCCGGCGATGCGGGTCCAGTCGAACACGAACGCCAGCTCGGCGGGGTTGGGCACCTGGTCGGGGAGCTGCGCGAGCTGTCGGGCCGAGCTGGCGAGCTGTTCGTTGCGAGCGCGATCGTGAGCCCATTCCGTGGCGAGCCGGTGGAGCGTGAGGGGCGCTGCGGCGATGCGCTCGCCATCGCAGCCCCGGCCGGTCTCGAGGTTCCAGACGAAGCGCACGGGGAACGGCTCGTTCGGAGCCAGCTCGCCGCCGTCGAACGACGAGGCCATGCACAGCAGCTCGTGGTCGATGAGGCTCTGGAGCTGTTCCTCCTCCTGCCACTCGATGCGCTGGTCGGTGAGGTGCATGTCCCAGGCCCAGGGCAGGGGCGACGTGGAGAACTGCTGTTCGCGGGAGTGGAACGAGAAGCTCGCCTCGCCGTCGCGTTCCCAGCCTTCGTCCGTCTCGGCGAGTCGCGCGAGCGGCCAGCTGGGGAGCTCGAGCGACATCCAGCGGCGGTCTCCCGCAGCGCGTTGCCAGTCCTGGCTGTCCACGCCGGCACGGGGGACGCGCAGCTCGACCCAGGACATCCCGAGCTCGTCGCGACGCAGCTGCTGGACCAGGAATGGCACGTGGCCGGCCCAGACCCGGTCGCCGTCGGCGATCGGGACCGCGACGCCGCGGCTCGGCGCCTCGCGGACCAGCGGCGCACCCTCGCCGAGGTCCCGCAGGCTCCTGTCGACGATGAGCGAGCCCCGCAGCCCGCCGTTCTCGACGCAGGCACGGATGGTGTCGTCGTCGCCGCACGCCTTGGGGCCGGACAAGACCAGGTGGCGCGCGCCCATCCCGGGCACCGGGAACACGACGTCGACCGAGCGGGCCAGGCCCATGCTCGCGATGGGCGCGTCGTCCTCGGGGACCGCGACCAGGAGTCCGTCGAGCACCAGACGGTGCTGGGGGCCCGCCGAGTCGACCCGCAGTCGGACCCGGGTGTCCGGGCTCTTGGAGGCGCAGTAGAGGACGTCGTCGTGCTTCAGCTCGAGCACCGGCTGACCGGCGTCATCGACGCAGTCCAGGTCGCCGGAGAAGGCGTAGCCGCTGGTGTGCCCCTCGAGCAGCGTGAGCTCGAACAGGTCTGCGCCGGAGATGGGCAGGTGGTGACGGGTGATTTGCTCGTCCAGCCCGGGCGGCTCGGGCGCGGCGGCGCGGAGGGTCCACAGGCCGAGCACGGCCAGCGCGACCAGCAGCAGGCCCTTTGTGACCGGGGCGCGGAAGGTGCGGTCGCTACTCATCGGAGAGCTCCCTGAGAGCGCGTCGATGGAGGACGTCCCAGCGCTCGGTCATCTCTTCTGGGCGGTCGCGCGCTGGGACCTCGCGCAGTCCGGCCGAACCCAGGCCGACTGTCAGGCCGACCAGGATCGCGAAGCCCACCGCGGCAGAGCCTCCCGAGGAGACCCACGGGAGCGTGATGCCGGTCTGGAACGTCGTGTTGAAGCACGTGCCGATGTGGATCACCGTCTCGGCGAGCACGTACGCGCCGGCGAAGTACGCCAGGTTGCCGAGCGCAGCGAGTCGACGGGCGTCGCGCGCGTTCCGACGAAGGATGCTCTTCTCGACGTTCGAGGTGGCCTCGTTGCGGTCGCACTCGGGGACGAGGAACGCCTCCTCGAGCCAGTTCAAGTCGGTCGCGCCGGCCAGCAGGCGCTCGCCGAGGCCGAACAGGCACCAGACGAGTCCGCCGAAGACCCCCAGGACCATCAGCGCGCGCACGGTCCCATAGGTCTGCATCACCGCCGTGAAGGCCAGATCCGAGTGCAGGTTCGAGAGGTAGACCTCGCGCTCGGCGCCGTAGAAACCCGCAGCGATCCAATGGGCGCGCGTCGTCCACCAGCCGGGCGTGGTGTACCAGGCATTCCAGAACGTGCCGAGCCGGTCGATCGTGCGCTGGAGGGTGGCCGGGAGCTCCGCCGTCGTGTCGGCCAGGCTCGCGATGCCCAGGAGCGCCCCGACCGCGAGAGCGATGGTCACCGCGCCCACGATTCCGAACACGACGAAGCGCCACCCGGGACGGTCGTCCTCGAGCTTCGAGGACTGGGTGTCGAACACCCAGACGAACAGGAGCGCCAGGACGGCCGGCACCATGACCATCAGCGGGCCGAGGTCACCCGCTCCGAAGTAGAAGACGCCGATGGCGCCGAGCAGGAGGACGGACCACGCCAGGGCCCGCTTCGGCACGAACCATTTGTCCGCGTCCCCTTGCTGGGAGAAGCCGGCCAACATGCCGCCGAAGCCCAGTCCGATGAACACCGCCGTGAACTCTGACGGCTTCAGGTCGAAGCCGCCCGCCGCCCGGCTGCCCGACTTGAGCCCGGCGTACGCAGCGCCGATGCCCATGACGGCGATCGCCAGGACGAGCCATCCGACGCTGAAGTCGCCTCGGGCGCCACCGAACCCGACGGGTCGTCGGAAGAGCAGCTCCCAGAACCAGTTGAGGAGCCGGCGCCGAGCGAACCAGGCCACCACCCGGCCCCACCACGTCTCGGCGGAGCGGACCCGGTCGGCGCCGGCGACGCTGGCGACCCTGTCCCACCATCTCTGCGCGACGCGCCGGCCTCGTCCTGTCAGCCACTCGGTCGGGCCCGGACGCCCCGGCTCGTAGGTGCCCTTCCTGCGGTGGACGGCGAAGGCGAGGCCGGCGAAGACGAGTCCCGCGGCCCAGAACTTCGCGACGTAGAGCCAGGTGCCCGCGCGCACGATGTCTCCGGCGAGGAGCTGATCCGCGGGGGCTCCCCATAGGGCCCAGACGGCCGCGTCCAGCGTCGCCCAGCCGGCCAGGGCGACCAGGCCCCCGCCGAGAACGGCGAGCACGCGCGTCAGGGTGTGCCAGCCGTCCTCCTGCCACTCGGTGTGATTCCACCAGTCCAGCCCGAGCTCCATCGCGGCGGCGAGCGCGATGACGGCGAACCAGCCGGTGACGAGGTGGCGGTGGACGTAGTCAGGCGCGCCGAGGAGGAGGTCCGACGCCGACATGTGCATCTGGAGGAGTGCTCCGACCACCATGAGCGTGCCGACGCAAGCGACGGCCAGCGTGCCGTGTTCCCAGTGGCGGCCGGCGACCTGCTTCAGGCGCATGCTCGAGCGGCCAATCAGTACGGCGACCGCGAGCCAGAAGCCCAACAGCGGAAGCCACTGCTCGATCTTCGGTTTGGACGAGGAGAACCGGAGCACGTGACCCGCCGCCTGGAACGTCTCGCCGTCTGCGACCTCGCCGCCGAACGCGTCGAGACCGTGTGTCGAGAGGCGCTCGGAGACGACCAGGCGGTCGCCGTCCGCGCAGACGGATGCGACGTCCACCTCGGTCCGGCCTTCGCCCGTGATCTCCGGGTGGGCATCGGCGAGCCAAAACGGCAAGGGGACGGTCTCGATGGTCTCTCCGACGCCCGGCAGGGCGCGCTGTCCGCTGGCCTCGCGCCCAGGTGGAAGAGCTTGTTCGTCGGTCTCGCCCCGGAGCACCGTTCGCTCAGGGCAGGACGCGACGTCGATGCGGCGGTTGTACGCCTTGAAGCGGCTCGCGGCCAGCGATGCGAAGGGCCGAGCCCGGCCCGTCGGTGGCACCTCCAGCCGGAGCTCCAACAGGTCCTCGTCGAGTCGCGCTCGGTAGTGGACGCCGTCGCCCGCGACGAGCCACTCGTCGGGTCCCCACACCTCGCGGAGCCCAGCTTGTGCTCCCGGATCCGGGCTGTCCGCGGCGCAGTCGATGACGTGGACGGACGGGCTGTCGCTGGTCGAACGCGAGACCTTCAGCGGAGCGGGGACGAGTGAAGAGCCCAGCTTCGGGACCTTCGAGCCGAGCCACTTCACGCCATCCCAGGCGTCCCGAAGGGGGCGCAGGCTCATCGTTGCGGCTTCCTCGCCGATGCTGCGACGGAACACCTCGACGGGGAGGCCCTCGACCTCGAAGTGGCTGTCGGGCATGCCGCCGGGGAGGATGGGGCGGGCGGCGTGGTCGCCCACCTGGACGAAGACGCGCGGCTTCCTGACCGCACTGATGTCCTCGCCTCCAGCAAGGCCGGGCTCGGCGCGCGCAAGCGCCTCGAGCGCGTCGGGCGCTGACAGCATGCCGAGCTGCCAGCCATCCGACTTCAGCTGCTCGAGACAGGCCTCGTCGCACCCCCTGAGCGGGTCGTTGCCAGGAACGAGCCAGGCGTCTCCGTCATCGAGGGAGACCAGCGCCGCCCCTCCGATGTTCCGTGCTTCACCCGGGATGGTGGGCACCATCGCGACGTGCATCGCGCCGTGTTCGTCCTCGATCCAGAGGCCCTCGCCCGAGGAGATGCGAATGCGGGCCCAGGCCACGTCGCCTGCAAGCCCTTCGTTGGCCTCCGAGCCGCAGATCTCGACCAGCGTGTCGCTCGGACGTCCCGCCTCCTCGAAGCCCAGGAGAACCCGCGCCCCGTCGCCGGCCGGCACGGAGAGGTGACCGACGCTCTCGTCCTCGGTGGAGAACATACCGGTCGGACGGGTGAACTCCGCATTGCGGTTTGCCGCTTCGTGGCGGTAGCCGGGCGAGTCGCCGTTCACCGTGACCACGCCGAGGTGCGCGGGGATGAGCGACTCGGTCAGTCGCAGCGTCTCACGCGAGCCCGTCCCCAAGCTCGCGGGGGAGCCATCTAGCTCGGACAGTGGGACGTAGTGCCCCTGGATCTGGATGGTGGGGCCATCCTCGACGATGGTGTCGAAGACCGAAACGAGAAATGTGACGAGCAGCGCAGCGAGCACCGCGAGAGCGGCGATCGGGCGAATCGAGGTGGCCATCCCCAGTATCCCCTGAGGGCAGGGAGAGTATCACGCGCGGCGCCTGAGCAGCACCAGCCCGAGCGGGATCAGGAACGCCCCCAACAGGCTCCCTCGACAGCCGCCCGTGACGTACCGGGTGAGCTCGGGCACGGCGCCCGTGTCGTCCTCGAGCTCGGTGTCCACCGGCGGCTCGGAGTCGGGCGGCTCGGAGTCCCAGGGCTCGGAGTCCACCGGGCTGTCGATCGGCGCCGAGTCGCTGTCCGGCGGCTCGATGTCGCCCTCGTAGGCGAAGGCACCGATGTCGACGCGGGTCCCGTCGTCGTCCTCCATGTCCGGTCGACCGGCGTCGATCAGCACCGAGCCCTCGCCCAGGTACGGCAGCCAGCCGCATCCGCTCTGGGGCGTGGCGTAGCCGGGGTCGGTCCAGTCCATGTACTCGTTGCCGAGCTCCCACAGCGGCGCGAAGTCCCCGGTGTTGGTGACGCCGATCCAGGCGTTGTACCCGGACTCGCTGGCGATGACGTCGGGGTCGGCGTTGTTGTCGCCGAGCGCCTGGACGTGGCCGTGGAAGAGGTTGTTCGTCAGGGTCAGGTCGCTGGCGCCGAGCGTGGCGCCGACGCCCATGGCGCTGCTGTCGATGATCGAGTTGTTCTCGAGGGTCACGCGGTTGCCGCCGGACTTCACCCAGATCTGCGAGGCGCTCGACGTGCCCGAGCCACCCAGGAACGTGCTGTGGTGGATGTGGGCGTCGCTTCCCTCGATCGAGACGTGGGCCCCGCCGTTGTAGAGCTCGGTGGTGTTCTCGCAGAACGACGCCGCGGCGATCTCGATCTCGGTGGCGGCGAACACGTCGATGGCTCCGCCGCCGTTCGTGCCCAGGTTGCCGGAGAACGTCGAGTCCTTGACGGTGAGACCGGAGCCCTGGACGTGGATCGCTCCTCCGCGCAGCGCCGTGTTTCCGGAGAACGTGCTGCCCTTGACGACCAGGTCCGTCCCGTTGGTGACGTACAGCGCGCCGCCTTCGTCGTCGGTGACGAGGTTCGTGAACATCGAGTCCTCGATGGTGAGCAGGCCGCCTTCGCCGTACGCCGCGATGGCCGCGCCGCCGTAGCCCTCGATGTTGTCGAAGGTCGAGTTCCGAACGGTCAGGTCCGTGCCCGACGAGCTGATTCCGATGCCGAGCGCCGACTCGTCGAAGCCGTCGCGGAAGTCACAGTCGTCGATGACCGCGGTGACGGGTCCGGCGTAGTCGTTGAATTGGAAGACCTGGCCGTTGGCGACGACCTCGCAGGTCGTGAGCTCGAACGTCGCGTTGTTCCCGGCCACGTAGATGGGCGAGGCGTAGCCGTGGTCGTGGATGCTCCAGTTCGACGCGGTGACGTCCCCACCGAGCATGTAGAGGCCGTACGTGGCCGAGCTGCCGTTCTCGCCGTCGAACTCGATGTCGTCGAGCGTGACCTCGGCGTCGTAGACCCCGATCATCGTCTCGCTCTTCGCGGACAGCAGGACGTTCTCGACCTTCACGCCGTCGGCGTAGATCAGGATCGAGGGGACCTCCCAGGGGCCGCCGCCGACGCCGGCGATCGTCACGGCCTTCTCCAGGCCGCAGGTGTCGCTCGAGCTGACGTGCCCGGTGATCTCGATGCGATCGCCAGCATTCGCGATGTTGCACTTGGCCGCGAGCGAGTCGTCTGCACCCACGGTGTAGGTCGTCGCCCCCGCCAGCCCGATGAAGATCAGCACAGGTTGCATTCTATCGAGAGATCAAGGGCGGCCGTCGTCGCGGGTTTCAGGACTGCTTCCAGAGCTCCGGGAGTTTCTCGATCACGGCCAGGATGCGCAGGGTCCGTCGGATGGGTCTCGCCGGGGCGCCGAGCATCGTCTCCCCGGCCGGGACGTCGCGGATGACCTTCGAGCCCGCGCCGAGCCGCGCGCCATCGCCGACGTGCACATGGTCGATGAGCCCGACCTGGCCCGCCACCTGGACCCCGTCGCCGATGGTGCTGCTGCCGCTGATGCCCGACTGTCCGGCGATGACGGTCCCGCGGCCGATGCGCGCGTTGTGCGCGACCAGGACCAGGTCGTCGATCTTGGTGCCAGCGCCGATGCGCGTCTCGCCCAGGAACCCTCGGTCGACCGTGCTGTTGGCGCCGATCTCGACGTCGTCCTCGATCACCACGGTGCCGATGTGCGGGAGCTTCCGGGGTCCGGTGGGTCCCGGCCGGTAGCCGAAGCCGTCGGCGCCGATGACGGCCCCCGCGTGGATGCGACAGCGCGCTCCGATGGTGACCCCCGGGTAGATCGTGGCGTTGGGCCAGACCACGGTGTGGTGACCCACGCGAGCCCGCGCCATCACGACGGCGCCCTCGTAGATCGTGGCGGTCGCGGCGACGTCGGCCGTCGGGTGGACCGTGCCGAAGACGCCGACCTCGTGGACCTCGGGGACGAGGGCCTCGATCGCGGCCGCCAGGGCCGCTCGGGCGTCGGACACCAGGATCCACGTGCCCTGGGACCGCGGCTGCTCGCACAGGACGATGCCGTCGCAGACCTCGTCCGCCAGCGCGAACGTCAGCACACCCGGGCCCGCCTCGTCGAGCGCACCGATGTCCTCGAGCTCGCAGCTCTCGCCGTGGTGTTCGCCTCCGACCAGCTCGGCGAGCTCGACCGAGGTCACGGCGTCAGCCGGTCGATCATCCGCGGGAAGGGAATCGTCTCGCGGATGTGCTTGATGCCGCAGACCCAGCAGACCAGGCGCTCCAGGCCAAGACCGAAGCCACCGTGCGGCACCGAGCCGTAGTTGCGCAGGTCCTTGAACCAGTCGAAGGCCTCCTGGGGAAGCTGGTGCTCGTCGATCTTGCGCTCGAGCACGTCGATGCGGTCCTCGCGGGCGCCGCCGCCGATGATCTCGCCGTAGCCTTCCGGCGCCAGCACATCGACGCCCAGCGCGCGCAGCGGGTTCGTCGGGTCCTCCTTCATGTAGAAGGCCTTGATGGCCGTCGGGAAGCGGTGGACCATGATCGGCCGGTCGAACTCCTTCGTGAGCACGGTCTCGTGCGGCGAGCCGAAGTCGTCCTCGGGGTCGACGGGGGTGCCCAGCTCGGCCAGCTTGGCGCAGGCCTCGTCGTAGGACATCCGGGGGAAGGGCTTCTGCACGTTCTCGAGCGGACCGAGGTCGCGCTCCAGGATCTCCAGGTACTCGCGACCGTGCTCGAGCACGTATGCGACCACCTCGACGAGGAAGTCCTCGGACAGCTCCATGATGTCGTCGAGATCGGCGAACGCGACCTCGGGCTCGACCATCCAGAACTCGGTCAGGTGGCGACGCGTGCTGCTCTTCTCGGCCCGGAAGGTGGGGCCGAAGCAGTAGGTCTTACCGAACGCCATGGCGCCCGCTTCCTGGTAGAGCTGGCCCGACTGGGTCAGGTAGGCCGGCCGGCCGAAGTACTCGGTCTCGAACAGCGTCGTGGTGCCCTCACACGCGTTTGGCGTGAACACCGGGCTGTCGATGAGCGTGAAGTCGCGGTCGTCGAAGAAGTTCCGGATGGCGCGGACGCACAGGTGCCGGATCTTCATGATGGCGAACTGCCGGCGGCTGCGAAGCCACAGGTGCCGCTTGTCGTGCAGGAAGTTGGGGCCGTGCTCCTTCGGGGTGATCGGGTAGCCCTCGGCGGACTGCAGGACCTCGCCCTCGCTCACCTGCATCTCGAAGCCGAGCTTGCTGCGGGTGTCGGCCTTGATCTCGCCCGTGATGCGGACGCTGGACTCCTGACCGGCTCGCTTGAACGCCTCGAAGGTCTCCTCGTCGACGTTCTGCTTACGCATCACACACTGCATCCGGCCGCTGCCGTCGCGGAGCTGGATGAACAGGAGCTTGCCCCTGCGGGTGCTGTTGTCGATCCAGCCCGAGATGGTGACGGTCTGTCCCTCGTGCTGCCCGATGTCGGCGATGCGCGCCATGGTGTCCTCCTGCCCGCGATGCGGGCATCCGTCTCTAACCACCGGGGAGCGGGGGGGGCGAACGTCCGAGTGGTAGATTCCCCGCCTCCTGAGGTACGGATGTCTGAACTTGAGAACAAGCTCACCGAACTCAAGCGGCTCCTGGACATGGGGCTCATCGACCAGTCCGACTTCGACGGTCAGAAGAAGGCCCTGTTAGCGGCTGCGGTAGGCGGCGCGCCGCTGGGCGGGGAGACGCGGGTCGAGTCGTCGGTGGACCTGCCGGATCGACTGGGCTCGTACCGGGTGCTCGGTACCCTGGGCGAGGGAGGCATGGGGACGGTGCTGCGCGCCCGCCACGCCGAGGAGGGCTGGGCCCGACGCCAGGGCGGCGACGTGGCGATCAAGCTCATCCAACCGCACATCGCCCGCGACCCGGGATTCCGGGAGCGCTTCTTCGCCGAGGCCGAGCTCGGCCGGAAGGTGAGCCACGACTCGGTCGCGACGGTCTTCGACGTCCTGGCCGATGGCGACCACCTGGGCACGGTGATGTCGCTGGTCGAGGGGCGTGAGCTGACCACCTTCGTTCGCCCCGGCGGCTTGCCCCTCTCCGAGGTCGTGGCGCTGCTGCGGCCCCTGGCACAGGCGCTGGACCACCTGCACGGGCTGGGCATCATCCACCGGGACCTGAAGCCCGCGAACGTGAAGGTGCGCGCCGACGGCACGCCGGTCCTGCTCGATCTCGGCATCGCCAAGGACATGACCTCGGACGCAAACCACACGGCGACCGCCACCGCGATGGGCACGGCGGGCTGGATGGCCCCCGAACAGGCGGACGCGAAGAACGTCGGGCCCGCCGCGGACCGCTATGCGCTCGGGGGCATCGCGTACGCGCTCCTGTCGGGTCGCATGCCCTGGGCGGACGGGGCCAGCGCCGCACGAATCCTGACGCACAAGCTGGGCGGCAACCTCGTCCCGCTCAGCCAGGTCTCCGCGGTCAGCGCGCACACCTCGCAGGCCGTGATGAAGATGCTGTCGCTCGATCCGAGCGCCCGTCCTTCCCGTTGTGTCGCGTTCGTGAACGGGCTGCAGCCGACCCAGGCCCTGAAGCCGAAGCCGAAGCCGCCCGAGAAGGCGGTGTACGAGCCCAAGGTCGAGGCGCCGGCCCCGATCTCGAAGCCCGACGTCGAGCCCACCGAGCCCGAGACGTTCGACGAGAACGAGTTCAACAAGGAGATGAAGACCGCTGTCGGTGTCGCTCTGGGCTACGTCGCGGTGTTGATCGTCATCGGAGTCGTCATCGGCATCATCCTGATCGCCGCGAGCTGACGAACCTCTCTGGGAGTCGATGTGAGTGAGCTCGAAGGCAAGCTGACCCAGCTCAAGCGCCTGCTCGAGCTCGGCTTGATCGACGAGGCCGACTTCGCCGTGCAGAAGCGCGCGTTGCTGACGGCCGGGTTGGCGGTCGCGCCGCCGCTGGCCGGCGCCACGTCGGTGGCCTCGCCGCTGTCCGGCTCCACGCAGATCGCGGACGGGGCCCTGCCGGAACGCCTGGGCTCGTACGTGGTGCTCGGCGAGCTGGGGGCGGGCGGTATGGGTCGCGTGGTGCGGGCCCGTCACGTCGAGGAGGGCTGGGCGCGTCGGCAGGGGGGCGATGTCGCCATCAAGCTCATCCAGCCGCAGATCGCGAGCGAGCCGGGGTTCCGCGAGCGGTTCTTCGCCGAGGCGGAGCTCGGCCGAAAGGTGAGCCACGCGTCCGTCGCCAGCGTGTTCGACGTCGTGGCGGATGGGGACCACCTGGCGTGCGTCATGTCGCTGGTCGAGGGGCGCGACCTGACGGAGTTCGTGCGGCCTGGGGGCATGCCCCTGGACGAGGTGTTGGCGCTGCTGCGACCCCTCGCGCAGGCGCTCGATCACCTTCACGGCCTGGGCATCATCCACCGCGATCTGAAGCCGGCGAACGTCAAGGTGCGAGCGGATGGGACGCCGGTCCTGCTCGATCTCGGCATCGCCAAGGACATGGGCCAGGACGACGGCTTGACCCACACGTCGACGGCGATGGGCACGCTGGAGTGGATGGCCCCGGAGCAGATGGATGCCAAGCACGCAGGGCCAGCGGCGGACCGCTACGCGCTGGGACTCATCGCGTATGCGCTCCTGTCCGGACGCATGCCTTGGGGCGACGAGAGCAGTCCAGCGCGGGTCCACGTGCGGAAGCTGACCGGCGACCTGACGCCTCTCGGCAAGATCCGGCCAGACCTGGCGGGCGCGCTGAGTGAAGCGGTCGGCCGGATGACGGCGCTGGAGCCCAGCCGACGTCCATCCTCGTCGGCGAGGTTCGTCCAGGATCTGGCTTCCGCGCGGGCGGCCCCGAAGTCGAAGCGCGCGGAGCCGAAGCGGACGACCCCCGAGCCGAAGCAGCCGGCGCCGAAGGTCCCGGACACGACTCCCCCGCTCCCGCCGCCCTTGCCTCCCAAGCGGGTGCTCGTCGACGACGGCTTCGACGAGCCGCCCTCGGAAGGGATCTCCCCGATGTGGTTCGTGGGCGGCGCGGTGCTGCTGGTCGGTGGTATCGGCGCGTACCTGATGGCCCAGGCTCCTCGCGAGGCGCCGTCCGCGATAGACCTGGCTGCCCACGAGGCCCGGGAGAAGGCGGCCGAGAAGCCTGACAAGACCAGCAAGCTGGCCGAGCCTGTGGACGTGGCGGCAAAGCTCGAGCGGCTGCGGCGCCAGGACGAGGAACACGACGCCGAAGCCGAGTTCGAGCGCTCGATGGGCGCCCAGAACGCGGGCCCGGCGACCACGCTCGGGGACGCCCTGCCCGACAAGCCGCTCGGCCTGACCTCCGGCCACGACCTGGAGCCGGGAGATCGTGTGTATGGCTGGTACCCGGATGAGGCCGCCGGCCAGATCGTGGCGGTGATCCTGCATGCGGACGGGACGCTCGAAGCGGCGTTCCACAACTGCGAGGTGACCGGGTGGTCCGGGGGAGCCTGGAGCGTCCAGGACGGTCGCATCGAAGGCCACGTGTATAACTCCTACTACGAAGGCCGTGAGGGGTTCAATGCCCCGTTCTCGGCCGCGATCGTGGGCAACCAGCTCGCGGTCTGGGATCTGACGCTCGGGAAGTGTCTCGAGGACCTGCGTGGCGTCACGCTCTACCGGTACTACGGCTCCAGCCTCTGAGGAGGAATGCACATGAGCGAACTCGAAGGGAAACTGACCCAGCTCAAGCGGTTGCTCGATCTTGGACTGATCGACGAGGCCGACTTCGCGAAACAGAAGGACGCGCTGTTGGCCGTAGAGCTCGGCAGCGGGCCGTCCCTGGGCGGCGTCACCAGGGTGGCGGACGCCACGCTGCCGGAGCGGCTGGGCTCCTACCAGGTCCTCGGCGAGCTGGGTGCTGGAGGCATGGGTCGCGTCGTGCGCGCGCGCCACGTCGAGGAGGGGTGGGCGCGCCGTCAGGGCGGCGACGTCGCGATCAAGCTCATCCATCCGCACATCGCGAGCGAGCCGGGGTTCCGCGAGCGGTTCTTCGCCGAGGCCGAGCTGGGGCGCAAGGTGACCCACGACTCGGTCGCCACCGTCTTCGACGTGCTCGCCGATGGCGATCACCTGGCGACCGTCATGTCGCTGGTCGAGGGCCGGGAGCTGTCGGCGTTCGTGCGCCCTGGCGGCATGCCACTGGCCGAGGCGGTCGCGCTGCTGTGGCCGCTGGCCGAAGCGCTGGACCACCTGCACGGCCTGGGGATCATCCACCGGGATCTCAAGCCGGCGAACGTGAAGGTCCGTTCGGATGGCAAGCCGGTGCTGCTCGACCTGGGCATCGCGAAGGACACCACGCTCGCCCACGGTCAGACGATGACCTCGACGGCGATGGGGACCGCCGGCTGGATGGCGCCCGAGCAGGCGGACGCCAAGCGGGTGGGGCCCGCGGCGGACCGGTATGCGCTGGGCGCGATCGCGTATGCGCTGCTGTCGGGCCGCATGCCGTGGGCGGACACGGCCAGCGAGGCGCGCATCCTCAGCAACAAGCTCGCCGGGAACCTCCTCCCGCTGGGCGACGTCTCCGGGTGTTCAGCGGAGACCTCGGACCGCGTGATGGGGATGCTGTCGCTCGAACCCGCGGCTCGGCCTGCCTCGTGCGCGGCGTTCGTCGCCGGGCTCGTGAGCCCGCCGAGTGCCGCGCCAGCGTCGCCCCAGCCGAAGCCTGCGCCCGAGCCTGTCTCGGCGCCTGTCCCGGAGCCCGTCCGAGCGGCGGCGCCGGTCCCCTCGACTCCCGTCTCGGCTCCCGGCAACGCCTCGGGCAGCCAGGCCAACAAGCTCCTGGTGATCGCTGCAGTCGGAGTCGTCGGCCTGGTCCTGTGCTGTGGTGGGCTGGCCGTGGTCGGCGCGATCAGCGAGTCGTCGTATGACTCGGGCTACTACATCGACACGGGTTGGTGAGCTCGAGGTGTCGAGGTAGGGTTCGGGGGCACCGTCGAGTTCCCATGCGCCGCGGACAGTCCACCGTCGAGACGATGCTCCTCGTGAGCGTCATCAGCATCGCCATCGGTGCCGTGCTCATCGTCTGGAGCGACACGGTTCAGGTGAACGCCCGATCCCTCTCGCAGTTCCTGGCGCTGGAGCTCACAGGGAACGGGACCGAGAACACGCCCGAGGTCCACTGACTCGGCCTCGTGGTCATCCGTTAAGCCGGAACCATGGAAGGCATTCTCATATTCGTCGTCATCACCGCCGTGGTGATGGGCATCCAGTTCGTCGTGAAGAACAACCGGAAGAAGACCTGGATGGCGCTTGGGGCGGAGCTCGACCTCCAGTTCATCGAGGGCGGCTTCTTCAGCTACCCGAAGCTGGTCGGCGAGTATCGGGGGGTGCCGGTCAAGATCGACGTCGAGGTGCGCGGCAGAGGCAAGCACAAGCAGGTCTACACGCGCGTCGCCGCCGATGTGCCGGCCATCCTGCCCGGCGGCCTGGCGGTCTCGAAGGAAGGTCTGCTTTCGGGCGTGGGCAAGTTCTTCGGCTCGCAGGACATCGAGGTCGGCGACGACAGCTTCGACGGCGCCTGCATGATCAAGGGTGAGACCCCCAGCGAGGTCATCCGCCTCTTCCAGGACCGTTCCGCCAAGGACGCGGTCTGGGAGCTGGTCCACGCTGGGACCGAGGGCAGCCTGTCTTCGGGCCGGGCCAAGGTCCTGACCCACGGCGTCAGCAGCAACGGCGCCACGCTGCGCATGCATCTGGACACCGTCGTCGACGTCGCGCAGAAGCTCGCCGCGGCGGTCGGCTCGCCGGTTCGCGAGCTGGCCGCGGACGACGACTGGAAGGCGGTCGCCGAGATCGAGTCGACGCCGCCGCTGAGCGCGCCAATCCCCTCGATCCTCGAGCCGGAGTCCAAGCCGGCGCCCCAGCCGAAGGTCATCCCGTTCAATGTTCCCGAGCCGACGCCCGCAGCCGCTCCGCCTCTGTCCACGCCCGAGCCCGCAGCGGCCCCGCCCACCCGCGGCGACGACCTGCAGAAGCTGGCCGACAAGAGCCTGGGCTACAGCGACCGCCAGCGCGTGATCGATGCCCT
Source organism: Pseudomonadota bacterium (assembly GCA_024228935.1). Lineage (GTDB taxonomy): Bacteria > Myxococcota_A > UBA796 > UBA796 > CAJQPC01 > JAAESX01. The sequence goes on from JAAESX010000033.1 coordinate 114,439, forward strand.
GAAGGTGGCGCCGCTGGATGTGATCCTGACCGTCGAGAAGACCGAGCGCACCTCGGCGCTGGGGCTGGACGACTCCTACCGCGGTGGCCTGACCGTCATCGGGACGGTCGGCGAGCTGTCCGTCGGCGTGCGCTACCCGAACGACCGGAACGCCAGCCTCGAGGCGCTGCCCGAGGGGGCCACGCTGCCCGTCTCCGCCGAGTTCATCGACTTCGACGACTTCTACCGGCGGGCGATCCTGCAGGCCTGAGCTGTGCGCTGGGCGACGCAGAACGGCGAGGCTGACCGTCAGCCAGGGACCTCTGCGCTCTGAGCTACGCTTCGAGGCCCGCCCGGAACTCCGCGCCCTGACCCCGCAGCATCAGCCGCTCGTACACCGACGGCGCGACGCGGGAGAGCCAGAACGAGGCCCGCGCGATCGGCGAGATCAGCGCCAGCCGGCGTCGACGTCGCAGCGCCTGGAGCACGCCCTCGGCGACCTCGTCGGGGGACATCGTCCGGCCGGTGGCCTGTCGGGTCCCGTCGCCCACGGCGCCGCCGTCCCCGGTCAGGGCCGTTCGAGCCAGCGCGGTGTCCGTGAAGCCCGGACAGATCAGCAGCACGCCGACCCCGGTCCCGCGGAGCTCGGAGCGCAGCGAGTCGAAGAAGCCGTGCAGCGCGTGCTTGCTGGCCGCGTAGCCGGTGCGTCCGACCAGGGGCGCGAAGCCCGCCACCGACGAGGTCGCCACGAGCTGGCCGCAGCGCTGGGTCACGCTCGGGAGCGCCGCGCGGACGATGTTCACGGCGCCGAAGAAGTTCACCTCCATCACCCGGCGGAGCACGGCGGGATCGGTCTCGGCGAACAGGCTGCGGTGCGAGATGCCGGCGTTGGCGAGCACCACGTCGACGCCGCCCCAGCGTGCCTCGACGGCGTCGATCGCTGCCTGGCAGTCAGTGGGCTCGGTCACGTCGCAGCGGTGGACGAGGCAGTCACCGCCGGCGCTCACGAGCGCGTCGGCCAGCTCCTGGAGCCGCACCTCGTCCAGGTCCAGCAGAGCGACCTTGGCTCCGTCTCGCACCAGGGCGCGAGCCAGCGCCTGACCGATCCCACCCGCGGCGCCGGTGATGACGGCGACCTGTCCGGCCATGCGCTCAGACACGGGCACGCCGGTAGTCCTCGAAGACCTGGCGGCTGGTGCGGGTCGGCCGGAAACCGAACTCCTCCTTCAGGCGTCGGTTGTCCAGCACCGGCCGGTGGCGGAGGAACAGGGTCTGCTCCGGCCCGTAGCCGGTGAGCTCGAGCCGCTTCAGCGCGCGCAGGCCGTTCTGGACGACGGGCTCGGGCAGCGCGACGTAGCGCCGGCCCATCGCCGCGGCGATCTCGCGCAGCGTCACGACGCCGTCCCCGGTCAGGTTGAAGACGCCGGCACGCTCACCGTGCACGCCCTGGACGATGGCGGCAGCGACGTCCTCGTCGGCGATGAAGCAGAACGGCGTGTCGCGGCCACGCAGCCCGAGCACCACAGGCCGCTCGAACATCGCTGTGATCTGGTTGTTCACCGTCGGCCCCAGCACCGAGCTGACCCGGAACACGAGCTGACGGAGCTCGGGGTGCTCCTCTCGCGCGTCTGCCAGGAGCTCCTCGACCAGTCGCTTGTGCCACGAGTACGCGAAGACCTCGTTGCCCTGGAGCGGGTCGTCCTCGCTCAACAGCGGCGAGGCGCCCTCGCGGTACCCATACGCCGCGCCCGAGCTGGTGTAGACGAGCTTGTCCACGCCGGCCGCTGCGCAGGCGTCGACCACGGCCTGGGTGCCGACGACGTCGACCTGGTATTGCATCTCGCGGGTCGTGCTCGGCCCGGGGTTCACGATGGCTGCCAGGTGCACGACCGCATCGATTCCCTCGAGCCCCGCCCCCAGCTCGCCGCCGCAGATGTCCAGCACGCGGTACTCCACGCCCTCGACCCGCTCGTGGCGAGGGACGGGCCGGATGTCCGTGGCGACGATCCGCGCGAGCGCCCCAGGAGCCGAGGCCAGCGCCTGGGTGACGGCTCGGCCCAGGAACCCGGCGGCGCCGGTGATGAGGACGGCCTGGGTGGGGCGGCTCATCCGGCCGGCTCGGCGTGCATGTCCTTGAACGTGGTCAGGTTCGGTGCCCACAGGTGGGCCACCCGGTCGACATCGACGTGGATGACGGCGGCCTTCCCCGAAGCCAGCGAGCGACGGATGGCGCCCTCGAGCCCCGCGGGGTCCGCCACGCGCTCGCCGTGAGCCCCCATCGAGCGGGCCAGCTGGTCGAACTCGATCTCGCCCAGGTCGGTGTTGATGTTCTCGTGCGGCTCGAGCGTCTTCTTGATCAGCGTCTTGATCGGCTTGAGCGCGAACTGCTGGTTGATCTTCACCATGCCCCACTGCGTGTCGCAGAAGACCAGCCAGATGACCTGCAGGTCGTTCCGGACGGCGGTCTCGACCTCCTGGGCGTTGAAGCCCATCGCTCCGTCGCCGACCAGGCAGTAGACCTGCTTGTCCGGCCGCGCGACCTTGGCCGCCACCGCCTGGGGAAGGCCGGCGCCGAGCATGCCCATCTTGGCCGTTCCGAGCACGGTGTTCGGGCGGCGCACCTCGTGGAAGAAGTGGGCCCAGATCGAGGTGTTTCCGCCGTCGACCACGATCGTGGCGTCGTCGTCGAAGACCCGTCGGCACGTGTCGGTGACGCGCGCGGGGTGCATCGGCATGTCGTTCTTCGCCAGGTGCTTGTCCAGCTCACGACGCCGCTTCGAGCAGGCGCGCGCCAGCGAGCCGACCCACTTCACGCGACGCGGCGTCCTGCCGGTTCCCCCACGCCGAGCGGCGTCCACGAGCCGGTCCAGGAACGCGCCCACGTCGGCCTGGACAGGCAGGTCCACCGGTCGGTTGTTGCCCAGGTGGTCCAGATCGAGGTCGACCTGGATGAGCTGCTGCTGGCCCGGGCGAGCCCAGTAGGGGGCCTTGGCCCAGAAGTCCGTCTCGCCGAGCCGCGAGCCGAGCACCAGGACCGCATCCGCCTCGTTCCGGGCCTTCTTGACCGCGTCGACGTAGGGCATCGCGATGGCGAGCTCGTGCCGCTCGTCGATCACTGCTCGGGCTGCCCACGAGGTCGTGACCGGCGCGTGCAGGAGCTCGGCGAGCTGCTGGAGCTTGGTGAAGGCCTGGGCGTGGAGCACGCCGGAGCCCGCGTGGATGAGCGGACGCTTCGCCTCGCCCAGGATGCGGAGGGCGCGCTGCACCTGCGCATCCGAAGGGGCGAGCGGCTCGGTCGTCCGGTACAGCTCGGGGGCGCGGAACCAGCGCTCGTCCAGAGGCACGGCGCTGTTCAGGACGCTCTCGGGGATGTCCAGGTGGACGACACCCGGGCGCCCGGTCCAGCAGTGGCGCAGGGCGCGACGCATCAGCTCGGCGATGCGGTCCGCCGAGGGGACCGCGCAGCTCCACTTGCTCATCTTGCCGATGACGCCGACCTGGTCGAAGCACTGGAAGGTGCCGCCGCGGTCGGGGTAGGCGATGCCCACCCGACGGCTCGAGGTGATCAGCAGCACCCGGTTGCCCTCGGCCTCCTCGACCGCGACGCCGGACAGCGCGTTGGCGACGCCGGGTCCGTTCGAGGCCATCGCCACGCCAAGGCCGCCGGTCATCCGGGCATAGGCGCCGGCCATGTGGACCGCGCAGGCTTCGTGGCGCGGCGTGACCAGCTCGATGCCGTGCTCGCCGTAGCTGCTGTACAGGCCGAAGTAGGTGCCGTCGATGATGCCGAAGACCTTGGTGACGTCCTCGGCCGCCAGCATGCGGGAGACGATTCCGCCGCCCGTGATCGTCTTCGTTCGCTTGAGCTTCTGTGCGATTCCCATGCCGTACTCCCGGTCGAGGTCTGGCCTCTTCATGGCATGGTTTGACCGACCGGTCAAACCGATCGGTCAAAGTGTTCGCGAACACACACCGGAGAGGCTAGGGGTGGTCATGGCGCGAAGCACCCGGAAGGAGAGCGGCGAGCGGGCGAGGAAGATCCTCGCGGCCGCGGACGAGCTGTTCGGTGAGCAGGGCTTCGACGCGGTCAGCGTGCGCGACGTGGCCGAGCACGCGGGCGTGAACAAGGCGCTCGTCTTCTACTACTTCGGCAGCAAGGACGAGCTCTTCGAGCGGGTCGTCGCCGGGTACTACGGCGCCCATGAGCAGGCGCTGCGCGACGCGTTCGAAGGCGAGGGCGACGTGCGGACGCGGCTGCACCGGCTGATCGACGCGTACATCGACTACATCGCGGCCAACCGGAACTACCCCCGGCTCGTCCAGCAGCAGGTGGCCTCGAACGGCCCGGCGTTGGAGCTGATCCAGCGCTCGCTGATCCCCATGCAGGAGTGGGTCGAGGCCGCGCTGGTCGACGTCGCGCCGCGCGAGGGCCCGCTGGCGGCCCGGCAGTTCTTCGTGACGTTCTCGGGCGCCGTCATCAACTACTTCACCTACGCCGACGCGCTGGCTCCGGCCTGGGGGAGTGACCCCGCATCCGAGCAGGGCGTGGACGAGCGTCGAGCGCATCTCCACTGGCTGGTGGACGCGGTCGTCGACAAGCTGGAGGCCGACGCATGAGTCCCCCTGAACTGACCAGCGACCAGGTGGCCGCGCGACTGGACGAGGTCGTCGTCGTCGACGTCCGCGACCCCGGCAGCTACCGCCGCAGCCACATCCCCGGCGCCTTGAGCGTGCTCGACCACAACGTCGGCCAGTTCATCGCCGACGCGGACAAGCAGAAGGCCGTCGTGGTCGTCTGCTACCACGGCAACAGCAGCCTGGGCGGGGCCGCGTACTTCCTGAACAACGGCTTCGCCGAGGTCTACTCGATGGCCGGCGGCATGGCCGACTGGGGCTCGAGGCCGACCGAGTCCAGCTGACCTCGACGGGCCGCTACTGGCCGTACACGACGATCATTCCTCCGTGGTAGACCGAGCTGGTCGAGGCGTTCGGCGTCCCGATGGCCAGGTCGTCGAGGCCGTCGTCGTCGAAGTCGCCGAACACGATCGGTCGGCCGAAGTAGCCGTAGTACAGCTCGTTGCTCGACCAGGTGACGACAACGTCCGCGTCGGTCTCCAGGTCCAGGCTGCCGCTCACGCCGCCGTAGAACAGGTAGGCATCGTCGCCGGTCTGGAACGCGATGTCGTCGAAGCCGTCGCCGTCGAAGTCGCCGCCTCCAGCCACCCCGGAGCCGACGGTCGTGCTCCCCCCGGTCGTCGAGAATGTCGTCGTGCTGGTGTCGGACAGGGTCGCGGCGCCGTTGATCAGCGCCGCCGTGCCGCCGCCAGAACCGGCCGAGGTCAGGACGGCGTCCCCGTAGCCGTCGCCGTCCCAGTCGCCGGCACCGTCCCCGGTCGTGCGGGCACCGCTGGACAGCTCGATCTCGATCTCGGCCTCGTCCCGCATCAGCCCGGACGACAGGTTGGGCACGTCCGTCATGATGTGGGCGTACCCGCCGCGCGACGTGCCGGTCACCAGGTCGTCGATCCCGTCGCCGTCCATGTCGTCGACGACCCGAGGGTGCCGTCCGAACGTCTCGGGGTAGCTGTTCCCGGTCAGGATGAGATCCGAGTCGTCCATCGCTGCGTCCGCGCTGATGGGGCCGAAGGTCACGTGGACCGCGCCGTTCCACACCCCCGAGCCGCCGTCGCAGACGTCGTTCCACATCGGGCTGCCGACGATCAGGTCGTCCTGGCCGTCGCCGTCGACGTCCCCGATCTGTACGTCCTCGTCGCCCTTGCTGCCGAACTTCCAGAAGCAGTCGTAGTCGCCGCCGGCATCCAGCACGAAGTCCGCGGTCGACGCGGTCAGCGTCCCGGTGACGGGCCCCAGCCAGACCGCGCCGTAGTCCCCGGTGGACATCCAGCCGCGGGCGGCCAGGTCCGTGTTGCCGTCGCCGTCGATGTCCCCCATCCCCACGCCGAACAGGTCCTCGTTGTGCGAGGTCTGCGCGTTGTAGGCGTCGGTGTCCCAGCTCGAGATGGGACCCGTCAGGATCCAGCCGACGTCGCCGCCGTAGTAGCGGGTGGCGCCGACGTACAGATCGTCCGCGCCGTCGTTGTCCCAGTCACCGACCTCGAGCCAGGTGCCCGCGTAGGTGTCGTCCGTGCCCCCTGAGGTCGCGGTGTCGAACTCCCAGCCCCACTCGGCGAAGTCGGCCGAGTCGTTCTCGTTGTCACTGCCATCGCAGTCCAGGTCGGCCCCGTCCGCGACGTCCAGGCCCGTCTGTCCGGGCCACGAGTCCGCATCGGTGTCGTCGCAGTCCGTGCCCGCGTCCAGGGGCGAGGTCAGCGTGTCGTCGCCGTAGCCGTCGGCGTCCGCGTCGATGGTGCACAGCGAGGTCTCGGCGGATGCCGCGCCCGGGTGCGCCGTGTCGTCGCCGTCGTCGCAGTCGGTGCCGTCGTCCCAGCAGCTGGTGGTGGTCGGCGCGGTGATGTCGCCGTAGCCGTCCCCGTCCAGGTCCTGGACGCACAGGCCCGCGTCGCCGGTCACCCAGCCCGGGAAGATGGTGCTGTCCCCGTCGTCGCAGTCTGTGCCGGCGTCGTAGCCGCCGCCGGTGTTGCAGGTGGCCCAGCCGTCGCCGTCGGTGTCGCGCGCACAGAGCGTGGGCTCGTTGGCCGCGGCGCCGGGGAAGATGTCGTCGTGGCCGTCCTGGCAGTCCGTGCCCAGGTCGTAGAACCCGGTCGCGTACGAGCTGCCGAACCCGTCGCCGTCCCCGTCGGTCATGCACTCACTCGCCGAGGCCTCGTCCACTGCGCCCGGGTACTCGCTGGCGTCGCTGTCGTTGCAGTCGGTGCCAACCTCGAGCGGCGCTTCGGCCCCCATGTCGCCGTAGCCGTCCGTGTCGGCGTCCACCGTGCAGAGCGTCGGCTCGTCGCTGGCGGCCCCGACGTAGACGTCGTCTCGGCCATCGTCGCAGTCGGTGCCGGCGTGTCCAGGCGACTCGACGGTCGCGTCACCCCAGCCGTCGCTGTCCGCGTCGCGCGTGCAGAGCGAGGGCTCCTCGCTCGCGGCGCCAGGGAACGCGCCGCTGTCGTCGTCGAAGCAGTCCGAGCCGCCTTCGATGTCGCCGGTGGCCAGCAAGTCCCCCCAGGCGTCACCGTCGGCGTCACGCATGCAAGCGAGCTCGTCGTCGTTCGGGGCGGCGCCCAGGAAGGTGTCGGGGTCGCCGTCGTCGCAGTCCTGGCCGCCGAAGATCACAGCGTCCTGGCCGTCGTCGTCCTCGTCGCCGTCGCTGACGCCACAGCTCGCGGCCAGCTCGACCGCCAGCTGGGTGGCCGCCAGCTGCACGTCGCCGGACAGGGACGAGCCGTTACCCTCGAGGTGGATCGAGAAGCCCAGCTCGAAGGCCATCGGCGAGGTGATCTCGCCGTCGGTCTCGTGCCCGGTGTCGACCTCGTCGAGCCACAGGTACCCCGTGCCCTGGAAGTCCCCGGCGTCCAGCCCGTCGCAGTCCACGACGATGACCTGGCTGCTGCCGTTGTGCCCGTCACCGACGGCGTAGAAGCCCTGGCCGCAGAGGTCCAGCTGCTCGAGTGTCAGCCAGCAGGTGCCCCCGTCCGAGGTCTGCATCGTCAGGCCCATGCCGGTCAGCGTGGGGAGGCTCCCCGCCTGGAGCTCGACGCTGGGCTCGACCGACCACTCGCCGCAGAAGTCGAGTGTCTTCGAGCCGGCCGAGCTGACGACGGTGAGGTCCGCCGAGCAGCTCGCATCCGAGCGATCGGCCGTGCCGTCGCAGTCGTTGTCGATGCCGTCGTCCCAGGTCTCGGCGAACTCCGGCGACCGGTCCGGGTCCGTGTCGTCGCAGTCCTCGTCCACGGGGCTGCCATCGCCGTCCTCGTCGACAGGGGGCGGATCCGAGTCCTCGGGCGGGTCGGTGTCCTCGGGCACGTCGACCGAGCCGTCGCAGGCCTCGCCCCCCTTGCAGCCGGGGTCGTCGCAGTCGATCAGCCCGTTGTTGTCGTTGTCGAGGCCGTCGGTGCACTCGGCCGGGTCGTCGCCTTCGATGGCGGTACAGGCGAGGAAGAGGAGTGACAGCATCGGCGCTCCCGGGCGAGCGCCCGAGTCTATTCGGCCGCGCCGGCTAGTCCAGTCCCTTCGTGATGTGGAACTCGACGCGGCGGTTGTTGGCCTTGCCGGTGCTCGTGCGGTTCGTGTCGACGGGGCGTGTCTCGCCGTAGCCGACCGTCTCGAGGCGCGTGGCCTCGACGCCGTTGGCGATCAGGTACTCGAACACCGAGTCGGCCCGCGCCTTGGACAAGGTCAGGTTCGCGGCGTCACTGCCGTCGCTGTCCGTGTGGCCCTCGATCCGGACCTCGATCTGCGGGTAGTCGGTCATCACCTGGATGACGTCGTCGAGGATCTTGTAGGACTCGGGCTTGATGACGGCCTTGCCCGTCTCGTACTGGATCTTCTCCTCGATCACGATCTGCCGGTTGGCGATCTTCACGAGCTGCGGCTTGGTGTCGGGGCAGCCGTCCTGATCCATGTACTCGTTGATGTTCTCGGGCTGCTGCGGGCACCGGTCGACCGGGTCCGCCACGCCATCACCATCGCTGTCCGGGCATCCGGTCGGCGCGGGGCCCTTGATGGTCGGGCACTGGTCGTTCATGTCGAAGACGCTGTCGCCGTCGGCGTCCGGGCAGCCACTCGGCGAGGGGCCGGCCATGCCGGGGCACTGGTCGGACTCGTCGGGGATCCCGTCCTTGTCGAAGTCCATCATCGGGCAGCCATCGGGCGCCCCACCGGCCGCCTGCGGGCACTTGTCCACGTCGTCCGCGTAGCCGTCGCCGTCGCTGTCGCCGACGGGGCAGCCGTTGACGGGTCCAGCCGTGTCGGGGCAGTCGTCGTCGACATCCGCCAGGCCGTCGCCGTCGTTGTCCTTGTCCGGGCAGCCGTCGCCGTCTTCCCAGCCGTCGCGGTCCTCGGGGGACAGCGGGCAGGCGTCCTGGCCATCGGCCACGCCGTCCAGGTCGTTGTCGAGCTCGGGGCAGCCGTCCTGGTCCTTGAAGCCGTCCAGGTCCTCGGCCTGGTCCACGCACTGGTCGACGTCGTCGAACAGGCCGTCGCCATCGGTGTCGTACGTCAGGTCCGGGCAGCCGTCCTGGTCGTTGTCGCCGTCGAAGTCCTCGGGCTCGTCCGGGCAGAGGTCGATCTCGTCGACCAGGCCGTCACCGTCGCGGTCCTGGGGGATGCAGGACGGCGCGGTGTCGAGCGCAACGCGCCCGTTCTCCATCGCGATGTCCAGGTGCTCGCGGGCGCGAGAGGGATCGCCCTGCTCGAACTCCAGGCGCGTGAACTCGAGATTCGCCTCGAACATCGCCATCTCGTACGGCGTGCATTCGCGCGCGTTCAGGTTCGAGGCGGCGCTGTAGACGCGCTCGGCCTCGGCGAAGTCCCGCTGCAGGGTGTCGACGTTGACGCAGGCCGCGAGGGCGATGAAGAGACCCATCAATCCAGGTCATCCAGGTCGTCGAGGTCGATGTCGTCCAGCTCGATCCATTCCTCGTCGGGCGCGTCCTCGAGCACGTCGGGCACCTCGTCGAGGCCCTCGTCCAGGTTCTCGAGCACCTCGTGGCGGGTTGCCGCGTTCTCGTCGGTCGAGCCGTACAGGGCCTGTTCGGTGGCGGCCTTGGCGTACTCGCGGGACTTGAGCGCGAGCTCCTGGCTGGCGCCGTAGTCGCTGTAGCCCCACTCCTCGCGGGCCTTCAGTCGGTACTGCTCGGCGAGCGTGTGCTCGTAGACCGCTCGGTCAGCGGCGTTCGCAGCCTCGGCGTCCACCCACGCCTCCTCGAGTTGAGCGAGGTGGACCGTCGACTTGAACGCGGTGCATCCGGTGATGGCCAGCAGGATCAGCGTCATGAGTCAGCCGGTCGAGCGTACCACCGACTCACTCCCCTGCGCCGGGAGCGACCTCGATGTGCTCGCGTTCCTGGTGTGCCGGACCGGATCCACCCGGTCCGCCGAGCTCGCTCTCGAGCAGCTCGGCGCCCTCGGGACCCTCCCAGCGCTCGTGCACGTCGGACAGGTCGAAGACCGACATGAAGAAGCGGTTCGGCATCTCCTTATCGGGCAGGTTGACCGCGTAGCTGGACCAGGGGACGCGCGCGGGGCCCCAGGCCTTGTCGAAGCGGTTGCCCGGGTAGTCGACCCAGTTGATCTCGATGCTCTCGACCGGACGGATGCCCAGTGTCTGGCTGAGTCGCCGGACCATGTCGTTGTAGAGGAGCGGCCCCTGCTGGGGATCGACCAGGTAGTACCCGCGCTCGTGCACGATCAGGTAGCGGTAGTTGCCGGCCACCACGAGCTTGTCGAAGTCGACCAGGTCGAGGCCCTCGACGTCGGCCTCCTGGGGGCTGTTCGACAGCTCGCGCAGCAGGTCGGCGGCGGGACCTCGGTCCAGGTCCGACTGCGCCAGGTAGCGGAGCCGGTCGCCGGGTTCTCCGCCACCCTCGTCCCGCATCACGGGCGGGATCGCGGGGTGCGAGGCCCAACTGCGGAACACCTTCCAGCCGTGCTCGAGCTGGTAGTAGTTGATGAGGTCCTGCTGTTGCTCCAGCGGGAGCTCGATGATGCCGGCGCGCTGGCTGCTGTCGAGCTCGGTGTAGAACGTCGGGGTCTCGATGCTGGAGACCGGGATCGGCGCCAGCCACCGGATGGGCGCGATGTCGCCTTCGTCGACGGCATCGACGTGCCACAGGAAGTTCATCTGGGCGAAGGTCGCGACGATGGCGGCCAGGCTGACGCCGTTGCGGACCCACGGGTTCGTGATGCGCGAGAGCCCCATCGCCACCAGGGCGACGCTGGCCACCGCGACCATCGAGCCCATCCGGTACGGCGCGAACATTCGCGACATGCCGGGGACCCACTTGAACATCCATGTCCAGGGCATTCGCAGGGTGTAGAAGCCGTCGCCCAGTGGGATGAGCACGACCTCGCCCCAGGCGTTCCCGAAGCCAGCCCACTTCAGGTACGGGCCGAGCGTCCCGACCCAGAAGACCAGGAACACGACGAGCCAGAAGCGCGAGCGGGGGAACTGGCCGGGCTTCAGGAGCAGCGCGGGCAACACGCCGCCGAAGAAGACGACCATGGGGAGCGCGCGGGCGTGCCCCGGGTTGAACAGGTTGTCCGGCGAGTAGCTCGACTGGATGGTCCGGTTCAGCGACGAGAGGACGTTCTCGGTGTACGTGTCGGGCCGCAGCGGGACGTCTCGGATGACGTCGTACTCGGGGAAGCTCAGGAAGAACGACAGCTCCGGGAGCTTCTGTTGGCTCCCCAGCCCGCCGCCGCCCGTCTCTCCGATGATGTACGGCAGGGCGAAGAAGCCGGCGACGAGGATCATCGTCGCGAACATCGGTCCCATCCACCGCACGACGCGGCGGAACTGCATGCGCCGCCGCTCGCGGATGATCAGGTCGATGAACCAGATGCCGAAGAACATCGCCGCGAACAGGCCGTAGAACCAGTAGAACGCGCCGACCAGGCCGAGCATGAGTCCGGCGCCGATGGCCGGCATCATCCGTTCGCGTCGCTCGGCCCGGTCGAGCAGGAGCGGGAACAGCAGCAGGAACCAGAGCACCAGCTGGCGCAGGCCCGAGCCGTACAGGTCCTGCAGGCTGACCGGGTTGATCACGGCCGTCAGTCCGGCGCACGCGGCGACCAGTCGGTACGGCGTGAGGCTGCGCGCGAGCATGTACGCGAGCACCCCGTCCCCCACGAGGATCAGGAAGATCTTCAGGTTGTAGTGCAGGGGGATGGAGAAGAACTTCGCCAGCGGCCAGCTGATGAAGAGCACGTCCAGGATGTTTCCCGTCTCGGGATGTCGACCGAGCGAGAGGAACGTGTAGACGCTGTCGATCAGCCCGAACTGCCCGGCGAGCAGGGCGTCGACCTCGGTGAAGTGCCACCAGTAGCGCCACAGCCAGCCGCCGAGCTCGCCGCCGCCGATGATGACCTCGTCGGGGTGGGCGAGCGCGGGCCACGTCATCGCACCGACTGCCGCCAGGTACAGAAGCGAGACCAGCGTGAGCTCGAGGGCCCAGATCGCGATGCGGCGCGGCACGTCAGAGATGGTAGACGGCCACGCCGTCCCCTCGTTGGGGCTCGCCGAACAGCCCGTCGAGGATGGCGGTCACGTGGTCGCGCTTGGAGTCCGGGTACAGCGCCTCGTGCACGACGATGAAGCGGTAGCCCTGCGCGCGAAGCATGTGCGCGCCGGCCACGAGCTCCAGGTCGGGGAGCAGGTGGGGTAGCGAGCCGGTCCGGCTGGCCTCGACCTGGACGAGCAGGCCGGTCAGCGGGTTCGCCGCCAGAGGTGCCGGGATCGGGTCGTTCAGTCCGTACGGCGAGGGCAGGCCGTGGCTGGTCTGGTACCAGGTGTAGACCGCGCGCTCGAGGTTCGGGACCGTGATGGGGAGGTCGAGCACGGCGCCTCCGGACAGCTCGGCGTAGACTGCGGGAATCTCGGCGTCGCAGCGGGGGAGCGGCCAGGGGGCGGGCGACAGCGCCAGCAGCTCGACGAGGATCAGGGCCGTGGCGCCACCTGCGGCGATCCGTGAGTCGAGCGTGAACCGTCGTCCGAGCTCCTTCACACCGAAGCCCGCCAGCATGCCGAGCCCGATGGTGGCGGGCACGACGAACCGGAACGGGTGCGAGATGCGCTCGAAGAGTGGGAACGCCTTGAAGAAGACGAGGAACGGGAGCGGGACGCGCTGGCCTTCGTACCGCAGGTAGTCCCCGCCGACGTACAGGAACGGGCCGAGGGCGAACACGGCGAAGATGACCAGCATCGCGAGCCACAGCGACAGATCTCGACGTGGTCGGTGCTGCCAGAGGCCGACCACCGCGAGCACGAGCGCGGTCCAGCCCAGGTACACGATGATCAGCAGGTCCTCGCCGTACTCGGCCTTCAGGTCCGGCGAATACACTCGGCCCGGGCGGAACATGCTGACCAGGTCGGTGATGTTGTGGTTGAGCAGCGACTCCCACACGAACTCGGGGTCGCGATTGACCATGGCGTCGGCGGCGTCGATGGACGACTGCAGGGCCTGCAGGACCGGCAGGACCATCGCGGCGTACAGCACTGCGCCACCGATCGTCGCCACGGCGAAGCGCCACCACAGGACGCGGCGCGGCTCGCGGATGAGTCGGTGCAGCACGAAGATGACGCTCGCGACCACGCCGAACAGCCCGTAGTAGAAGTTCGAGATCGAGCAGATGGCCAGCGCCGCGCCCAGGAGCGCCGCCCGCTTCCATGTCGGTCGGTCCATCAGCCGCAGCAGCGTCCACAGGTAGAACGGGATCCACCCGGCGTTGCTCGTCTCGGTGATGCCGTTGTAGGTCTGGCCGAGCAGGTGGGCCGAGCTCGCGAAGATCACGGCGGGGACCCAGGCCAGCCACTTGTCGCGGAGCACGTACCGCCCGAGGAGCCACGCCCCGAAGGCATTCCAGAAGAACCCGGCGATGACCACGGCGTTCACCGCCAGGGGCACGCCCCCCGCGATCGCGAGCGGCATCGACCAGATCGCGTTGAACGCGTCGATGAAGAACAGGCTTCCGCCGTCCGGGTAGTTCAGCAGGTCCGTGTGGCTGGGCAGCGCGCCGTTCGAGACCACCCCGTCGAGGAGCCACCAGTAGCCCCACGCGTGGTTCCACGTGTCGTTTCCCGGGTGCCCGATCATCGAGTCGAACGGGTCCAGCACCACGGGCCAGGTCAGCAGGAGCGCCAGGGCCAACGCGATGCCCGCAGCTGTCAGGACGTCTCGCCGAGCGCTCATCGGGCGCGAGCATGCCATGATCCGGCCGTGCTTTGGCTCCTCTCGCTGGCGTGCTCCCTGGAGCCTGAGCCCCTGCCGTCCGAGGTTCTCGCCACGGAAGCGGACGAGGGCATCGACGAGGTGGCCACGCCACCCATGTTCCAGCTGCTCTACGACTACGCCTTCCTGCCCGAGGTGCAGTACAGCGAGCAGCGCGTTCGCATCCTGCTGTGGCTCGTGCACATGGAGCTGAACGACTACCAGCTGCGCACGCTCAAGGACGCGCACGAGGCCGCATCGCTGGAGCGCGCCCGGGTCGAGGACGCTCACCGCGCCGTCGTCACCGAGTACGAGCCCCGGCTGGTTCCCGTCTACGACCAGATCTGGGACGAGCTGAAGTCCGGCGCGAGCTCGGACAGCCCCGAGCTGCTGGCGCTCGCCGATCCGCTGCTGGAAGCGCGACTGCACAAGGAGCAGGAGCGCGAGCTGCTCGCGCTGAGGTTCCAGGCGGTCGAGGCCGTGGTGCAGTCCAGCGAGGACTTCCTGCGCAGCCTGTCACCCGAGCAGGAGGCGCGCGTCGCCGACGCGACGTTCTTCCTGCGCCACAAGCTGGACCCGTACGCGAACCCCGGTGACTTCAAGGCGCTCATCGGCACCGTCTTCACGCCGGGCGACTACGCCACGCTCAAGCGCGGGTCGTTCGACGCGGAGACCGACCACCTCGATCTGGGCGGTCTGTGGTCCGAGGCGGACGATCCGGACCGCGCCAAGGGCGTCTTCCCGGATGTCCAGCGCGAGCTCGTCGTCTTCATGATCCTCCAGGAGCCGGCGCTCCCCGAGGCCATCGATGTGGCGCTCGAGAGGCCGCTCAACCCGCTGTAGTACCCCACAGCGGGTCGAGCGGCGCTCTGCGGACTACAGCGCCGCGTCCGGGCCGCCGTACGCGCCGATGTCCGAGGTCGTGCCGTCGGTGTCGAGGATCGAGGGATCCCCAGCGTCGATGGCGGGCGAACCCGAAGCGAGCGTGTAGTCGCCGGTGCTGGCGTCGGTGTAGAGCGGGTCGTCGCTGATGTTGCCGGTGAACGCGGTGAAGTCACCGTCCGAGCCACCGTCGTACCAGTCGTAGCCGTAGCTGAAGTCGTCCCAGTTGCCGTACGTGTTGCTGTAGTTCATCTCGAACTCGCCGGACCCGGAGTCGTTCGCGTCGCTGCTGTACAGCAGGCCGGCGCGGGTCTCGTCGGCGACGGCGGTGTTGTTCACGATGTTCACGTTCGTGAACGACATGTCGCCGTCGTAGCTCCGCTGGCCCAGCACAGCGTAGATGTAGTCGAAGCCCTCCCAGTGGTTGTTCGCGATGTCGCTGTTCGTGACGTCGAGGTCCGTGTAGTAGTCGTAGAACATGCCGTACGCCGCGTTGCTGGACGTGGCGTTCATGCTCTCGAACCAGTTGTCCGTGATCAGGACGTTGTCGAAGCTCGCGGTGCCGCTCGTCGCCGCCAGGTAGATCGGCGCCCAGATGTCGTCGTTCGAGTAGACCTCGTTCCAGGAGAACGAGGTGTTCTCGACCTCGAGGTTCGAGCCGGCGCCCGAATAGAAGACGAACGGGTACGACGCGTCACCGCTGCTGTGGGTGTCGACCGTGATCGTGTTGTCTTCGAACGTCGAGTTGGTGATCTCGAAGTCCGAGTTGCTGTAGTACCCGAACGCGCCGTAGAAGTAGTACTGCGCGTTGAACTCGTTGTCGGTCATCGTGACGTCGTTGAACTGGCCGTCGGCGTTGTGGGCGTTGATCAGGCCGCCGTAGAGGTACGCGTTGCTGCCGCTCGAGAACGTGCTGTTCGTGATGGTCAGGCCGTCGACGTCCAGTGTCGACCCGTAGACTCGCAGGACCGCGCCGTACATGTACCCGTTCGAGCTCATCTCGAGGCTGTCTGCGCTGACGTCGTAGAGGTTGAGGGTCGAGGAGTCGTCGGCCTCGACCAGGCCGCCGTAGCAGGTGCCCGTGCCTGCGCAGCCCGAGTTCGTGATGTCGACGTCCTGCATGGTCAGGGTGCTGCCGCTCAGGTAGGCGACACCCCCCCGTCATTCCACGAGTTGGTGATCCCGAGCCCCAGGATGCTCACCTCCTGGCCGCTCTCCAGGCTGAGGAACCGGCTGCCGTTGGCGTCGATGATCGTAGAGCTGGAGCCGGCACCCGCCAGCGTGATGTCCAGGTTCGGCCAGGAGAGCGTCTCGGTGTAGGTGCCCGCGTCGATGCAGGCGCCTTCTCCGTCGGCCATGCCGTCGAGCGCGGCCTGGATGGTGCCGAAGTCGGCCGGCACGTTCCACTCATGGTCGGTGCTGCCGTCACAGTCGTTGTCGAGGCTGTCGCAGATCTCGGCCGCGTCGGGGTTCACGGTCGCTTCCGTGTCGTCGCAGTCGGTGCCGTCCTCGATGTGGCCGGACAGCTCGTCGCAGGTCCAGACGCCGCCGTCCATGTCGCCGAGACCATCGGCGTCGGTGTCGGGGAAGCGCTCGAGCGCATCGACCGCCGTGGACTCGTCGATCTCGGAGTCGCAGTTGTTGTCGGCGCCGTCACAGATCTCTTCGGCGTCCGGGTTGATGTTCGGATCGTCCGGGCCGCAGTCGGCCATGTCCTCGGTGCCATCGTCGTCCAGGTCCTTGCTGCAACCGGCGGTGAGGGAGAGGGCGCCGAGGGCGAGCAGGAGAGATGCGAAGCGAGGCATGTGGATCTCCGAGCCAAGGTGTGTTCCGCCTCGCCTATGCCCCGTGGTTTCAAGACTGCGTCAGCGCCTCGACGATGCCGAGCAGTCTCTGCCGTCGATTCCCTTCCCGCAGGACCTGGACGACGGCGTACCCCGTGACGAGCCCGCGCTTCAGGGGCGAGTCCACGAGCCGCATGTGGCCCGTGAGCGCGTCCCGCGTCGCCCGTCTCGATGCGCGGTCCACGGACGCGCCGCCCAGGTGCATACATCGTGCGTTCGGCACGATCAGAACGCGGCCGTCCACTCGCTGCGCCAACTCGACGTCCTCCATCGCGTGAGGGAAGCCCTCGTCGAACCGCATCGTCGAGCGCATCAGGAGACAAGCGCCCGAGAGTGCGTCGACGTCGGACACCGAGTCGGGCACGTCGGTGCGCTGACGCAGGCGCCCCGTGCGCGGGTCGAACCGGATGCCCGCGGACTCGATGCCGGACGGCCCGACCAGGACGGGGCCGGCCAGGGCGACCTCGTCCGAGCAGGCGTGCAGCAGGGCCTCGATGCAGCCGGGCTCGGGGGCAGCGTCGTCGTTCAGGAGCAGCGCGCGGGCGTGACCTCGTCGCTCCGCCTCAGCCAGGCCGGCGTTGGCCGCACGCGCGAACCCGATGCTCCCCGCGGTCCGCACGTGGTCGACGCTCAGCGGCTCGCCCGACGACCGGTCGTCGACGACCAGGACCGGGTGCGCGCCACAGGCGGCGAGCGCCTGGTTGAGGGGGCCCGCGTGGTGGGGGACGACAACGATCATCCGCCCGGCGGGGTCCCTCGGTTCATGACGAACTCGACGCCCGAAACGTCCTCGTCGGACTTCACGGGGTTGCACTCGCAGGGGCCCATCGGGTCTTCCTTGCTCGGCCGGCCGTTCTCGTCCTGGTCGGCGTACGCCGAGAGCCAGATCGGGGTGTCGGCGAGCACCACCATCTCGAACGGTCCGGGCCCGTCGAAGGTGGCCCGCCCGACGATGTCGGGTCGCTTGTCGCCCTTCAGCGTCTGATCGCCGTCGAAGACGTCGATGGTGATCTTGCCGCCCTGGTAGTCGTCGATGACGAGGGTGCCCGACAGCACGATCGTCTCCGAGCCTTCCGGCGGTGGGATGGTCCCGTCGTCGTGAGGCTTCACGCCACCCTCGGGGGGCGGCGTGTTCGGATCGCCCGGCTTGGGCTCCTCGGGGATGCCCGCGCCGGGCTGCCCCGGATCGCCGGGAGGCACGGGCTGGTCGGGCTGCCCGGGACGGGGCTCGGCGGGGCGGGTCGCGCCGCCGGCACCCTCCGTGGACGTGCTTGAGGCGGCCTCCTCCCTCGCCGCTTCGAGGACAGGGTCCCCACCGCAGGCGGGGAGCGCGATCACGAGGGCCAGCAGGACTTTCGCAGTGCTCGACATAGGGGTAGAGTCGCCTCTCTCGATTCGGGGTCCGGCACCGGTGTCTACCGTCCAGAGCGTGATGAAAGTTGCCTTCTCGCCTCCCATCCTGGGGATGGTGTCGAAAGTCTACATTCCAGTGCTCTTTCCGCTGACGTTCTTGATCGCGCTCACCAGCGTGAAGCTGGACGCGTTCATCGGCTCGGCCACCGGGCTGACCTGGATCGCCGACGGCTTCCTGCCCGGCGCTCCGGTGAACTACGGGATCGCCGCGCTCACCTTCGTGGCTGGCCTCGTCGCCTGGCTGCTCACGTACGAGCAGCTGGTGAACAAGGGCGAGGGCAGTCCCTCTCCCACCGCTGGCCGTACGCGGAAGCTCGTCGTGAACGGCATCTACGCGTACTGCCGCAACCCCAGCGTCTGGGGAAAGCTCATCGGCGTCATGGCCGTGGGCTTCGCGCTCAACTCCGTCTCGTTCTGCTTCGTGCTGCTCCCGGTGCTCCTGTCCATCTCGCTCGTCGAGAAGGTGGTGCGTCAGGAGCCCCAGCTGGTCGAGGTCTTCGGGCCCGACTACCTCGAGTACCAGAAGCAGGTTCCGCTGTTCGTTCCCTGGGGGCTCATCATCCCGAGCCGCAAGTTCCAGGGATTTCCGGACTAGACCCCTGAGTGTCCCGGGCTATGGGTCCGGGCACATCTCCACAACCGTCGAGGATCGACATGTCCGTCACGCTCGTAAACCCGCCTGAGCAGCTTCGCGTCTGGGCCGGGATTCCCAAGGCCATGGCGCATGGCGTCTACTGCTTCCCGCCCCTTGGGCTGATGTACGTGCAGGCCTCGGTCGAGGCGCGCACCCCCCACAAGTGCGACATCTACGATCCGGTCGTCGACGACCTGGACTACCCGGACTTCGAGGCCGAGCTGCGCCGCATGCCGCTCGATCTGGTCGGCGTCGAGGCGTACACGCACAGCCTCGCCGACGTGCAGATGACGATCAACACGATCAAGAAGATCAACCCGAACGCGACCATCGTGCTCGGCGGTCCGCACTGCACGATGTTCCCCGACTACGCCATCCAGCTCGATGGCGTCGACGTCTCCGTGAACGGTGACGGCGAGGACGCTTTCGTCGAGATCGTCGAGGCCTACCACTCCGGCAAGTCCTACGAGGGCATCGAGGGCGTCTGGTTCAAGGACAACGACGGCACCATCGTCAAGAACGAGGAGCGCAAGTCCACCAAGCGTCTCGACGCGTACCCGTGGCCGGATCGCACTCGCACCCGGTACCAGGACTACTACCTGCCGGGCACGAAGAACCCGATGGTCACCACGGCCATCACCAGCCGCGGCTGTCCCCACTCCTGCCCGTTCTGCCTGACCTACAAGAAGCAGTACCGGATCCGGGACATCGACAACATCCTGGACGAGATCGAGCACTGCCTGTCGCTCGGCATCACCGAGACGCACTTCATCGACGACCTGTTCACGCCGAACAGCCAGTGGGTCCTGAAGTTCTGTGACGAGGTCGAGCGCCGCGGTCTGAAGTTCAACTGGGGCTACAAGACCACCATCGCCGGCACGACCCGCGAGCAGATCCGCCGCTGTGGCGAGACCGGCTGCACGAAGATCCACTTCGGCGTCGAGTCTGCGAACAACGAAGGCCTGGACATCCTCGGCAAGCACTGCGACACCGACGACGTCCACCGCGTCTTCAAGTGGTGCCGCGAGGAGGGCGTCCGCAGCGTCGCCTACATCATGCTCGCCGGCCCGCACGAGCGCACGATGGAGGAGGCCGTCTCCAACGTCGACGAGATGCTCAAGCTGGACGCCGACTACGCGGTCTTCGCCGTGTTCTCGCCGTACCCGGGCACCGACTCCTTCGAGGAGGGTGCGAAGAAGGGGCTCTACGCCGCCGACTGCTGGGACCAGATGATGCGCGACCCGCTCTGCGGCGTCGAGGTACCTGCCGCTTGGGAGGAGCACCTGAACAAGGCCGAGATCCTCGAGCTGCTGAAGGTCGCCCACCGCAAGTTCTACATGCGCCCCCGCTTCATGGCCCGCGCGGCCCTGAACCTGGCGAGCGTCGACGAGTTCAAGCGCCTGACCGGTGGAGCCCTCTCCATCCTCAAGCTCGAGCTGCTGAACGCCACGTCGCGGACCGCCCCGGTCTAGCGAGCACGCCTTTTTCTGAAAGGCTCGAATGACTGCCCGATCGCTTCGTAGTTCTACGCGGCGGTCGGGCAGTCGCTCGTTGTGAGCGACAGGGAGGACGGGCCCTGACATCCTGTCCGACCGCCCAACACTCCGCGCTCGCGGAGCCGAGGTAGGCTGGGTCGTGGTGATCCTCCTGCTCCTCGCTGGACTCTCGTTCCCCCAGAAGGTCCGTGCCGCTGAGAAGCAGGCCGCGCGTGTCCAGGCCGAAGCGGCGCTCGTACACGGCCTTGTCGACGCCGCGACCGATGCGGGTCGGCCTCAGGCCCTGGCCCCTCTGCGCTCGCACGCCACCGAGCTGCACGAGGCCGTCGAGCGGCTGACGCTCACGGTCGAACAGCTGAAGGTCGCCGAGGTCAGCCCCCCGTCGCCGTGAGCTCGGCGAGGCGCTCCTCGACGTTGGTCAGGAGTCCGCCCATCGCACCCGCGGCCCGGAGTTGCTGGACCGCCGCTCGATAGGCCCGAATGGCTTCGGCGCGGCGCCCCGCCTCTCGCCAGATGTCCCCGAGCTGGGCGTTCGCGCTCGAGGCGCCCACCAGGTCTCCGGCGCGCTCGAACAGGGCGCCAGCCCGCTTCAGGGCGTAGCTCGCGTCCACCATCTGCCCAAGGCGAGCCAGGATGCGGGCCCGGTCGAGCGAGCAGGCCCCGCTCCTCGACCAGTCCGAGATCTCCTCGTAGATCTCGGCCGCGCTGCTCAACATCTCGCGTGCCTCGTCCGGCTGGCCCCGCTTGTCGAGGAGCTGGGCGCGGGCGCGAACGACCGAAGCCAGCAGCCGCGACTCGCTCATGCCCCGGAGCGCCTGCTCGGCATGGTCCAGGTCGCGCTGGGCCTCGTCCAGCTTGCCGAGCGTCAGCGCCAGCCGGCCGGACACCGCCTGTGCGCGGGCGAGGCGTCGGTCCAGACCCAGGGCCCTGCTGATCGCCACGGCTTCCTGGGCGTGGGAGGCCCCTTCGATCAGCTCGTCCGCGGCCAGCCCCAGCTCGCCGCGCAGCATCAGGCCATCGACCCGGCGCCAGTCGCGCTTCTCGACCCCGAGGTCAGCCAGGATGGCGTCGTGCTGGTCGAGCAGGATGCGCGCCCGTTCCGTCCCGCCTCCGGTGATCGACGCGGCGATGCCTTCCTGCAAGAGCGCCAGCGCGCTGGTGGCTCGCCCGCTCTCCAGCAGGTGGTGGGCGATGCGCACGGGGTCGGCTCCGCGCTGCTGGAGCGTCTCGGCGCAGGTCCGGTTGTGGACCTTGAGGCGGCCGCTGGAGCGCGCTCGCTCGACCAGGTGCTCACGCAGCATGGCGTGGACGAACGACCAGCCCGCTTCTGGACCGGCGTCGCCACAGCGAGCGAGCCTCGACCTGATCAGCGTGTCGACCAGGTCCGGCATCGGGATGGCCCAGGACCGCTCGCAGGCCGCGGCCCACTCGCCCGGGTCGATCTCCTGGCCCAGCACCGCGGCGAGCTCGAGCGCCCGCAGGTCGTCCGGTGGACGGAAGTCGATGGCGCCGGCCAGGCGGCGCGCCCACATCCGGCGCAGGTTCTCGGGCAGCTCGACGGTGGCGTCGTCTCGGATCCGGAAGCCCTCGTCGCCGACCTCGAGCAGGTCCCGCTCGACCCAGTCGGCGACCAGCTGGACGGCGAACAGCGGGTTCCCCGCCGAGCGCGCCGCTACTTGCTCGGCGAGCTCGCCGTCCATCCCGAGCAGTCCGCGCGCCAGGTCCGCCCGGTCCGAGGGCTCCAGGGCGGGGACCGTGATGCGTAGCGCCCGCTCGTGGTGGGCGGTCATCAGCGCCTCGAACCTCGAGGCAGCGAGCTTCTCGCGGGCCATGCCCTCGTCCTGGGCGGTCATCAGCAGCAGGACGCGGGTGTTGGGGGTCTCGTCGAGCAGCTGGTGGGCCAGGGAGATGGCCTCGGGCGACCACTGCACGTCGTCGAGCCAGCAGATGACGGGTCGCTCGCGAGCGATGCGCTCCAGCAGCCGCAGCACGACTGCTCGGCGCTCGCGGGGGCTGCGGAAGTGGACGCGCTTCCGGTTGGGGCCGCGACCGACGAGGGCCTGCAGCGCGTCGACCTCGTACGGATCCGCGGGGCCGTACAGACGCAGCCACTCGACGATCTGGTCGCGTAGCGGCTCGGGGCGCTCCTCGAGCCCCAGGCACTTCATGGTCCGCGCCAGCATCGGTCCCAGGCCGTCTTGCGGTCCGCCGTCCCAGCCGTACGAGGCCTGGACGAGGTTGGCCTCGCCCAACTCGTGCGCTCGGCGACCGAGCCACTCGGCCAGACGGCTCTTGCCCGTTCCGGCGGCCCCGGTGAGCGCGACGACCTCGGCGCCGCTCTGGTGCACGCGGTCCAGCGCCTCCCAGAGCGCGGCGCGCTGCCGGGCCCGGTCGACGAGAGGGATGGTCCGAAGCCCGTACAGCCCCAGGCCCGCGCCCACCAGCACGCTGCCCGGGTTCTGGGTCCTGCGTCGCGGGTGCTCGCGGCGTGAGCCGTCGAGGGCTCGGAGCGCGGCGGCGGCATCGGCCGCTCGCTGGAAGCGCTTGCGCCGGTCCTTCGCCATCAGGCTGTCCACCCAGCGCTGGAGCCCGCCGGGGACCTCGAAGGGGGCGAACACACGCGGGACCGACTTCTGGAGGTGGGCCTGGCGCATCTGCTTGATGGTCGACGCGGCGAACGGGCCCCGACCCGTGAGGATGCGGAACACCAGGCAGCCGACGGCGTAGAGATCGGTCCAGGGACCCTGCTCGCGGATCCGGCTGTGCCACTGCTCGGGGGCCATGTAGTGCGGTGTTCCGAGCAGCCGACGAATGTCCTTCTCGGGCTCGTTTCGTACGGCCAACCCGAAGTCTGCGAGCTTCAGACCGGGGCGCGGCTCGGTCGGACCGCAGAACAGGATGTTCGCGGGCTTCAGATCGCGGTGGACGACCCCACCGGCGTGGGCGTGGGCGAGCGCGTCGAGCAGTGTCAGCAGGATGCCGCGAAGCGTGGGCCAGTCCTGGGGCGTCGGGATGTCGTCGAGGGTTCCACCGCCCGCCCACTCCATGACCAGGTACGGCGACCCGCTCGCGACGGCGCCCTCGGTGTCGAGCTCGAGCTCGAGCGGGATCACGCCGTGGTCGTAGATCGTGATGATGTGCGGGTGATCGAGGGTCGCGACGGCGCGCACTTCGTTCTTGATCGCCAGGAGCGCCCGCTCGTTCATCGCGAGCTCGGGCTTCAGGACCTTGACGGCGACAGGCAGCCGGCTGTCGGCGTGCCGTCCGAACCAGACGTCTCCGTTCGCACCCTTTCCGATCTTCTTGTCGAGTCGGAAGGGCCCAAGCCCGTAGCTCACCGATCTCCCCGCGAGGGGGCCGATTCTAACCCCGGCCCATCAGGTCGTGATGATGGTGTCCATGTTGGCCCACCGACGCCACAGCGTCTTCGTGAGCTCACCCTCGACAGCCATGCGCGCGCACGCCTGACCCATCTTGATGAAGTTGGCGCCGTGGGCCACCTGGATCAGCGGCCACGGGTGCTTCTTCAGGAACTCGGACTTGCTGGCGGCACGGAGCGCGGACTTCGGGATCCACGACTTCGACTGCATCTGGATCAGCGCGATCCAGAACGTGTCCTCGACGGGCCGGGGGTACTTCAGGTTGACCCGGTGCTGGTAGAAGACGCGCGTGTTGGTGCCTTCGACGTCGTACTTGGAGATGATCTTGTTGGCGAGGAGCTTGTTGACCAACTCGCTCCCCGGGAAGACCGTCATCGAGAACAGGTACAGGTCGTAGGGAGCGGGGAAGCTCTCGACCATCTTGAACAGCGACTCCTTGTCGCCCTGGGTGCTGACCGGGTCGTCGAAGATGAGCTGGAAGTGCCCCTTGATCCCGAGCCGGTGGTACAGCTGCGCGATGTCCTCGACCGTCTTGTTCTTCACGCGGCGGTCGTACAGGTGGCCGGTGACCCGCTCGCTGGACTGGATGCCCATGTAGACGCTGACCAGGCCGGCGTCTCGGAGCATCGTCATGCGCTCCTCGCTCACGAGCTTGGGCTCGATGAAGATCTCGAAGGGGAGGCCGATCTCGCGGGGGTAGATCTCGCAGAAGTCCTCGAGCCAGGCCTTCTGGAAGTTGAAGACCTCGTCGTCGAAGCGGATGCGCTTGATGTCCCAGTGCTTCCGCGCTTCCTTGATCTCGTCGACCATCGAGCGGGGGGACCGGACCCGGAACCACTTCTGGCCCGGGTAGACGTCCTTCTTGTAGGTGGAGTTGTAGCAGTAGCTGCACTTGTAGATGCAGCCGCGGCTCCCCATCATCTGGAAGACGGGATCCCCGTGCATGGGGTCGCCCTTGGTGAGGGCCTTGCCGTAGATGAGCCACTTGTCGTCGTGGCTGGTGTAGTCGCGGTACTCCAGGTCATCGAGGTCCTTGATCAGGGGACGCAGGCCGTTGGTCTTGACCGAGCCGTCCTCCATCTGCAGGTCGACGTTCTGGACCGTCGTGATGTCCTCGCCGTCCCGCAGCCGGTCGGCCAGGTCGGTCAGCGCGAGCTCGCCTTCGCCCTTCAGGACCATGTCGGCCGTCTCGATGCACTCCTGGGGCACCAGCGTGGGGTGCATGCCGCCCCACAGGATGCAGACGTTGCTCTGCTCGTTGAGGAAGCGCGTGAGCTGGCGAGTCACCTGGTAGTAGGCGCTCGCGCGGATGCTGAAGCAGACGAGGTCGAGCCGGTTGTCGGCGATCGTCTTCTGCAGGTTCGCGAGCTCCTTGTCCGTCGGCGGATGCAGGTGGTTGCTGATCCAGTCCTTGAAGTAGATCTCGGTGACGTGGTGGCCCGAGGCCCGCAGGTGCGCCGCGATGATCCGGACGGCGTTGTTCTCGACGTCGTACATCGAGACGATGCCGATGCGGGGGCCACGCCCCTTCGTGCTCTCGACGAGGGTGCGGATGCGGTCGTTCATCGGTTCTCCAGGGGCGCGAGCGGGGCCACGCTTTGTAGCCATGGGCAGGTCGATCGTTGCGATCGCACGTGTCGCGCTGAGGGAGCCTATTATGCCTGCTCGCCGCCTGCCCGGAGACCCTCTTGAGTGCGCTGATGCTGTGGATGTTCCTGAGCGTGGCTGGAGCTGCGGTTCCCGATGACGCCTGGGGTCCGCTCGT
The DNA here is from genome assembly GCA_024228935.1 of Pseudomonadota bacterium. GTDB lineage: Bacteria > Myxococcota_A > UBA796 > UBA796 > CAJQPC01 > JAAESX01. Next base: position 139,664 of record JAAESX010000033.1, read on the forward strand.
CGGTCAGGACGTGGTCCTCGTGAACCCCGCGGGCAAGCAGATCAAGGGCCACCTGCTCTCAGCGGACGGCAACGAGATCGTCATCCTGCGCGAGAAGGACCAGAAGCGGTTCACCATCCCGAAGTCCGACATCGAGAGCGCCGAGCTGCGGGACAACAGCGTGCCCGGTGGGATCGCGAGCCCCGACGAGGTGAAGGAGAAGGCCGCCGCCGCAGCCGAGGTCGCCGGAGAGGCGACCGCCGGGGTGGTGGGCGAGGCCAAGGACTCCACCGCCGACGCCGTCGAGGGTGTGGGCGAGAAGCTGGGCGACGTCGCCAGCAACCTGCGTGACGAGCCCGAGCCCACGGTCCAGGCCGATCCCGGTGCGCCCGAGCTCGAGCGCCCGGTCCTGGAGGCCGGAACCACCTACGCCGACGGGTTGGAGGCAGGCCGACTGGCCGCCGACGACGACAAGTCGCTCCTGCCGCTCGGTGTCGCTGCTGGCGCCACGTGCTGCGCCACGGCGGTCCCCTGTGCGGTCGTCCCCGTGCTCGGCGGCTGTGCAGGCCTGGCGGTCGGCGCCGCGGGGCCCGTCTACTACGCGGGCGTGCGCCCGTACGTCGTCAAGGACAAGCTCGCGGCGGACGTCGTGAACGAACCCACCGAGTACGCCGCGGGCTACGTCCGGGGCTACACCGACACGATTCAACGCCGGGAGACCGTCCTGGCAGGTATTGGGAGTGCCGCTGGGCTCGCGACCGGACTGGTCGTGGGCTACGTCGGCTACTCGCTCATCATTGGAGGCATCTGATGGACACCGTCTTCGACGGCCCCGTCGTCATCGTCGGCGGCGGCATCGCCGGTCTGGTCTCGGCCCAGTTGCTGCTGGAAGCAGGCTGTGACGTCACCGTCATCGAGCGGGACGACGTGGTTGGAGGCCTCGCCAAGAGCTTCAGCTACGACGGCTTCACGTTCGACGTGGGGCCGCACCGGTTCCACACCGAGAACCCGAACGTCAAGGCGTACCTCGACCGAGTGATCAAGGGTGATGGGACGCTGTTCCCGCGGCGGTCCGAGGTCTACTTCAAGGGCAAGTACTACCGCTGGCCCCTGCACCCGAAGAACCTGCTGCAGCTCCCGAAGGGCCTGGCCGCGAAGTCGTTCGTCGACCTCGGGATCAACAACTTCCGCGAGTACCAGGTCGACAGCTTCGAGCAGTACGTCCTGCGCCAGTACGGGCCGACGCTCTACAAGCACTTCTTCGAGGGATACTCCAGGAAGTTCCTCGGCATCGAGCCACGGGACACGCACCCGGACTGGGCGAAGGTGGGGCTGAACCGCGCCATCATCGACGACAAGATGCAGATGCAGAACCTGACGCAGCTGCTGAAGACGACGCTCCTCCAGTACAACAAGATGGAGATCGACTTCCTGTACCCGACCAAGGGCATGTGGCAGGCATGGCAGAAGGTCCGGGCCGAGATCGAGCGCCTCGGTGGTCGGGTCATCACCGGCACGGCGGCTCGCATCCAGGGCGCCAACGGCCGCGTCGAGAAGGTCTTCGCCGGCGACGAGGAGTTCACGCCCTCGGTCGTCATCTGGACCGCGCCGATCACGGTCGCCACGCGTCAGCTTGGCTGCGAGACCCCGAACCTGCCGTACCTCGGCATGCTGCTGTACAACGTGTGCATCGATGGCACCGTGCCGCGCGACTACCAGTGGTGCTACTACGGCGCCGACGATCTGGTGTTCAACCGCATCAGCATCCCCAAGGAGTTCAGCACCGCGACGGTCCCGCATGTGGGCGCCACCGGGCTGAACGTCGAGGTCACCTGCATGAAGGGTGACGAGCGCTGGAAGCACGCCGAGCGGCTGAGCGACTGGGTCGTCGACGACCTCATCAAGGTCGGCCTCATCCCCAACCGACGCGTCGTCCACGACGTCTACGTCGAGCGGGTCGAGGACAGCTACCCTATCTACCACAAGACCTACCCGGCGGACCTCGAGACCGCGCGAAAGGGCTTGGCGAACTTCCCGAATCTGCACCTGGCAGGTCGGACCGGGATGTTCTGGTACAACAACATGGACCACTCGATCGAGAACGCCATGCAGCTCTGCAAGAAGCTGCTGCGGGACGCCGGCAAGGCGGAGATCGAGGAGAGCGAGTTGGCGAGCGGGACCGCCGCCTGAGCTCGGGCGGTCAGTCCCCGCAGCCCGCCTCGGTCGCCGGCCGCACCCGGCCCCACAGCGTGGGTCCCACCGTGAACGGGAAGTCGTCGGTCACGTGGTAGTGGTACCCGTGGCCGCCGTGCTCGTGGCCGTTGTGCGCATCGAGCCCGTCGCAGTCGTCGTCGAACACGTGGTCTTCGACGAACAGCGGTAGCGCCGCCGAGATCGGGTTGCCCGAGGCCGACGTCACGGTGTCGCTCGTCGTGGGTCCGGGGAACGCCGTCGCTTCCGTGCCGGCGTCCGGGTCCTTCGGATCCACCGGCAGGCAGCGTCGCTCGCCGACCCCGCCGCAGCCGAGCGGGTCGTCGGGGTCGTCGTAGTCGCGGGCGATCCAGCAGCTCTTCGCCCGCTCGCCCGCATCGGTCCAGGGGCCGTGGATCGCGTGGCCATCGGCCGCGAAGCCGTAGATGGGCGAGTGGCCGTCGCCGACGTCGCCCAACTGCTCGCCGAGGCAGGTGGGGTCGATGTGGTGGTGGTACTGGCCGTCGTCGACCTGGCCCGAGCACACGTCGGTGTCCCAGGCCTCGAGCGTCGGTGCGATGGGATGCCAGACGTCCTGGTCATCCAGCGAGGTGCCGTCGCTCCAGCCGTGCACGGGCAGGCCGTTCAGCCACAGCCCGACCGGTCCCTCAGCCGTCGTGCAGACCTCGTCCGCGGCCGGGATGGGGATGCGAGGGACGTACCAGCTGAGCGCCTGGGCCTCGGGACAGGGCTGGCCAGGGGGCCAGAAGCCGTAGCCCGCGCCGGCCGCGCACTCCGAGTCCGAGGTGCTGTCGTACCCGATGTCGTCCCCGAACAGGACCTCCTGACCGGCGACGGCTGCGGTCGAGCCGTTCTTGAAGTCGTCGTCGGCGAGCGGCCGGGCGTCGAGCGTGTCGACCTGATCCTGGGTGAGCTCGGTCTCGTAGCTGGGGATGCTCTCGGTCGTGATCAGGACGTAGCTGACGCCCTCGACCTCGACCTCGGTCACGGCGGTCACGTCCACCAGGTGGGACAGCCGAGGCGACGTCTCACCCGACTCGTTCAGGAGCCAGGCCGTGCAGACCTCCTCGCAGCGGTTGCAGCCCAAGAGCGCCAGAACCCACATCGCCGTCTCCTGTCACAATGCGCCCATGGCGCAGTCTGACCCCATCGATATCGGAGCAGCCTTCAAGTACGCCACGTCGGACCCCGACTGGATGAAGAAGATGTTCGTCGCGGGCTTGTTCCTGCTCATCCCGATCATCGGGCTCGTCGCGATGCTGGGGTGGATGCGGGAGATCTTCTTCCGGGTGCGCGAGAACAAGCCCGGGCTGCCCGACATCCAGTTCGGGCGGCACATCGAGCAGGGCTGGGCGCCGCTGGTCGCGGTCCTGAACACGGCGCTCCCGACCGTCCCTATGGTCCTGCCTGCATTCGCCGCGATGGGGCTGGTCGTCGTGGGCCAGGAGACCGGGGACGAGGCCCTGGCGAACCTGGGCGTGACGCTGATGGTCGGCACCCAGGGGCTCATCATGCTGATGTCCGTGGCGCTGAACCTGGTGATCCCCGAGTTCTGGCGCCGAGGCTTCCACGGCGAGCTGGGGCCGATCTTCTCCTTCGGGTCGAGCCTGCGGGCCATCCGAGCGAACTTCGTGCCGGCGCTCATCGTCTTTCTGGGGTTCCTTGCCGCGAACCTGGCGTCGTCGATCGGGATCTTCTTCTGCTACGTCGGGATCTTCCTGACGCTGCCCTTCGCGTACGTGGTCCAGGCTCACCTCATCGCCCAGTGGGACGCACTGCTGAGCGGTGACATTCCCGCTCCCGAGGAGGAGTGGGAGCTCGCGCAGAAGGGGTGAGCCGCCTCTCGGTCAGCCGGTCCTCGAAGGAGGTCTCCGCGGTGCGGGGATGGCTTGGCCGCACGCTGGTGTACGGCGTGCTCGCCTGGGTGCCGGTGCTCGGCGTCATCCTGCTCCTGGGGTGGAGCCGTCGCACGTTCCACCGGCGGCTGAACGGCCGGCTGGGGGTGGCTCGCGTCGCGCTCGGCGAGGACATTCGCGGCGGACTGGCCCCCTTCGTTGCCACGGTCCCGCAGGCGCTCGTGCTGCTCGGGGTGTTCACGCTGGGCGTCCACCTCGAGTCCGGACCGGTCCTGCTCCTGGGCACGCTCCTGGCGCTCCTCTACGCCGCGCTCCTGCCCGAGCTCCTGCGGCGCTCGTTCCACGGGGACCCGGCCGCCCAGCTCCGCCCCCGTCGGCTGGTCCGGAACTACCTGGCTGTCCCGGGCACGGCGCTCCAGCTCGCGTGGGGCTGGATGGTCGTCGGGGCGACCTGGCTGATGGTGCTGATGATGTGTCCGGCCATCATCCCGCTGCCCGCCCCGATCGCTGCGGGGTTCCTGGCGGACTGGGAGCGGCTGCTCCACCCGTGGCGCACCAACCCACAGCTCAAGCAGGTGGCCTGGACGGGGGCCGACGAGGGGAGACTCGAGCTCGTCGGTCGCCCGGCGCGAGTGCGTCGCGATGGCCGGCTGCGGGTCACGCTGGAGGCCCGAACGGGGGACCTGCTGGCGGCCCATCCAGACCATGCGGTGTTCGACGGCGTGCCCATCGACGACGCGGTGCTCCCGAAGCTCGTGGCGCTCCAGGGGTCGCAGGCCGGCGAGCTGCTGGCGGACCCGGACCGGCTCGCTCCGGTGCTGGCGCTCGTTCACGCCCACCCGGGCTCGTACGTTGACGCCGAGGGTGTCCACGTGGTCGTGCCGGAGACGGCCCCGAGAGACGAGGTCGACGGCGCCCTTCGAGCGGGGCTGGCGCTGGCCGAGAAGCTCGACCGGGGCGAGATCTGAGGCGCTAGTCGCGATCCACGGACAAGCCGTCGGCCGCGATGCGGGAGACCGCCATCAGGGGCTTCAGGTGATCCTCCGGCATCTCCGGAACGTTCCACTGCCACACGATCTCGCCGGTGTGGTCGACCTCGACGATGCGGTCGTGCCCGGCGATCAGCGTGTTGCCGTTGGGCAGGCGGTCCACATCCCGGATGCTGCCCAGGTCGCTCGAGCCGTACTCCCAGATCGCCTCGCCTTGGAGGACCTGGACCACGCGGTCCGGTCGGCGAGTGGCGGTCAGGATGACGCCATTGTCCAGCCAGTCCGTGCCATGCGGACGCTCGCCTTCGACGGTTCCGTCCGTATCGGCGTACTTGGCGTTCTCCCGCGAGCGCAGCGCAAAGCGCGCGGCCACTGTTCCATCGGGAGCGATCTCGATCACGCGGTTGAAGTTCCGAAGGGTCGCGCGGGTGGTGTCGTCGTCGAGGCGCTCGACGCTGGTGACGTGCATCCAGGCGTTGCCCTCGTCGGCGATCCCGGCGAACACCGGATCCTCACCGAACGTCTCGACGCCGGTCCACTCCCAGACCGTCTCGCCGTCGGGGGTGATCTCGACGATCTGGGCTTCGCCCTTGGCCGCCCAGGTCGCGGCGAAGAGCAGGTTTCCGTTGGGCAAGACGTCCACGTCGTGGCTCGGGCGCTCGTCTCGGAGCTCCCACACGATCTCGCCGTCGGGGGTGACCTCGAACAGCCCGCAGGGGCTCAGCGTGAACAGCGTGTTGCCACTGTCCAGCCGAACGACGTCGCCCAGGACCGGAACCCGTCCGTCCTGGCTGAGCTCGCTCTGGAGCTCGGCGGGAATGGCGTAGGACCAGGCCACTGCGCCCGACCGGTCGACCTCGGCGATCCGCTGCTCGTCGAGCGGGAAGCTCATGCCGAACAGGGTGGTCGAGCCGTCCTCTGTCGCCAGGCCGCTGCCCAGGTCGAAGTCCGGCGTCGTTCCCTCCCGCTCGGGCGCGGGCACGCCCACGGTGTTGAGCGGAAGGTCGGGGCTCGGCTCGCTCTCGGTACGGCAGCCGAGCAGGGCAAGGGTCAGGAGCATCAGGTCACCGGGGCAGTCAGCACCCACGATACCGTGCTGCGGTCCAGGGTTCCACGCGATCTCGAACCCTGTCAGAGGTACGAGAGCCACCACCAGCGGCGCGTCCGCTTCAGCCGGCCCCACAGGACGCAGATGGGCGTCAGCAGGGCGATCACCAGCAGCCACGTTCCGTAGACGTAGATCAGGGACAGCGGCTCGGTCTCGGGGACCTTCTCGGTCCCGTACCGCCAGGCGTTGACGGCCCAGGTCAGGCCGTGGATGACCGGCAGGTGCAGCAGGTAGAAGAACAGCGGCACGCGGCCGAACGTCTCGACGAGGTCGCTCAGTCTCCCCTTCCAGCGCGAGAGCAGCGGGAGCAGCGCCAGCGCCGGCCCGAGCGTCATCAGCAGGTAGAGCAAGGAGGGCGGGTACTTGCTCGCCGCCATGAACGAGGCCGCAGTCATCCACGCGCCGCGGGCATGGGGGGCCCACATCGTCGGGTCGCCGTACGGCGTGTTCAGCCCGCGGATGACGAGCCATGCCAGCGTGGCACCCAGCCCGACGGGGACGAGCCACTTCCGCTTCACCGTCAGCAGGTCGAGCGCGCCCCAGCCCATGGCCATGACGGCCGCCCACGGCCCGATCACGTAGACCGAGTAGACCGGCCGACCCAGGACCTCGTATGCGCCGGTGGCGAGCAGGAACCCGCTGCGCTCGAAGGGGGCGGCGAGGATCAGGGTCGCCAGCAGGCCCAGCCCGCCGACAGCCCAGCGGGGGAGCCAACTGAGCCCCGCCAGCAGCAGCATCGCGCCGCCGATGGACCAGATGACGCCGAGCTGGATCTGGTCGAACGAGAAGTACCAGGAGCCGGTGATCCAGGTCACCTCGAGCAGCATGAGCCAGAGGCCGCGCGTGACGAGGAAGCGGCGGGTCTCCCCGATGCTGTGCTTCTTGGCGTGCATCGCCGCTGCGGTCCCGGCCAGGAACACGAAGACCGGCGCGCAGAAGTGCGTGATCCAGCGGGTCATGAAGAACAGGAACGTGGTCTGGTCCAGGTCCTCGGGGCCGAACGGCGCTGTGAACCCGCGCACGTGGTCGAGCGCCATCAGGAGGATGACGATGCCGCGCAGCAGGTCGATCGACCGGTCCCTCACCACGGAGCACCTCGGGCCGTGCCCAGTCCCGAGAGCGGGAGCTGATTCAGCCACTGGTGCAGGTATGTGGCGACGGCGGCGATCACCAGCAGCAGCGCAGCGCCGCACATCCGCCAGATGAGCGTCTTCGCGTCTGCGCTCGTGCCAGGAGCGCGTCGGATCCAGCTTCGGAAGTGGGCGTCGACCCACAGCAGCATCGGCACGGCGATCAGGCACAGCCGTGGGTAGAAGCCAAGGAGCGCCGCCACGACGCCGATCCCGGCGGCGGCTCCGATGCACGCTCGCGCCGTCTGGAGAGTGACGGCCGGTCCGTGGGTGACGACCAGCGTCCGGTCTCCGCGCGCGGCGTCCTCGTCGCCCTGAAACGCCTGGGCAGCGAACGTCAGGCCGGCCATCGCCAGGCCCATCGCGGTGAAGGTGACCGCGACCCGGGGTGTCAGCGGCGCCCGCACGACGGCGAACGCGGCCAACGGGGTCAGCAGGCCGTAGCCGACGACGTTGACCAGCGGCCCACCGATGGGGTGTCCCTTCCAGGCGGTGCGGGGGTGGCTGTACAGGAAGGCGAGCACGACGCAGCCGAGCAGGCAGGCCGCGGGGACCGGCGTGAGCAGCGCGGCCATGGCGCCAGCGGCGGCGAGCATGCCCAGCGCCAGCTTGTCCAGGTGGGCGGGGACGTCGGCCGCTTCGCCGAACATCACCTCGCCCTCGTCCTGGTCCCGGTAGGCGTTGAGCCACATCGTGCCCAGGTGCAGGAGAGCCCACGCCGGCACGAGCGGCAGGAAGTCGTTCTCCCACGCCAGATCGACCGCGATCTCCCAGTGGCCATAGCCGTAGCCGACCAGCAACAGCAGCCCGAGCCACCAGAGCATGCGGGGGCGCGCCAGGGTCCACAGATCGCGCAGGATGACGGCGCCCAACGTCAGCGCAGCCGAGCGCGTGTGCATTCCCACCACGCGGGCTGCAGCACGGGGAAGGCGTCGCGGTCGTGTCGGCAGGACAGCGTGGTCGTCGCGCCGACGCGGAGCTCGCTCAGACCCGGGTCGGTGCCCTCGGCCCAGGACCCGTCCTCGAAGACGACCTCGGTCTCGTCGCCGTACGTCTCGACGGACGCCACGACGCCGGTGCGCTCGAAGTCGGGGAACATCGAGGTCAGCACGCCGCGGAAGACCCAGGCCAGGACGATGACAACCACCGTCAACAGGAGCATCCAGGTGCGGTCCATCTACTTGGGCGAGGCCACGATCGGCGGCCGGACCTTGGTCACGCCCTCGGCGTCGGCCACGGCGCACAGGTCGGCGGGAAGGACCCACCCCTGGACCAGTCCGCCGGCGCGGAGCTCCTCGTCGAAGACCGCTGGGAGGGTCTCCACATCGGGCTCGACGACGACCTGGACGCGTCCGGCGTCGTCGAGGGTGAACCCGCTCACCTCCTCACCCGCGGCGAGTCGAGCCAGGCCGGAGTCGAGGTCGGAGCAGTCGGGGACGGGCGGAGGCGCGGGCGGCGTCGCCTTGGTGCAGGCCAGGAGGCAGATCCACATGGCGGCATCGTACGCGAGATAGGCTCGTCGGCATGCTCCTGCTGCTTGCATGCGGTCCTCGCCTCGATGTGGCCCCGGCCGCCGACGACTGGTCCACCGAGGGCCCGGGCGGCCCAGCGGTCTCCTTCTCCGAGGCGGAACTGGGCGAGCCGTGCGCGTATCTGCTGGGCCAGGAGGGCGAGGCCGAACACCACAACCTCGTCGTCATGCACGACGGCTACCTGTTCATGCCGTGGGCGCCCGAGGATGGCGGCGGCGGCATCAGCTGGTTCGACGTGTCCGACCCGTGTGCGCCCGTGAAGGTGGGCGAGGGCTTCCACGAGGCCATGCGTGAGACCCACACCCTGGCGTTCGGCGAGGTCGATGGGCGCGAGTACCTGATCGTCGACAGCATCTGGGACGAGGGGGCCCGGGGCGGCATCGGGGTCTTCGACATCACGGACAAGACCTCGCCCGAGTGGGTCGGCGAGCTGGACCTGCCGGGGTTCTTCTACCCGGAGGCCTACTTCTGGGTGTCCCTGTCGACGTTCTGGCAGGGCGATGTGCTGTACGTCAGCACGGGGCTGCTCGGGGTCTTCCTGGTCGACATGAGCGACCCGACCAACCCGACGCTGCTGTCCGACGAGGCGGTCAAGGTCCCGACCCAGGTCACCGGGAGCTTCCACGTGATCGGAAATCTGGCGCTCGCCAGCAGCGCGGGCTCGTCCGCGACGTCGACCTTCGACGTGAGCGATCCGCTGGACCCCAGCCCGCTCCACACCTGGGACATCCGGGACAGCACGGGCGACGCGGTCGCGTACTACTTCGCGAACGTCGGCGGAGCGTACGCGCTCTTCGCCCGCAAGGCCCAGGGCGGGGGACCCATCGTCTACGACCTGCGCGAGCCGCTCGAGCCGCCCTTCGTCGGGGACGCGCTCAACCTCGAGGCGGACGGCGGCTACGTCTTCCGCCACGAGGACGTGCTCTTCCAGGGCGAGTCCGAGTTCGCGTCGATCTACAGCTTCGACGATCCGTCCAACATATTGGAACTGTTCCGGTTCGAGCTGCAGGGCGACCTGGACACCCCGACGCCGATCGGGAACATCGCGGTGCTCTCGGTCGACTCGGGCGCGGCGCCCGGCGAGGCGACCGCCATGGTCCCGTGGGCGACCGAGCCCGATGGCCGAGGTCCCGTGCTCGAGCTCACGTCTCCAAGCGACGGGGACATCCACGTCGCGACCACCGGCCGGATCGGGCTGTCGTTCGACGAGCTGCTCGAGGTCCGCAGCGGGCATCTGGGGAGCGTGCGCGTCTGGGACGAGGACGGCGTGCTGATCCCGGGCCGGGTCCAGGTCCAGGAGTCCCTGGTGAACTTCACCCCGGATGACGAGCTGGTCTCGGACACCTCGTACTTCGTCGAGGTGCCCGCGGGCGGCATCGCGGACAGCTCGCTGAACGCCATGGCCGAGACGGTGCGGTTCGCGTTCTCGACGGGCGCCGAGGTCGTCGAGTGGCCCTCGGATTGATCTGGCTGGCCTGCGCAGGCAGCGTCGATCTGCTGCAGGTCGACGCTGGAGGCCCGTACGTCGGCTTCGTAGGCCAGGAGATCGAGCTGGGATCAGGCTCGGTCGGAGCCGGGTTCACCTGGCGGTTCGGGGATGGTGAGTCGGCCGAGGGCGACGTCGTCTCCCACGCCTACCAGCAGCCCGGCAACTACTTCGCCTCGCTGACCGGGGTGTCCGAGGACGGGCGCGAGGAGACCGTTCAGGTCCCGGTGACCATCGTCTACGAGCCGCTGGACGAGGCCCCTCGGTCCAGCGCGGCGATGGTCGAGGGGGACGGGTCGCTGTTCGTCGTGATGCCGGACTTCGACGCGGTGGCCGTGGTCGACCTGGGCACGTCGGGGGTCACGCATCTGGAGACCTGTGGGATGCCGCGGAGCGTCTCCTACCTGGACGGGCGGCTCGCCGTGGCCTGCATCGAGGACGACGTCATCGAGGTGTTCGAGGGCGCCGAGCGCGTCGATCGCATCGAGCTCCCCGTCGGAGCCCGGCCGTTCGGCGTGGTCTGGACGGGCGAGGGGCTGGCGGTGACGACCTGGCTCGGGCTCTGGATCGATGGCGAGTTCGTGAACGAGACAAGGGACTTGCGAGGTCTCGCGTCGGTCGGTGACACGCTGGTCTGGTCACGTCATCGCAGCCCGGACTCCGGAGGCGAGGTCTGGGTCGACCAGGAGTTCGTGACGCTGGAGTCCGACGCCGGACCGGACACGGACACCGACGCGCGCGGCCTGCCCTCGTACCTGCAGCGCATCGTCGTGCGTCCCGACGGTCGAACCGCCGTGCTGCCTGGCCTCAAGGCCAACATCGAGCGCGGCACGGTGCGGGACGGCCTCGATCTGACGTTCGAGACGACGACACGGGCCGAGCTCCGACAGATCGGGCTCGACGGGTCCCAGGTTGCCGAGCCGGAGTTCGACAACCGTGACCTGGCGCTCGCCGCGGCGTGGTCCCCGCTGGGGGACCGGTTGTACGTGGCCCATGTCGGCGCCCGGATCATCGACGTGCTCGACGGGTTCACGATGCAGCGCATCGGTGGCGTGCAGCAGCTGGGGAACGGGCTCGACGGCCTGTGGGCCTCGGACACCGACCTGTGGGCTCACCAGCGGTTCGATCGCGAGGTCGTCCGCATCGACTTGGAGACGATGCGCGTCGTCGAGACCGTCGGGCTGCTCGTGGGCCTCGACGAGGTGCTCGACCCGCAGGTGCTGGCCGGCCAGAAGATCTTCTACGGCGCCTTCGACCGGCGCATGTCGGGGGACTCGTACATCAGCTGCGCGAGCTGCCACCTCGACGGCGATCACGACGGCCGGACCTGGGACTTCACGTCGCGCGGCGAGGGCCTGCGAAACACCAAGGCGCTCTGGGCGATGGCCGGCCAGGGTCCGCTGCACTGGTCGGCGAACTTCGACGAGGTCCAGGACTTCAACCGGGACATCCGCGAGTCCATGGGCGGGACCGGGTTCCTGAGCGACGAGGACATCGCCGAGACCGAGGAGCCCTTCGGCCCCTCGAAGGCCGGCCGCAGCGAGGACCTGGACGCACTCACCGCCTATGTCGAGTCGCTGGCCGACCATGTGCCGACCTCGCCGTTCTCGACCACCGATGGGGGGATCGCGGCGTGGCAGGCCGGCGGGTGCGGGGACTGCCACTCCGGCGAGCGGCTGACCGACAGCTCCGAGGACGTGGTGCTCTACGACGTGGGGACGCTCACAGACGACTCGGGCAGCCGGCTCGGCGAGGAGCTGGTGGGCATCGACACACCGTCGTTGCTCAGCGTGTTCTACACGGCTCCCTACCTGCACGATGGGTCCGCAGAGTCGCTCCAGGAGCGGTTCGACGCCGATGTTGGGGGGCAGCACGGGGCGCCGCTGAGTGCCGAGGAGACGGACGCCTTGATCGGACACCTGCTGTCGCTCTGACGGGAGAGGTTAGGAGCGCTCCTCGCTGGAGGTCGCCCGTGCCCATCGTCTCCCCCTCGATCCTGTCCGCCGACTTCGCCAAGCTCGGCGAGGAGATCGCGTCGGTCAGCACCGCCGACTGGATCCACGTCGACGTCATGGACGGTCGGTACGTGCCGAACATCACCATCGGCCCGCTGATCGTCGAGGCCGCGCGCCGCTCGACGACGCTGCCGCTCGATGTGCACTTGATGATCGTGGAGCCGGACCGGTACGTGGAGGACTTCCGCAAGGCCGGAGCTGACTGGATCACCGTGCACGCCGAGGCGAGCGTCCATCTGGACCGAAGCCTGCAGCTCATCCACTCGACCGGCGCCAAGGCGGGCGTGGCGCTGAACCCGGGCACGTCCGAGACGGTGCTGGACTACGTGCTCGAGCAGTGCGACCAGGTGCTCGTGATGAGCGTCAACCCGGGCTTCGGCGGGCAGAGCCTCATCGAGAGCGTCTTCCCGAAGATCGAGCGCATCCGGACCCGGATCGAGAAGCTCGGCCTCGACACCGTCATCCAGGTCGACGGCGGCGTGAAGACCCACAACGCCTGGCGCTTCGTGGACGCGGGAGCGCACGCGCTCGTCAGCGGGAGCGGCGTCTTCAAGGCCGAGAACCGCAAGGCGGCCATCGCGGCGATCAAGGCGGCGGAGCGTCCGAGTTCGTGAGTGACGACGCCCTGAAGCTGCGCCTGAAGGAGATCATCCTCGAGGTCTGTGACCTCGAGGGCGAGCTCTCGCCGGCGGACATCCAGGACGACGGGCAGCTCATCAACGCGGACAACGGGCTCGACCTGACCTCGCTGGACGCGGTCGAGATCGCCTCGGCCATCGAGTACGAGTTCGGCGTCCGCATCCAGGACCTCTCGGCCGCCAAGAAGGCATTCCGCTCCATCGACACCCTCGCCGCCACCGTCGCGGCGGCCCGCGCGTGAGGATTCGTGCCGTCTCCGGGGAGCTGGGCATCGTCGGTTGGGGGAGTGTCAGCGCGCTCGGCGTGGGCACCGCCGTGGCCGTCCAGGCCCTGCGCGAGGGTCGACGTGGGCTCGCCACCCCGCGGCACTCGGTCCATCTGGTGCCGACCACCGATGGCGACCCGCTGGTCGGCGAGGTCCCCGTCGAGCTGGGTCCGTTCCAGCGAGCCCGCCAGCTCGTCCGCATGGCGGTCGACGAGGCATTGGCCATGGCGCCGGCGTTCATGGGCGTCACCGGGGTGTTCTGCGGCACGACGGGGGGCTTCTTCGTCGACGGCGAGGTCGAGCTCTGGGAGGCCCGGAAGAGCGATCCCACGGCGCTCCCGACGTTCGGTCAGCGCGGCCCCGGCGAGGTGGCCGAGGCGGTCGCCGAGCAGGTCGGTGCCGCCGGCCCGGTCCTGACGTACTCGATGGCCTGCACCTCGTCTGCCGCGGCGCTGGCCGCAGCCGGGGACCACCTCCGGGCGGGGACCTGTGAGCGCGCGATCGTCGTCGGCTTCGACCTGCTCAGCTCGCTCACGCTGCACGGATTCCGGGGCTTGATGCTGGTGGACCCGGCGCCCTGCCGGCCGTTCGACGCCACCCGAGCCGGGCTCCAGCTGGGCGAAGGCTGCGGCGTACTGGTCGTGCAGAAGGGGCCGGGCCGGTTCCTGCTGCGCGGCGCCGACAACTGCCTGGACACCGCCCATCTGACGGCCAGTTCGAGCGATGGGTCGACGGCGGCTCGCGTGATGATGGGCGCGATGAAGCGGTCCGGGACGAACCAGATCGACACCGTGAAGGCGCACGGGACCGGGACGCGGGACAACGACCAGGCCGAGGGTCGCGGTCTGGCGAGCGTCTTCCAGCGGGCCGACTGGGTGCCGGCGTTCGCGTCGCTGAAGGGAGCGCTGGGACACACGCTCGGGGCGGCTGGGGCGCTCGAGACCGTCCTGTGGCTTGCCTGCCTCGAGGCCGGGTTCGTGCCGGCGTCGGCGGGCTTCTCGGAGATCGACCCGGAGATGGGTGTCCGGCCGCTGACCGAGCCGATCCCGGCGCCGAGGGGCCACCACCTGTTCAACGCCTTCGGGTTCGGAGGCAGCTGCGTGTCGCTGGTGATCTCCGATGGCTGAGGTCGGCATCCACAGCTGGTCGACGGTCGACGGCGACATCCGCGAGCTGCACAAGGCCATGTTCGGGCGCGGTTTCCGCCGGATCGGGCGCTATGTGAAGCTCGCCCAGGTCGCGGGCGCGCGCACCATCGAGCCACTCGACGAGAAGAAGCGGCGGGATGTCGGCGTCTTCCTGGGCACCGGGCTCGGAAACACAGCGGACATCGTCCCGCTCGCCCAGGGGATCCTCGATCCAGAGCGGTCGCGCGTCTCGCCCATCGCGTTCGCCGGATGCGTGGGCAACGCCGCGGCGTTCTTCGTCGCGCGCGCGCTGGGCACCCAGGGTCCGAACGTGACCGTGTCCCAGGAGGAGCTGTCGTTCGAGGGAGCCCTGATGGACGCCTGGATCCAGCTGCGGGCTGGACAGCTCGAGTGGGCCCTCGTGGGTGGCGTCGACGTCCGCAGCGGCGATGACGACGAGCAGCGCTCGCGTATCCACGCGCCCGATGCGGCGGGAGACATCTCTGATGGGGCAGCGTTCGTGCTCCTGGGCCCGGCCCGCGAGGGACAGCCTGTGCTGGAGAGCGTGGCGATGGGCTCGACGGTCCCCACCGATGGCGTGCGGTGCTGGCGCTTCCCGGACAGCGACGAGGGTCGGCTCTCCCCGACGGCGTCGGCCCTGCGGATGGTCGACCTGCTCGAGGCGGGTGGGTCGTTCGCCCACGTCCAGCGCTCGTCGCGGGGGACGGTCGGTCGCATCCAGGTGCGCGCATGACGAAGCGCGTCCTGGTGCTCTGGTTCTCGCAGTCCGGCCAGCTCGGTCGGGTGGCCGAGGCGTTCACCCAGCCGCTCACCGACGCGGGCCACGAGGTCTGCTCGGTCGAGCTCAAGCCTCTGGAACCCTTCCCATTTCCGTGGAAGGTGACCCAGTTCTTCGGCATCTTCCCGGAGACCGTGCGCGAGGTCCCCGTCGCATTGGAGCCGGTGCAGATCCCGGACGGCCCCTGGGATCGCGTCATCCTCTGCTCGCAGATCTGGTTCCTGTCGCCCAGCGCGGTGGTGGCCAGCTTCCTGCGCAGCGACGCGGCCGCCGTGCTCGACGGGGTGCCCGTCCTGACGCTCATCGGCTGTCGCAACATGTGGGTCAACGGCTGGAGACGGCTCGTCCGGCACATCGAGGCGCGCGGCGGACGGGTGACCGACCGGGTGGTCGTGACGCACTCCGGAAGCATCTTCGCAAGCTATTTCAGCACTCTGGCGTGGATGCTCACTGGGAAGCGCGAGACCAACGTGCTCCCGAAGGCGGAGATCGACGAGAGCCGCTTCGGCTGGCTCGCCGAGCTGGGGGCCCAGGCCGCGACGCGACTCGATCAGGACGTCCTGTTCCCGGACACGACGACCGCCAGCGTGAGCCACATGCATGCGCTCGGAGAGCAGTTCGCGGCCCGCCTGTTCCCCTTGCTCGCGGCGGTCTACGCGGCGACCTCGTCTCCGGGGTCGTTCCTCCGGCACCTGTACGCCGTGAACCAGATGACGCTGACCATCTCGCTGGTCTTCCTGCTGCTCGTGCCCTGCTTCGTGACCCGGCTGCTGTTCGGTCGCTGGCTCGACCCCTGGCTCGAGCGACTGGCCACGCTCCCCCTCCACGGAGACACGCCTGGGCAGAGAGCGCTGACCGGTTGACCCGGGCCGGTTAAGAACGGGTCCGCCATGGCCGACGCCTTCATCAACGCCGTTGCTTCGTTCCTTCCGGGAGATCCGGTGGAGAACGAGGACCTGGAGCGCGTCCTCGGCGAGCTCCCCGGTGGGCCGTCTCGCCTGAAGGGCAAGATCCTCCGGAGCAACGGCATCGTCCGGCGGCACTAGGCCTATGACCGGGAGACCGGCGAGGTCACGCACAACGCCGCCCAGCTCGCCGCCGAGGCCGTTCGGGATGTCGCCAGCAAGGGCGGCATCGCGGTCGAGGACATTGAGACCCTGGCCTGCGGGATCTCGCTGCCCGAGCACCTGACGCTCGGCCACGCGAGCAGCGTGCATGGCGAGCTCGGCACCCATTCATGCGAGATCGTCAGCACCCACGGTGTGTGCTGCGCGGGGGTCACCGCGCTGAAGTACGCCGCGATGGCGGTGAAGACCGGCGACGTGCGTACGGCCGTGGCGACCGGCACCGAGCGGGCCAGCAGCCTGTTGCACGCGAAGCACTTCCGGGCCGAGCTCGACGCGCGTCGCGATGACGAGGACAACCCGTACATCGCCTTCGACCAGGAGTTCCTGCGCTACATGCTCAGCGACGGGTCGGGGGCGGCGCTCGTCCAGGACCAGCCGCGTGGCCTGGCGCTGCGGGTGGACTGGATCGACATCGTCAGCTTCGCCCACGAGCTGCCCACCTGCATGTACATGGGCGCCAAGCGGACCGAGGACGGCGGCCTGCGGGGCTACCGGGATGCTGGGACGCTCGAGGACGCGCTGCGCGAGGGCTACTTCAACCTCCACCAGGACGTGAAGGTCCTGGGGCAGAACATCGTGACGGTCAGCACCACGAAGACCCTCGAGGTCCTGAAGAAGAAGCGTGGCTTCACCCCCGACCAGATCGACTGGGTCGTGCCGCACTACAGCAGTGAGTTCTTCCGCGCGAAGTCCTACGACGAGCTCGTCCGCAGCGGCTTCGAGATCCCTTACTCGAAGTGGTGCTCGACCCTGACCGAGCGAGGGAACACCGGCTGTGCCTCGGTGCTCATCATGCTCAACGACCTGCTCGAGTCCGGTCGCGTCGAGCCGGGCCACCGGGTTGTCCTGATGGTCCCGGAGAGCGGTCGCTTCTCGGCGGCCTGGGCCATGCTCACGGCGGTCCAGGCGTGAAGAAGGACGACGTCCCCCAGGACGGCGGCGCCGTCTACGAGGGGACGCTCCGGCGCGTCACGTACGCCGTCGGCGAGGACGGCTACGAGCCCGTGAAGTCCATCGGTTGGGAGGCCGAGATCGCGGCGACCGAGGTGTCGCGCGAGTTCGACAACGAACGGATCACCGAGGCCTGGGAGGCCGCGCGCTCGGGGGCCACGAGCCCGCTGCCCTATCACATGGCCGTGGCCCGGATGGACGACCCGCTGCTGAGCGTCGAGACCGGGTTCTGGCGGCTGCGCATCCGGTGGGACAAGAAGGCGTTACCGAACGATTCAAGCAGGTTGCGGCGGTACTCGGACGCCCTCGGCATCTCGGTCGAGGCGCTCATGAGCCTGCCCGATGCACCGGAGCTCCTGTGAGCGAGCCGGAGGAGTGGGCGCACGTCCATGCGGCCCACTGCGAGAGCGGCGTGACCCGGGCCCTGTTCACGAACAACGGCCTGGCGCTCAGCGAGCCGATGGTCTTCGGGCTGGGTGGCGGAGTCTTCTTCGGCCACCTGTCGTTCATCGACGTGATGGGTCATCCGCTGACGACCTTCCGGACCTTTCCGGGCTGGATCTTCAAGCGCGCGGCCGAGCGCGCGGGCGTGCAGTGCTCGCGGGAGACGTTCCGCTCGCCCGAGGCCGGCATGCGGCGGCTCGACGAACTGCTCGACCAGGGCCACCGGGTGGGACTCCAGCTGAACATCTACTGGCTGCCCTACATCCCGAAGGCGATGCGGGTCCACTTCAACGGCCACAACCTGGTGGTCATCGGCAAGAAGGGGGGCGTCTACCAGGTCAGCGACCCGGTCATGGAGGAGGTCTTCGACTGCCCCGCCGAGGACCTGTCGCACGCCCGCTTCTCGGCGACGATGCCGCTCATGGGCAAGGGGCTCCTGTACTTCCCGACGTCCCTTCCAACGGGCCTCGACGAGCTCGATCTGCGGCCGGGAGTCGCCGCCGGGCTCGAGCAGGCCTGCAACCACATGTTGCGGATACCGTTCATCTTTCCGTGGTTCGGGGTGCGGGGAATCAAGACGCTGGCGGGGCGGGTCCGGGGCTGGCCGAAGAGCGGCGATCGGCGTGCGCGCGAATGGATGGCGGGCCTCGTTCGCATGCAGGAGGAGATCGGGACGGGGGGCGCGGGCTTCCGGTACCTGTTCGCTGCCTTCCTCGACGAGGCGCAACACGTGACGGGGAACTCGGAGCTGGGGCGGATGGCCGAGCGATGCACCGCCGTCGGGGACCAGTGGCGGAAGTTCGCGCTGCACGCCTCGCGCATCGCGCGGAAGCGCCCAGACAAGAGCTACGACGACATGGCCGACCTGCTTCTCGAGCTGCACCAGGCCGAGCTCGAGCTGTTCACCGAGCTGGATCGGGTCCGGCAGGCGCGGCCGCAGCTGACCGGCTGAGGGTCGTCTGAAGGCGTCGCGCGAGTCGGATGGCGGCGTGGACCAGGGGCGCGACGTCCTCGACTGCGCCTGCAGCATCGAGTCGGACCCCGTCCCCGTCGACGCGCGAGCCCGGGTACCCATGGACGACGGCCAGCAGCGCCTCGACGACCTCGGCGTCGTGCACCTCCAGGGGGCCGGAGACCTTCGCGAGCTGGTCCAGGACCGGGTTTCCGGTCGGCTGGGCAAACTCCAGGACGTGGTCTGCGTGGACGGCGCGGACGGTCGTCGGGATCCGGACCCGCACGCGCGTCCTGTCGTCGCGGGCGCGCACGTGGACACCCAGCCCGTCGATCTCCCCGGTCATGCGCCCGTTCGGTTCCAGGGACAGACCCAGGGAACGGCTGGCGTCGGCCCATGGCGAGGTCCGCGCGATGGCGTCGGTGACGCGGGCCGCCCAGTGAGCCGTCTTCTTCGGCTTCCTCAGCCGCGAGAACACCATCGAGACCGTGGCCGCTGTCGGCTCGAACGCCAGCAGATGCCGGGTCCGACGCAGGAGCTCGGCCACCTTGGGGTCGCCCTCGCGGATCGGACCGGGCGGGCGGGAGACCGTGACTCGAAGCGCGCGCCGGGTCTTGCCCTTGTGGTTGTGCAGTCCGACCTTCATCTCGACGTCGTGGCCCGAGTCCAGTCGGACGACCCCCTCGGGCAGGCGCTGCTTGGCTCGCGCCATGCTCAGGCGCAGCCCCAGGTCGCGGGCACCCAGGATGGCGATCGCCGGCAGGAACAGGCCCACCAACATGGTCAAGACGGCCCAGCCGGCCTCGCTCAATCGACGGGCTCGGCGGGACGCGGCCACGTGGTGATGGCCTGCTCGGCCAGCCGGCGGGCTCGGGCGCGGATGGCGCCCTCGTCCCAGGTGTCGAGCTCGAGGTCCTGGTCGAAGATGGACAGGCCCCGGCCGTAGACCAGCAGACCGTGGCGGCGCCCGTTGCCGTTCTTCTTGGTCTCCCACGTCGAGTCTCGGATGCCGCTGTTCAGCGAGCTCGTCAGGAGTGTCAGGTTGCCGAGCGTGAGCAGGAGTCGGTTGCGGTTGTCGATGGCGGCCTGGTCCGCGAGGGGGGCCCACTTGTTCCGCCACTTCTTGGGCATCACGTGCTCGAGGCTGTACTTCCACAGGCCCAGGGGGGAGGTGCTGTGGCGGCTGTCGTCGCGGATGGTCTTCTCCAGCAGGTAGAGCGCCACGCGGGCCTGCTGGTTCGTGATCCGGCTGTGGTCGAAGGCCCAGCGCAGCTCCTCGTCGCTGGGGAAGCGGTCGGTGACGCTGGTCCCGGCCAGCAGTCGCTTGGCCAGGGCCGCCGGCGTGGCGACCTCGTTTCGCACCAGGCTCGCGAACAGGTTGTTGTAGTTCTTGGTCGTGTCCCGGCAGATCAGCCGCCGGATGAGGAAGGCCTCCAGGAGCCCGAGCATCTGCGCCCGATCGCCTGGATCCGCAACAGTACCGAGCACATACAGGAAGTATGGGACCATCGTCGTGGTGTTGAGGCCGAGGAACAGGACGTTCAGGCGCTCGACGGGTTCCCGAGCGTCGATGTCCTGGCTCAACAGCTCGGGCCGGATGGCCTTGCGGTAGATCTCGGCGTAGGTCGTCAGCGCGCGGACGAAGGACTCCTTGTCCACGTCGTCCTCGCCCAGGTAGCGCTTGTAGCCGGCGAACAGGCTGTCCCCGCGGTACTTCGGGTCCGCCTTGGACTGGATGACCAGGTAGGCCTGGAGCAGCAGGTCGATGTTCTCGCGTCGGGACCGGCCCGAGGTGATGGTGGCCGCCCAGTACGCCTTGGTCTCCTCGTCCCGCTCGAAAGCGTGCTGCCAGGTGTCCCTGTAGAGCCCCAGATCGTCGCGGTCGAACAGGTGGTTCTTCAACAGTTCCGCAGTGGTGAGCGAGACACCCAGCGAGTTGATGGTGTCGAAGATCTGCTGCTCGTCCTCGTCGTGTCCGACGTCGATCCCGACGAAGTAGACCTGCGAGAGCAGCGTCAGCGGATCGATCGCCGAGAGCCGCGCGGCGTTGTGGTGAAAGTGGTCGTACGCCTTCAGGACCCGGCTCTTGGGGTACCGCTCGCGCAGCTCCGGGGTCAGCCCGCCCGTGGCGATGGCGTCGAAGATCGCGATGTCCCGATGGTTGTGCTGGAGACAGAGCCGGTCGGTGTAGGTGAAGAAGATGTTGCGGAAGACCGAGACGTCTTCGCGCAGCTCGTACAGCACCCGGAACAGCACGACGATGGTCGTCAGGCGCTGCTGGCCGTCCACCACCGAGCGGACCTCGAGGTCGCCGTCGCTCGGCGTCGCCCGCTGCTTCAGGATGACCGAGCCCATGAAGTAGGGCTTCTTCCGCGCGGTGACGTTCGTCATGTCGTCGAGCAGCCGATCCCAGTTGTCGGTGTCCCAGACATACGCGCGCTGGAAGAACGGGATCTCCAGTGTTCTCGCACGGTTGAAGATGTCGTTGATGTTGCGGCGGCCGGGGGCGCTCATCGGTTCATCTCCAGGAAGGAGAGGTTCTAATCCGGCAACGGCATCTTGCAGACCCCGTCGACTTCGACGAACTGGGGGTGGCCGAGCAGGATGGAGCAGGGGCCCTCGAAGTGCGTCAGCTTCTCCTCGATGTGCGTGCCCATGCCTTCCTCTTCGGGGGGCACGGTCGTTCGTGTCGTCTTGATGGTCCAGCCCCCACCCGACCAGGTCCCCGTCGCGTCCCGCTCGAGCACGTTCGTGTACGTCGACTTCCAGGGCTCCGGCAGGACCGGCGCCTCGGTCTTCCGCCGCGCGTAGTTCAGGCGCGGCTCGGCGGCGCTGTCCTCGGTGTGGAGAGCGGTCGGGTCGGACGCGTTCAGGTCGTGATGCGTGCGCTCGCCGCCCGGGAGGAACAGCGTGACGGCGTCGGCCGAGCCCATCGAGACCACCTGCAACAGCGAGCCATCTTCCGCGACCGCGACCACCGAGATCAGGGTGTCGTAGTGGCAGCCGAAGCACGCCTCGGATGGGGTGGACAGGGCAGCCAGGAGCGCGAGCATCACGGGAGTGTAGGCCTCGACGGACTACGCTGGTTCCATGATCGTCCCCGCCTTGCCGCTGTTCCTCGCCTGCACGGGCCCCGAGTCCGAGCCCGAGCCTCTTGTCGAGATCGTTCCCGCCGAGGTGCTCGACGGGATGGACTGGGAGCGCGTGCGCGACCTGACCGAGGTCCTGACAGACGACGCCACCGGGGGCCGTGTCCCGGGGAGTCCCGGTCACGCGGCCGCTCGAGACGTGCTGCTGGGCGAGCTCGCCGACTTCGAGTCGTACCTCGACGATGGGTACGTGCATGCCTACCCGAGCTCGCCCGCCAGCGACCGATGGATGGTCGACGTCGACGGCGCCATCGTTCCCCAGGTCCACGACACCGGGCAGAACCTCATCGCGATGATCCCGGGCACCGACCCGGACCACAGCTCTGAGGTCATCGTGCTGATGGCCCACTACGACCACCTGGGCGTCACCGAGGACGGCCAGGTCTTCAATGGGGCCTTCGACGACGCCGTCGGGACGGTCGTGGTGCTGGAGATCGGCCGGGCCCTGCAGCAGCTGCAGACCGACCGGAGCGTCATGCTCCTCATCACGGACGACGAGGAGGGAGGCCTTCGCGGCGCCGAGAACTTCCTCGCCGACCAGGTCGTTCCCTACGACGAGATCGTGTTCGCCGTCAGCGTTGACCCCATGGGCCGTGGCGTCCTGCCCGACGCGTGGCCGTTGGCCTTGATGGGGCTCGAGCGCAGCCCCGAGCTGCTCGCCGGCTGGAAGGACCTGGTCCCCTACGCCGAGATGCCGGTGGCGTTCGTCCACCGCGAGATCATCCCGGTGTTCGCCAGCGACCAGGACGAGTTCTATCGCCTGGACGACCCCATCCCGGCGGTCTGGTTCACCTCGCCGGGGATGGCTTTCTATCACACGACCGGCGACGACGCGGAGACCATCGACTACCGCTCGGTGAAGGTCCAGGCGGAGTGGCTGCTCCAGGTTGTCACGTATTTCGCGAACGATACCAAGCGCTTCGATGACATCGGCGAGCCGGAGATCGGACCTGAGCACGGGGCCGATGCCCGGCCGTTGGTCGCGTCCGTCGCCCAGTCCGAGTGGCTGACGGACTACGAGAAGTCCGAGGTGAACGGCATGCTGAACGAGCTCGATGCCGCCATCGAAGCGGACGACATCGAGGTCCTGGGGAACAGCCGGGCGTGGTTCACCAACGCCATCCTGCGGCTGTGCTTCGAGCTGCCGGCCGAGCACCCCGGAGACATTCCGCCGCCGTTCCCCGAGTAGGGACCGACGGCGGATGTGTCCTAGAGCTTGGCGTTCAGCTGGGCCCAGCCCCACATCTGCGCCGGCGTGGTGCCGTCCGCGTACATGAACGCTGCGCCACCGACCGCGAAGCCGAGGCCGCCGGGGAGCTTCGTGCCGACGGTCAGGTCGACCTCTTCACCGATCAGGCCGGTGCCGTCCGCCGCCATGAAGACGTGGGTGTCGAGCTTCACGCTCGCGACGTCGCCGGGGCTGATGCCGAGCTTCAGGGCGCCGTCGTGCAGACCGGTGGTCGCGCCGCCGAGCTGGAAGACCGCCACGTCCGCCAGGCCGTAGAACTTGTGGCGGGTGTCGTAGAGCGTGTTGAAGCGCGGGGACAGCGAGTCCCACCAGAGCGTGATGGTGGGCTTTCCGCCGACCTCTGGGGCGATACCGCCGCGCACGCCGACCATGCCGGCCGGCTCGAGATCGGTGGTCATCTGACCGTAGGCCTCGATGCGACCGGACATGATGCCGGACTTGCCCGCGGCGTAGAGACCGCCCGTGTGGCGCCAGGTGTCGGTCGCCCAGTCGATCTCGGGGATGTAGACCACGTCGACGCTCTTCCAGCCGACGCGGGCGATGCCCATCAGCGCGGTGTCGGGCGTGCCATAGGTGGCGCTGTCGCCTTCAGCCAGGACGACGCCGGACAGGTCGGCGTGCAGGTCCTCGTCGGTCCACTGGAAGCGGAGGCCGTCGAAGGCGCGGCCCTGCTGGGTCCAGTCGACCGTTCCGATGAGGCGGTGCTCGTGGAGCGCGATGTCCTGACGACCGACGGTCAGGCTCGTGGTGGACGAAGCCGCCCACGTCAGTGTGGCGGTGTGCACATCGATGTTGTCGCCGGCGAAGTCCTTGAGAGTGTTACCTTCTTCGCCCCAGAGACGGACGTCCTGGACGACAACGCGGGCGGCCAGGTCGCCACGCTCGGCCGTCACGCCCAGGCGCGAGCGCTGTGAGATGGCGTGGGCGGCTGCGACGTCGCGATCGAGTGAGCGGAACTCGAACCGGGGGCGGACCTGCACCTCGGGGGTGAACTCGACCTCGGAAGCGTGGGCGGACAGGATGAGCATCAGCATGGGGAACCTCCTCGTTGGGGTTCGGGCCTTTGCATCGGGCGTGCCAGCCAGTGCGAACATGGGCGGGACGGAGGCCCAGATGCGTCTTCTCCTTGGACTCGCTCTCGCCGCAGAGGCGCCGGAGGCGTCCGAACCGCCCCCCCCCTCGATCAGCCGGAGGCCGTGCGCACGCCGGTCGCGGGTCGGCTCGAGTACAGCTTCGGGAGCAGCCTGCTCATCTGAGAGCAGGCGCTGCTCGGCCAGGACGTCACCCGGGTCGTGCCCGTGGGCTCGGTCCTGATGCTGGCGGAGTACCTTGTGAAGCCCCGCTTCTCGGCGGCCGCCATGCTGAACGTGCCGACCGGGACCGCCCGGGAGTTCGCCGAGGACGGCTCGGTGGTGGAGCACCATGCTGCCGCGGCTGTGGCGGCCGGTGTGGCGATCGCACCCCTCATCCTGCCCATCTCCGAGCAGGCCTGGTTCAAGCCCCAGGTGGGGGCGCTCGCTGGGATGACCATCCGGTCCACTCGGGACCGACGGGTGCCGTTCTTCCCCTTGGCGGCGGTCAAGCTCAACGTGACCACCAACGACGGCTTCACGATGTACGTCGGGTCCAGCTACGCGTTCTCGGAGAACACGTTCGCGCTCTTGTACGGGGTGGGACACCGATTCTGATGGCGAGTTGTGGCTTCAGGCGGACACTGGAGGTCCGATGTCCGTTCTCTTTCGGCCTGCCGGGCCCGGCCTTGTGATGGGGGCGGCGTGCTAGGGCTCCCTCTTCTGGGTTGCGTGGCCTACGGGACCGCCTGGCTGGCCTCGCCCGAGCTGGGCCCGGAGCAGCAGCAGTCGCTCGAGCGGCTCAATGCGATCCGCGCCCAACCGGGGCTCCACCTGGATGACTTCGAGGCGACGTTCGAGCGCGAGTCCAGATCGCGAGAGTGCGACGATACACGACGTAAATGCCTGAACCCGTTGCGGGATCTCGAGGTTAGGCCGCCGCTCGCTCCGACGGACGGGCTCGGATCTGTGGCGCAGGCCCATGCCCAGGCGATGGCCGAGGGAGGCTGGTTCGCCCACGTGGATCCGGCGGGGCTGGGTCCCAACGAGCGTGTCCGGCGGGCGGGGATCGCGCTCGACGGGACGGTCGAGTCGGACGGGCGGGTGTACAGCTACGGCGGCGGCTCGACGGACAACCAGATGGAGTCCATCTACAGCCACGGCAGCTATTCGACCTCTGGCGCCAAGGGGCCCGGCGAGGGTGTCTGGGCGCGAGGCATCGACTCGATGATCGTGGACCGCTGCGTCGAGGATCGGGGACATCGCGAGCACCTGATGGGGCGCACGGTGTTGGCTGCCGAGGACCGGGAGGTCGGTGTCGGCGGTGCTGTGGTGAGCGCAGCGCACCCGGTCGAACCCGCACTGACGGGCTGGACGATGCGGCTGGTCGTCCTGACCCGGATCCGGACCGATGACACGTTCTACGTGGTCGGGTCGGTCACCTCGGACGCCGATGGGGACGGTCGCTACGACGTGGGGGAGCAGCTCGCTGGGGAGACGGTGTCCATCCCCGAACTGGGTCTCCAGACGAAGACGGCCTCGGGCGGCGGGTTCGTCCTACCGGTCCCCGATGGCGCCAAAGGGACGGTGGTCCACGACGGTGACGCCGTTCCATTCTCGATCTCGGGCGCCAACACCCAGGTATCGTTCAGGATGTAGACCAGACCGCGAGCGCGTTCCCCGAGGGGTCCAGCAGCTCGAAGCGACGACCGCCCGGGAACTCGAAGATGTCCTGGGTGATCTGGCCGCCGGCGGCTCGCACGTCGGCCAGGCTCGCCGCCAGGTCGCGCGAGTAGAGGACGACGAGCGGTCCGCCGGTGGTCACCGATTCGACCAGCGCGAAGCCACCCCACTCGCCGCCGCCGGGCTTCTGGATGCCGGTGTAGCCGGCGCCGTACTCGGTGAAGCTCCAGCCGAACGCGCCGGCGTAGAACGCCTTGGTGGCGGCCATGTCGGTGACCTGGAACTCGATGTAGTCGATACCGTGGTGGGGGTGGTCCATGGACGTGGATATTGTTCGTCCATGCCGACACTTGGAGCTCATCTCGGGCGGCGCCTTGGTGACGAAGCCCGCGAACTACTCCTCTCGCAGACGGACGCCGTCGACTTCGCCCACGGCGAACAGGTGATCTGGAAGGGGAAGCCCGTCGACGGGCTCCTGTGGATCGCTGAGGGCAGCCTGCACGTCGTGCTGCCGGAGCACCGCACGCCGCTGTCCCCGCTGGCCATCGGCGAACTGGTCGGCTGCACGGGCGCGATGACCGGTGGCGGGACCACGAACGTCTACGCGCTGGGCGAGGTCCGGTGCCTGTTCCTGTCGCTCTCGGCGCTCGAGAAGAGTCTCCGCGATCCGGTCCTGGGGCCGGTGCTGGTCGAGCTGCTGCTGGAGCACTTCGCGCAGCGGCTTCGATCCGTTCCGACGACCGCGCTGGCTGTGGACACCACGCCCGAGCCGGGGGTGACGCTGGCCGGTCACCCCGCCCTCGCCGAACTCGATGCCGGTCGGCGCGAGCTCCTGACGCGGCTCGCCGTCGTCGAGAAGCACGAGGCCGGGCACCGGTTCACGCGAGCGGGCGATCAGGCCACGGCAGGGTCGTCGCATGGCTGGCTGCTGCTGGCGGGAGAGGTCGAAGAGGACGAGCGGGACGGGCACGTCCATCGGGTGGCGCAGCCCGGTGACGGGTTCGGCTTCGTGGCGCTGGTGGACGACGGTCCGCGTGAGTCGACGTGCACGGCGAGGACCCCGGTGACGGTGGCGACGCTGGACCGATCGGTGCTTCGCGAGCTGCATCACCACGCTCCAGATGCGGACCTGGCGCTGCGTCTGGGGCTGACTCGGATGCTCGCTCGCGACCTTGCTGATCGATTGGAGTTGCTCGCCTGAGCCGCGGTGGCTAAATGGCTGCCGCGCCGGGGCGTGGCGCAGCCTGGTAGCGCGCCTGCTTCGGGAGCAGGAGGTCGCTGGTTCGATTCCAGTCGCCCCGACCATCGAAAAAGCAAGGTCCCACCCGAGCAATCGGGTGGGACCTTCTTCGTTGGGGGAGCGGGGTCGCTCGAATTGCTAGACGCCGGAGTCTAGCAATCGCGGGATCAGGCCTCTTCCGCGGGCCCGACGAGGGCGTCCAGCAGGGCCTCGATCTGTTGCTGTTGCGAACCATCGGGCAGGTCCGGAGCCAGCCGCTGGGCCGAGATGATCATCCCCAGCAGGTCGCCTGGCGAGCGAGTGATCCCGAGCTGGTTCAGTGCCCGATCTATCTCGAGCAGGCGACGAGCCGATAGGCCGCGGACGCCGTTCTCGACCTGGCTGAGCGTGGTGTGGTGGAGCCCCCCGGGCAGCTCGGCGCCGAATGCGCTCAGCGACACGCCCGCCCCTTTTCGCAGACGTCGGATGAGGCGGGGAACCGCCGCGCTGACGACCTCGAGCTGGGCTTCGGTCAGGCCGAGCTCGCGGTCCGCGGCCCAGAGGTGCAGGTGGGCCTCCAGCAGCTCTCGCCACCCGTCGAGGTGGTCGCCAATCTCCGCCCGCGGCATTCGGTCGAAGGTGACCGCCACGCCGGACGCGACCAGCTCGCGCTCCAGGCGCTGAACGAGGTCGAAGATCTCACCGCGTCGATAGTGGTGATGCCGACATGAGGCATATTGCAACAATGCGCGGTCCACCTTGAACAGCTGAGAGATGGTGGGCTGGGCGCGGCCCGCCTCGAGTTCGCTGAGGGCGCTCTGGGAGATCTTGCACTTCTCGTCCAACGATCTGGTGGTCAGCCCCGCTTCAGTCCGAAGGAACCGGATCACGACGCCCGTGATGGTCCCTATGGGGATTGGAGCTTGCGCATCGCTGTCAGATGATCGGACAATCGGGTCAGGCATGATTCGACACTACCTCACCGAAGACGACTGGAGCGATGCGGCGGAGTTCGGTGCGCTCGTCGACCCGCCCTGCGGGTTCGTCACGACGATCCAGCGCGTCACCAGCGCGTGGGCGCATGTGA
>JAAESX010000034.1 GCA_024228935.1 Pseudomonadota bacterium
GCTCTACCGACTGAGCTAGCGGCCCACAAGCGACGCGAAGCTAACGCCGGCCTCGAACAGCGTCAACGCCTCGACCCGCGAGGAGGGAAGGTTTTGATCCCTCCTGGCCTGGCCCTACGGCTGACGCGTACCCAGCCAGGTACCCGACAAGGGGCCAACCCCACGTAGACCCGCAGCCCATGCGGTTCTACAGCGTTCTCGGAATGTTCTGAGAGGCAGTGGAGCCCCCGCCGTAGAAGGGAGTGCCAATCGGACTCCCGCACCGATCGCCTCTCGAGTGACAGCCCGGGGCGCCATCCACGGCGGCTTGGACGGTTGGAGATCCAAGAACCCCCGACCTTGAGGACCCAATCCAATGACCACCCTGTACCGCAGCCGAGCTGCTCGCCGAGGCTGCCCATGATGCGTGGCTGATTCCCGGCCTCCCGACTTCGTATGGACGGCGCGAGCTGGTCTTGGTCGAACCGCGAGGAAGGAACGCCACGCGATCTACCCTGCCATTTGGACAGGACCTAGATCCGGTGTCTACACACCTGACCCCCAATACCGACATTGACGATGGGGTGAGCTGATCGGGCCGAGAGTTGCTGGCCACCTCGGGAAACTGGGGTGGCCTCTACTCGCTGGCGGTCGGCCGCTTTGGGGATTGGTACATGCGACGCGGCCCCGGCGTCGCCGACCGCGCCCACGTTCGATCTTGAACGTCGAGTCGGCTCCACGATCCCGAACTGAGGGCGCAACTTCACGCTCGGGCGTTCCGCCTACTGCTTCGCTTGCTGCGTGCTCCCATCGAGGTGGGGGCTTGGGGGAGCGGGGCGAGGGGGGGGGGGGGGGGAGCGCACAGCCGATCCAGAATGCGGCAATCGCGAGATCCTACGTCCCAGGCCTCTTGGAGGTGTCGAGTCCCTTCTGCATTGCCCATTTCCCAAAGAGCCACTCCATAGGCAACGCCGAACTCAGGCGTGCCCGGTGCCTCGTCCAAGGCCAAACTACAAGAAAGCAGTGCCTGACCCCAGAGGCCTTGATCGGTGTAGCTCAGACAATCTCGTTGGATCTCGGTCGCAGCTTCGGCTGGCGGGGCCGGTGGAGTGCACTCGTGAGTTTCTTCGCATATGCCAGCACCAGCCAAGCCCACGAGCACCGTACCGAACACTACCCCTCCTCAAAGCGCAGCTTGCCTTTGTTATCGGGGAGTGTTCCCCACGGGGCCAGGCACGCCAAGCCGACGAGCCACGTGCCCACTGGCCATAGACCGACCGACTTCGAAGCTAGACCGCATCCCTATAGACGCTTAGTTTCGGTCTCAGTGGGCATTTCGCCCTTCTGGAAGCACTCGTCCGGGTCGTCGGTGCACCGGTAGTTCATAACACACTGGCCACGGAGGCCTGTCGTGTCGTACCACAGCTCGCTGATGCACTCCTTACCCTCCACCGTCTGGCAATACTTCTGGGCGAGTGCATGGCATTCCGTCTCCAGCGTCTCGGCTACATGGCCGGCTGACAGGACAGGGCACCAGGCACGTTGAGGTAACGAAACCGAAGCCAGGGCTGACCGCTCGGGTCGCCGACGCCCGCACTTGAGCGAACCCGGGAACGCCGCCATCGCCTCGACAGCAGGCACCCGACGGTCTCCGTCAAAGAGGCGCCTGATCCCGCCTACGAGGCCGATTCAGGCCCGTCAGCCAGAACCTTCCCTCCCCCCGCTCGACCTCCACCTTTGGGTCCCGAGCGCGACACCGCGACGCTCAGCGCTCGATCGTCTGCTCCCGCCCGGGACCGACAGAGACGATCGTGGCCGGCACACCCACCAACGCCTCGATGCGCTCCACGTAGGCGCGGCAGGCTTCAGGCAGCTCCTCCCAGGAGCCGCACTGAGTGATGTCCTCGGTCCAGCCCGGCATGGTCTCGTACCTCGCCGTCGCCGCATCCAGCGAGCGGGAGTCGGCCAGCGCGTCGGTGCCTTCGACGTAGCTGGTGCAGATGGCCAGCTCGTCGAGGCCACTGAGGACGTCGAGCTTGGTCACCGCCAGATCCGTGAGGCCGTTGAGCCGCGCCGCGCGCTTGGCCAGCACGGCGTCGAACCAGCCGCACCGCCGCGGGCGACCGGTCGTGCTGCCGAACTCGCGACCCTGCTGGCGCAGGTGCTCGCCGAGATCGTTGTCGAGCTCGGTCGGGAACGGGCCGTGGCCCACGCGCGTGCAGTAGGCCTTCACCACCCCGATCACCTGTCCGAGCGCCGTCGGACCGACCCCCGCGCCGGTACACGCAGCACCGGCGATGGTGTTCGACGAGGTCACGTACGGGTACGAGCCGTGGTCCAGGTCCAGGAGCGCGCCCTGGGCACCCTCGAAGAGAAGGCTCTGCCCCGCCTCGAGTGCCTCGTGCAGGACCTCGACCGTGTCGGTCACGTACGGCGCCAGGCGCTCGGCGACCGGCAGGAGCTGGTCCAGCAGCACGTCGACGTCCAGCGGCTCGCCGCCGAACTCAGCGATCGTCCGGTTCCGCTCGGGCAGCAGATCCGTCAGCCGCTCGCGGAGCCGATCCGGGCGGATGAACTCCCCGACCTTGATCCCGCGTCGGCTCGCCTTGTCCTCGTAGGTCGGCCCGATCCCACGCTTGGTCGTGCCGATGGCGCCCGCACCCCGCGCGGCCTCGCGCAGCGTGTCGATGGCGACGTGGTACGGCAGGATGACGTGCGCCCCCGCGCTGATGAGCAGCTGCGCCGGGTGCACGGACCGGCCCGTCGTCGCGAGCGCATCGACCTCCCGCAGCAGGACGACCGGATCGATGACGACCCCATGTCCGATCACGCAGCGAGCGGACGGGTTCAGGATGCCGCTCGGCACCAGGTGCAGGACGACCTTCTCGCCCGCGACGACGAGCGTGTGCCCGGCGTTGTTCCCACCCTGGAACCGCACGACGAGGTCCGCTCGCGACGCGAGACGGTCCACGATCTTGCCCTTGCCTTCGTCGCCCCACTGAGCGCCGACCACGACCGTTCCTGGCATCTGGACCTCCGTCCATGAAAGCCCAGGCTCGTATCGTCAGCGCGTTCTTCTGAGGCCCGCCTTCGCAGTATCGTTACCGGGCTCGAGCTGATTGGCAGCCTTGTACTCGCGATAGGCGTTCAGCCGCATCTGGTGCTGCTCGTACACTTCCGCCAGCAGCAGCCGGTACTCGACGCACCCGCCGTCCTTCGTCACCGCGGTGCGGAGGTGGTCGAGCGCCGCCCGGTCCTCCGGATCCAGCTTCCAGAGGAGCTGGCCAAGTCGGAAGTACGCCATCCCATCCGGCGGGTTCAGATCCGTGGCCTTCTGGTAGTAGACGACCGCCTCGCGATGGCTCCCGTAGTCCTCAGCGTTCTTTGCGAGCTGGATGTACTGGGCCGCCTGCGCGGCACGCGCCTTGGTGTTCGCGCGTTCGTACTCGCGCTTGTAGTCGGCGTTCCGCGGGTCGAACTGGCAGGCCAGGTACAGGGATGAAGCCGCCTGGACCCACTTCCCGTCGTCGATCTGGGCCAACCCGCTCTCGTAGTGACGTCGCGCCTTCCGCAGACGGGCCGCGAGCTGCTTCTTCAGCGCGGCGACGGCGGGCGGTGCCCGGCTCTTCTTCTTCTTCTTCTTCGCCTTGGGCTTCGAGGGCGCAATCGGCTCTTCGTCGGACGGGCCCCCTTCGTGACGACGGCCCCAGAGGTTGAAGTCGACGTCGACGGTATGCGTGTCGACCTCGTCGCCGACGGGCTCGACCGCCTGGGCCCGACGCTTTCGACCGAGCATCGAGGCATCGGCCTTCTTCTTCTTCGGCGGGACTGGCGCCTTGAGCTTCGGCGCGCGCACGCCGATCTCGGCGCTGTACTTCCGCCGCTCGTCGGGATCATCGAGCGTGCGGTAGGCCAGGTTGATCCCCGCGAAGACCTGCTCGAGCAGCTCCTCCTGGCCCTGGAGATCCTGACGGTAGTACCGGTCCGGGTGGAACCGTCGCGAGATCGCGTAGTAGCTGGTCCGGAGCTCCGCGCGCTCGAACTCCCGACCGACCCCGAACAGATCGTAGAAGGTCCCCTTCTCGAGGATCTCCTTGAGGTTGGCGAGCTCGCGTAGGTCGTCGTCGCTCAGTCCCGGCATGCGCACATCATACGTCAGGGTCGTCCGCGGCTGCGTGCGGGTGGGCGCTCCGGTAGACGTCCAACAGCCGCTCCACGGAGACGTGCGCATATCTCTGCGTCGTCGACAGGCTGGCGTGGCCGAGCTGCTCCTGGATCGAGCGCAGGTCCGCCCCGCCGGCGAGCATGTGGGTGGCGCAGCTGTGACGGAGCGCGTGCGGGTGGAGACGCGAGACGTCCGCCTTTCGCCCGGCGTCCCGCACGATGCGATGCATGCTCCGCGTGGACAGGCGCTTGTCGAAGCGGTTCAGGAAGACCGCCCCGTCGCTCCGCCCGTCGAGCAGGGTCCGCAGCGCGGCCTCGGCCAGCCCACCGAACGGGACACGGCGCTGCTTTCGCCCCTTTCCCTTGCGGACGTGTACCAGCCGTTGCTCGAGGTCCACGTCCGGCACGTCGAGCGCAGCGGCCTCGGCCACGCGCAGACCGGCCGAGTAGAGGAGCTCGAGCAGCGCGCGATTCCTCAGCTGCAGCGCGCCCTCCTGCGTCGGCGAGGTCACCACGTCCTCGGCTTGATCGACCTCGACGAAGCGTGGGACGCGATCCGGCACCCGGGGACGCTCGAGACGCGCAGCCGGCGAGGCCTTCACAAGGTCCTCGCGGACAGCCCATCGGTAGAACGAGCGAAACGAGGACAGCCGCCGGGCGATGCTCGACGGTGCAGGGGCCGACTGCGCCACCACGGCCAGATGGGCGCGCAGATCCACGGTCCGAGCGTCCAGGAGCGTTCGACCGCGCTCCATCAGATGCCCTTCCAGGCGCTCCAGGTCACGGCCATATGCCCGAAGCGTGTGCTGGCTCGCCCCCCTCTCGGAGCGCAGGTGAAGCAGAAAGCGGGACCGCGGCGACGCCATGCCGCGACGATAGCGCGCTTGCCGATTCGACCCAGGCTGTCTATACCGGCTGCCTCAATCCCCACGGAGACGCCGATGTCGAAGCCCCTGGTCATCGTCGAGTCCCCAGCGAAAGCCCGCACGATCGGGAAGTTCCTGGGGAGTCAGTACCAGGTCGAGGCGTCCATCGGTCACATCCGTGACCTGCCGAACACTGCCGCCGACACCCCCAAGAAGTACAAGGGCCAGAAGTGGGCCCGGACCGCGGTCGACGTCGACAACGACTTCAAGCCGATCTACGTCTTGACGACCCGAGGCCGCGAGCAGGTCAAGAAGCTCAAGACGATGCTCGCTTCGGCGCCCATCCTCTACCTCGCGACAGATGAAGACCGCGAGGGCGAGGCCATCGCCTGGCACCTGACCGAGGCGCTGAAGCCCAAGGTCCCGATCAAGCGACTCGTCTTCCACGAGATCACCAAGGCCGCCATCGATCGATCGCTGCAGAACGCGCGCCAGATCGACATGGACCTCGTCCAGGCCCAGGAGGCCCGGCGCATCGTCGATCGGCTGTTCGGCTACAACGTGAGCCCTGTGCTGTGGAAGAAGGTCAAGCGCGGCCTCTCCGCCGGTCGCGTCCAGAGCGTCGCGGTCCGACTCGTCGTGCACCGTGAGAAGGAGCGCATGGCGTTCGTCGCGTCGTCCTGGTGGGACCTCGCCGCGAAGTTCGAGGCCGACGGTGGCGCCTACGACGGCGCGCTCGTCAGCGTCGACGGAGCTCGCCTGGCCACCGGCCGGGACTTCGTGCCGACGACGGGCCAGCTCAAGGCGTCCAAGACCCCCCCTGCCCTGCTCGACGAGGCCGGTGCGAAAGCCCTGATGACCGCCCTGACCGGAGCCCAGGCCAAGGTCGGCGAGGTCACCAAGCGGCCGTTCCGCGAGAAGCCCGCCGCACCGTTCACGACCTCGAAGCTCCAGCAGGAAGCCAACCGCAAGTTCCGCTGGACCGCCCGTCGGACCATGAACGCCGCCCAGCGTCTCTACGAGAACGGGTGGATCACGTACATGCGAACGGACTCCACGAACCTGAGCCCCGAGGCGATCAACGCCGCCCGGTCGATCATCTCAAAGCGCTTCGGCGCCGCGTACGTTCCGGCGAAGCCCCGCGTCTACAAGACGAAGGCCAAGGGTGCCCAGGAAGCGCACGAGGCCATCCGCCCCGCAGGCGAGACCTTCAAGTCGGTGGACACGTGCCGCCGCGCGCTCGGCGAAGAGGAGGCCCGCCTCTACGAGCTCATCTGGAACCGCACGGTCGCCTCGCAGATGACCGACGCCACCGGTGAGCGTGTCGCGCTCGACACCACCGTCACCGCAAACAACCGCACCGCGACCTTCCGGACGCGTGGCAAGACCTACGACTTCGCCGGCTTCCGCGCCGTCTACGTCCGGGTCGCCATCGCCGGCAACAAGGACGAGGAGCGCGAGGTCCCGCAGCTGGCCGTCGGTCAGTCCGTGACCACGCTCGAGCTGAGCGCGACCGGCCACACCACATCACCCCCCGCCCGCCTGAACGAAGCCTCGCTCGTCCAGCGGATGGAGGAGCTGGGGATCGGTCGCCCGTCGACGTACGCCAGCATCATCGAGACGATCCTGAGCCGCGGCTACGTCTTCAAGAAGGGCACCGCGCTCGTCCCGACGTTCACCGCGTTCGCCGTCACCCGCCTGCTCGAGGACCACTTCGAGGGCCTGGTCGACTACGACTTCACCGCGACGCTCGAGAGCGGGCTGGACGATGTCGCGGCCGGCACCCGGAACCGCCTCAACCTGCTGGAGAGCTTCTACCGAGGCTCCGGCAAGGACGACGGACTGCAGGAGCTGATCACCAAGGCCGAAGCCTCGGCCGACCCCCGCTCCATCTGCTCGATCCCAGTCGGCGAACACAACGGCGCACCACTGGTCGCGCGGGTGGGCAAGTTCGGCCCCTACCTCGAGCACGACGGAACGACCCGCTCGCTGCCCGAGGACCTCGCTCCGGACGAGCTCACCCAGGCCAAGGCCGTCGAGCTCATCGAGACCGTCCCCGACGGTCCGATGGAGCTGGGCGACGACCCCGTGACCAGCCTGGCGGTGACGCTCCACGTCGGCCGCTTCGGCCCGTACGTCCAGCTCGGCGAGCCCGAGGGCAAGACCAAGCCCAAGCGCAGCAGCCTGCTGACCGGAATGGAGCCCTCGACCATGACGCTCGACGTCGCCCTCCAGCTCCTGGCGCTGCCCAGGAACCTGGGCGCGAACGGCGAGGGCGGGGACGACATCCTCGCCTACAACGGTCGCTACGGGCCCTACGTGAAGTGCGGGTCCGAGAGCCGGTCCATCCCGGCCGACATCGGACTGCTCGTGATCACCAACGAGCAGGCCGTGGCGTTGTTGAAGGAGCCCGCCCGCAAGCGCTCGGCTCCGAAGATGCTCCGCGAGCTCGGCGTCGACGGCGAGGAGCGCAAGGTCGTCGTCCGCAGCGGCCGCTTCGGTCCCTACATCACGGATGGCGATGTCAACGTCACCGTCCGCAAGGGCACCGATCCGGAGTCCGTGACGCTCGAGCAGGCTCTCCTGCTGCTCGAGGAGAAGCGCGCCAAGGGACCCAGCAAGCGCAAGACGCGCAAGCGGGCCCCCGCCAAGAAGAAGACGACGGCGAAGAAGAAGACGACCGCCAAGAAGAAGCCGGCGGCGAAGAAGAAGCCGGCCGCCAAGAAGCCTCCGGCGGCCTGAGGGTCAGCCGAAGAGCAGCGGCCACTCCCGCCCGAGCAGCTCGAGGCGCTCGGGGGGAAGCTCGGCCTGCCGCGAGAACAGGAACGTCCCGAGCAGCCTGCGCACCTCGTCGCGGTCGAGCTCACGCGTCTGATCGGTGAGCGCATCGACCGGCGGGCTGAGCTCGTCCTGGAAGGCCTCCAGCAGCTTGGCGTCCACGTGCCCGAGCTCGGTCAGGAGCTCGACGAACCCGAGCGCTTCGGGCGTCAGCGCCAGACGCTGGTGACCCCAGAGCGGCAGGACATCAAGGTCGGTCATAGCGGCCATCGGCCAACCTTCGCACACCGCCCGTGAGCTCGAGCGCAGCGAGCAACGGCAACACATCACGCGGCGTGGCGTTCATCCTCGCGAGCAGCGTCGTGAGCGACACGGGGCCTCCATCGAGCGCCCCCAGCAGCCGCGCGGCCGGGGAGTCCGGAGCGCGCAGGGCAGCGATGGCCTCGTCGAGCTCGACGAGCGGCGGCACCCCCTCCCGGATCAGCTGGAGGCACCCCGCCGAGGCCGGAGCGTCGATACGGCCCGGGACGGCGAACAACGGCCGGCCCAGCGCGTTGGCGGCGTTCGCGGTGTGCAGCGCGCCGCTCTTCCGACCGGCCTCGACCACCACGACGGCCCTGGACAAGGCGGCGATCAGTCGATTCCTTCGTGGAAACGTCCAGCGCGTCGCCGGGTCGTGCGGTGGGAGCTCACTCACCACGAGCCCGTGTGCCGCGATGCGGTCGTGCAGCTGCCGGGCCCAGGCCGAGGGCCGCGCCACCAGCCCCGAGCCCAGCACGGCGACGGTGGGGCCGTCCAGCGCGCCTTCGTGGGCAGCACGGTCGATGCCCCGAGCCGCACCGCTCACCAGCACGCCGCCGGCAGCCACGGCGGCGCGCCCCAGCCGAGAGGCCACACTGCGCCCGTAGGGGGTGCACGCTCGGGCGCCCACCACGCCGAGGCCGGGCGCCTCGAGCAGCTCGGCGTCCCCCCGAAGCCAGAGCACCGGGGGGGGAGCGGCCAGATCCTGCAGCGCCGCCGGGTAGCCAGGGTCCCCAAAGCGGACGAACGGCGTGGGCTGGGCCTCCAGCCCGCGCGCCTCTCGAAGCGAGCGCACGAGGCCTACAGGCGCATCCGCGGGCACCGCACCGTCGAGGTACAGGCGCGGGTCGATACGGCCGGACCAGCGCGCGAGCGCGATCCAGCGGAGTTCAAGGTCGTTCATGAGCCATCTCCCGTGAGGGAGGGCGGCGGCCGGCTCGCGTGATCGCTATCCGGCCGTTCGGCTCACTGCACGGTCTGCGAGACCTTGTCGCCGACGTTCATGTCCATCGACGCACGCACGATCACGCCCTTGGCGTGGTTCTCGGAGACATCCGTGATGATGATCCGGCCGGCCACGTGCTCGGGCAGGCTCAGGTCGTCCTCGAACGGGGACTCGAAGTAGTCGCGGTTGTGGATGACGTACAGGCTGTTGCCGACCCGAAGGCCATCGGCCCGTCCACGGTCGACGAAGACGGTGTCGCCAGCGCCGCTGAGCATGCGCAGGTCCTGTTCGCCGAGCGCGAGCACCTGACCGTCCAGGTTCCCGCGGGGAGGCGCACCGGCGACCTCGGCGTCCGTCGTGATGACAGGACCGACCAGGTCGCCGCGATGGACGGGCCGGTACATGATCCGGACGACCGCGGTGACGCGCTCCTCCTCGTCGATGTGCAGGATGCGAGCGTGTCCGACGACGTCCCACAGCGAGCCGTAGCTGGTCCCCCGGCTCTCGGGGTGCCGGACCTCATCGGTCTCGCGCATGATGGTCACGACGTCGCCGCAGCCCACGGCATCGACGTCATCGAGGTCCAGGTAGATCAGCTCGCCCTCGGCGACCTGGTGGTGTCCGCTCTTGGAAGCCATCACGCTGCCCCAGACCTCGACATCGTCGGGGTCGGCGAGGAAGTGGGGCGCGCTGTAGCGGGAGCTCTCCATCTGCCCGACGAAGCGGGCGTCGGGCCCACACTCGAGTTCGGCGTCCACGAGGACGGCGGTCTGGGCCGTGTAGCCCTCGTCGCGCACGTCGGGGACATCCATCTCGGGCGGATCGAGCAGCGTGCCCGGCCGGAACACCACGTACTGCCCCGGGTAGATCCAGTGGGGGTTGGTGATGTAGTCGTTGAACGACCACAGCTGCGGCCAGTAGTAGGCGTCGCCCATGAACGCAGTGGAGATGTCCCAGAGCGTGTCACCAGGCTGGATCACGTACCGATCGGACTCGCCGGTGTCGACGGATCCAGAGGTTCCGAAGTCGATCAGGGCGTCCTGGGCATGGGCGTCCGAGGCGGACAGAGAAACAGCGAACAACAGCGACAGCATGGGCACACCTCTGCGATGCTGGCGCAAGGATGGGCGAATCCACACGCCAAGTCAATCCAGCTTAGGGGTCGACGGTCCCCTGTCTACCGTAGTCGTCGACGTGACGCACGACATCGTTCGGAAAGGCCGTCGAGACCTCGACGAGCTCACAGTCCTGGACAGCACCGAATCGGTGGCGGCGACCCGGCAGGATGTGCGCGGATGCCCCCGGCTCGAGGTCCCGGGTCTGGAGGACGCCATCGTCGTCTTCCAAGTCCAAGCGTAGCACACCGGAGAGGACGCGGATCGTCTCTTCCTTGTGGACGTGGTGCTGGAGCGACAGCCGCCTTCCAGCGCGAATCACCAGGATCTTCCCGAGGTATTCGGACGTCTCAGCCCAGATCTCCTCGTGGCCCCACGG
Organism: Pseudomonadota bacterium; assembly: GCA_024228935.1. Taxonomy (GTDB): domain Bacteria; phylum Myxococcota_A; class UBA796; order UBA796; family CAJQPC01; genus JAAESX01. The sequence continues at coordinate 10,528 of JAAESX010000034.1, forward strand.
CTTCTCGACGCGCCTCACGGCGCCTTCGTCACCAGGGGATCGGCCACCCCGAGCTCGGCGCTGACCTGCGGGATCGCGCGGCGAGCCTCGGACTGCGTGTCGTACGGACCGATGCGAACGCGATGCCACGTCCGCCCGCCGACGATGGCCGCGACCCGGTAGGCCGGGAAGCCCTTCGACTCGAGCCACTCCACCTTGCGCTTGGCCTCGACGGCATCCGGGAAGCTGTAGACCTGGATCACGTACCCATCCATGGGCAGTCCTTCCGGCGGCGCAGGAGGCGCCTCGATCACCGCGGCGGGCTCGGGGGCCACGACGACCGGAGCGATCTCGGGCTCGGGCTCCGCCTCGGGCTCGTCCTCGACGATCGGCTCGATCGGGAGGTCCTCGATCGACAGCTCGATGGGCTCCAGCGTCAGCTCGTCCAGGGGCACGAGCTCGGCCTCGGCGACGGCAGGGACCTCGACCTCGGGCACTTCGGCGACCAGGTCCTGGGGGAAGGTCAGCTCACGCTCGGGGGCGCGCGCCTTGGCCTCGGGGATCCGGGACGACGCGGCGGTCTCCACGCGAGCCAGGAGCTCGGTGATGGCGTCGTCGCGAAGCTCGGCGTCGACGAGGGCGGCGTCCGGACCCAGCCCCGCCGGGAGAGGAACGTCGTCCTGACCGACCATCACGCCCACGAAGAACGCCAGGGCGGCCACGGCCAGGGTGGTCACCGCCAGCGCTGCGAGCTGTCCGCGGGTGATCCAGAACTGCTGGTCGTTCTGGATGCGGCCGAGGTCTCTCATGCCCGCGAGTATAACGCCGGAGAAGGCAAAAGACTTGCCATGTCAAGGCAAGGGCTCAAGGAAAGGCGGAGATCTCGACCCAGTCGTCTTCGACGCGAGCGACGCCCATGCTCTCGACGAAGTCGACCACCTTGTCCAGGATGGAGCGCAGGACGCGGGCGTCGCTGCCGACGACAGCGACACCCAGCACGATGCGGTCGTGGACGTCCTGGTCCTCGACCTCGGCGATGGCGACCTTGAAGCGCGCACGGATGCGGTCGCGGACCTTGTTCAGGACCTGCCGCTTCCCCTTCAGCGAAGCGGTGCCCGGGATCCCGAGAACCAGCCGTAGCACACCGACCCGCATCCGCGACTAGGAGCGCTGCACCTCGACGACGGTGTAGGTCTCGTACTCGTCGCCGACCTTGACGTCGTTGAAGTTCTCGAGGCCAACACCGCACTCGTAGCCGTTGGTGACTTCCTTCACGTCGTCCTTGAACCGGCGCAGCGACTTGAGCTTGCCGTCGTAGACGACGATTCCATCGCGCAGCAGGCGGACGTTGTGACCGCGGGCGATGGTGCCATTGGTGACGTACGAACCGCAGATCGTGCCGACCTTCGGAATGACGAAGAGCGCGCGGACCTCGGCGTGTCCGTGGATCTTCTCCTCGTAGACCGGCTCGAGCAGACCCGACAGGGCGTTCTCGAGGTCCTCGAGCAGCTGGTAGATGACCCGGTAGTGCCGAACCTCGACCGCCTTCTCTTCGGCAGCCCGACGCGCCTTGGCGTCCGGACGAGCGTTGAAGCCGATGACGATGCCCTCGTACGTCCCGGCGAGCGTGATGTCGGACTCCGACACCTTGCCGACCGCGGCGTGGAGGACGTTCACCGTGGCGCCGTCGACATTGATGTCGTTGACAGCGGCCTTGATGGCTTCGATGGAGCCCTGGACGTCGGCACGGATGATGACGTTGAGCTTCTTGGCCTCGCCCTCCTTCTGACGGGAGAGCAGCTCGGCGAGCGTCAGCTTCTTGTTCTTCGACTGGGCGGCGTCCTTGCGCAGCTGGAGACGATGCTCCGCCAGGCGCTTGGCGTCCTTGTCGCTCGCGACCACGCTGAAGATGTCTCCAGCGGCGGGGACACCGGCGAGGCCGATGATCTCGACCGGAGTCGACGGACCCGCGGTCTTGATCCGCTTGCCCTTGTGGTCGTTCATCGCCCGGACCTTTCCGGACTCGACACCCAGGACCAGCGGGTCCTTGAGCTTGAGCGTTCCCGTCTGGACGAGGATCGTCGCGACGGCGCCGCGGCCCTGCTCGACGCGCGCCTCGAGGACAACGCCCTCGGCATGGCGGTCGGGGTTGGCCTTGAGCTCCAGGATCTCTGCGGTGAGCAGCAGGCCCTCGAGCAGCTCGTCGACGCCGGTGCCTTCGAGCGCCGAGACGTTGACCATCATGGTCTCGCCGCCGTACTCCTCGGAGACCAGCTCGTACTGCATCAGCTCCTGGCGGATCTTGCCCGGGTCGACGCCCGGCTTGTCGCACTTGTTCACCGCGACGAGGATAGGGACGCCGGCTGCCTTGGCGTGGTTGATGGACTCGACCGTCTGCGGCATGACGCCGTCGTCGGCCGCCACCACCAGGATGACGATGTCCGTCGCCTGGGCGCCGCGGGCGCGCATCTCGGTGAACGCCTCGTGACCGGGGGTGTCGATGAACGTCAGCGTCTGGCCCGACTGGCGGACCTGGTAGGCGCCGATGTGCTGGGTGATGCCGCCGGCCTCGGCGTCCGCGACCTTGGCCTTGCGGATGGTGTCGAGGAGCGTGGTCTTTCCGTGGTCGACGTGACCCATGATCGTGATGACCGGGGGACGCTCGACCGCGTTCTCGTCGACCTCCTCGGTGTCCTGGATGAGGTGCTCCTCCTCCTGGAAGCCGACGTTGATCGCCTCGTACTCGAACTCCTGTCCGACGAGCTGCGCCGTGTCGAAGTCGAGCTGGTCGTTCATCGTGACCATGACGTCGAGCGACATCAGGAACTTGATGACCTGGCCGGCCTTGACACCCATCTCCATCGCGAGCTGCTTCACGGAGATGGTGCCGTCGACCATGACCTTCCGCTTCTGCGCGGACGGCTTCGGCGAGGCCAGCTTCGGCACGCCCTTCTTCTTGCGCTTGCCACGCAGAGCGCGGGTCGGCAGGTTGTCGAGGCGCTGCATGCGGCGGCCGCCGCGACGCTTCCGGTCGTTCGGAGACGGACGTCCGCTGCCCTTCTTCTTGTCGTCCCAGCGCTTGGGCGCGGCCGAACCAGGGCGAGCGCCCGTGGTGCCACTGCCGGAAGCCGCCGGGGAAGACGAGCCGCCCCGGTTTCCACCGCCGACGCGGCCAGCGGAGCGCTCAGCGTCCGCCTTCGCCTTGGCCTTGTAGGCCTCGGGGTTGTTCGGGTCGTACCCGGGAGGGGGCCGGACGACCGCAGCACCCAGGCCGGGGAGGCGCGGGCGACCGCTCGGGGTCGTGGCCGCCATCTTCGGGGGCGCGGGCGGGGGCGGCGGCTCGGGCTTGGCCTCGACGACCGGCTCGGGCTTGGCCTCGACGACCGGCTCGGGCTTGGCCTCGACGACCGGCTCGGGCTTGGCCTCGACGACGGGCTCGGGCTTCGCTTCGGCCTTGGCCTCGGCGACCGGCTCGGCCTTCGCCTCGACGACCGGCTCCTTCACGGGAGCGGCCTCGACGACCGGCTCGGCCTTGGCCTCGACGACCGGCTCCGGCGTGGGAGCGGCCTCGGCTTCAGCCGTCAGACGGGAAAGGTCCGGCGTCGGCGTGGGGGTCTCGACCACCGGCTCGGGGGTCGCGGCAGGACGGCGAACGGTCACGACACGCTGGGTGCCACCACCATCGGCCTTGCGACGCCGACGGATGACCGTCTGACGCCCACTGCCCACGCGGGTCTCGCGCTTCGGTTCGGTACCGGTTTCGGCGGTCGTCTCGGCGGCGGGGCGACGGCGCGTGGTGACACGCGTCGACTGCATCCGGTCGAGGAGATCCTTCTTCGAAGCCATGCGATTCCTTGATTGAAGACGGGACTCAGGACATCTGAGGGCTCCAGGTTCCGTCTTCTGAAAACACTTCCCCACGCGGACCGTGGGGGAGAAAAAAGTGCGGCCACCCGCTGGGTGGCCCTGGGACCCGCACCACTAACGCAAGGCCACCATGCGGTGCAACTCGATGAGTAAGTGCCTGCCGGGCCTTCCGCGGCGCACCGCGAGTGCAGCACGAGGGCCCTTGCCCACCTGTACACCGAGCTGTTCGCGGTCAAGCGGAATCGTCTCCACCGGGAGCGGCTCCGCGCGCCTCTTCAGGTCCTCGCAGAGACGCGGCGAGGCGTCGGTGGCGAGCACGATGGCCAGCGCCGCACCGGACGAGATCGTGCCGCGAACCCCGTCCTTTCCACCCGTCAGCGCACCTGCCCGGGCGCAGATGCTCAGCGCATCCAGGAAAGCGCGCTCGTTCGCCGCGCGAGCCCGGTCCAGCAGACCGGAGGCGTCGACGTCCGTCGCCTTGAGCGGCCGCGTCAGGATCCCGGGGTGCTTCTCGACCTTCTCGAGGAGCTCACGCCTGGGGGTGATCCAGGCTCCCCTGCCCTGGAGACGGCCGCGGTAGTCCACCTCGACGCGCCCCTCTGGAGAGAGCACGAGCCGCACGAGCTTCTCAGGTGGCCGACGCTCTCGCGTGACCACGCACATCCGCTCGACGGCCATCGCGTCCTACTCGTCCTCGTCGGCTTCGGGCGGCAGGTCTTCCACCAGCTCGGCGGCCTGGCGCATGCGCTCGGCCTCTTCGAGGATGAGCTCCTCGAGGATGGCGTCCGCCTTCTTCGTGAGCTCGAGCGCCGCGTCCTCACCGACATCGAGGATCGAGCTGATCTCGTAGGGCTGCGCGTCGGCGAGCTCCTTGGCGGTGCGGAAGCCGTGGCGAATGAGCAGCTCGACCGTCTCCTCGTCCAGACCGTCGAGCCGCGAGAGCTCCGAGTAGGCCTGATCGTTGAGCTCGGCGTGCCGGGTCTCGCTGTAGATGTCGATGCGCCAACCGGTGAGCTGGGCAGCGAGGCGGACGTTCTGTCCCTTCCGGCCGATGGCCTTGGACAGCTGGTCGTCGGGGACGATCAGCTCCATGCAGTGCGTGTGCTCGTCGATGTAGACGCGCGTGACCTGCGCCGGAGCGATGGCGTGCACGATGAAGCGCGCCGGATCCGGGTGGAAGGGGATGATGTCGATGGCTTCGCCGCGGAGCTCTCCGACGACAGCCTGGACGCGCGAGCCCTTGAGGCCGACGCAGGCGCCGACCGGATCGACATCGGGGTCCACCGAGCTGACGGCGATCTTGGCGCGATGACCCGGCTCGCGGGCACAGGCCTCGATGCGGACGATGCCCTCGTAGATCTCCGGGACCTCGAGCTCGAAGAGCTTCATCAGCAGACCCGGGTGGGTCCGCGAGAGCACGACCTGCGAGCTGCGCGAGGCGCGAGCGATGTCGAGCACGTACGCCTGGATGCGATCACCCTGACGGTAGGTCTCGGTGAGCACCTGCTCCCGGCGGGGGAGGATGGCCTCGGCCCGACCCAGGTCGACGATGATGTTGCCCTTCTCGAAGCGGCGCACGATTCCGGTGATGAGCTCGCCCTTCCGGTCGCGGAACTCGTTGAACGTGACCTCGCGCTCGGCGTCACGGACCTTCTGGATGATGACCTGCTTGGCGGTCATCGCCGCGATGCGGCCGAGCTCCGTGATGTCGATGATCATGCCGAGGCTGTCGCCGGGCTCGCACTCGGGGTCCAGGTCACGAGCCTCGTCGATGACGATCTCGTTCTCTTCGTCCTCGATGTCGTCGACGACGGTCTTGAACTCGAAGAGCTGGACCTCGCCGAGCTCCTCGTTGTACTGACCCTCGATGTCGTGCTCGGGGCCGTACTTCTTGCGGGCGGCGGCCTCCATCGCGGCCTCGACGACCTCGATGACGGCATCCCGGGGGATGTTCTTCTCGCGGTGGACGATGTCGATCAGGCGAGCGAGTTCACTCTGCACGGGAAGCCTCCTGGAGGTTCACTCGGGGAGGCGGATCCTCGCCGAGCTTCTGGTATTCATCGAGGTCCAACACGAGGTTGGCGCGCTCGATCCGGTCGAATTCGAGTGTGTGGTCGACGCCATCGATGGCGACGGTGACCACACCGTCGGCGTAGCCCTTGAGCTCGCCCTTGAAGCGTCGTCGTCCCTCGCCGGGCTCCAGCGAGACCTTGACGTTGAAGCCACGGAAGCGGAGGAAGTCCTCGGCCTTCTGCATCGGTCGGTCGATGCCCGGCGAGCTGACCTCGAGGTCGTAGGCGCCCTCGATGACGTCCTCGACGTCCAGCAGCGGGTTGATCTGGCGGGACAGCGCCCCGAGACCGTTCGGCGTCATGTCCTTGCCATCGACGCTGATGCGCAGCGTGCGGCGTCCGAGGACCGTCGACCACTCCACCGCGACGAGCTCCCAGCCGGCCGCCACGACCGTCGGGTCGAGCAGCTCGAAGAGCTCCTGCTGCTGCAGTTTGAGGTCGTAGCTCATGGTCCAGGTCTTGGGCGGAGGACAAAAAAAAGAGCCGGCCATGAGGCCCGCTCCGCTGATGCGTTGCTGGACGGCTTCAATACGCCGTCAACCCAGACGCGTCAACCTCCTTTCAGGAGCTCCTTCGCGTCCTTGGCCGCCTGGCTCTTGGGGTACCGCGCGACCACGTCCTGCCAGAACAGCGTCGCCTCGGCGTCCTGCCCCATCTTCTGGAAGCACTCGCCCTGCCGGACCATCGCCCACGGCGACCACGGGGACTTCGCGTCGCTGGTAACGACCTCCTCGAACAGGAGGATCGCCCGCGCGTAGTCGCCCTCGTTGAAGTAGCTCTCGGCGTAGCGGTAGCGGGCCTCGTTGGCGCTCTCGTGCGAGCTGAAGTCGGCGAGGAACTTCTCGAGCAGCACCCGGGCGACCTTCGGCTTGCCGTTGACGAGGTGCTCCTCGGCCTTCGCCAGCAGCTCGTCGGCGCCCTCGGGGAGGACGACCTCGACCGGCTCGCCCCCGTCGACGAGCTCGACCTCGCCCTGGTCGGTCAGCGTGGTCCCACCCTCGATCGGCGGAGCGGGGGCGGTCAGGCCGAGCTGCTCCTCGAGCGAGGCGACCCGGAGCTCCAGGTACTCCAGGCGGAAGCGGACGTCGTCGTCGAGCGCGGCGCGCTCCTGACCCGCGACACCGGCCTCGTGCTCGATGGTCTCGATCTTCCCGCGGATCCTTCGGACCTCGGCGGTCACGGCCTCGAGGTCGTCCATCCGCACGGCCTCCTGCTGGCCGCGGTACCGGATGACCTCCTCGAGCTGGTCGACACGAGTCTCGACCTCGCGAGCCGAGGACTGGAGCGTGTCGGAGCGGGCCGTCTGGAGCGCCAGCTCGCGCTCATAGGCGGCGGTGGCGGACTGACCGGTGCGGTCGAGGACGCAGGCGAGGAGCAACAGGATCATCGGTCGAGCCTCATCTCCACTCGGCGGTTGTCGGACCAGGCCGACTCGGACGAGCCCGTGTTGGCGGGCCGCTCTTCGCCGTAGCTGACGGTGTCGATGCGCTGTGGCGAGAGGCCAAGGCTCACCAGCGCGGACTCGACGCTGTTCGCGCGTCGCTGGCCGAGCGCCAGGTTGTACTCGGTGGTCCCGCGCTCGTCGCAGTGGCCCTCGAGGCGGATGCCCCCGGCGTTGCGCGAGAGACAGGGGGCCAGCTCGCTGAGCTGGGCGTTGCTCTCGGCGGTCAGGCCAGAGCTGTCGAAGTCGAAGTAGAGGGTCGCCGAGCTGCACTCGGGCTCCGCCACCGCGCCCTCCTCGATGCGGAGCGCGCCGCGGAGGACCGACATCTCACCATCGGGGTTGATGACCCACACGTCCCAGCGCCCCGGCTCGAGAGGCGGAACGGTGACCGTCAGCTTCACATCTCCCTTGAACGTGACGCGCGACGCCTCGGTCTCCTCGCCGAAGCGGACCCGAGCGCCCTGGGCGAAGCCCGCGCCGTAGACCGTGGCCTCGAAGACCTCGCCCCGGGTGCCCCAGGCGGGGTCGATGCTCACGACCTGGAGACCCTGATCGACGTCCTGGATCTCGATCTCGATCTCCTCGATCTCCTCGTGGCGATTGATGCACTTGCTCGCGACCAGGACAGGGACGAGCAAGGCGAGAAGCGACCAGTGGATACGCTGCGACATCGCTTTGATGTAAGAGCGCCCATCTTGCCATGTCAAGAGCTTCCGACCCACTCCCCCACATCGTTGCCGCCGGCATCTGCGTCGGGTGCGCCGTCGCGGTCGTCCTCATCGGCGATCTGCGCGCTGGCGCCGTGCCGTTCCTGGGGCTGGCGTCGGTGTGGTCCGTCGCCGCGAGCCTCGCTGCATGGCGGGCTCGGCTGCCTTTGTGGAGCGTCCTGGCCCTTGCGGTCGTGCTGCGAGTCGCTCTCCTGGCGAGCGAGCCCACGCTCTCGGACGATCTCTTTCGCTACCTGTGGGAAGGGCGCGTCCAGCTCGCGGGATTCGACCCGTTCCTCTACGCGCCCAGCGCGCCGGAGCTCGCCGAGCTGCACAACGGGACGTGGGAACAGGTCGCGCACAAGGACGTCTCGACGATCTACCCCCCGGGGGCGCTCTGGCTCTTCCGTGCGGTGGCCTGGGTCTGGGAGGACCCGATCCTGTGGAAGGCGGTCGCCGGTGCCTGCGATCTCGGCATCGTCCTGCTGCTCGCACGCCACGCCGCCACGCCGCGCTGGGCGGTCGCGCTGTACGCCCTGCACCCGCTGCCGATCATCGAGGCCGCGGGCAGCGGCCACCTGGAGTCCATCGCGCTCCTGGGGCTCGTCGCCGGGCTCACCACGCGCGGCGGCGCCTTCCTGGTCGGTCTCGGCGGGCTTGTGAAGCTGCTGCCGTTCGTCGCCTGGCTCCCGATGCTCCGCGAGCGCCCCCGGGCCGCGGTCGGCATGGTGGCGAGCCTGGCCCTCGGGGCGGTCCTCCTCCTCCCCTTCCTGGGCCCCACGCTGCTTCGAGGCTTCGAGACCTACTACGAGGTCTGGGCGTTCAACAGCTCGGGGTTCCGACTGCTCGCGCTCGTGTTCGACGAGCCGCGCCCCATCGGCGTGGCCATCGGCGCCGTGGCCTGCGCCGTCGCCGCCTGGAGGCTGCGCGATCCCGCGGACCTGGTGCTGTTCGTGGCGAGCGCGCTGTTGCTGCTCTCGCCGGTGGTCCACCCCTGGTACGTCCTGTGGGCGTTCGTCCCGGCGTGCCTTCGAGGGCGATGGGCCTGGGCCGTGATCGCCAGCACGACGCTCCTCTCCTACGCGGTGCTCGTCGGCTACGATCCCGACGTCCCTGGCAGCTGGGAGGAGCCCGCATGGGTCGTCTGGGTCTCGGTCCCTCCTTGGATTGCAGCGGTCGCGTGGTCGACCTGGCGCGGACTGCGCTCGCCGGACTCCCCCGCGGGCTGACCGGCGTCGCGATCGCGGTCCCCGACGCCACACGCGACGTCGATGTGGCCCAGGCGCTCGCCGCGCTCGCCGAGTTCATCGACGACGCGACGGTGGTCGTCGGCCTGGGGCTCCACCGCAAGACGACCGCAGCCGAGCGGGCCGCCCTGGCCTCGCCATTCCCCGTCATCGACCACGACCCGGACGCCTGTGTGGCCCTGGGCGAGGTCGACGGGATCCCGGTCGCCATCAACCCCGTGTTCGTCGATGCCCAGGCCGTCATCAGCGTCGGCATCGTCGAGCTCCACCAGTACGCGGGCTTCTCGGGCGGAGCCAAGGGCGTGGTCGTGGGCTGCGGAGCCCGTCAGACCCTGGCTGGACTCCACCGACGCGAGCTCGTCTGCCACCCCGACGTCCAGGTGGGACGGGTCGAGGGCAACCCGTTCCGCGGCGCCATCGATCGCATGGGCGAGCTCATCGGCATCGACCTGGCGCTCCAGCAGCTCCCCGACCGCCGCTGGGTCGCCGGGCCACCCGCCGAGACCCTGCGAGCCGGAGCCGCTGCCCAGGACTGCTGGTACGAGGCCGAGCCGGTCGACTCGGTGCTCCTGCGCGTCCCCGCCAAGAAGGCCGCGAACATCTACCAGGCGAGCCGGGCAGCCACGTACCTCGGCCTGTCCTCGGCCCCGCCGCTTCGACCGGGCGCGACCATCCACCTCGAAGCCGCCTGTCCCGAGGGCATCGGGCGCGGCTCCGGTGAGCGGGCGTTCGGCGAGCTGATCGCTCGCACCCCTCACCTGCCGGATCTGCTCTCGGGGCCCGTCCCCAGCGGCGCCGGACTCCAGCGGGCCTACATGCTGGCTCGGCTGGTCGAGCGCGGCTTCCACCTGCGCGTGGTGGGCTGCGAGACCGCCGACGAGCTGCGCGCATGCGGCATCGACGCGACCCGGGAGCCCGCGCCGGAGTGCGACCTCGTCGTGGACGAGCCGTTCAGGCGGCTCCCGCGAGCTCCCGCTTCCGCTGGAGCGAGCTGAGCCCGACGGACAGGAACCCGGCCGCGAACAGCAGCTGGATCGGGACCGACGGCCAGTACCCCTCGGAGATCGCCCAGCCCATCCCGACCAGGTGGTAGAGCCCGAACAGGATCTCCACGAGGGGGAGTCCGTTCTTCGCGAGCGCATAGCTCTGCGGCGCGTCCCCGAACTTCGGCGTCCGGATGAAAGGGCTCTCGTGACCGGCCAGGGCCTCGAGCACGGCCTTGGACTGGTTCACGGCCATCCCGATGCCCAGGGCCATCACCGCCGGGATCCGCAGGAGTCGCTCGCGCCAGTCGGAGTGCACCGCCCACTGGCTGCAGGCATAGAAGAGGCCGACGCCGACGGTGGCCAGCGTGAACACCACCAGGTCGAACCACAGCGCCGACTCGACGTGGCGCGAGCGCACCCAGACCGCCGCGGGTGTGAGCAGCGTCAGCAGCACGACCAGGGGGTAGGCCAGGTTGTTCGTGAGGTGCACGAACGCCTCGAGCCGGACGCGAGCGGGCATGTCCTGGGCGAGCAGCGGCCCGCGGAGCTTCTTCAGCGTCTGGATCGAGCCCTTGGCCCAGCGGTGCTGCTGGCTCTTGAACGCCGTCATCGACGGCGGGAGCTCGGCGGGCACGACCAGGTCGGGGAGGTAGACGAAGCGCCAACCGGCCAGCTGCGCGCGGTAGCTGAGGTCCAGGTCCTCGGTCAGCGTGTCGTGCTGCCAGCCCCCGGCATCGGCGATGGTCGAGGCGCGCCAGACCCCCGCGGTGCCGTTGAAGTTGAACCACCGCCCGCTGCGCTGCCGAGCGGTGTGCTCGATCACGAAGTGGCCATCGAGCAGCACGGCCTGCAGCCGGGTCAGGAGCGAGTCCGCCTCGTTGAGGTGGCCCCAGCGCGCCTGCACCATGCCCACGTCGTCGGCGAAGTACGGCATCACCCGCCGCAGGAAGTCCGACGGCGGCACGAAGTCGGCGTCGAAGACCGCCAGGAACTCGCCCCGGGCCATCGCAGCGCCGTGCTCCAGGGCCCCGGCCTTGAAGCCGACCCGGTCCGAGCGGCGGACCAGCACGATGTCCACGCCCTCGGCTCGCAGCCGGTCGACACATGCCCGGGCGATGGCGGTGGTCTCGTCGGTGCTGTCGTCGAGGACCTGGACCTCGAGGTCGGGCCAGTCCAGCCGCGCCGCCGACTCGATGAGCCGCTCGACGACGAAGCGCTCGTTGAACACCGGCAGCTGCACGGTGACCGTCGGTGAGCGCCCGGGCGACACGGCACGCGGCGTGCGCTCGAGCGTCCGGAGGTAGAGCCAGGTCATCTGGTAGCGATGCAGGCCGTAGCCGGACAGCGCGAGCGCGCAGGCCGCGTACACGCCCACGATGATCAGCTCGAACGCGCTCACCGCCCCGATGTAGCACCGGGTCTAGGGGACGCCCACCTCGAACGCCATCATGCGGCTGGTGTGCTCGATGGCGCAGTCGATGGTGCCCTCGTCGAGTTCGACCGTGCCGTTGCCGTCGGTGTCCTCGCCCGAGAGCGCGTAGCCGAGCTGCTCGTTCACGTCGGACATGATGCTGATGCAGCTGGACTCGGCCCCGCACACGGTCCCGGTCCCGGACAGGTCGTACGCCTCGTTGGCGTGCGCGTCGATGCGCTGGACGCAGTCGTACGCCTTGTCGAGCGCTTCGCGGATGTCCTCGTCCGCCTGGTTTCCGCCGAAGGCGTCGAACGCCTCGACGAAGTCCTCGAGGATGACGTTGGCCTGGCCGTTGTCACCCACGAGCGCGACCTCGAGGCCCTCGATCACGCCGACGTTGCCGTTGCTGTTGGCGTCCTCGGCCGTCCCCGCGATGCCATTCCGGACCGCCTCGGCGTCCTCCTGGAAGGTGGGCAGATCGACGTAGTCGTCCATCGCGCTCTGGCCCCGCTCGATGATGGCTTCGGTCGTGGTCTCGATGGCCCGCAGGCTGCCCTCGTCGCTCTCGGGAGAGGAGACCAGCAGGTCCTCGAGGATCTCGACGGCCGTGGTCGGGATCTCGCCGTACCAGAGCAGCTCGCCCTCGCCGGGCGCGGAAGGAGTGCCCTCGCCGGCGTAGGCCTGGAACGTCGTGTAGCCCGAGGCGAACGCGTTCAGGCCGACGTCGGTCTCCCAGAGCACGACGTCGTCGGTGACCGGGATCTCACCCAGGTACAGGGCGGACGGACCGCCGGTCAGCCACCCGTGGTAGGCCTCACCTTCGCGGGGCTCCATCGTCGAGCTGATCTCGAGCGAGAACAGGCTGTGGTCTTCCGTGCCGTCCAGCAGGTAGGCGCTGCCCTTGCCGCGCGCGCGCCAGACGTCCGTGTTGTTCCCGCCGCCCGAGCCGGTATCGACGCCGACATCGTCGGAGTCCCCGTCCCCACTGTTGCCACCACCGATCACGCAACCTGCCGTGATCAGGAGCAGTCCACAGATCATGTTCACGTGACGCCTCCTGCGTTCCGGAACGCAGCATACAGCTTCTTGACAGCCCTCGGCGGGGTGGGGGTACGATCCCCTTGGTTCCTGCCAGGAAGGTGACCTCGCGGTACATGCAGTTCCTCCGTGATTTGTTCCCCCCGGGAATGAACCCTCGTCGTGGTGTGCCGCCCTCACGGTAGGGCAGCCTGAAGCGGCGATTTCGTGCCCCTCTTTTCAAGAGGAGGACTTGCTCCGCTCGACACGTCCATGGTGGTGCCAGCCTCAGCCCCCTTCGGTCTTGGAACCGGATGGGGGCGAGGCAGTCTCACCTGGTCATGCTCCACTTCCTGCTCTTCGCCTGCATCAAGGCGGGCCCCGCTTACGACAACACGGCTCACCTGCCGACGGCCGCGCTGTCCGGCGTCTTCTCCGCCCAGGACACGACCAAGGTCTACGAAGAGGCCCTGGCCCGGCGTCACGACGGCGACTACCGAGGCGCCATCGACCGGCTCACGTGGCTGATCGAGAACGACGCCGAGACCCCGGACCGGCTGTACCAGCTCGGCATCACGTACGAGCTCTCCGGAGACTACGGCACCGCCATCTCCGTCTACGAGCGGCTGATGCAGGACGAGGCCCACGTGCTGGACGGCGGGTTCCGACGCGCGCTGTGCCTGGAGTCCACCGGCGACTGGGACGCCGCGCTGAAGCAGTACCGGAAGCTGCCCCAGGCCCAGGGCTTCGACCGACACGACCGCATCACGCTCGATCTCGCGCTGGGAATCGCCGAGCTCAGCGCCGGGAAGGAGAAGAAGGGGCGGGCCATGATCGAGGAAGCCCTGCGCGCGAGCGAGGGGACCGACGACGTGACCTGGATCCAGGCCAAGGCCCGCTACGCGCTGGCCGACCACGCCCTGGACTCGGCACGGGAGCTCTCTCTCCAGGGCCGGGAGAAGCGGGTGCCCGCTCGCTCGAGGGCCGAGCGTTCGCCCTGGCCGAGGCCGAGTCACACGTCATCCAGGTCATCCAGCTCGAGGAGCCCGAGTGGATCCTGGAGAGCATGCTCCGGCTCGGAGACGGCTTCATGGAGCTGCGCGAGGACATGCTGGCCGTGCCCCCGCCCGGGGACCTCGATCCCGAGCTCCGGGCGCTCTACGTCGAGACGCTCGAGAAGCGGACCGAGGTGCTGAAGCTCAAGGGCTACCAGGCCTACGACGGAGGCCTCGAGGTCGCCGGCAAGTTCCGGGTCACGAACGCGACGACCGAGGTCTTGGAGGCGCGCCGGGACGCCATCCAGCTCGGCGGTTAGGGGATGGAGAGCACATACGCCGCGCCGTAGTCGAGTCCACCCTGGTCGGACTCGGTCGCGCCGATCAGCAAGGTGTCCCCTGCCCCGACGAGGGTCTGCCCGAGCTTGCCGCCCGGCCCCTCGGACTCACCCGCCACCAGGCCATGGAGCTCGAGTCCCTCGTCGCCGAAGCGGTAGATCCGGACGCCGCCCGCCAGCGACGTGCCGCCCTCGTCACCACCCGGGAGCCCTACGGCGATCAGCTGACGCTCGGTCCCGACCGGGTCGTCGAGCAGCGCGACCGAGTGGCCGAAGCTGCTGCCCGCGACGTCGTGCTGGACTCCCCAGCGCGCCTCGAGCCCGTCGTCGGGGAGCAGAGGCTCGCGCTCCGAGTCCGCGATGACCGGGAGCGTGTCCTCGAGCTCGAACCGCGGAAGTGACTGGAGGTACCAGCCCGGAGACACGAAGACGGCCCCCTCCTCGGCGAAGAACGTCCGATGGGTGCTCGCTCCGATGACCAGGTCCCCCAGCCCGTCGCCGTCCACGTCGCCGAAGGCCAGGGACGAGCCCGCTCCGGTCTCGACGCCGTCGTAGGCCAGGGTCGAGACCTCGGCGGTCGAGCTGTCGCAGGCGCCGCCGAAGCCCCACAGGACCCGGACGACTCCTTGCTGGGCGTAGTCGAGGGAGAACTCCTCGCCGGTGGCGCCGAACGCGACCTCGTCGCAGCCGTCCCCGTCCAGGTCCTCCATGCCGCTGAGCGACAGGCCTAGCCGGTCGAACTGGTGATCGGCGACCACCTCGAGCGGGTCGCAGACGACCTCGGGCTTGTACCGCTGCTTGCGTCCCATCAGGACCGCGACGCCGCCTCCGACGTCCCAGAGATCCGAGCCGACGATCAGGTCCTCGCGCCCGTCGCCGTCGAGGTCGAACCCGCCAGCGGCGACGTCGATCTCGCCGCCGGACTCGCTGACCCACCAGGCCCAGCTCGCGTCCTCTTCGACCCCGTCGTCCGTGCCCCGGTAGATGTGGACCGAGCCCGCAGCCGAGCGGTAGCCGTCGCACTCGGTCGGGTTGTACCATTCGTCGCTGTCGAACTCCTCGGGCTGGGAGTCGCGGCGCCCGACCACGACCAGGTCGTCGAACCCGTCGCCGTCGAAGTCCGTCACGGCGAAGTCCTCGCCGAAGCGATCGGACGCCGAGTAGCTGGCGTGTCCCGTGAACAGCGTCCGCTCCCCATCCTCGGTGAACGCGCGGACGGTGCCGGTGTTGCCGCCCTCGCTGTCGACGCCGGCGTTGGGCGCGCCGACGACGAGATTCTCGGACCCGTCCCCGTCCACATCGAACCAGGCCAGGCCGGCTCCGACCTCGTGCCCGGACGACTCGCCCGGGAAGTCGAGTGTGCGTCGACTGCTGGAGCTCGGCTCCTGGACGTGCACCGCGCCGACGTGCACGCCGTAGGTGTCGTCGTAGCCAGCGAGCATCACCGCCCATCCGTCGACGATGGCGACCGCCTGTCCTAGCCGGATGCCCGACTCGCCCCCTGCGAAGGACCAGGCGGGCACCACGCTGCCCGCTCGGTAGCCGAAGACCATTCCCTCGGACTCCCGGCCGTCCTCGGCCTTGAACGCGCCGATCAACAGGTCGTCGTCGCCGTCGTCGTCCAGATCGCCCAGCGCGACCGAGCCGCCGAAGTAGTCGGACGAGCCGTCACCTCGAAGCGTCTGGTCCGCGGAACGCGAGCTGATCGAGCGACCCAGGAACAGAAAGGCGGCGCCGGCGTTGCTGGCCTCCTCATCGTCCTCCCAGGCCCCGACCAGCACGTCGGCGTCCCCATCCGAGTCGACGTCCCCGATGGCCATCCGACGGCCGAACTCCCCGCCGTCTTCGCTCCAGATCGCGGTCGGTTCGCGCACGACCGTGTCGACCTCGTGGCCGGCGTAGACGAGCACCCGACCGTCCCCGCCCGCGGCGTCGGGTGCGCCGACGACCAGGTCGCAGAGCCCGTCACCATCGATGTCCCCGGCCACGAGTTCGGCGCCGAAGTGCCCGTCGTCGTCCCCTTCCCCATCCTCGTCGACGCCGTAGATCACGACCTCGGCGCGGTCCGAGAACCCGTCCTCGGCCCCCCGGAACAGGAAGACCCCGCCTTGCTCGTCGGCGGGCTCGGGCTCGGTCAGGTCGGCGGCGTCCTCGGCCCCGACGGCCAGGTCCATCCAGCCGTCGCCGTCGAAGTCGCAGGCCACGATGGCGGTGCCGAAGCGGTCGTACTCGACCTCACCTCGCAGGGTCCGGTCGGGCTCGGCGGCGAACGCGCCCGTGCCGTCGCCCAGGTGGATGAACACGGCTCCCGAGTTCGTCGAGACGTGGTCGGTCCGGTCGGCGCCGATCAGGAGGTCCAGGTGTCCATCGCCGTCGACGTCGGCCGCGCGTGCGTCCCGGCCGAGCGTCTGGGAGACGACGGTGCCGGCGAAGACCTGGGACGGGGTGGCGTCGATGCCGCTCGCCGAGCCCAGATGCAGCATGACGGCGCCGCCGTACCAGGCCTCGACGCTGGCCTCGGTCATGGCCACGAGCAGGTCGTCGTAGCCGTCCTCGTTCACGTCCCCGGCGCGCACGACCCGGCCTTCGCTGCTGCGCTCGCCGTCACGCCCCAGCTCCAGGTACACCGGCTCGAGCACGTGCACGTCGAACACGACCTCGCCCCCCAGGTAGCGATCGACGAGCGTCACGACCCCGGTCCCTCCCGAGAGCCCGCGGATCTGTTCACCGTCCAGCTCGATGGGGCCCGAGACGCTGAGGTCGAACACGCCGCTGCCGCCTGTCGGTACGAGCGCCATGCTGTGGCCGGCAGGAAGCGCCAGCAGGTCCTGGCCGAGCACCCCCGGTTCGGCTCCGTCCGCGACCTCGATCGAGACGTCGACGAACTCGCCGGTGACGTCGTCGAGCACGCGCAGGACGTCCAGGCCGTCAGCCTCACCCGCCGTGTAGGCACACCCCGAGAGCGCGGCCCCGGACCCGTCCGTTGGCAGGTCACAGCTCGCCGATCCCGAGCCTCCCTCAACCGACGGTGTGAGGCTCGTCCCCGGCGCCAACAGCACGGTGAGCGGCTCCACGACCAGCGGCGCGACGACCTCGACCGAGGCGCTGACGTGCCCGTCGCACCCGTCCTCGACGGTCACGGTGGCCTCGCCCGGTTCGCCCCCGACCAGGAGCGCGCCGGTGTCCTCGTTCAGCGACCAGCCATCTCCGCCGCTGAGAGTCCAGCGCAAGCGTCCGGATCCGCCGGTCGCCGAGAGCTGCAGCAGGCTGTTCGGGAGGACCTGGGCCGACTCCGGCGAGATGCCGAGCTCGCCGCTGCAGTCGAGCGGCTCGCCCCCGGAGTCCCCGAAGGGTGCCGATGCGCTGTCACGTTGCGTACCCTGGCAGCCGTACAAGGCGACGAGGACTCCGAACATCCACCTGCTCCTGCTCTCACTCGGCTGCGGTTCGCGGACCATTGTGTCCGATGACGAGTCGATCGACCGGTACGAGGTGAGCCTGGTGAGAGGAGACGTCACCGGCGCCGTGGTGGTCGACGGCGTCCGCGTCCTGGCCACCGTGGACGACGAGCTGGTCGCGGTCGAGCGCTCGACGAGCTGGCTTCGAGGCGCCACCTCGGGCATCCGCGGAGTGGCCCAGGTGGACGGAGGAACCCTGGTCCTCGTCGACGACGGCCTCGTGAGCCTGGCGGATGTCGTCAGCACGAGCCCGCTGGACGCCGAGCTCGACGCGGTGGCGCTGGACGGGACGGAAGGGGCGGCGGTCGTCATGGAGGCCGAGGGCGTGTTCGCCTGGCAGAACGGGCGGCTTCGCGAGCTCGAGACGTCGGGGGCCCGTCGAGGCGTCGGCGCGAACGGGGGGATGGTCTGGGTCGCCTCGGGCGGTCGGGTGTACGGCATCGAGGTCGGGACCTGGGCGGTCGTCGATCGCATCCGAATGCGCCCGGACCGTGTGCGCGTGGACGCCGAGGGCACGCTGTGGACGACGGACGGCGACACCCTGGAGCGCGGACGAGACGCGTGGGTGTTCCCCGAGGACATCGACGCTGTGCAGGTCTGCAACGGAGCCTGGGTCCACTCCGACGGCCGACTCTGGCGAGTGGGCGAGACGGTGCGAGCGACCGACGGCATGGACGAGCTGTGGGCCTGCGACGCCCTGGGCCGGGCGCTCGTCACGGGAGAGGACGGGCTCGCGCGGGTCTCGGACGGCCGCCCCATCGGGTTCGTCGGTGTCCCCGCGGAGCTCGACGGGGACACGCCGTTCTCGCTCGAGGTGACCGGCGACGGGCTGGCCGACGTCGCTGTGGACATCGATGGCAAGCCGATCAAGCTCGAGGACATGGCCGCGACCATCGACGCGCTCGAGTGGTTCGACGGGGCCGACCACCTGCTGTCCGCGGCCGTGCTCTACGACGACGGCTCGGAGGCGCGCGCAGAGACGACGTTCCGGGTCGCTGACCTGGGCCAGGTCGGCTTCGCCACGGGTGTCGAGCCCATCTACGACGCCGCCTGCAGCGACTGCCACGCAGACGGCACCGAGACCGAGCTCGCTGGCTACGACAACTGGGTCGAGAGCTTCGACGTCATCGTGTCCATGGTCGAGGGCGACGCGATGCCGCTGGGCCGCGATCCGCTCACAGGCGCCGAGAAGGCCACCATCAAGGCCTGGGGCGAGGGAGGGTTCTCGCCGTGATGTGGCTCCTCTCCGCAGTCGCGCTCGGCCAGGACCTGGGCGAGTGCCCCACGGACGACCCCTGGCTCGAGGGCACCGAGTACCTGCGGGCGCTGTCGCTCGACCTGCGCGGCACCATCCCGAGCGTCGAGGAGTACGAGCTGCTCGTCGACGGCGAGCTGCCCGAGTCCATTTTCGAGGACTGGCTCGTCAGCGACGCGTTCGCCGACCAGGTCGTGCGCCACCACCGCGACCTGTTGTGGCCGAACGTGACCGACATCCGACTGATGTCGAACCGCCAGCGGCTGACCTACGAAGACGGGCTGTACTACCGCTACCTGGCGGCGCCCCACTACCGAGGCGGCCCCGTCCACTGCGGCGACTTCGAGGCCACCTGGGACGACGACGGCGAGCTCATCACCACCGTCGACGAGGACGGCTACACCCGCGAGGGCTGGGTCGAGCTGACGCCGTACTGGAGCGACACGGAGATCAAGGTGTGCGCGTTCGCCGCCCAGGAGGCGGAGATCAGCCCGCTCGGAACGGACTGCCAGACGTACGACAGTCGCTACGATCAGTACTGCGGCTGTGGCCCGGAGCTCGCGTGGTGCGACACGTTCTCGCTCGGCCACAACGGCAGCAACCCGAACCCTCCAGTGGCCGCCTCGATCGCCGGCGACGTCGAGCAGCGGGTCGCCCACATGGTCACCGAGGACTGGAGCTACCTGGAGCTCCTCACCGGCCGGACCGCCTACCTGAACGGTCCGCTGACCCACTTCTACCGCTACCAGCTGCGGCTCCCGGCGCACGTCCGCTTCAACGAAGTGCCCGTCGAGGAGAGCGACCTCCCCGACCTCGACTTCCTCGACGAGGACACCTGGGTGCCCGTGGAGCTCGGGCCCGAGCAGTCCGGCATCCTGACCTCGACGCTGTACCTGATGAAGTTCCAGACGCGACGAGGGCGGACCAACCGCTTCTACAACGCGTTCCTTTGCCAGCCGTTCCAGGCCCCGCCCGACGGCATCGCCTCGCTCGAGAACGAGGACGTCTCCCTGGACCTGACCCAGCGCGACGGCTGCAACTACTGCCACGCCGTCATGGAGCCGGCCGGTGCACACTGGGCCCGGTGGCCCGAGTACGGCGCGGGCTACCTCGATCCAGACGCGTTCCCGACCCTGGACGAGGACTGCGAGTGGTGCGCGCTGTCCGGCGAGTCCTGCAGCGAGGAGTGCGAGGCCTACTACGTCGTCGACCCGCTGAGCTCGGAGGAGGACCCCTACATCGGGATGCTCCAGGGCTACGAGTTCCTGGAGTTGCGGCACTGGGACAACGCCGAGACCGGGCCCGCCTGGCTGGTCGCAAAGACGGTCGAGGACGGCCGCCTTCCCCGCTGTGTGGCTCGGACCACGGCCGAGTGGCTCCTCGGTCGCGAGGTCACCGACGAGGTCTGGGTCGACGAGCTGGCCGCGACGTTCTCCACCTCGGACTTCCGCTACAGCGAGCTCGTCAAGGCCATCGTCACCAGCGACAACTACCGGAGGGTCGAGTGATCCTCCTGCTGGCCTGCACCGTCGAGCTGGGTGAGCCCACCTACGTCGAGGCGATCCCGACCGAGCCCGGACGTCCGTGGAAGCGGATGAACATCGACCAGCTGGCGACCTCGCTCGAGGTGGCGACGGGCGAGCGCTGGGAGGAGACGGCGGACGGCGAGACCATCGCGCTGTTCGACCAGCTGAGCGGCTCGCTGGGGAAGCCGGACTTCCTGGGCGCCACGGACGAGGACCTGACGCCCGGCCTGCTGTACCAGAAGTTCGTGGACGACGCCGCCAAGTCGAGCTGCTCGGCGATGGTGGGGAACGACGACGCGCGCGGGCTGTCCGAGCGCATCTTCTTCGTCTCCGACGACAACCGCCTCGTGCTCGACAACGCCCTGCTGCGGTTCCATGGGCGAGACGTCTCGGACGCGGAGCTGGACGCCTGGGAGGGCCTGTACTCCGCGCTCGAGGACAGCAGCGGCTCGTCGAGCCGAGCGTGGACCGCCGTGTGCGTCACGCTCGTCACCCACCCAGACTTCTCGGCCTATTGATGCGACGACGCCGCTTCATGCAGATGCTCGGCCTGGGGGGCGCCGCGGCGATGGGCGGGCTGCCCATGCTGGCCCGAGCCGCCGAGCTCGAGGATCGGTACTTCATCTTCTGCTACTTCGAGGGCGGCTGGGACCTGCTCCTGGGCCTGGATCCACGGGACCCGTCGGTGTTCCGGACCGACCTGCGCAAGACGACGCGCATCGACACGGGGTTCGATGAGCTGCCTTCGTCTCGGCGCGAGCTGATCGAGACCTCGGTCGAGGGGATGGTCTTCGGGCCCTACATCGGCGCCCTGGCCAACCACGCCGAGGACCTGTGCGTCGTGCGCGGCATGAGCATGGAGACCCTGACGCACGAGGTCGGCCGGCGGCGATTCCTCACGGGCCAGCCACCGGCAGGGCTCCAGGCGCAGGGGAGCTCGCTGGCAACGGTCATCGCGGACCAGCTGGGGGGCGGCCAGCCCATCCCGAACCTCTCGGTCCGCGTCGAGTCCTACAACGACGGGTTCGGCACGACCGCGTCCGCCATCCGGGTGATGAGCGTGGCGGACCTCATCCGGGCGCTGCGGGTCTCTCCCGACGCGCTCGCGGACGAGGAGCAGGCGCTGATCGACGGCTTCCTGTCGAACCTCTCGGACTGCGACACGACCGCGCGCAGCCCCCACATGCGGACCGCGCTGGAGAGCCGAGCGGCCGCACAGGATCTGGTGACGCTGGGGCTCGACTCCCGCTTCCAGTTCGACGCGGACACCTCGGAGATGGAGGCCCTGCGGGATCTCTACGGCATCGACCCGGACGAGCTCGGCGAGGCCCCGGCCCAAGCGGCGGCGGCGGTCACGGCCATCACGTCCGGGATCAGCCGCTGCGTCTCGATCGAGGCCGCCGGCGGGCTCGACACGCACGGGCCGGAGTGGGCGGGGAGCCATGGCGGCGACATGGAGTCGGGGTTCGACCTGATGGCGGCCATCCTCGAGGACCTGGGCTCGCGCGAGTACGAGAGCACCGGCGAGAGCTGGCTGTCCCGCACGACGGTCGTGGGCTTCTCGGAGTTCGGCCGGACGCCGCTGCTGAACAGCTCGCTGGGGCGCGACCACTTCCTGCACAACGCGTGCGTGCTGGCGGGCGGGGGCATCCGCGGGAGCCGGGTCATCGGCCGCTCGTCGGACCTGGGCATGGCGCCGGTGGGCACCGACCTGGTGACGGGCGAGGTCGACGAGAGCGCCGGCACCATCGTGCGGCCCGAGCACCTGTTCCGCGCGATCCTGCAGGACATGGGGCTCGAAGAGGACATCGCGGGGTTGGAGGTCGAGGGGTTGAGCGCGTTGTACTCGTAGGCGAGCAATCGAGCAATCGAGCAATCGAGCAATCGAGCAATCGAGCAATCGAGCAATCGAGCAATCGAGCAATCGAGCAATCGAAGCTGCGATCACGTGGCTCGCTACCTCGAATCCGTCTCTGGAGATGCTGAGGCCACGATCTGTCTTACCGCTCGTGC
Organism: Pseudomonadota bacterium; assembly: GCA_024228935.1. Classification (GTDB taxonomy): domain Bacteria; phylum Myxococcota_A; class UBA796; order UBA796; family CAJQPC01; genus JAAESX01. Next base: position 32,846 of record JAAESX010000034.1, read on the forward strand.
TGTGGGCCGGCGACGGGCTTCTTCGGCGCATTCGCGCCGGCTCGCCCTTCGGGCTCGTGGATCCAGGACGCCCACCGCCGCACCGCTCCCAGAGCAAGGGGGGGGGAACGCAGTTCCTCCCTTGCTCAGGGGGTCGAGGCGAGGCACGAGCCGAGGCGACCGTCGAGGCCGCAGCGAGCTTGCGAGCGATGCGCGGCCGCACGTGCCGCAGGCACAAGGAAGCGCGACGCCGCCTCTCGTCAGCACCCACCACGAGGCTGACGAAAGACGGCGTCGAATGTTCTCTTTGACGGCATCGCCGCCTTGGAGTTTCAGTCTTTCTCAGAAAGACCGGGGTCCGCGACTCAGTCGCGACGGCGAAGGAGCATCAGGCCAAGTCCACCGAGGAGGCCCGCGAAGCCAACGCCCGTGCCGGTCGAGCTGCAGCCCTTGCCGCCCTCGTCGCCCTCGTCCCAGAGAGGAACGCCGCCGGTGCCCGCGGTCGGATCGTCCTCGAAGTCATCGCCGGGGTCGAGGTCCATGCCCGTGTCGTAGCCGGTGTCCTCATCGAGGCCGGTGTCGAGCTCCTCTTCCTCCTCGACCTCGTAGGCCGGGCGGGTCAGGTGGAGGCCCTCGACCGTGACGCTGTACTCGTTCCACTTGCCCCACCACCACTCGTCGGTGGAGGCGCCGATGTTGAGCTCGTCGATGATGAACTCCTCTCCTTCCTCGGCCTGCATGACCAGGAAGTACTCGGCGTAGGCGTTCTCCTCGAGCTTCGTCTTGTTGTCCAGCGTCGTGGCCCACTCGATGTTCGAGGGCGAGCCGCTGACCCAGGTGTACCAGGACCACAGGTTGACTGTGTACTCGGTGTTGACCGCGTACTCGCTGTTGGCGTAGCCCTTGGACTGCACCTCGACCTCGGCCGTGGCGCCCGTGGCCTCGTCGGTCACCTTCTTGGCGCCCATCGCGGAGCCCTCGGCCCCGCCACCGATGCCGTAGCTGCTCTTCATCGTGACCTGGCCGTACGAGTCCATGCCGTAGTTGTCGAAGGGCAGCGACCAGTCCCACCGGAAGCCGCTCGTCTGACGGCTGATGTCCGTGTAGGCGTCCACGTAGAGGACGGGCTTGTCGTCGCTCTTCATGAGGTACCAGTCGTCCTGGACGTTCGGCGTCGTGCGCGCCTTGATGACGGCGACGTAGAAGTCCGCACCGCGGTCGATGCTGCTCTCGAACCAGAAGAACTCGACGATGCCGTCGACCTGGTTGCCGTGCTCGTCCTCGGCGCCGACGTAGAGCGTGTTGCCCGACCAGAAGGCGTACTCGCTCTGCTCGTACTTGCCGTCCCGGTTCATCGGGCCCGGCAGGACCTCGTCGAAGCTGGCGTCGACCTTGCCCTCGAGCATGATCGCCCCGGTGTAGGACGTCTCGGCGTCGGAGAGACCGGCGAAGGCGGGAGCGGCGAGGAGGCTGAGAAGCATGGTGGGGACCCTCGGTGGCCGACGGGGTGTCGGCTTGATGGACACTTTCTACGCGGCAGCTCGATTCGGGTCTATGGGAAGGCCGCGCAGGATGCGTGCCAACTTTCCAGGCGCCTCCCCGCAACGAAGAAAACCCCCGGTTTCCCGGGGGTTTTCAGTTCCCTCAGCGACTGGGATCAGTCGGCGTTCCGGTAGAACGTGGGGATGTCGTAGTCGTCGGTCGAGAGATCGAAGCCGCTGTGCATGGTGCGCGCCTTGGCGACCCGACCGCGGGCGGGGCCGTTCACCTGGTTGGCGACCATGCGCTCGGCGCTCGGCGCCTTGACCTGGCGGGCCTCTTCGAAGCCGGTGGCCATGACGGTCACGCGAGCCTCGTCTTCCATCGTGTCGTCGATGACCCAACCCCAGATGAGGTTCACGTCCTCGTGGCACTCCTCCTGGATGAGAGTGCTGGCCTCGTTGATCTCGTACATCGTCAGGTTGCTGTTGCCCGTGATGTTCATCAGGACGCTCGTGGCGCCGGCGATGCTGACGTCGTCGAGGAGCGGAGAGGAGATGGCGCGCTGCGCGGCATCCACCGTCTTGTGCTCGCCCTGACCGGCGCCGACACCCATGAGCGCGACGCCCTTGTTGGACATCGTGGTCCGAACGTCGGCGAAGTCGACGTTGACGATGCCCTCGAAGTTGATGAGGTCCGAGACGCCCTTGACGGCCTGCAGCAGCACCTGGTCGGCCATGTTGAAGGCCTCCTTCATGGTGGTGCGGTCGTTCGCCATCGAGATGAGGCGCTGGTTCGGGATGGTGATGAGCGTGTCGACCACACCCTTCAGCATCTCGACGCCCTCTTCGGCCTGGCGACGGCGCTTGCGGCCCTCGAACCAGAAGGGACGGGTGACGACGGCGACGGTGAGCGCGCCGGCTTCCTTGGCGAGCTGGGCGATGACGGGAGCCGAGCCCGTGCCCGTTCCGCCACCCATGCCGGCGGTCACGAAGACCATGTCGGCACCGACGACGAGCTCGGAGAGGCGGTCCTTGTCCTCGAGCGCGGACTCACGCCCGACCTCGGGGTTGGCTCCAGCGCCGAGGCCCTTCGTGAGCTGCGCGCCCATCTGGAAGCGGCGGGTGGCCAGGCTGCGGCGCAGGTCCTGGGAGTCGGTGTTCACGGCGATGAACTCAACGCCCGTGAGGCCGCCGGCGATCATCGTGTTGATGGCGTTGTTTCCGCCGCCGCCAACGCCGATCACCTTGATCTTGGCGCCGTAGGTCAGCTCGTTTTCGACGAGTTCGATGGTCATGGGGTGCTCCGGAGGGCAGAGACTGGGGGGTCGGTTGAGGGAGGAGTCAGGTGGCGTCCAGCACCGCGACGGGCGTCGCGATGGCCAGACCGACGAGGTCGAGGTCGACCTCGTGCGGGGAGGAGAGGTCGAGGCCGGACTCGCGCAGGAGCGCCAGTCGGTCGAGGGCCTCGGCCGGGGGCTGGAAGCCCAGGTCGATGACGGTGGCGTTGCGCAGCTTCAGGGAGAAGCCGAGCTGCCGGTCGAAGTGGATCTCGGAGAGCTCGTCCACGAGGTCGGGGTTGGTGTCGCGAACGGCGCCGTGGACGACGAGGCCCTCGCGCACGATGCGGCGACCGACCGCGGGGTACCGCTCGACGAGCTGATCGTCGAGGCCGGTGAGCACCGGAAGGTCGAGGTCCGAGCTTCGGGCGCGAACGAAGAGGTCGCCTTCGCCGTTGACACGGTAGAGCCCCTGGTGCGCGACGAGCAGCACGTCGGTGTGCTCGACGACCTCGATGACGATGCGGTCCGGCCAGGCGCGAGACACGGTGGCCTCGTCGATCCAGGGGTGCTGGGTGACGCCTTCGATGACGTCCTCGAGGTCCACGAAGACCAGCGCCTCGCCCTCGGTCACGTCCGCCAGGTGGCGCACGCCGACATCGGCGGCCTCGACGTTGCCGATGACCTCGACCGCAGAGACGCGCGCGACGTCGTCGTAGAGGCACACACCGCCCACCATCACGCCCATCAGCGTGGTGGTGATCACGGCTGCTCGACCCAGGCCGGAGACCCTTCCGAGCAGGCCGTTTCGGGGCCTGTCGACGACGATGGACATCTGCTGCTTCTGTTGTGAGGCTGCTACTGCAGCACTCTTGTACCAACTCGCCGGATCTCTTGACAAGTAAATAGAGAAAGAAAGTCCAGAAAGGTTGGATCGGGGGTGGATCAGGCCTGGTCGTGTCGGTCGATGTGGCAGGTTGCAGCGAGAAGAACGCGCTCTACCAGCTGCTCGAAGTCGATGCCAACGGCCGAGGCCGCCATCGGCGACAAAGACGTCGCAGTCATGCCCGGAATCGTGTTGATCTCGAGGAACCAGGGCACGCCCTCGGCGTCGACCAGGAAGTCGGCGCGAGCGACGCCGCTCAGACCGAGCCGCTTGTACGCCGTGACCGAGTGGGCCTGGGCGATGGCGTGCGTCGCCGCCGGGATCCGGGTCGCCGGGGCCTCGTAGACGGTGCGGCCCTCGGTGTACTTGGCCTCGAAGTCGAAGAAGCCCTCGACCGGCACGATGCCGACCACCGGCAGCGCCACCCCGTCCAGGACCGCGCACGTGATCTCCTCGCCGGCGACGAACTGCTCGAGCAGCACCTCGGGGCCCAGCTCGCCGAGCTCGACCAGGGCCTTCTCGAGCTCGCCCTCGTCCTGGCAGATGGCCAGACCGAGCGTGCTCCCGCCGGCCGGGAACTTGGCGACGACGGGCATCTTCACGTCCTGGGGGAACTCGTCCCCCGGCCGCCAGACCGAGTCCTCGGGCATGGGGATGTCGGTGTCCGCCAGAAGCCGCTTGGTCACGATCTTGTCCATCGCGACCGCCGAGCCCCCGACATCGGCGCCCGTGTACGGGATGCGCATGATCTCGAGCAGCCCCTGGACGCAGCCGTCCTCGCCGAACTGGCCGTGAAGCGCGATCCAGGCGACGTCGACGCCCTCGTCCCGGAGCTTGAAGGGCAGGTCGGGCTGGACGTCGATGCCGACGGCGTCCCAGCCGCGAGCCTTCAGCGCAGCGAGCACGGCCTTGCCGCTCTTGAAGCTGACGGGACGCTCCTGGGACATGCCGCCCATCAGCACGCCCACGCGGGCAGACTTGTCGATCATCGCTTCTTCTTCCTCCCGAGCGCCTTGATGCTCGGCGTGAGGGAAACCCCGGTGGCCTGGTCGACCCGGTCGCGCATGAGGCGCGCCAGCAGCAGGACGTCCGAGGTGTTCGCGTGCCCCTGGTTGAGGATGGCGTTGGGCTCGCGGGTACCGACGCGCGCGTCACGGACCCGGACCGCGCAGAGACCCGACTCGGCGAGCAGGCTCGCGGACCGCCCGTCCGCGAACATGTGCGCCGGACCGGGACCGACTCCGCGGCGTGCCTCGACGCCAGCCAGCCGCTCGGCCTCGAGCTCAGCTGTCCGGCCACGCTCGACCGCCACGTCCACCGAGATGAGCACGTTGTTGTCCGAGATCGACTGGACCGTCGAGCAGCGGGTCCCGCGAAGGACGCGCGCCGACAGCACGTCGAGCGCGCCCGCGCGAGCCGCCTCCCCCACCGTGCCGCTCCGACCGGCCAGGTGGGCGACGCCGTGGAGCGCTTCCCGCTCACACCATCGCGCGAGCACAGCGACGGACTCCCAGGCACCGACCGTCACACGGTCCCCAGCCAGCGCCAATCCAGTCCCGACGCGCCCCGGGCGGACCAGCGCTCCCTCGAGGCCTCCGTCGTGCACCAACAGGCGCAGACCGTCGAGCGGACGGACTCGAACCCCCGACTCCCGCAGCGCGACGGCCGCCGCGGCCAGCGCCTGCTCCGTCTCACCACAGATCCACAGCTGGACCGGCCCACCGGCCCGCCAGACCGAGTGGTGCGCCATCGCTTCGTTCCGCCGGACAGCAAGACCCTCGATGGCCGCCAGCGCCGTCACGAGCGAGACGGGGATCACGCCAGCGCCTCGCCGAGCCGCTCGCACAGCGTGTTCACGTTGCCAGCCCCGAGCGTCAGCACGAGGTCACCCTCGGCGGTGATCTCGCGCAGGTGGGTGAGCGCCTCGTCCAGGTCGTCGACGGCGTGCACCGAGCGATGCCCGTGGGAGCGCAGGCCGTCCGCCAGGCGGTGGCTGTCCAGGCCCTCGACCGGGGCCTCGCCGGCGGTGTAGATCGGACAGACCAGGACGTGGTCCGCGCGGTTGAAGGCACGGCAGAAGTCCAGCTCCAGGTCCTGGACCCGCGAGTACCGGTGCGGCTGGAAGACCGCCACGATGCGTCGGTCCGGGAACCCATCGCGCGCGCCCTGCAGGGTCGCTTCGATCTCCACGGGGTGGTGGCCGTAGTCGTCGACGATGAGCACGCCTCCGACGTCGCCGCGGACCGTGAAGCGCCGCTGGACGCCGGTGAAGCCGTTGAGCGCGGCCTGGATCTGGGCGAACGGGATGTCCAGCTCCAGGGCGGTGGCGATGGCCGCCAGCGCGTTCTGGACGTTGTGGCGTCCCGGCATCGCCATGGTGACCTCACCGAGCTCGACGTCCTTGTGCAGGACCGTGAACCGGGTGGTGAGCCCGTCCGCAATGACCTCGCCGGCCCGGACCTCGGCCTGCCGCGAGAGGCCATAGGTGATCAGCCGACGCTTCAGCCGCGGGAGCAGGTCCTGGACGACCGGATGGTCCAGGCAGACGACCGCGAACCCGAAGAACGGGACCTTGTTGGCGAACGCGACGAACGTGTCCTTCAGCGTCTCGAAGTCACCGTAGTGGTCGAGGTGCTCGGGGTCGACGTTCGTGATGACCGCGACCGTCGGGGCCAGGTACATAAACGAGCCGTCCGACTCGTCCGCCTCGGCCACGAGGAAGTCCCCCTTCCCCAGCCGGGCGTTGCTGCCGATGGCGTCCAGCTTGCCGCCGATGACGATGGTCGGGTCGAGCCCGCCCTCGCCCAGGATCTTGGCCAGCATGGACGTCGAGGTGGTCTTTCCGTGCGTCCCGGCGACGGCGACGCCGTACTTCATGCGCATCAGCTCGGCGAGCATCTCGGCGCGGGGGATGACCGGAGTGTGGCGGGCGATGGCCGCGCGGACCTCGGCGTTCTCGGACCCGACGGCCGTGGACCGCACGACCACATCCGCATCACCCAGGTTCTCGGGTGCGTGACCGATGTGGACCACCGCCCCCAGCTTCCGCAGCCGACGCACGTTGGCGCTGACCCGCAGGTCGCTCCCGGAGACCGAGAAGCCCAGGTTCAGGAGCACCTCGGCGATGCCGTTCATGCCGCTACCACCGATCCCGATGAAGTGGATCTGGCGGACCTTCCCTCGAAACATCGCGCGCCTCAGAAGCCTTCGGCGGTCGCCGTAGCTCGGTAGATGGGAGGTGTCCGGGGGACGGGCGCACCGTTCGCCGAGACGTTCAGCAAGAGCCCGATGCAGAACAGGTGGCCCATGATGGCGCTCGCCCCGTAGCTGATGAACGGGAGCACCAGGCCCTTCGGCGGCACGATGCCCATGGCCACGCCGAGGTTGAAGAAGGCCTGCAGGCCGATGGTCCCGATGAGCGCGGTCGCCAGGAGCACGCCGTACAGGTTCTGGGCGTTGCGGGCGATGCGCACACCTCGCCAGACGAGCGCCGCGTACAACGCGACGAGCGCCAGGATGCCGATGAGGCCCAGCTCCTCGGCCAGGACCGAGCTGATGAAGTCGGTCCACGGCTCGGGCAGGAACAGGTGCTTGGCCTGGGACTCGCCCAGCCCGCGACCCAGGAATCCACCCGAGTGGTACGCGATCATCGACTGGATGATCTGGTAGCCGATGCCGTGGTAGTCGCTCCACGGGTCGAGCACGGCGTTGACCCGGTCCATGCGGTAGCTGGCGAGCGTCAGCGCCGGGATGGCCGCGACCAGACCGGTGACCCCGAGCCCGTAGAGGAACTGCTTGCGCAGGCCCGCCAGGTAGAGCGTCAGGAACGCCATGCCGCCGATGATGCAGGTGGTGCCGAAGTCGGGCTCGGCGAGCACGAGCAGCATGAGCGGCGCTGGGATCAAGACCGCCTTGAGCAGGATCTTCCAGTCGTGGAGCTGTCCGGCCCGCTTGTCGAGGAAGTCGGCCATGCAAAGCACGACGACGATCTTGGCGAACTCGCTCGGCTGGAAGTTGATGCCGCCCATGCCGAGCCAGCGGTGGGCGCCGTTGACCGGCCGGAAGAAGAAGACCGCCACGAGCAGGACCGCCACGATGGCGTAGGCGACCCAGGCGAACTTGCGGATGTACTGGTGCGGCATCAGCGCCAGGACCACACAGCCGGCGACGCCGACGAACATCGCCGCGCCCTGGCGCTCGACGTAGTGCCAGGCGTCGCCGAAGCGGTCAGCAGCCACAGGGCCGCTCGAGGACTGGACCATCACCAGGCCCAGCACGAGCAGCACCGCGACGATCGCGATGAGAGCGGTGTCGAAGGTACGTCGAACGTTCATGTCCCCTCCTGGACGAGGCGGCGGAATTGCTCTCCGCGGTCCTCGAAGTCCCGGAACTCGTCGAAGCTGGCTCCCCCGGGAGAGAGCAGCACGGTGTCACCGGCCACGGCGAGAGCGCGGGCCTGGGTGATGGCCTCGGCCATCGTCTCGACCCGCTCGCCCCCGAGCGCCGCATGGATGTCGTCACCGCTGGCGCCGAAGGCCACGATGCGCGCGCCGTGGGTCGGCACGGTCGACCAGTCGGTCCCGGCCTTGGCCTGCCCACCGAGGAGCAGGATCTTGTCGCCGCGGACCGCTCGGATCCCGACGACCGCGGCCTCGAGGTTGGTCGCCTTGCTGTCGTTGATCCAGGACACGCCGTCCCGCTCGGCCACGAGCTCGAGGCGGTGAGGCAGCCCCGACAGGACCCCCAGATCGATACGCACGGTGCTCAGCCCCGTCGCGACCGCTAGCAGACAGGCGGCTGCGGCGTTGACCCGGTTGTGCTCCCCGGGGACCCGGAACCGGGAGAAGTCGAGGCGGCCGTCGCCGATGACCAGCTCGCCGCTCTCGCAGTAGGCGCCGGGCTGTCCACCGAGCCAGACGCGTCGTCCACCGCGGCCCTCGGCCGTACGCGCGAGCAGCTCGTCCCCGACCGGCAGGATGGCGAAGCCGCCCTCGTCGATGCGGTCGAACACACGGCACTTGTGCTCGGCGTAGCTCTCCATCGTCCCGTGCCGGGCCAGGTGGTCCGGCGTCAGGTTCAGCACGACCGCCGCGCTCGGCGCGAAGTCGCCCGGCAGTTCCATCTGGTAGCTGGACACCTCGACGACCAGGGCGTCGTAGTCGCCCCCGACGGCCTTCGAGAGGGGGATGCCGAGGTTGCCGCCGGCGAACACGCGGGCCCCGGTCGCCTCGAGGAGCTGACGGGTGAAGTGCGTGACCGTCGACTTGCCGTTCGTGCCGGTGACGGCCAGGAGAGGCACGCCATCATCGAGGAAGCGCGAGGCGAACCCCAGCTCGCCCACCACGTCCGCGCCGCTGGCGATGGCCGTCTGGACCGCCGGGACCCGGGCCGGGATGCCGGGCGAGACGACCACGATGTCCGCGTCCAGATCGGCGTCGTCGTGGTGTCCGAACACGCAACGCACGCCATCGAGCTCGGGCAGGCTCGCGTCCAGGTCCGTGAGGCAGACGTCCGCACCCAGGGACGAGGCGAGCTCGGCCGCAGCTCGGCCGGAACGAGCCGCACCGAGCACCGTCACGCGCTTGCCGACGAGCGTCCTCATCGCAGCTTCAACGTGGTGAGGGCGACGAGCGCGAGCAGGATGCTGATGATCCAGAACCGCACGATGATCTTCGGCTCGGACCATCCCTTCTTCTCGTAGTGGTGGTGGATGGGGGCCATCGCGAAGACGCGCTTGCCCGTCATCTTGAAGCTCGCGACCTGGATGATGACGCTCAGCGTCTCGAGGACGAAGATGCCGCCGACCAGGGCCAGCAGGATCTCGTGCTTGGTCAGGATGGCCAGGGCGCCCAGCAGCCCACCGAGGGCCAGGCTCCCGACGTCGCCCATGAAGATCTGGGCGGGGTAGCTGTTGTACCAGAGGAAGCCCAGACCAGCGCCGACCACGGCCATGCACAAGATGGTGAGCTCACCGGCGCCTGGCACGTTGATGACCGCCAGGTACTCGGCGAACCCGGCGTGTCCGGCGATGTAGGCCAGGATGCCGAAGGTCACGGCGCTCGTCATGACGGGCCCGATGGCCAGACCGTCCAGGCCGTCCGTCAGGTTCACGGCGTTGCTCGCACCGACCAGGATGAAGAGGCCGAACGCGACGTACAGCCAGCCCAACTCGGGAGGAGCGCCGTCGTACAGGTTCGCGAAGTCGATCGAGACGCCCTTGAGGAACGGCAGCGGCAGCTCGGCCGACAGGTGTCCCGCCGCGTACGCGTAGGCGAGCGGTCCACCGCCGAAGACGATCTGACCGACGATCTTCCAGCGACCGGCCAGGCCGTCGCTGGACTTCTGCATGACCTTCTTCCAGTCGTCGACGAAGCCGATGAGCCCGTAGCCGAGGAGGACGGTCAGCGAGACCCACACGACCGGCTGGTCGAGCCGGCACCACAGGAGCCCCGCGAGCGCGATGCCGATGAGCATCGGGACGCCGCCCATGGTCGGCGTGCCGACCTTCGCCTCGATGTGGGCCTGGGGTCCGTCGTCGCGGATGACCTGCGCCAGCTTCCGGGACTTCATCCAGTTGATGAACCACGGGTACAGGCCGTAGCAGAAGCCAAGCGCGGTGATCATCGCCCAAGCGGTCCGGAACGAGGTGTACCGGAAGACGTTGAAGAAGATGTGTTCGTCGGCGAGTGGAACGAGCAGGTGGTAGAGCATCAGGCCTCCGCTGCCAGGTGAAGCAAGACCCGTTCCATACGGGCACCGCGGCTCCCCTTCAGGAGGACGACGTCCCCCTCGCGGAGCTCAGCGGCGATGCGCAGACCCAGCGCGTCGCTGTCTTCCGCCCGGATGGCGTCGACCTCGGGCGCGGCGGTGCCCATGCGGCTGCCACACAGCCCGACCACGTCCAGCTCGAGGCTGGCGGCGTGCTCGACGGCCTCGCGATGGGCGCTCGCCTCGGCGGACCCGAGCTCGAGCATGTCGCCCAGGAGCGCCACGCGGCGTCGCCCTTCGAGGCCGGCGAGTGTGTCGAGCGCAGCACGCATGCTGGCAGGGTTCGCGTTGTAGGCGTCGTTGAGGAACGTGATGCCGTCGCGCTCCTCGATGCGCATACGCATGCCCACCGGCTGGTAGCGCGCGAGCCCGGCAGCGATGTCGTCGAGCGGGATGCCCAGAGCCACCCCGACGGCGGCCGCAGCACAGGCGTCGAGCGCCAGGTGGTGACCCGGCGACGGGATGCGCGCGACGAGCGTCTCACCGCGCACCGAGATCTCCACCAGGGTGGCGAGCCCGACCGGATCGACGCGTGTGTGGGTCAGCTGCACATCACAGCCGATCTCGGATCCGTAGATCAGGACGCTCGCCCCAGGAGGCCGCGGCATCCCCACCACCCGCGGGTCGTCCGCGTTGATGAGCAGGACGTCGCCCTCGTTCGCGCCGTCGAACAGCTCCTGCTTGCAGGCCGCGACGCCGGCCAGGTCGCCCGTGCCGGCCAGGTGCGCGGCGCTCACGTTCGTGATGAGCCGCAGCGTCGGCTGACAGATGTCGGCGAGCAGCTCGATCTCCCGAGGCGCCGACATGCCCATCTCGAGGACGAGGACGTCGGCCTCTGGTGGGGTGGCGAGCAGGGTCAGCGGCACGCCGATGTGGTTGTTCAGGTTGCCCTGGGTCTGGTGGACGACCCCGAGCGGAGCGAGCACCTCGGCGACCATCGCCCGCGTCGTCGTCTTGCCCGCCGAGCCCGTGAGCCCGACGACCGGACAGCGGAGCCCGGCGCGCACGTACCGACCGCAGTCCTGCAGAGCGACAAGCGCGTCCTCGACCTTCAACAGTCCGGAATCCCAGTCGGCCGGGGCCTCCTCGACGATGACGCCGGCGCACCCGGCCGCCCGGGCGTGCTCCAGGAACGCGTGCCCGTCGAAGCGGTCGCCGCGGAGAGCCAGGAACCAGCTGCCCGGAGCGAGCCGGCGCGAGTCGGTGACGATGGGTCCGGCGGGGCCGTCGTGCAGCAGCTCGCCACCGGTGGCCTCGACGAGCTCGCGAGCGGAGAAGCTCACAGGACCTCCAGCGCGACCAGACGGTCGTCGAACGCGTGCTTGGTGCCGGCGATCTCCTGTGTGGTCTCGTGGCCCTTGCCGGCGATGAGCACGACATCTCCTTCGCGAGCCAGCGAGATCGCCTGGTGGATGGCTCGGCGGCGGTCCGGCTCGATGTGGGCGCGGGCATCCAGGCCCGGCTGCACGTCGGCGAGGATGGCGAGCGGGTCCTCGGACCGCGGGTTGTCGCTGGTGGCGACGACCAGATCCGAGCCCTCGGTGGCCGCACGTCCCATCTCCGGGCGCTTGCCGGCGTCGCGGTCCCCACCGCAGCCGAAGACGCAGATGAGCCGCCCCTTCGTCAGGGGGCGCAGCGTGGCGAGAACGGTGGCGAGCGCGTCGGGGGTGTGGGCGTAGTCCACGAGCACGTCGAAGGGTTTGCGGGTCGGGACGGCCTCGAGCCTGCCGGGGACGCACTCGAGCGAGCCCAGCCCGCGCTCGACCGCCTCGAGGCCGAGGCCGACGGCGAGTGCAGCCCCCGCCGCGGCGAGCGCGTTCTCGACGTTGAAGTCACCCACCAGCGCGATGTCGAGGTTCAGGTCGCCGACCGGCGTGGTCACGATGCCGCGCGAGCCCGCGGTGTCCAGCTCGAGCGTCACCGGCCGGATGTCGCCCTCGGTCAGCCCGAACGTCCAGGTCGGCGTGCCCTCGGCGAGGGTGGCGATGGACGGCTCGCCGGCGTGGAGGATGGCTCGACCGGGCTGGAACTCGGTGAAGAGGCGCGCCTTGGCGGCCGCGTACGCCTCCATCGAGCCGTGGTAGTCGAGGTGGTCGCGGGACAGGTTGGTGTAGACCGCGACCGCGAAGTGAGTGGCGTCGACGCGACGAGCGGCGAGGCCGATCGAGCTGACCTCGGCGGCCACGAGTCCGCAGCCGGCATCCACCATCTCGCGAAGCAGCGCTTGCCACTCCGGCGCCTCCGGCGTGGTGTAGACGGTCTCCAGGACGCGCCCATCCACGCGGTTCCCCGTCGTGCCGACCACGCCCGGTCGACGGCCAGCCGCACGGGCGATGGCCTCGAGCATCCACGTGGTCGTGGTCTTTCCGTTCGTGCCGGTCACGCCGATGACGGGGACCTCGCGCGACGGGTGTCCGAAGAGCGTCGCCGCCAGGTGGGCGAGCGCCTGTCGGGTGTCGTCGACCTGCACGACCGTGGTGCCCTCGCGCGCACCAACGTCGTCCTCGACGACGACGGCCTCGGCCGAGACGCTCGGAACGAACCGGTGTCCGTCCACTCGAAGCCCCTTCACCGCGACGAACACCGATCCCGCACTCGCTTGACGCGAGTCCTGGGTCACGGACGTGACAGGACGGTCTGTGAGACCTGTGAGCACGCGATGGGGGACATCCGCGAGCAGGTCGGCGAGGAGCATCTGGGGGCACTGAGGGGGGAGGTGGAGGGGAGAGCAAGGGAGGGTGAGCGGGCCCCTCGGAGGAGGGAGTCACGCGGGTTGGTTTGGAGAAACTTGTCACTCAGGCATTCACTGCCGAGAGGCGCCGCCAACCCTTGCAAGGTCTCGAGACCCACCGCACCGGGGAGCCCCACGCTGGTCCAGGTCAGATCCAGCAGGGAAATACAACGGCGGGCAACAGCTTCAGCTCAGGAACGGGGGGCGTACGGGCGACATGTGATCCATGGGGCAGGGAGTGCGGAACCGAACGGTCCGCGGGCCTCCCTGAAGGGGGGGAGATCCCCATCTGTACATGCTGCTCGGAGCCTTCACCTGTCCCAGCGCGGGGCCGGTGCGGGAGAAATGTCGACGAGGGAGCGTGGGCGCGGGACCCGGTCGGGTCCGCTCAGGTTCAGCAAGGGTTCAGCGGCAGCGTGTGCACGCCCACGTTTGTCGTCGGCTCAGCGGATGAATCCGCCGGGCGTCGAGACCTCTTCGCGATGTGAGAGAACGGTGCTTCAGTCGAAGCGGAGTGCCAGGCGTTCGCCCGGCTGGAGCGCGGCCCCCGCGGCGGGGAGCTGCTCCGAGACGGTCCCGCTGCCGACCAGGGCCAGGGCGAACCCGGCTCCATCGACGACGGCGAGCGCGTCACGCATGGACAGCCCGGACATGTCGGGGACGCGGATGGCGCCCTCGGTCGTCCAGGTGAGCTCGGGTCGCGCCAGGGCGACGGCGGGCTCGTCGTTGACGTGGACGATGACGTCGTCCTCGTCGAGCCGGTCTTCCTCGACGCCCAGATAGCGGAGCGTCGCCTGACCGATGTCGCGGAAAGCGGGTCCGCTGACCGTGCCGCCGTAGCGGCTGCCCTCAGTGGGCGTGTCGGTGACGACCACGATGGCGATGCGAGGGTCGTTCGCCGGCGCCAGGCCGACGAAGGACGAGACGCGGGCCGTCGGGCTGTACTTGCCGTCGACGACCTTCTGGGCCGTGCCGGTCTTGCCTGCGGCGGTGTAGCCGGGGATGCGGACGCGCTGACCGGTGCCGCCGTCCTCGAAGACGGTCGCCATCATCTCGACGGTCTGACGCGCGCTCTCCTCGGAGACGACCTGAAGCAGCTCCTCGTGCTCGTGGGCGAACTCGAGCTGGCCGTGCCGGTCCTCGATGCGCTCGACCAGGTACGGCTGGACACGCAGACCTTCGTTTCCGAGCGCCTGCAGCGCCGAGGCCAGCTGGATGCCCGTGCTCGTCATGCCCTGGCCGAACGCCGTGGTGGCGAGCTCGATGGGCTTGATCTTCGCCGGGTCCCGCAGGAAGCCGCGAACCTCGCCGGGGACCGAGAGCCCGGTCCGTGTGGTGAAGCCGTAGTCCTTCAGCCCCGCGACCACGCGGTCCGCGCCCATCTCGAAGGCGAGCTTCGCGGTGCCGATGTTGGAGCTGTACTTCACGACCTCGGACAGCGTCACGACGTCGTGGGCGTGGTCGTCCTTGATGGTGGTTCTGCCGATGCGGTACCGGCCTCCCTCGCAGTCGATGAGGGTCGTGGGCCGCGCGATCCCGTCGTCCACGGCCAGCGAGACGACGAACGGCTTCATCACCGAGCCGGGCTCGTGCGCGTCGGCGATGGCGTGGTTCCGCAGGCCATCGGCGCTGCGGTTGAACCGGTCGTTCGGGTTGGTCACCGGGCGGTTGCCCAGCGCCAGGATGGCCCCGGTCTCGACGTCCATGACGACAGCGAACGCAGACAGCGGCTCGCTCTTCTCCATGATCTGGTCGAGCGCGTCCTCGGTCACGCGCTGGACGTAGGGATCGATGGTCAGCCAGACCGTGTCGCCGGCCAGGGCGCGGCTGCGACCCTCGAGCTCGGTCGAGATGGCCCGACCCCGCCGGTCGCGCTGCTGCACGTAGCGAAAGGTGGTGCCGCGAAGGTCGTCGTCGAGGGCGCTCTCGAGCCCCTCCATCCCGCGGCCGTCGAGGCCGGTGACGCCGAGCACCTGCGCGGCGAGATCCCGACCCGGGTAGAAGCGGGTGGGCGCATCCGGGGTCCAGAGCGCGTTGCCGGGGTCGAGCGCCTCGACCTCGTCCTCGACCTCGGGCGAGATCTGGAAGGCGAGCTTCACGTCGCGGCGGGTGGTCCGGCGGAGCTGCCCCTCGATCCACTCGGCGTCTCCACCGATGAGCTCGGCGAGGTCCTGTGCGAGCACCGGGACCTGCTCCTGGGGAATGACGCTCGGATCGGCGTGCAGCGCCGGCATCGGCACGGTGGTGGCCAGCAGCGTGCCGTCGGCGGCACGGATGTCGCCTCGAGGAGCGCGGACCTCGACAGCCCGCTGGAACTGGATGGCGGCCTTGGCCTGCAGCCGCTCGTCCTCGAGCAGCATGAGCGGAGCCGCACGCAGGACGATGGCGCCGTAGCCCAGGGCCACGAGCCCCGCGACCACCGCAGCGCGGTAGCGCGCACGTCCGAGCACGAGGTCGAGATCCTCGCGTCGCACGCTGTCCTGGCGCTTCTCCGTCACTGCTTGGAGACCTCCACGATGTCGATCTCGTGGGACAGACCCATGAGCTCGGCGCCCTCGCCCACTCGGGCCAGGTCGCGTCGGGTGGCGATCTCCAGGGTCAGCCGGTCCTGCTCGATGCGAGCGTTGGCCAGCTGGATCTGCGCGGACTCCAGCGCAGCAGCGCGGGTGCGCACGTCGACGCGCGACCACGTGTAGAACATCAGCGAGGACACGAGCAGCGCGGCGTAGAGGACGTACCGAGCCGTACCCGTCAGGCTGATGCCGACGAACGGTCGTCCCTGGTACCCAGCCCAGGCCCTCGCCAAGGGGCGCTGCTCCATCTCTGCCTCCACTTCTGCTTCTGCTTCGTGCTGCGTCTGCTGCTGCTCTCGAGGAGCCGGTTGTTCAGGTCTTTTCCCAGACCCGCAGGCGAGCGCTGCGCGCTCGAGGGTTGTCGTCCGATGTGGTCAGTCCTTTCGGATGGACCAGCCGCCCCAGGGGCGGCGTGACGGGGTGGCCGTAGGCGTCGCGCTCGGTCCCCACCCCGGAGAGCTCGCGGAAGCGTCGCTTCACGAGCCGGTCTTCCAGCGAGTGGAAGCTGATGATGGCGGCCCGGCCGCCCACGACGAGCATGTCGGGGAGCGCTGCGAGCAACGCCTCCAGCTCGCCCAGTTCGTCATTGACCGCGATGCGCAGGCCCTGGAAGACCTTCGTCGCGGGATGCGTCTTCTTTCCCTTGCGCGGCGCCATGCGCTCGATGAGCTCGGCGAGCTGGCGGGTCGTCTTGGGCAGCTCGCGCTTCATCGCCTTGGCGAACGGCAGGGCCCGGTTGTCCTCACCGTAGTTCCGCAGGACGCGAGCCAGGTCGCTGACCCCCAAACGCTCGATGAGCTCGGCGGCCGTCTCCCCCTCCTGGCTCATCCGCATGTCCAGCGGCGCGTCGAAGCGGAAGCTGAACCCACGCTCCGGGCGGTCGAGCTGCGGGGAGCTGACACCCAGGTCCGCGAACACCCCGTCGACCGGCTCACCGATCAGGCGGGGAGAAGTGGAGAAGGTGGCGAGGAGTGGAGTGAAGCGGTCGCCGAAGCGCACGAGGCGAGCCGAAGCAGCCTCCAGCGCGTCCGGGTCACGGTCCACGCCGATGACCGAGGCGCCAGCCTCCAGGAGAGCTTCGGAGTGACCACCCCACCCAAGGGTACAGTCCACGAAGCGAGCCCCCGGGGCTGGGCGCAGCGAAGCGACGGACTCGTCGAGAAGGACGCTACGGTGCGGAGGAGCGCTCGGCGTCGTAGGCATCGCGTGCGCGGGCCTGGACGAGCTCCCACTGCTCCGGATCCCAGATCTCGATCCAGTCCATGAGGCTGATGACGACGCAGCGGCCTTCCAGACTGGCCTGCTCGCGAAGTCGAGGCGGAATGCGGACCCGCCCCTGGCCGTCGACGGATGCGTCTTCGGCGTCGGCGAGGACGGAGTAGAAATACGCCTGGGCGCCTCGGTCGAAGGGGCTCTTTGCGGCGTACGGCTGCTCGACGTGCTCACGCCAGTAATCACGGCTGAACGCCTTGATTCCGCCGTCGACACATGTGAGCACCAGCGCATTGATCCCGTTTTCCTTGAGCTTGTGACGCAGCTTTGCGGGCAGGCCGAGACGGCCTTTCCCATCGAGTGACGTCGTGACCTGGCAGCGTTCTCCGAGCATGAGATGGAGGGCTCCGTTCCCCTTGAGGCACCGAAACGATCCACTTCTCTCCCTTTCGAGCGAAGAATACCCCTCTACGCCCCATCGTCAACCCACTTTTCCCCACGATCATGAAGTTTCTCCCCCCCTCTCGCCACAAGGCCACACGGGGGCTAGAGAGGGGGCTCTCGGAGGGACCTCGTGTCCAAGGATCTCGTCAAGGTCGTCGCGCGAAACCGCAAAGCACGGCACACGTACGAGTTCATCGACAAGTACGAGGCCGGGCTCGTCCTGACGGGGTCCGAGGTCAAGGTCCTCCGAAACGGCAAGGGCAACATCGGCGAGGCGTACGTGCGGCTGCGGGATGAGGAGGCCTGGCTGATCGGAGCCAACTTCCCGCCGTACCTGGACGCCTCGTACAACAACCACGAGCCAGACCGGCCGCGGAAGCTCCTGCTGAAGAAGAAGGAGCTGAAGAAGCTCCGCATCGCCGTCCGCGAGAAGGGCCTCACGCTCGTCCCGCTGGAGCTCCGATTCAAGGGCGCCTGGTGCAAGCTCGAGTTCGCACTGGCCCGCGGTCGCAAGAGCCATGACAAGAGGCAAGCCCTTCGGAAGAAGGAGCATCGCCGGGACCTCGACAGGAAGCGCTGAGGTCGGATAGTCGGGCGGTCGGAGGTACCGCGTGCAGAAGCTGTCCAGTGGACTCATCACGCTCGCTGTCGTCGCCGGGATCGCCTCGCTCGTCCTCTACGACGACACCGCCACCCGTCTGGTGGCCTTGCTCGCCGGCGTCGGCGCGATGTGGCTCCTCGCCGGCGGCGCCCTCGCCAGGGACCCACTGCTTGGGACCGCCACGGCCGGCGGCCTCGGCGTCGTCGTCTCCGGATACCTGACGCAGCAGCACAATGATCCCGGCAGCGCCGTCTGCAACGCCGGCGAGGTCTTCAACTGCGAGGTCGTGAACACCTCGCAGTTCTCCGAGATCGCAGGCGTCCCGATCGCCCTGCTCGGCCTGGCGTTCTACGGCGCCATCACCGTCGTCAGCATCATGGGCTGGCTCGCACGGGACAGCTTCGCCAAGGCTCCGGTGCTCGTCGGGTTCAGCGGAATCCTGGGCAGCCTGGTGGCCATCGTCCTGATGTACCTGAGCGGCGCCGAGTTGGGTGCCTGGTGCCTCTTCTGCATCGCGACGTACGGCTTCTCCTTCCTCATCGCGGGCGGCGGCATCCTGGCCAGCAAGGAGATCGGCTTCGCCCCGAACATCGTCGGAGCGCTGACCGGAGCGGCCGACAAGTCCGTCCTGGCCGCTGCACTCAGCTACCTGGCGGTCTTCGGCATCGGCTTCGTGACGTGCTCGCCGACCGGACCGATCGAGCCCGCCGAGCTGAACAGCGACTCGCTGCTCCCGCTCTTCTCCAAAGTCACTGGCGAGATCGTCATCCGCGGCAACGAGCCCGTGTACGGCGACCCCGACGCGCCCTACACGCTGGTCGAGTGGGCCGACTACGAGTGCCCGTACTGCGGTCAGGTGAGCCCCCAGCTCAAGCAGCTGGTCGAGCTCCACCCCGAAGTGAAGGTCATCTTCAAGAACTACCCGCTCTCGGCCGAGTGCAACCCACACGTCCCCGCGGCGATGCACGAGAACGCGTGTGAGGCCGCCGTCGCGGGCGTCTGCGCGGGACGGCAGCGGGCCTTCTGGGACCTGAACCGCCAGATGTTCCAGAACCAGAAGTACCTGGCGCCGGCAGACCTCGCGTTCATGGCGGGAGACCTGGGCCTGGACAAGGCCGCGTTCCAGGACTGCATGGCCGACCCCTCGGCCGCCGAGTACGTCCAGTCGGACATCGCGGACGGCAAGAAGGCCCTCGTGAACTCGACGCCATCGCTCTACCTCAAGGGACTCCACCCCACCGAAGAGTGGATCCACATGGAGATGGCCGTCGAGGGCGCCAACCTGCTCCTGCTGGCCCACAAGGACGGCATCGTCCTGCCGCCCGCTCCCCCTCCTTCGGAGGACTGATGGCCCGCTGGGTCGAGCTCCGCGCGGTCGTCGCCCGAACGCGGTTCGATGCGCTGTCGCAGATCGCGTTCGCCGCTGGAGCGACCGGCACCGAGGAGGCCCCAGCCCCCGGAGCCCGCCCTGTCTACCGGCAGCCCTGGGACACCGAGGCTCCCCCGCTGCCCCTCCGCGTGACCCTGAAGGCCTGGTTCAGCGAGGACGAGGCCGACGCGGGTCGCACCGCGCTGGAAGGCGCCGGCGCCGAGATCGAGGCGGTCGTCGTCGACGACGAGGACTGGGCCGAGTCGTGGAAGGCGTTCCACAAGCGCATCGAGGTCAGCCCTCGACTCCGCGTCTCACCGCCGTGGGAGGCCGTCCCCGGTGACCTGGTCATCCCACCAGGCAACGCGTTCGGCACCGGCGGCCACCCCACCACGCTGGCATGCCTCGGCGCCATCGATCGGCTCGCCGGCGAGTGCACGAGCGTGCTCGACGTCGGCTGTGGCTCGGGAGTCCTGGCTCTCGCCGCAGCGCAGCGCGGTCTCAAGGCGACGGGCATCGACATCGACCCGGACGCGGTCACGAGCTCCCGCAGCAACGCCGCGTTGAACACGCTGTCGGCCGAGTTCTCGACGCTCCCCCTCCAGCGGGTGTCGGGGACCTACGACCTGGTCGTCGCCAACGTCTTCGCCGAGGTCCTCACGATGCTGGCACCCGACCTCCTTCGGGTCACGAGCCGACACCTGGTCCTCGCCGGCATCCTGGCCGAGCGGTCAGGCCCGGTCCTCGACGCGTTGTCCCCTCCCCTCGCCATCCGCGAGGAGATCCGGGAAGGCGACTGGCTGCACCTGCACCTCGAGCGCCTGTGAGCCGGCGGTTCCTGGCGCCTCGCCTCGGGTCGCTCGGAGACCACATCGCCCTCGACGCGGCGACCAGCCACCACGTCCTGACCGTCTGCCTGACCCCACGCGGCACCCCCGTTCGACTCTTCTTCGCGGGCCAGGAGTGCGACGGCGTGCTCGTCGATGGCGCCGATGGGGTCGCGGTCGTCGAGGTCACCAGCGCCCCCCGCCTCGTGCCGACTGGGGGCGAGCGCATGCTGCTCATCGGCCTCCCGAAGAAGCCCGCCTGGGAGCGAATCCTGCGCATGGGGACCGAGCTGGGCGTCACTCGATTCGCCCCGTTCCACGCCCGCCACAGCATCGCGAAGGGGGACAAGCTCGAGCGCTGGGCGCGGATCTGCGAGGAGGCCGCTCGTCAATGCGAGCGGGCCAACGTCCCCCGCATCGAGGCTCCCCGGCCCCTGGCCTCGTGGCTGGCCGAGGACCTGCCCGAGACGAGACTCGTCTGTTCTCCCCGAGCGACCGAGCCGCTCGGTCCGACCGGCGACGCCGTTCTGCTCGTCGGCCCCGAGGGCGGCCTGCACGACGACGAGGTCGCCCTGGCCATCGAGCACGGGTTCCACACGGTCAGCCTGGGCTCGACCGTCCTGCGAGCAGACACCGCGGTCGTCGCGGCGCTGGCTCGGCTCAGTTGACCATCTCCATCGTGACCGAGATGTCGTCCGGTCCGATGAGGTCGTCGCGGGTCGTGTCCCAGGCGCGACCGGAGAACTCGATGCTCGCACCCGGCTCGGCCTTCTCGTACTGACGCTGGTCCGGGTTGAACGGCGAGCTCGACGACTCGGCGTAGTTCGCCCGCGGGCCATCCAGGTAGGCGGTGCTGTGGAAGAGCATCTCTCGGGCGCGGATGTGGGCGTTCGCGCTCGACCACGTCACCGTGAACAGGTGGAACAACGAGACGAGGACGACGGCGATCCCGAACGCCATCATCATGGTCTCCACCGCGGACTGGCCGCGGCGAGACCGCCTAGTGACGGAACTTCGACGCATCGTAGCTCCAGTCCGAGGTTCCAGACGCGAACGCGTCCCGGGGGTTCGTGCTCGCGACCTCGCCGCCCGCGGTCGAGCTGCTCTGCCACTCGCCCATTCCGGCCAGACGCGCCCGGTACTCGTCGACCATCGCCAGCTTCGCGAAGCGGACACCGTCGCCGGTCCAGTACGGGCCGAGCGGGTCGGTGTTCCCCGTGCGCTGGGCCTCGGAGGCCTTGGTGGGACCGATCGAGCCGCCGAACGGCTTGGCGACGCCGATGGCCTCCATCTTGTCGCTGCCACCGGTCGTGCTGGCGCCGAAGTAGCCGCCGTCGCCGCCGCCGCTGCTGTACGCGATGTCCACGTAGGCGGTCCGCATCGTGCCCTGGGCGCTGGACATGACCCAGATGTCGGGCTCGGCGTCTTCCTTGTAGTACCAGGTGCGCAGCGTGTGGGTCTTCGCCGACGGCACGACGCCCGAGGGGATGCAGCCGATGGCCGTCCGGCACAGCAACAGCACCGGGTAGTTGAACTTCGTGTCGGTCACACGCTTGATGTTCGCTATGGCCGGCTCGGGGAAGTACCCGTTCAGCAGCGTGCCATCGACGCGGTAGTCGAGCCGCCCGCTGTAGGTCGCCGACGCGTACACGTTCTCGTGCATGTGCGAGCCCGCGTCCCCCAGCCCGCTGACGTTGGCGTTCATCGTGTTCACGCCGGTGATGAGCGCCGGAGCGACCGACTGACGGTAGTGGGCGGCGTTCACGAAGTCCTGCGCCAGGAACTCGATCTGGGCCTCGCACGCGTCGATGTACAGCTCGGCCAGGTTCGACTGGGCCTTGCAGTCACACTGGTTCGGCCAGGGCTGGGCGGTCAGCGCGTCCCGACACTCCTCGACCTTGTCCACGATGTCCTGGTTCAGGAGCACCAGCTTGTTCAGCTGCTGGGCCTCGCGGTAGGCCGCGGCGTAGGCCCCCGCATCGGCCGCGTTCTGCATCCGGATCTTGTCGTTGACGAGGATGCCCATGTTCGTCGCCAGCGCCACGAAGATGACGAGGCAGAACAGGCAGAGCGCGATGAAGACAGCCGCCTGGCCTCCTCGGCGACGCACCCTCACTGACACTCCAGCGCGTTGTCGGCGTAACGATAGGCGCGCGAGGTGGCGCCGCCCCGAGCCAGTGCGGCGGAACTCTCGTACTCGCACTCCTCGGGCCCGAGCGTCACGGACAGATCGACCGTCATGTCCCCCATCACCTGCTTGAAGCCTGGGGTCTGCGCCTCCCAGAGGAACTTCGAAGAGACCGTGCCGTTCTGGTCGTCGAAGTCCATCTCGACGTCGCCATCCCGGTAGTCGACCATGCGACCGGTCAGCAGATCGCTCGCCACCGCCTCGGCGTCGTCACTGACGAGCTGGGCTCGGGCTGCCGAGAACGTGGCGTAGTTCACGTAGTGGATCGCGCCCAGGTAGTAGCTGTACTCCACGACAGCGAACAAGAGCGCCAGGATGAGCGGAATCATCATGACGAACTCGGTGCTGCTCTGGCCTTGGCGACGACGCACGGGACTCCCGGACCGGCACTCTACCAACAAGCAAGAACCGCGCCGAGCAAGCCCGACGCGGTCCTTCACGATTTCAACCTGTTGGCCCTCCGGGACTGCGACGTTGTCGCCGCAGTGCGACCCGGGAACCCGAGGCGTCTAGTCCTCTTCGCGGCGCCGGCGAGCGACCATGCCAGCGGCCAGCACCATCGCGCCGAAGCCGGCGAAGCCACCACCGGTCATGCAGCCTTCCTTCGGGATGGTCACGACCTCGATGTACTTCTGGTACAGCGTGTCCTCGGGGTAGACCTCGACCTCGTCGAAGTCCCAGACCTGGTTGCCGTCGGTGTCGGTCGCGATGACGTACACTTGGCAGAGCGCGCCGACATCGTTCGCGAGGGTCGGCGGGGCCGTCCAGCTCACCGATGCGGCGTTCTGGTTGTCGAACCCACCGCAGACACC
The DNA here is from genome assembly GCA_024228935.1 of Pseudomonadota bacterium. Taxonomy (GTDB): domain Bacteria; phylum Myxococcota_A; class UBA796; order UBA796; family CAJQPC01; genus JAAESX01. Next base: position 55,994 of record JAAESX010000034.1, read on the forward strand.
GCCGTTGCTCACCTCGTCGTGCGTCCAGAGGTACGTGACGTCCTGGCCATCGGCCTCGAACACCTCGACACTCATCTGGATGGTCTCGGAGACCTCGCAGCCCGACTGGCCCATGTTGATTCCGCCGATGATCATCGGGTCGGAGTTCACTTCCAGGCAGGCGTCGTCGACCAGGCCGTTGCAGTCGTTGTCGACGTCGTCGCAGAGCTCGATGGCGCCAGGGTTGATCTCGGCCTCGAGGTCGTTGCAGTCGAGGTTCACCTCGGCGTAGCCATCGCCGTCGTCGTCGTACAGCGTGGTCTGCTCGTCGATGATGCCGTCGCAGTCGTTGTCACGGCGATCAGCCGCCTCAGGAGCACCCGGGTAGGTGTTCAGGTCGGCGTCGTCGCAGTCGCCCTGCTCTTCGGTGAACGCGTCGCCGTCGTCGTCGGAGCCGGTGGTGCCCTCGTCGATGTCGCCGTCGCAGTCGTTGTCCTCACCGTCGGAGATCTCCGCGGCCTTCGGGTACGTGTTGATGTTCCCGTCGTCGCAGTCGAAGACGTCGCCGGTGTCGTACTGGACCTCGCCGTAGCCGTCGCCGTCGTCGTCGTGCTCATCGGCCGAGGTCATCAGGATGACCGGGATGGACGCGAAGCTCGAGCTGGCCGAGCCGTCGATGACCTCGACGAGGAAGGTGTCGATTCCCGGGTCGAGGTACTCGAGCGGCACGTCGACGAGCACGTGGCCGGAGTCGTCGTCCGCCGAACAGGTCGTGATGGTCGCGCCGAGCTGCACCATGCTCTTCACGCGGCAGCTGAGCGAGGTCGCCGGCTGGTTCACGTCGAAGATGTTCAGCTCCATCGAGATGTCGTCGGTCGTCGCGTGGACGTAGCCGGCATCGGGAGAGCGAATCACGACGCTCGGGGGCTCGTTCTCGGGGTCCTTGCCCGAGTTGCCCTGCACGTTGACCGAGATGTCCGGGTAGTCCCCGTCGTCGCTCAGCACGGTGACCGTGCAATAGGACGCGCTCGTGTCAGTGGGCGTGTAGGTGATCTCCAGGAACGTCTGGGTCCCAGCGGACAACACCTTGGGATCTCCACCGTCCTCGGCGTAGGACCAGGTGATGGAGAAGTCCTCGTCGCAGGCGTCGTCGACCTGCGGCGGGTAGAGCTCGAGGTCGCCGTCACCGGCATTCGCCACCTCGAGGTACTTGACCTCGTCGAGGCCGGACCAGACGTGACCGAAGTCGAGCGTCCGCGGCTTCACGATGGCTCGGCCCTCGCCCTTCTCGGCCTCTCCGTCGAGGAACACGATGGCGCGCTTCTCGTCGAGGTCCGCGTAGTACTCGGGCTCGCCGTCCTCGACGACCTGGGTCCAGGTGTCGACGATGATCGAGCCGCGGATCTCACCGACGTTGATCGGCGTGAAGGTGACGTCGACCGGGATCTTGCAGCCGCCGTCCAGCGTGAAGAGGACCTGGTCGTCCGCGGTGGTCGGGTCGTCGGTGTCGACCGGCTCGTTGGTGTCGGTGGGGTCGCTGTCGCCCGAGTCGCCCGTGGAGCCGCCCTGGTTGCCGAGCAGACCGACGATCGCGACGCCGCCGTCGGTCGGGTCGTTGGTCACCAGGATGAGCGTCGCCGTGTCCCCGGTGTCCACCGTCGGGCTGTAGCTGACGTAGACCTCGGTGCTCTCGTCCGTGAGCAGCTCGACGCCGGCCAGGGTTCCGAGGATGGCGAACGGCGAGTCACCGGGGGTGACCGACGCCGTCGTGACGATCAGCGGGTCGTTGCCCGTGTTCGTCATGTTGAAGCTGAGCACCGCGTTGCTTCCGGCGGTGACGGCCCCGAAGTCCAGCTCGCTGGTCTCGAGAACCAGAGCGGGGGGCGGCGAGGCGTCCTTGGCCTCGGCGGCGGCCTCACCGGTGTCCTCGAGCTCGGGACAAGTGATGTTCGCCTCGTCGTAGGACAGGTCGAAGTCCTCGTCCCGACCGAGCCCCTCGGCGACCGAGCTGACGCCCATCGTGAGGTCGCCGGTGTTCTGGATCGTGAACTGCCGGGTCTCCGTCTCGCCGTGCGCGACGAGTCCGAACTCGACCCTGTCCGAGCTGATCACCATCTCAGGGTAGTCGTGCTCGATGTACTCCTGCGTCTCCTTCTCGCACCCGAGGAGGGCGATGGGGAGGACGCCTAGCGGGATCAGGGATCGCAGCTTCATGGGGACTCCTGGCTGTTCCGGGTGTGCTGGTCTCGGCGCGCACGGATGGCGCGTCGGGTTGGAACAGCCGGGAGCATAGCCCAGCGATCTAGCCTTTGCAGGCCGTTGACAGCCCTCCCTACAGGAGGTGCCCTGACTTCGTCTTCTTGGTCGTCAGATAGAAGGCGTTGTGGGGGTTCGGCTCCATCCGAAGAGGCAGCCGTCCGACCACGCGGACACCGTTGTCATCGAGTCCTTCGACCTTCCGCGGGTTGTTCGTCAGGAGGACGACCGAGCGAACGCCGAGCGCCTGCAGCATCGCCGCAGCGACGTCGTATTTCCGCAGATCATCGTCGAATCCGAGCGCCTCGTTGGCCTCGACGGTGTCCAAGCCCTGATCCTGGAGTGCGTATGCGCGGATCTTGTTGACCAGCCCGATGCCTCGTCCCTCCTGTGGGAGGTAGAGCACCGCGCCACGACGCGCGCGCCCGACGAACTGCAGTCCAGCCTCGAGCTGGTCGCGGCAGTCACACTTGAGGCTGCCCATCACGTCGCCGGTGAAGCACTCGGAGTGCAGCCGCACGGGCACGCCCTCCTGCCCCTCGATGTCGCCGCGGACCACCGCCGCCAGGTCCTGACCAGACGAGGTCCGGAACCCGACGACCCGGAACTCGCCGAAGCGGGTGGGGAGCCGGGCCTCGGCGACCTTCTCGACGGGGTGCTGGGGTGACATCAGTCCTCCTGAGCGACTGCCAGGAGGCAGTCGCGTGGGCAATCGCCCTTCACGGCCTGGAGCCGTCGGCCACGCGCTGTGCCTTGGAAACCACATAGGGCCCGAGCAGCCAGAAGCTGCGCGGACCCCATGGTCATGCTCGCTCGAAGGCGAGCCGTCAAGCGGGACCTGCTGTCCCGCCCGCTGGTCTCACTCGTTCAGCGCGCTCTTGAGACGCTTGCCCGCTCGGAACACCGGAATGCGACGAGGAGGGACCTGAATGACCTCGCCATTCTTGGGGTTGTGGCCCCGGAACGGCTTGCGGCTCGAGACGGAGAACGTCCCGAAGTCCGAGATGGTGACCTTCTCGCCGCTCGTGAGGGCCTGCTGGATCGCATCCGTGAGGATGTTGATGTAGCTCGCAGCCCGCACCTTGGGGATGTTCGCGCGCTCGGCGAGGGTTTCAGTGAGGTCAGCCTTGTTCATCTTTTCTCCAAAAAGCCTGAAACGTGAAAATTGTCTAAGCGGCCGTGTCTCAGCTTGATTGAGCAAGCCCGCTCAGGACGACCCCTACGGACATCGTCTAAACGCCTTCTACCTCAAGAATTTGAAGATTGCACCGCGGGCGCAGGATTTTCTTGGCCAAGCCCGCGAAGCCGCCTGGAAGGCCAGATTTTGCACTATCCCTCAATAGTGCAAATTCTACCTGCCCGGCCGCCAGGCCTCGCGCTCGTCGCGAAGCAAAGGCGATCGGAGCCAACCACCACGGACCTGGAGCGTCCGCTCGAGGTTCGCGAAGCGCGCCGTGAGCATGCCGGGCTGCTCGCCATCCACGTCCAACAACACCGGGGTGCCGTCGAGCGAGCGCGCCTCGAGTTCGGACGCGTAGACACGGACCGAGCCGGGGACCTTGTAGATGCTCCCGTCGTAGAGACGCCACGAGCTCGCCACGTTCCGCGCGCGGCCCTTCGTGGGAACGAGCGTCAGGTCGAAGAGGCCGTCGTGCATCGAGCCGCCCTTCCCAACGTTCATGCCACCACCGCAGTAGTGACCGTTGGCGACGAAGGCAGACAGCAGGTTGCCTTCCCACCGGCCCGGTCCGGCCACACCCTTCCAGGTGACAGCAACGCGCGGGGGCTCGAACTCTAGAAGAGAGCCGAGCGTGGCCTGGAGGAACGTCACCCGGCCGCCGTACTTCTTGGTCGCCTTGTTCGAGCGGGCCACGACGTCGCCGTTGGTTCCAAAGCCGGCGACGTTGATGAAGATCCGTTCGCCGTCCTGCCCGTCGGTCCCGACGTAGGAGACATGCCCGACGTCCGTGGGGAGCGTCATTCCGGTCGACGCGACCCAGAGCGCGTCCTGGAGCGTCCCCGGCGACCGGACCGACTTCTGCAGGTCGCTGCCCGTCCCCCAGGGAATCACCGTGAAGATGGAGGACCGACGCCGCGGGGTCTTGCCGTCGTAGAAGCCGTTCACGACCTCGTTGCAGGTGCCGTCCCCGCCGACCGCCGCGACGATGTCCGCCCCTTCGGCGAGAGCCTGGGCGGCGAGCTCGGTCGCGTGGCCAGGCCCCTCGGTGAGCCGCACGTCACTGGCGGCGAACGCCCGGTCGACTGCGCGGCGAAGCTCCTCCACCCGCTGCCCGGCCAGGCCGGCCGCAGCACGCGGGTTGAGCACGCACACGATGGACTCGTTCTCGTTGCGCGCCGCCGCATCCTGACGGAAGTCGTGCGCGGACGGCAGCTTGTTGCGCCAGGACCAGTTCGCCATCCGGGCCTTTAAGGTCCCCAGAGAAGGAACGCCCGGCCTGAGGCCGGGCATTCGAGTTGCGGTGAGGTCTGGGGGTTGGCACGCCCGCCGAACCGTCGAAAGCGTCTTTTCTCCACCCTGGACACCAGCAATCCGCATGCCACGGGCCGATTCCGGCGCCAACACCCTGAAATTCCGAGGGCGCCTCCGGCATCTTGCAGCGGCTGCGCAGGTCTGGGCGGAAAACCGCGACATCCATGTCGTGGTCAGCCGTCCAGCAGGCCCTGGAGTCGATCCGCGAGCTCCCACGGACGCTCTTCCGGGAAGAGATGCCGCCCGCCAGGCACGATGGACAAGCGCTCCCGAGGCACGACGCGTAGTGCCTCCGACACCGGGTAGAGCGGGTCGTGATCGCCCCAGATACCCGAGATATCGGGAGATTCCGGCGCGGCCACGGCACCACTTCCAGCGACATCGCAGATCCACTCTGCCGCGGCCCGACGGGCTGTCGACGACGACGTCATCGGGCGGGAGAGCGCGACAACGATGTCACGGTCCATCGCATAGGGGTTCGCGACGAGCCTGCGGAGGCCAGCCGAGCTCGCCAACCACCGGTCGAGGAGCGACCGACGAAGCACCAGGCGCTCGAGCAGGCTGGGTCCGAGCCGTCCAAGCGTCGCCGTGACGGTGTCGATCCGCTCGGTCGGCCCATTGAGGATCACCAAGGAGAGTCCCCGAAGCCGGAGCGCGACCGGCACCGCCGTCCCGTGCGCGACGACCGTGGTCGCGCCCGTCTCGGCGGCGACGTGTTGTACGACGGACGCCAGATCGTCCAGCCGGCCGCCCCGACCGGCCAGCAGCAGCTCGAGCGCCAGGCTCGGAGACCGCAGTCGTTCCTGCACCTTGCGGAAGATCCCGGCGGACGTCGGCGGCCCAGCGATGAACAAGACATCCGCCCGGCCGGGGCTCGCACCGAACACGGGACAGCCCGCGACGAGGGTCGGTTCGGGCTGGCTTGGCGGCGTCACGGCATGCCCCTAGCCAGAACCCCGAGCCACGGCCAGCGACCGAGGCGCGGGAACAGCTTGTGAGCGGCGGCCACCGGTATTAAGGAGGTTTCCTCGCACGGCACAGGGGCTCGGTCTTGTACGACCTCGTCATTCAGGACGCGACGATCGTCTCCCACACGGGCCGACTGGTCGCCGACATTGCCATCAAGGGCAAAACCATCGCGTACGTGGGTCCCAGGGCCCCCGGTCGCGCTCGCGAGAAGATGAGCGCCATCGGGCAGTTCGTGATGCCCGGCATCATCGACTCCAGCGTTCACCTCCGCGTCCCCGGCAACGAGGGGTACGAGAGCTGGGAGACGGCCAGTCGCGCGGCGATCAGCGCGGGTGTGACCACCATGCTCGACCGCCCCACAGGGGATCGACCGACGGTGGATCTGGCCTCGCTCAAGGCACGGCGCTCCGCCGCCAAGGGCTCGAGCCGAGCGAACTTCGGGTTCTGGGCCGCCGCGACCAAGGACAACCTCGACGAGACGCGCCGGATGCTGGACGCGGGCGCGATCGCCTGCCACGTCGACATGTCGTCGGAAGACGGCCTGCTCGGCATGACGGACGCTGCACTGCAGACGCTCTTCGCCGAGACCCAGGGCGTGATCGGCGCCCAGGCCGAAGCCGCGAGCGCCATTGCCGCCGGCCGCGCGGCCAACGCGGATGTCGAAGCGCCGGAGCACAACCTCGTGCGCCCGCCTGCCGCAGCCGAGGCCGCTGTCACGCGCCTCATCGAGCTCGTGCGCGAGACGAACCGCAACGTGCACATCTCGAGCCTGAGCACGGCTCGTGAGCTGACGCTGCTCGACCCGCTGAAGGGCGACCTGCCCATCACGACCGAGATCTCGCCCCACCACCTGTTCCTGAACGCTGACGCCCAGAAGAAGTTCGGCGCCAAGCTGAAGATCGACCCGCCGCTGCGGGACGAGCTGGACCGGCGCGCCCTCTGGACGGCCCTCAAGCGCAACCGCGTCGATGCCGTCGGCTCCGGCCATGCCGGGTACCGCAGCAAGCACAAGAACGTCGGCTACTGGGACGCTCCCTCGGGAATCCCCGGCCTCGACACGATGTTCCCGCTCTTGATGTCCGCCGTCCATCACGGTCGCCTCGGGCTCGAGCGGATGGTCGCGATCCTCAGCGAGAACCCCGCCCGCATCTTCGGCCTGAAGAAGAAGGGCGTCATCGCGCAGGGGTACGACGCCGACCTGGTGCTCTTCACCGAGGGCACGCTGGCTCGCTTCGAGAAGGCCGACGTCGTCACGAAGGCACGCTGGTCGCCGTACGTCGGCCGGGAGCTCGCGCCGAAGCCCGATCTGGTCGTGGTGAACGGACGCATCGTCGCCCGGGCCGGAGAGCTCGTCGACGACGAGGTTCGCGGCACCGAGGTCAAGACGAAGCGCGGCTGAGGGGGTCCCCACCCCAGGCGGACAGGTTCCGGCCGCCACCCTCCCCCGAGTGAGCCCGAGGTGGAGACCCGTTCTCATGCCTCCGCGGGCGGCGGCGTGAGGTGACTGCCGCCGAGGACGATGTCCTCGAGCCGCTTCATCAGATCGGGCTCGGACTCGAGCCGTTCACGGACCTTCTCGCGGCCCTGGCCCAGGCGCTCGTCCCCGAGCGAAAACCAGCTGCCGCTCTTCGTGAGCAGCCCCAGCTCAAGCCCCATGTCGATGAGCTCGCCGGTGCGGCAGACTCCCTTCCCGAACAGGATCTCGAACTCGGCCTTCCGGAACGGCGCCGCCATCTTGTTCTTCACGACCTTGGCCCGGGTCCGATTCCCGACCGCGTTGCCCTCACGGTCCTTGAGCTGGCCGATGCGCCGGATGTCGATTCGGACCGACGTGTAGTACTTGAGCGCGTTCCCACCCGTCGTGACTTCCTTCGGTCCGAAACCCATCCCGCCGATCTTGGCGCGGAGCTGGTTGATGAAGATGGCGCAGCATCGCGTCCGAGCGACGACGCTCGTGAGCTTGCGCATCGCCTTCGACATCATCCGGGCCTGGAGTCCCACCTGGAGGTCGCCCATGTCGCCACTGATCTCCGCCTCGGGAACGAGCGCGGCGACCGAGTCGACGACCAACAGGTCGACCGCACCGGACCGGATGAGCTGTTCGGTGATCTCGAGCGCCTGCTCGCCAGAGTCTGGCTGGGCGATCAAGAGCTTCGGCAGGTCCACGCCGAGAGCGGCCGCGTAGGTCGGATCGAGCGCGTGCTCAGCATCCACGATCGCCGCGATGCCTCCGTCGCGCTGGACCGACGCGATGGCCTGCAGCGCCAGCGTCGTCTTGCCCGACGCCTCGGGCCCGTAGATCTCGACCATCCGTCCACGCGGAAGGCCTCCAACGCCGAGCGCCTGGTCGAGCCCATGGCTTCCCGTCGAGATCGGCGCCCCGACGTGCTCGGCGACGGAGCCGTCGAGACGAAGGATGGCCCCCGCGCCGTACTGCCGCTGGAGCGTCTGGATCGCGCCCTCGAGGGCACGGAGCTTGTCGGGATGGTGGTTCTGCTGCTTCATGGCAGTCTCCTGGTTGTGCGGAGCGAGCGCCCCGTCTTGTTTGAGAAGGGAGCGCGCCCGAACCGATGGGGACAGACGTCACTGGAGCGTCGGGTTCGGACCCGGTCTCCTTCGGCGATGCGCGGTGGAATGCAGACGATGGGGACATCGACGAGCGTGCCGTCGACGAGTTCGACCATGGCGCCAGGGGCGTCGACCTGGTCGACAATGGCCAGCGTGACGAGGACGGTCATCGGTGCTCTCCGTCCGTCGCGGCTCGAAACGCCACAGCCTCGGCGACGTGCGCGACGTCGACCCGTCCGTGACCATCCAGGTCGGCGAGCGTTCGGGCGACTCGCAACACCCGGTCGTGCCCGCGGCCGCTCAGGCCGAGCTGATCCGTCGCATCCCGCAGCATCCGTTCTGCCGCTGGGGTCGAGTTGGCGGCTTCCCGCACGAGCGGACCCGCGAGATCGGCGTTGCAGCGGACAGCACCTTCGCCGTACCTCGCCCCCTGCATCCGACGGGCAGCAAGCACACGCTCGCGGATCGCAGCGCTGCTCTCGCCAACGGGCCGGTCGTACAGCGCATCCCCATCGAGCGGCTCGACGCCGACATGCAGGTCGATCCGGTCGAGGAGAGGGCCGGACAGTCGCGCCCGGTACCTCTGCACCTGGGCATCCGAGCATCGGCACGGCCGCGTGGGGTGCCCCAGATACCCGCACGGGCAAGGGTTGGCCGCAGCCAACAAGGTCACACGTGCCGGAAGCCGCACGGTCCCACTGGCGCGGCTGAGAACCACGACGCCACTCTCGAGGGGCCCCCGCAGCAGCTCCAGCACCTGACGCGAGAACTCCGGTAGCTCATCGAGGAACAACACCCCGTTGTGCGCGAGGCTCAGCTCCGCCGGTCTGAGGCTCGCGCCGCCCAGAAGCCCGGCCGTGCTGATGGAGTGGTGGGGTGCGCGAAACGGTCGCTCGGTGAGGACGTCATGCCCCTTCGGTAGGAGCCCGGCGACCGAGTGGACACGTGAGGCATCGAGTGCCTCCTCGAACGAGAGCGGTGGAAGGATCGACCCGATTCGACAGGCCAGCATGGTCTTCCCCACACCGGGGGCCCCCATCATCAGCAGGCTGTGCCCACCAGCCGCTGCGACCTCCAGCGCCCGACGAGCGAGGGCCTGCCCTCGCACGTCGGACATGTCCGGAAGGGACTCGACGACTTCGACAGCGCGGCGCACCGCGCGCGGCAGCCGTCGCTCACCTCGCAGGAACTCGACGACCTCCTGAAGCGTCTCCGCCGACCAGGCATCGACGTCCGGAACTACTGTGGCCTCGGCAGCGCAGCCGGCGGGCAAGACGACCCCCGACATCCCATCCACACGCGCCCGCATCGCAAGAGGCAACGCGCCGCGAACCGTACGGAGCCTCCCGTCCAGCCCCAGCTCTCCGGCGAGCAGATAGCTCCCGAGCGAGTCCGCAGGGATCTGTCCCGAAGCCGCCAGGATGGCCACGGCGATGGGGAGGTCGAACGCTGTCCCCTCCTTCCGGATGTCTGCCGGTGCAAGGTTGATGGTGACACGGTGCTTCGGGTACTCGAAGCCACTGGCGATGAGTGCGCTGCGGACCCGCTCGGTGGCCTCCTTCACGCTCATCGCTGCGAGGCCCACCACCGTCGTCTTGGGCAGGCGACGAACGAGGTCGACCTCGACCGCCACCGCGTGCGCTTCAACCCCAATCACTGTCGCTGTGTGTGCTGTGCACGCCATGACTCCCTCCCCGGGATGCCATGCCACTACGCAACCAGCGTGCCAGGACCCAACCCCCTCAAATCACGTCCCGTCACACAAACACCCCGCCGACCAGGTCACGGGTGACGCGACCTGGTCCACAGGGTGTGCGGACCTCGACTGGCTCAAGTCGTCCTCCAGGACGACCAGGCCAGCCCGGCACAGCGGAGCTCAAGGAATGAGAAGACCCCCGGGAGTTCCGAAGAACTCGACCGGGGGTCTAAGGGATGGACGGCGATGACCTACTCTCCCACAGCGTGACCGCTGCAGTACCATCGGCGCTGGGAGGCTTGACTTCCGTGTTCGGAATGGGAACGGGTAGAGCCCTCCCGCTGACGTCACCGTCCGAGGGGGTACGTATAGGAATGGGGTCGACGCTGTATTCCACTGCGACTGCAGTGTGTTGGACACCGCCAGGCATCTGAAGAGATACCGCGGCCTTGAATCATGGAGCGTGTCTTGTGAGGTCAAGCCGAACGGACGATTAGTACAGGTTAGCTGAACACATTGCTGCGCTTACACATCCTGCCTATCAACCACCTAGTCTTGATGGGTCCTTCAGGGAGAGCTCATCTTGAGGCGGGCTTCCCACTTAGATGCTTTCAGCGGTTATCCCTTCCA
>JAAESX010000035.1 GCA_024228935.1 Pseudomonadota bacterium
CTGAGGTTGCCAAGGCCAGGGCGGAGGCACTCGAGGACGCCACCGTCACCACCGCCACCGCAGAAGCCGCGTACACTTCGAGGTGCATCACGCACGGACACGGCTCGGCCGAGGCGACGGCCGCTCTCGCCGACCTCGAGGCGGCCGAGGCTGCGGAGGAGCGCGCCCGTGCGCCTGTCAACTTCCCGAAGAACTACGCGTTCTCCAAGAACGGCACCCACCTGTACGCCCACACCGTCGCGGGGTGGCACGGCACGAAGCCGGAGAACGCGACCATCTCGGGCGACAAGGAGAACTTCTACAACACGATCGCCCAGGCGCTCACGGCCGACAACAAGCCTGACCCCAACGGCTGTGGGCGCGTCAAGCTCCTCGACTGGATCCGCAAGCGACGCCCTGACCTCCTACCCGTCGCTCGCCTCATCATGGGCACGCCCAGCTTCATCCGCCTTGTCAAGGCCGAGGGGGCCTTGCGGCTGCCTTCCGCCGACGGCGACGACCTGGACCTCTCCGCCGCCGATTGGGACCCACTCAGCCTCGAGTGCCCCGACTACAACGACCCCAACTACGCCAAGTCCGCCTGCGGGGTCATCCAGGGACGTGCGCTGTCCACCATCCTCAGCGTCTGCTTCCTCCACGACATCTGCCACGAA
>JAAESX010000036.1 GCA_024228935.1 Pseudomonadota bacterium
CAAGGCGCTCCCGCAATAACCGCCCCATCGCGTGCAGCCGGTCGTAAACACCCGGCTCGCTGAACAGGTCGATGGTGGCCAACGCCGCCGCCGCAGACACCGGGTTGCCGCCGGTCGTCGAGGCGGACCACGCGTAGTTCGGCCCAGGCAAACGCTGCTCGTTCACCGCCTCCATGATGTCCGCGCGACCCCCGAACGCGCCGATCGGGAAGCCGCCGCCCAGTCCTTTGCCGTACGCCACGAGGTCGGGCGACACACCGTAATATTCCTGCGCACCACCGAGAGCCAGACGGAAGCCGGTGACCACTTCGTCGAATACCAGCACGATGCCCAGCTTGGCCGTGACCTCGCGCAGTCCCTGCAAAAAACCGTTCACCGGCGGGATGCAGCGGTGCAGCGGCTCGACGATCACGGCGGCCAGATCGGCGGCGTGGTCGGTGAGAATCTGCTCCGTTGCCACGAGGTCGTTGTACGGCGCGACCAACACATCGCGCTCGACCCACGGCGCGCCGGTGCCGGCCGGATCGGGCCGCGGCAACTCGGGCGGGTCGCTGCCGACGAGGCTCGTCACGCCCTCCGGATGTTGCCCGTGATACGCGCCCTCGAATTTCAAAATCTTCGCCCGCCCGGTCGCCGCTCGCGCCGCCCGCAAACACAGCATCGTCGCCTCGGTGCCACTGGCAACAAAACGGATGCGCTCGACACACGGGCTGATGTCGGC
>JAAESX010000037.1 GCA_024228935.1 Pseudomonadota bacterium
CCCCCCAGGGCCATCGAGGGAAACACGGTCATGAAGGGTCGCGTCCGCTCCAGCTCCGCAACGTACCGCTCCTGCCATGGGGTCAGGGCCTTGGGCCACTGGTACTTTGGTGTCGACTTGTCGGACATGGTGGCTCCTCACAGAGATTGACGGTGCGCAGCTCTACCACCCCGCCGAATCACGGAGCAGTCGACGTCACCCCGTCCTTATGCCTGTCTTGGGATGGGAACCCCGGCGGGTCATGGTAGCGGAGATGGGCCGCGTCGGGCTTGATCTCGGATGGCGGCCTAACTTCAACTCGCCCCCTCCTGAGGCGAGCCCTCAGCTGTCTTCCAGTCTTGACCTGCGCCCTCTGGTCCATAGGTTTCGCCGCCATGCCTACTCCCGCCTCGGAACTCGAGAGAACCTGGATCATCGCCGCAGTCTGGTCTGAAATGCATCGGGAGCGAAACCCCTCTGCCGCTCAGCTGGAGCAGGCCCTGGAGGCGGACTCCGCTGAGCAACTCCTCGCACTCGGACAGGCGGCGTGGCCTGACCCACAGGCTCGTGACCGCGTGCTGGCCGGTCTGCAAGGGACGGGTCTCCCGACACTCCTCGCGGAAGTTCAGCTCGGCGGCATCCGCTGGGCTGATCTCATCGACGCTCCCCCGGCAGACGCCCGAGACAGGGCGCTGGACCTCGCGGCTGACTGCCTGGAAGAACTGAAGAGTCCCGCCGCGCCGATGGTGAGGCAGGCTCGAGGCCGGCGGCTACCCGTCCAGTTGTGTCTCCTCTGGAAGGCCTGGACCTTTCCAGCGTTGGACGCCTTCGACATGGCACTGGTTGCCTTGGTGCAGGCCGTGCTCCTGGGACGGATGGACGAGCAGTCGCTGTCCTTCGTGATCTGGCGGCATCAAGGGCTGGCGTAGCTCCAGGCTGGAACCTCACCTGACCCCTCTATGACCCCACTTTGGGGTCCATCGAGGCCCAGGGAGGCCGAGCGTCCCGCCGAGGATTGCACCTAAATGCCGGTGTTCATTGAGGACTTGATTCCACACTCAAGTTCTCGTTCCGGTCCAATCTAACTGTGGCAGTAGGTGCAGTTGTTCCAACTGCACCCGATGGTGGCCTGGAGGATGTAGCTGTTCGCTTCAGATGGAGGCCGGAAGAGAGGGTATTCGTATCGCATCAATCCTCGCTGCCCGCGAGACAGCCCCTCCCGAAGCTCGGTGCGCTCGTGTAACGCGTTTCGTCGTCGACGCTAGCCCACCGGTGCAACCTGGTCGGCAGTGTCCTTGTGTACCCGCCGAATGAAGCGCGCTACGGCAGGACCTCCACCGCCGATCCGGCCCATGTCCAGGCCAAGCCGGTAGGTGTTGGCGCGCCCGTAGGCGAGTGGGCGGACCTCGCGGGTCGCATGGAACCGTATGCAGCAGGGGCTATGCGTTCAGGCAGTCGGCGCAGCGGCCCATCACGCGCAGGCGGAACTCGGCACCCTGCAGAGCCGTGGGGAGGTCACCATCCTTGGCTCGCACCTCGAGCGCGGGCAGGCAGCTGACGTCGCCGCAGTCCTCGCACAGGAAGTGGGGGTGGTCGTCGGTGATGGCGCGGCAGCTGTCCAGGAGCTCGTAGCGCCAGACGCGGTCGCCCAGGTCCATCCGGCGCAGAATGCCAGCTTCGGCCAGGTCCGCGAGGACCCGCCAGACGGAGGCCTTGTCGTAGACCCCCGTGCGGAGGGCGCCCATGACCTGCTCGTGGGTCAGCGGGCCCGCAGCCTCGTGCAGCACCACGAGCACGTCGATGCGTGCGCCGGTCGCTCGCATGCCCTGCGCTCGAACGAGCCCACGGACCTCCTGCCGGACGTGATCGATGTGGTCGCCCAGAACGCCTCCGAGGGAGAGTGTACGACCCACTGCGGGATGCAGTGGGCCGACCGGGAGGAGGCTACTCCTCCTCTTCCTCGTCGTGGGCCTCACACTCGCCGTGGTCTTCCTCACCGTCGTGCATATGGCACTCCAGGCCTTCGGCGCAGTCGGCGTCCTTGGTGCACTCCTCGCCTTCGGCCGCGCCAGGGGCGCACGCTGTCATGGCGGCGACGGCCATCAGGGCAAACAGGGTCTTCAGCTTCATGGGGTTCTCCTCTCTCGGGTGGTGGAGGTCACTCGACCTCGATGTTGAACGTGACCTGGACGTCGTTTTCGCCGCCGATGGCGCTGAAGCCACCGTTGGCGACGTCCTCGGCGAGGCCGTCGACCTTGACGGCTTCGTCGTTCTCCGGCGGCAGGTGACGCAGGGTGACGATGAGCTCGCCCGTCCCGGGGTCCAGGGTTGTGAAGGTGTTGGTGAGGCCGACCGGCAGGCCGCCCGCGTCGGTGTCGGCGTAGGCGTGCTCGACGATGGCCGCGGCGTTGTCGCCGGTGGCCGGGCCCTCCACACCGGAGCCGGTGAAGAAGATCTGGTGGTCCTCGTCCTGCTCAGCGATCTCGACGGTCACGTCCTCGGCGGGGTCCTCGAGGTCGTTCCAGAACTCGACGGTCACCTCGAACTCCTGGTCGGCGCCGCCGGTGAGGAGGATGTCGTCGACGACGGGGTTGCCGTCGTCCTCGGGGTCGCTCCACTGGAAGGTCAGGGTGTCGCCACCGGCGGTGGGGGTGAAGTTCAGCACCACGCTCGTGGTGACGCCGTGGTTGTGGTCGTGGTCGTGGTCGTGCTCGTCCACGTCCGCACACGCGGCCGCGAAGAGGGTGGCCAGAGGGGCCACTCGGATGAGTCGGTTCATGGGGTCTCCTCGTTCAGAAGTCGAAGCCGACCCGGACGCGGACGTCACGTCCGGGCTGATCGGCGTAGAAGCGAAGCAGGCTGCTGTAGTCGCGGTAGGGGGTGTCCAGCAGGTTGTGGACCTCGGCCCCGACGCGGACCGGTCGGGGTCCGATGGCGGTCTCGGCCCCCAGGCCAAAGAGCGTGTACGCGGGGGGAGGCGGAGCGAAGTCCGCGCTCGGGTCGACTCGCGCCTGGGCGACGAAGTCGGTCGTGAGGTGGAGCTCCGAGTCCTGCAGTGGGCCGAGGCTCGGGGGGCGCCCGACCACGGAGACGGTCAGTTGGTCCGGTGGCGTCCCGATGAGGTGGGCCCCGCTGTCCCGGTTCTGGGCGAGCACGATTCCACCGCGCACGTCCAGCCCTACCGGCGCGCTCGGCCCGACGGACACCGACCCGTCGATGCCATAGAGGACGGCGTCGATGGGCCGATAGGTGTAGCGGGGCCAGGTTCCCTGGATGGTGACGTCGAAGGCGGGCTCGCCGTTCGAGGTCAGGTCCGGCGCGAAGTAGATGTAGTCGTCGACGCGCTGGCCGAAGCCGGAGAGCTCGACCTCGAGCGCCTCGTGCCGGAGCCCGGTTGTGAGCGATGCGCCCCACGCGGTCTCGACGCCGAGGTCGGGGTTGCCGAGCGCGTAGACCGGAAAGGAGGGCGCGCTGCCGATGAGGTAGAGCTCGTCGACGTCGGGGAAGCGGCTCGCGGTGGAGAGGTCCAGCTTGATGTCGAGGAGCTCGGGCACGACGTGGACGAGGGTCCCCAACGACAGGGAGCCCGTGGCCCACGCCGAGGGACAGCGTGACTGGTCGGGCAGGACCTCGCAGTCCGAGGCGTCGAGGGTGTCGCGCCGGACGTGCCGTTCGTAGTCGTCGTCGTTCATCACGGCGAGGCGCCAGAGGCCGTCCGCCCGGGCGCCGAGCTCGACGTCGACGCGGTGGAGCGAGAGGCGCTCGTAGGCGAAGAGGCCCCCGCCGAAGCCGCGGTAGTTCGGAAGCAGCGAGTAGCCCCGGTAGACGTTCTCCTGGAAGGAGCCCTGCAGGCCGACGGCCCCCTCGAGCTCGCCGAAGGGCAGGTACTGCTCGGGGTGGCCGTAGAGCGCGTCGACGGAGTGGGTGCGAAGGACGAAGTCGTACTGCGGCCCGGTGATGGCGCTCCGAACCTGCTCGTACTCCTGGCGGAGGTTGATCTGGAAGGCGTAGGTCGCCTGGAAGGAGCCCCAGTCGCTCCAGGTGTCGTAGGCGAGGACCGCGATGTCATGGGTGACGGCCTGGTAGGGGCGGTCGATGGTGTAGGTCGTGGACCAGAGCTCGGAGGTCGCGGGCACGCCCACCTCGAGCCGTGCGTTGAACTCGTCGGGTGAAGTGGTGCTGACGCCGTAGAACACGCCGGCTTCGAAGGCGTAGTGGTGCCAGGAACCGCGGATCCGGCCCTGGTCCCAGGTGTAGCCGACCGTGGTGCCGGCGTTCCAGGTTCTGGAGGCGGTGTTGCCGAGCACGTACGCGGGGCTCGTGCGGTTGGCACCGATGGCGGCGTTGCCCTCGACGCGGAAGGCGAGCCCCGGGACCACGGCGGGGGCCGCGTCCAGGCGCAGAGCGGCGTAGGGGCGCAGCCCGTTGCTGTTGAAGGCCATCACCGTCTTGCCGCCGACGCCCGGCGCGGCGCGCAGGGGAGGAGGCTCGACGAGGATGACTCCGCCGATGGCGTCGGGCCCGTGGCGGGCGCCCGCCGCGCCGCGGACCACACCGATCTCACCCGCGGAGAAGGGGTCGATCTCCGTGGCGTGGTCGGGCCCCCACTTCTGGCTCTCGTGCCGGACCCCGTCGTAGAGCACGAGGAGTCGCCGCTCCTGCTGGCCTCGGATGATGGGCTTGGCTGCGTCGGTGGTGCCGCCGGCCATGCGGACCCCGGGCACCTCGGAGACGGTCTCGGAGAGGTCGTCGCCGGCGGCCTCCTCGATGGCCAGCTCGTCGAGCGTGGTGCGGGCCTTGGTGTCCTCGACATCGGGATCCTCGGCGTGCACGACGATCTCGAGGCCGACCTCCTCGTGGGCCTCCGAGGGCGGCGCGAAGTGGAAGCGGATGCGCGTTGTCGTCGCAAGGGGCTGGCCGTTGTAGGTCGCCGGCTCGAAGCGGAGCTGCCAGCCGGCCTCGAAAGCGGCCTCGCGGAAGACCTCGGGGCCGGACTCGAAGCGCACGTCGGTGACCTGCCCGCTGGCATCGACGTCGACGAGCACGGTGACGTCGCCGTGCTCCTCCCCGGCGTCTTGCGGGTAGGTGAGGGGGACCTGAGCCAGCAGTTTGGGCGGGACGACCTCGGTCTCCTCGACGGTGGCGTCGGGCGGTGCTGCGGCGGCCGGCGCCGGCTGGCAGTGGAGGCACACGCAGCTGCAGACGCAGGCCGCCATCAGGCGACGCCGAAGCGTCCAGCAGCAATTCGTCGCGAGGGTCACGCGGAATCAATACCGCGAGTGCAGCGCTATTGCAATTCAATTGCTAATACGAGTCCATTTGGCTACTGACATGGCGTCTGGAGCCCACATGACCTCAAAGCTGTCCGTGACCCTGTTGACGGGGTCCTCTCGTTCTCTCCTCGACGGCGTCGCACGAAACGTCGTCGTGGAGGGCATGGCTCTGGTCAAACCAACGCGTCCGAAGCTGGTCCGCTGGGGCGAAGGCTGCGGCTGTTGCACGGCGCGGAAGGATGTGGCAACGGCCTTGCGGCGCGTGTCCGACCGAGGGGCCGCGCTGCTGGTGCTCTCGCCGTCCGACGATTTGGAGCCCGTGGTCAAGACCTTCACGGTCGCCGACGACCGAGGCCGCGTCCTCGGGGCGCAGGCTGCCCTGCGCAACCTGGTGGTGGCTATCGACGGCAACCCCTCGTTCAGGCGGCTGCACGAACAGATCGAGCTGGCCGACGTGGTGCTTCTCATCGGCGCGCCCGAGCACGAGGAGCTCGTCCAGGCCCTGAACCCGGAGGCCCGGCGCGTGGTCGTGGACCGGGTCGAGGACGTGGACGCTCGGCTGCTCGATGGCGATGGCTTCGACCTGGCCGCAGCCCGTCGCCGCGCTTCCGAATCGACCCTCGACGCGCCGGGTGCGAAGCGGAGCGCCTTCCGGGCGCACCGTCCTTTCCATCCGGCGCGCCTCCACGGCCTGCTCGAGCGGGACTGGCCGGGCGTCTGCCGTGCGCAGGGAGTGTTCTGGGTGGCCTCGAGAACAGCCCATGCCGCGTTCCTCGACGTAGCCGGCGACGACAAGGCGACGGCGTACGCGGGCCGTTGGTGGGCAGCCGTTCCGCCGGATCAGCGTCCCACCGGTCCTGCCTTCGAGCAACACATGCAGGGCTGGCACCCGGCCTTCGGTGACCGGGTCCAGGACCTCCTCCTTGCAGGCCGCCCGGAGAGCGTCGACCGGCTCGAGGAGGCGTTTGCTCGTTGCCTGCTCACGGACGAGGAGCTCGAAACGCCCAAGAGCTGGGGCTCCCTCCCTCATCCCTTCCCCTGGCCGCAGGAGGCCGCATGAACTTCTGGGTGGACCGTCTGGGCGGCGTCGCGAGCGCCACGTGTGCGCTGCACTGCCTCGCGATGACTCTGGCGCCCGCGGTGTTGTTGTCCGGAGAGGCCTTCGAGTGGGGTTTCTACGCGCTGGCCATCGCCTTCGCCGGGGTCGCCTGCGTCCTCGGCTACCGCGCCCATCGGGACAGGCGGGTCGTCCTGGGCTTTGGCGTGGGCACGCTCGTCCTCACCAGCGGGCGCTTCGGCGAGATGCTGGGTCTGCACGAGACGGGGGTCGCCCTGGCGGTCGCCGGCGGCGCGGTGCTGGTGGCCAGCCACGTCTGGAGCCTTCGCCGCACCCGGGCCTGCTGCGCTTGAGCCTGGACCGGGTCATCGACGGCGGCGGCATCCACGGGGTGCACCTGGCCATGCGGCCGGCGGCCAGCAACACCATCGGCGCCTGGCGAGCGGGCGGGCGCATCGCGGCCCTGGCCGCATCCTGACGAGGAGGGACGGTGCAGTTCGTCGCCCTGCTTCTCGCAGTCGGAGCGCTGGGCGTTGCGCCGCCTTTGTTGTGGCTGACCCGACTCTCCGCTGGGCTGCGGGCGGCCCTCGACGGCTTCGTGCTCGTCGTGGTCGCAGGGGTGGCGCTGCTCCACCTGGGGCCGCACGCCCTCCTCCACGGTGGAGTCGTGGCCATTGCCGGCATCGCGGTTGGCGCCTTGCTGCCGGTGGCCCTCCATCGGGCCGGCCGGAGCGGCTTGTGGGTGGCCTCTGCTCTCGGCGTACTCGGCGTGCACGCCCTGGTCGAGGGCGCCGCGCTGGGCCTGATGGACGCCAGTCTGAGCGTCGGCGTCGGAGCCGCGGTGGTGGCCCATCGGTTGCCGGTCGGGCTGGCGGTCGTCGCCGCCTCTCGAGGACTCTTCCAGGCCGGCGTCGTCCTGGCCGCGCTCGCCGGTCTGACCGTGCTCGGCTTCATCTCCGGTGACCTGCTCTGGGAGGCCATGCCGCACGCGGTCCACTCCCTCACCGAAGGAGCCATCGTCGGCGGTCTGCTGCACGTGGTGTTCAAGCACGGGCTGCCGGAGCCGGAGCCCGAGCCCGAGCCCGAGCCCATGACCTTCACCCCCATGGCCCAGTCGTCCTCGATGGTGCTGACGACACCGCCGGTCCACGACCATGCGGAGTGCGGGCACCTGCACGACCACGCGCACCACGACCATTCCCACCACCATGACCACGCAGGGGATCCTCGACAACGCCGCGCCAGCGCCATCGGAGCCGTGCTTGGGGTCCTCGCACTCACGGGTCTGGCGAGCGTGTCCGGTCAGTCCGAAGCCCTGGCGCATCTTCACGCCTCGGTCCGCGCCTTCGTCTCGTTGACCGTGACCAGCGCGCCGGCCCTGCTGGCGGGCTTCGTGCTGGCTGGCCTGGTCTCCTCCTTCCTCGACCCGGCCCGTGCGGGCTGGCTGTCGGGCGGGCGGTCCGGGTCCCAGGCCCTGCGCGGGGTTCTCTTCGGCCTTCCCTTGCCCGTCTGTTCCTGTGGGATCGTCCCCATGTACCGGTCCTTGATCCAGCGCGGCGTGCCGGTGGCCGCGGGCCTGGCGTTTCTGGTCGCGACCCCCGAGTTGGGCCTGGACGCCGTGCTGCTGTCCGTGCCGCTGCTCGGCGTCCCCCTGACCGTCGCTCGGGTCGTCGCCGCCTTCCTCGTCGCCTTCGTGGTGGCCGTTCTGGTCAGCGGCGCAGCGGGGTCGAAGGCCCCACCTCGCGACGAGCCGCCTCCTCCCGACCGTGACGCGAAGACCCGGCTTCGCGAGGGACTTCGCTACGGCCTGATCGATCTGGTCGACCACACGCTCCCCTGGATTCTCATCGGTCTGGTCCTGGCGGCGCTGGCCGAGCCGCTCCTCGACCACGAGCTGCTGGCGACTCTGCCGCCGGTGGTCCAGGTGCCCCTCGCAGCCATGGTCGGCGTTCCTCTCTACGTGTGCGCGTCCGGGGCGACGCCGCTGGCCGCGGTGGCGGTGCACAAGGGGCTCTCCTCAGGCGCCGCCCTCGCCTTCCTGCTCGCAGGTCCGGCGACCAACGTGACCACGTTCGGCATCCTATCGGCCCTCCATGGACGGAAGCTGGCCCTTCAGTTCGGCCTCGCGCTCACCCTCGCGGCCGTGGGTATGGGGTGGGCGGTCGACATCCTCGGCGTCGCCGTTCCGGAGATCGCCCACCCGGACCACGTGGACGACCACGGCCTCAACATCGTTGGGCTCGCCGCTGCCGTCGCGGTCGGTGGGCTGGCGGTGGCCTCGCTTTGGCGACAGGGGGCTCGAGGGATGCTGGAGCAGGTCCTGCACCCGATCCACGACCACTGAGCCACCGCCGTGACAGGCTGCGTGTACACCACCCTGAATCGAGTGTACAGTGAGTCGTCAACTGCCGGAAATCATTGAGACTCCATCAGTAGGTGCAATTGTTCCAGCTGCAGCCGATGGTGGCCTGGAGGATGAGGCTGTGGGCCTCGCTGGGGGGGCGGAAGAGCGGCATGTCGTAGCGCATGGGGCGGTCTATCGCGTGAGCGACAGACCGACGCCAGGCCCATGGCTCGACTTCAGGTGCATCACCGTCTGGCCGCCGCGCCCGGCAGAGAGACGTCCCAGCATCAGAAGCCCTCGGAGTCGCCCTCTTCGAGCACCACCAGGAAGGTCCCCTGTTCGGTTGTGTATTCGACGCTCAGTTGGCCCTGCACCATCCGGACCTCACCCTCCAGGACGTCGCCCCAGGGCGAGAGGCCGTTCCATTCGAAGGACTCGCCGCCCCCTCCATCCTCGTGGTCCTCGACACGGATGTCCGCGATGGCCCAGGTCCCCTCGTCGGGCAGTGAGGCGACCTCGGGATCGCACTCGCAGCTCGGGCCGCAGCCGGAGACCAGGACGGAAGAGCCGAGCAGCAGGCCAGCGAGCGCCAGGCCGCGACGGGGGGAGCGCGTCATGGCGTACCTCCCTGCAGGCCGGTGTCGCCGGTGTCCTGCGCCTCGGCAGCCTCGCCGACAATGCGCACGTTGCGCACGGAGCCCTCGTCGTGGACCCGGAGCCACAGCTCGACCGAGGCCGGGGAATCGCCGACGCCAGCCGTCATCTTCGCCTTCCCTGCCCAGCGCTCGAGCTCCGCATCGGCGTGCTCACCCGTCCCGTCGATCTGGGTGAGGGAGGAGACGGTGTAGAAGCGCTCCTCGCTCACCCAGCTGGGGCACGAGCAGGCCCAGGCGACGGCCACCGGCGCCAGTAGAAGGCCGGATGCCCCTGCCATCTTGAAGAAGAATGCTCGCCCGCTCATGACCGCCTCCATGGTGCTCGACTCAGCGGAGGTCCATGCAGAGATCGTGCCAGCCCGAAAGTCGAGGTTCGACCGTAACGCAGCCGTGTGACCACGACACGGGGATCCGGCGTGGAGACCATCCAGCGCCGTTCAGCCCTCCGGCCCAGGGCCTGACTCCCTCGCCAGAGGCCAGCGGGTCTCGACCCTCAGGCCGCCGAGCTCGCTCCGACCGACAGCGACCGAGCGGCCATGGGCCTCGACGATCCGCTTGACCAAGGTCAGCCCCAGCCCGGCCCCCGCGCGCTCTTCGCTGTTGTCAAGGCGCACGAAGGGCTCGAGGATGAGCTGGTGTTGGTCCTCGGGGAGCCCGGCTCCGTCGTCTTCCACGGCGATGACCAGCGAGTCCGCCTCCACCACCGCCACGACGCGAACCCGCTGACGGGCGTGGGCACCAGCGTTGCTCAACAGGTTGTGGAAGACACGCACTACGGCAGCGCGCTCGATGCGAGCGAGGGGTGCAGCGTGCTGAAGCCCGACGCGCTCGATGTTCAGTGCTGGACCAGACGGCGCGCTCGTGAAGGCATCCAGCGCCTCATCCACCACCTCGAACAGATCCACGGGCTCGGCCCTCACGCCATGGTCAGCTCGCACCATCGCCAGGACCGACGAGACCAGGTCCTCCAACTCCGTGAGCTCGCCATCGAGGCTCTCCAGCGCAGCCTCCCGGTCGCCCGGGGCCTCGGCCTCCGCCACGCGCTCGACGACGAAGCGGACCCGAGCCAGGGGGGTGCGAAGCTCGTGGGCGACGGTCTGCGGGACCAGCTCCTGCCACTCCACGACCTGCTGGATCCGCTCCGCCATCTCGTTGAGGGCTCGTGCGACCGGCTCCACGAGCCCGCCTCGAGGCACCTCGGCCCGCGCCTGGAGGCGTCCGTCCCGGAGGGCCCTCGCCGTGCCCGCGAGCTGACGGAGCTGTCGGGCCGGTGACCAGATCAGGCCGAAGCCCAGGGCGACGATGCCGAGCAGGAGCGCGAGGACGCTGAGCAGGTGCGAGGGTCCGGCCGCCTGGTCGTGCTCGACGAACAAGGCCACCGCATCCACCGAGACCGGACTCGCAGGGAGGGCGGCCAACACGCTCCAGTCCTCGTCCTCGTCCACCGACACGGCGAGCTCGATCCCGTCTTGTCGGCTCACGAGGGCGGAGGAGGAGCGCTGCCGCTGGTAGGCCTCCTCGGTGATCGGCACCACCGACACACCCAGGATGGACTCCAGCTCGAGGGCATCCTCGGGGGCCGGTTCTGCGGCGAGCGCCTCCCGGAGACGCTGGTGGGTGTACCCCGTCACGAAGGCGGCCTCTTCCCAGTTCGCCTCCTCCTCCTCGTAGCCCAGGTGCTGGACGCCCTCGTAGAAAGCCAACATGGCCAGGGCACCCAGGAGGAAGTGCAGGACGAAGCGCTTCATGGCCGGAGTTCGCCGACGAGGAGGTAGCCCTGACCGCGCACCGTCCTCAGCAGCTGAGGAGCGCGGCCGCTGTCACCGAGCTTCCGGCGAAGACGGGAGATGTACTGGTCGATGCTCCGATCCAGGCCGTCGTGGGGACGCCCGCTGAGCACGAGGCTCAGGGAATCGCGGGACAGCACGGTACCGGCGTGCTTCGCAAGATGGACGAGGAGCAGGAACTCCGCGTCGGTCAGCGGGACCTCGACGCCGTCCCGGGTGAGCTCCCGTCGTCGCGGATCGATCTGGAACGCGCCGAGCTTCAGCGTCCCATCGGCATCCAGCGGCCTCGAGGCTCGCCTGAGCAGCGCGTGGATGCGAGCCAGCAGGACCTTGGGTCGCACCGGCTTGGCCAGGTAGTCGCCGTTGAGGTCTGCGGTCGCCACGCTGGCGCCGAACTGGGCCCCGGTCTTCCCGTCGGAGGCCTCCGACTCCTCCTCGTAGGAGCCCAGGGGCTCCAGCATGGGATCGACGTAGACCGGCCAGGAGGCCTGTTCCGTGTCGAGCAGGATGCGCAGTCCCTCAGCTCCTGCCTCCATCCGTGCGGGCACGGCCGCGCCCGAGTCGTCCCAGGCCTTCAGGCCTTCGTAGCGCCAGAGGCCCCCTCGCTCCCGGCCAGAGTGGCTCCCAGTCCGCTGGCGTCGATCGAGACCAGCTCGCCGTCGAGCCGCAGGTCCAGGCTGCTGCCGCCCGAGCAGGGGGCTCGAAGGGTCCACCCGTGCTCCAGGCCGACGTCGGTCGCAGCCCACCACTCGGTCAGCTCACCGTGCAGGAGCTCGAGGCGATCCGGGGCCACATGGAGGGCGGCGCCGTCCAGAGGCGAGGAGCCGCAGGCGACGGTGGCCACGCCCAGCTGGTCACCGGCGTGCTGCACGACCAGCCCGTCCGGGCTCAGGCGGGCACGGAGCGGGCCGTCGAGGGCGACCGATTCGGCGCGGCAGCCGACGAGCAGGCAAAGCAGTCCGAGTGCGTGGCGCATTGGAGCCTCCAGCGCAGATTGTAGGAGAGCGCTCGGGCACTTTCCGCGCGAGCCCCTTGAACGCCGGCCGCAGTCCACCCGCTCCTGACGGACGCGGTGCTCCAACGCGGCCAGACGGCTAGAAGGGCCCCATGGCCTACTCGTCCCTCAGAGCATGCGTCGACGACCTCGAGAAGAACGGACACCTGGTCCGCATCGCCGAGGAGATGGACCCCGAGCTCGAGATGGCCGAGATCCATCGGCGCGTCTTCGACGCGTCGGGGCCGGCGCTCTACTTCGAGCGCGTCAAGGGCAGTCCCTTCCCGGCCGTGAGCAACCTGTTCGGGACCATGGACCGGGTGCGCTTCATGTTCCGGGACACGATGGAGGCCGTGAAGAAGGCCGTCCGTCTCAAGGCCGACCCGACCGAGGCCCTGCGCGATCCCTTCGAGTTCATCGGCACCCCGTGGACCGGGCTGACCAGCCTGCCGATGAAGGTGGGCTCGCCGACGGTGCTCAAACACACCACCAGCCTCGGCCAGCTGCCGCAGATCCGCTCCTGGCCGATGGACGGCGGGGCCTACGTGCTGCTGCCGCAGGTGCTCACCGAGGACCCCGACAAGCCCGGGCCGATGGGCACCAACGTCGGCATGTACCGCGTCCAGATCAGCGGCAACGAGCTGGACGGCACCAACGCCGGCTTGCACTACCAGATCCACCGCGGCATCGGCATCCACCACACCGCCGCCCTGCGACGAGGCGAGCCGCTGCGCGTGAGCATCCACGTCGGAGGCCCGCCGGCCCACACCTTCGCGGCCGTGATGCCGCTGCCCGAGGGGCTGTCCGAGCTCATCTTCGCGGGCATGCTGGGCGGCCGCCGCTTCCGCTGGGGACGCGCCGGCGAGCACTTCGTCTCCTCGGACGCCGACTTCGTCATCGTCGGCACCGTGGACACCGAGCTCACCCCCGAGGGGCCCTTCGGCGACCACCTCGGCTACTACAGCCTCACCCACGACTTCCCGCTGATGAAGGTCGAGGCCGTCTACCACCGCCCGGACCCCATCTGGCCCTTCACCATCGTGGGACGTCCTCCGGCCGAGGACAGCTGCTTCGGCGCGCTGATCGGCGAGCTGGTGCGTCCGATGGTGCCGGTCAGCCTGCCCGGCGTGCACAAGACCCACGCGGTGGACGTCGCCGGCGTGCACCCGCTGCTCCTGGCCATCGGCAGCGAGCGCTACGTGCCCTACGGCGCCACCCGGACGCCGCAGGAGCTGCTGACCCAGGCCAACGCCATCCTGGGCTTCAACCAGGCCAGCCTGGCGAAGTACCTGATGATCACGGCCATCCAGGACGCCCCCGACCTGGACATCCGCGACATGAAGGGATTCCTCGGGCACGTGCTGTCGCGTCTGGACCTGCGCCGGGACCTGCACTTCCAGACCAAGACCACCATCGACACCCTGGACTACTCGGGCACCGGACTGAACGAGGGCTCCAAGGTCGTGCTGGCCGCGGCCGGACCGCCGATTCGCAGGCTCGGCACCGAGAGCCCCATCGAGGCCAAGGTGGTCCTGCCCGGTGTCCTGGTCCTCGAGGGCGAGACGAGCCAGGTCGTCGAGCGCCTCGAGACCCACCCCGCCTTTCGCGGCCAGGACACGCCGTGGCCCCTGGTGGTCGTCGTGGACGACGTGGACGAGATCCAGCGCCTCGAGGACTTCCTGTGGGTCACCTTCACCCGCAGCAACCCCAGCCACGACCTGTTCGGGGTGCATGCCAGCGTCGAGCACAAGCACTGGGGCTGCGACGGCTCCCTGGTCATCGACGCCAAGGTGAAGCCCCACCACGCGCCGCCGCTGGTCGAGGACCCCAAGGTGACGGCACGGGTGGACCAGCTCTTCGCGAAGGGCGGGCCGCTCCACGGCATCCTGTGAGGCCTTCGCCGGGCTGGTCTGGATAGAGACCGACTGAAGGACGACAGCCAGGGTGGCGCGGACAGCGCTGGAGGTACGGCGATGCAGGTGCTCGAGCTCTCGAACCACACGACCGGGGTCGGCTACACCCGGCGCGCCGACGAGGCCCTGGCACAGGACTGGACCGCGTTGGCCGCGGCCCTGGACGCGATGGTGTCGAACCTGTCCGCGGCAGCCCCGGGCGAGTGGGTGGTGTTCGCCAGCCCGCTCGAGGAAGTCGACCGGCTGAACCAGCCGGCGCGCCTGCTCGGAGTGTGGTTCTCAGGCCCATCGGACCAGCTCACGGACAGCGCTTGGTACGCCGCGGCGGAGCCCTTCCGGGATGGTTGGAACCACGAGGGTCAGCAGACGCTCGACCAGGGCACACCGTTCCCGGTTCGCGCCGCCTTGGGGGGAGTCCCGCATGCCCTGCTCCTTCCTGGCGAGGAGCCCGGCGGATGCGTGATCGCGCTGGCGCTGGGACAGGACGGCGAGGCCACGTTCGTCGCCGCAGCCGCCGCGGGCTCGCCCGTCGTCTCGGCCGTCCGCAGCGCGCCTCCCCCGGCGGAGACGCCGACCTCGGCCCATCTGCTGACGCTCGTCGTGTACCAGGCCGCGGTCGCGCTGGTGTCGGTCGGGCTGCCGGCCGCCGACGTCATGCGCCAGTTCGAGATGGACGCCTCGCCTCGGCTGATCCGAGACCTGGGAGAGCTGCCGGATCGACCGTCCGCGCTGGCTGGAGCGCTGGTTCCCTACCTGGCGTCGCCCGCCGACTACCTCGACGAGCAGGAACGCCAGGTCGCCATGAACGCCTGCCTCAGGCTCCTGCGCTCGGCCGGGGAGCCGTCTGAGGCCGGTCTCGGCGTTGCGCGTCGGTTCGCGGCGTCCCTGGGGGTCGAGCTCGATCTGTGACTCAGTCCCGGTAGTCCACGATGGTGTCGGGGTCTCCGGCCCACACCAGCTCGATGGTACTCCGAGACGATGCTCACGCTGATTCTGGCCATGGCCTGCACCGAAGCCACTACCAACTCCTCCGTGCCGGAGGAGAGCGACACCGACACGGACGCCGATTCCGACACGGATGCCGACGCCGACAGCGACGCGGACTCGGACACCGACTCCGACGCCGACACGGATGTCGGAACGGTCACTGTCTACGCACGCCAGCCCAACACCCGGGACCAGGACTGGGGCCCGATCGAGGGCGCGATGATCTCCTACGCCGACGCCGAGGGCGTCTGGACCGGCAGCGGCGAGACCGACGCCGCCGGCTTGCTGGTCCTGGACGCCATGCCCATCGGCGGCAGCGTCACCCTGGTCACCGAAGACGAGGACGGCCTGGACCTGGAGACCGTGATGTCGGTCCAGGACGGCGAGACCCTGAAGTTCGGGCCGGACGAGGAGCTGGCCCACGGAAGCTACGACTACACGGTCGCCGCGCACGACGCCGCGGACTTCCGGCAGCTCGTGGACGTGATCGACGCCCCCTCGCGCCTGGACACCGGTGATCTGCTGGGGGTCTTCTGTCGCGGGACCTGGACCGACGAGGAGGACTGATCCACAGCGGCCGCCGGACACCACCGGTTACCCTTCCCGCACGAATGCTCCGAGCCCTGCTGCTGCTGCTCACCGCCACCCTGCTCATGGCGGGTTCGTGGGCAGCTCTCTCGGAGCCCGCGTCATCCGACTGCTGCCCGTCCACCGTGGCCGCCTGGGACGCTTCAGACGAGTCGGACTCCGACACCACCGACTGCTGCGATGTCGACTTCGGAGCGTGCTGCGCGAGCAGCGGGCTCGCGATCGTCGCCCCGCCCTCTGACGCCGAGGGCCCGACGCCTGCGTTCGACCTGGAGTCCTCGACGCCACCTCGCGCGGCGCTCTATCGCACCCGGGCCACCGGCCCTCCGCCCACGCCACCTCCCATCGCCTGATCTCTGTGCATCTCGCGGCTCCCACCGGGGCCCGTTCCTTCCCTTGCAGAGAGACCTGACGATGAACCTGTTTATGTTGCTGGCTCTGACGGCCTGCGGCGGCGAGTCCCCCGAGGCCGCCGCCCCCACTCCTTCTCCTGAGACCCACGAGGCGCCCGCTTCGGCCGAGCACCACGACGACGCTGACGCCCACGGCTCGGCTGGCGCGGCGCCCGGCGCGCATGCGGACTGGTGCGGCGAGCACGCCGTCCCCGAGTCCCAGTGCACGCGCTGCAACGCGTCCCTGGTCCCGGCGTTCCAGGCCACGGGCGACTGGTGCCCCGAGCACGGACTCCCCGAGTCCCAGTGCCTGGAGTGCAACCCGGATCTGTCCATCGAGCGACCGCCCAAGGAGGGCTGAGATGCTCACCCGTCTCCGGAGGCTCGGCCTCCTGGGGGTCGGGCTCCTGGTCGCCTGCTCGAGCGAGACCCCCTCTGTCCAAGAGGAGGTGACGCCCGTGGCCGCGGCCGTGGCCGACCCCGAACTGTGCGCCGAGCACGGGGTGCTGGAGTCCGTCTGCACCCAATGCAATCCCAGCCTGGCCCCGGTCTTCCAGGCCAAGGGCGACTGGTGCGAGGAGCACGCCTTCCCCGAGTCGTTCTGCCCCATCTGTTCACCGGAGCTGGGCGGACGGCCCGCCGTGCAACCCACCGGCACCGACGGCGCGCCCCCGGACGGCACCACCGTTCGTTTCCGCAGCCAGGATGTCGCTGACAAGGCCGGGCTCGAGGTCGCGGCCGCCGAACAGGACGACTGGGTCGAGGGCCTCGAGGTCGTCGCCCGCATCCGCTGGGACAAGACGCGGACCGCGGTCGTCAGCGCGCGCTTCCCCGGCGTCGTCTCCCGAGTCCACGCCCAGGAGGGCGAGCTCGTGAAGACCGGGCAGCTGCTGGCCGAGGTGCGCAGCCCGCAGGTCGCCGAGGACAGGTCGCGGCTGGTCGCGGCCCACCGCGCACGCCAGGTCAAGGCTGAAGCGGTCGAGCGAAAGGCCCGTCTGCTCGAGGACGGGGTGGGCTCGGAGCGATCGCTGCTCGAGGCCCAGGAAGCCCTCGCCGATGCCGAGGCCGAGGTGGCCAGCCTGGAGGCGAGCCTGGCGCTGGCCGGTGGAGGGCAGGGCGACCGCTTGCTGCTTCGGGCGCCGCTCACCGGACTGATCACGGCACGGCACCTGGAGACCGGCGTCACCCTGGACGCCGAACAGGCGCTGTACGACCTGGTCGACCCCAGTCAGGTGTGGGCCGAGCTGGATGTGCCCGAGGCCGAGCTGCTGCAGGTCGCCCCGGGTCAGGAGGTCCGACTCCACATCGACGCGTTCCCGGACCGCGTCTTCGCCGGGACCATCGACACCCTCGCGCCCACGGTGGACCCCGCCACCCGCACCGCCTGGGCGCGCGTCGGGCTCGACAACTCGGACGGCGTCCTGCGGGAGAACCTGTACGGGCGCGCCACCATCCTGGGCCAGGACTCGGTCTCGGCCGTGGTGGTGCCCTCGACGGCCGTGCAGCGCGCGGGCGAGGTCCACCTGGTCTTCGTGCGTGAACAGGACGACCTGTACGTGGCTCGCCGGGTTCGGGTGCTGGCCCGCCAAGGCGACCGCGTGCGCATCGCCGGAGGTGTAGAGGCCAGCGATCAGGTGGTCACCATCGGCAGCTTCCTGCTGAAGACCGAGACCCTGAAGGACAGCATCGGCGCCGGCTGCTGCGACGTGGAGTAGGCGTGCTCTTCGATCTCGTCATTCGCTGGTCGCTACGCAATCGCGGCGTGGTCCTGATGGCCTGGGCGCTGGTCGCCGTGGCTGGGGTCTTCGCGCTGCTGCGGCTGCCTCTGGATGCGTTCCCGGACACCACGCCGGTGCAGGTCCAGGTCAACACCACCGCGCCGTCGCTCTCGCCCGAGGAGGTCGAGCGGCAGATCACATGGCCGGTCGAGCAGGCCCTGTCCGGTCTGCCCGAGCTCACCGAGGTGCGCTCGCTGTCCCGCTTCGGCCTGTCCCAGGTCACGCTCGTGTTCGACGAGGACGCCGACATCTGGCGGTCTCGCCAGGTGGTCTCCGAGCGGCTGGGAACCGTTGCCCTGCCGGACGGCGTCAACCGTCCAGCGCTGGGTCCGGTGGCCACGGGGCTCGGCGAGGTCTTCCATTACCTGGTGCGCGGCGATGGCTACAGCTTGTCCGAGCTCCGCACGGCTCAGGACTGGGTCCTGGCGCCACAGCTCCGCGCGGTCCCGGGCGTGGCCGAGGTGAACACCTGGGGCGGTGACGAGCGCCGCATCGAGGTGCTGGTGTCGCCCGACGCCCTGGTCCGACACCAGCTCACGCTCGACGAGCTGAGCGAGGCCCTGAGCAGGGACAACCGCAACGTCGGCGGCGGCAACATCGATCATGCCGGCGAGACCACCCTGGTCCAAGGGGCAGGGCGCTTCACGAGCATCGAGGACGTGGGCGAGGTCGTGCTGGCGACCCGAGACGGCGTCCCGGTCCGGCTGCGAGACGTGGCCACGCTTGGCGAGGGCCGTCAGCTGAGACGAGGGGCCGTCACCGCTGAGGGCGAGGGCGAGGTGGTCCTGGGCCTGGGCTTCATGCTGATGGGCGAGAACAGCGCGCACGTCACCGAGCGCCTGGAGCTGCGGCTGGCCGAGGCGGTGGAGTCCCTGCCGCCCGGCATGACCGCCGAACCCGTCTACCAGCGCACCTGGCTCGTCGACCAGGTGCTGACGACCGTGCGCACCAACCTGTTCGAGGGCGCGCTGCTGGTCATCGCCGTGCTCTTCATCTTCCTCGGCAACTGGCGAGCAGGTGTGGTCGTCGCGACGGTCATCCCCGTCTCGATGCTCTTCGCCGGCAGCCTGATGGAGCGCTTCGGCATCGCCGGCAGCCTGATGAGCCTGGGCGCCATCGACTTCGGACTGATCGTGGACAGCTCAATCGTCCAGGTGGAGAACGCCGTCCGGCGGCTGGCCGATCGACCCGACGACGACCCCATCCAGGTGGTCGGCGACGCGGCGCTCGAGGTCCGCAAGCCCACGCTCTTCGGCGAGCTCATCATCCTGGTGGTCTACCTGCCGGTGCTGGCGCTCGAGGGGACCGAGGGGCAGCTCTTCCGTCCGATGGCGCTGACCGTGGTCTTCGCGCTGCTGGGCTCGATGCTCGCGTCGCTGACCCTGGTCCCGGTGCTCACGAGCATCGCGGTGCGCGTCCGCGCTGGACACCAGGACGTCGCGGTGGTGCGTCGGGCTCGGGGCATCTACCTGCCGCTCTTGAAGCGAGCGCTGGACCGACCGGTCTGGGTGCTCGCCACGGTCGTCCTGCTGGTGCTGAACGGTGGCTTCCTGGCCAGCCGGCTGGGCACCGAGTTCGTGCCGCGGCTGTCCGAGGGGGCGGTCGTCGTCAACACGGTGCGGCTCGCGAGTGTCTCCCTCGACGAATCGGTCCGCTACGGCACGCAGATCGAGAAGGCGCTGCTCGAGGGCTTCCCGGACGAGGTCGACCTGGTCTGGACCCGGACGGGCAGCGCCGAGGTGGCCACGGACCCCATGGGCATCGAGCTGTCGGACGTCTTCGTCACGCTCACGCCCCGAGACGAGTGGACCCGCGCCGACGAGCAGGCCGAGTTGGTGGCGGCGATGCAGGAGGAGCTCTCGGGCCTTCCCGGGATGAACCTCGTCTTCACCCAGCCGATCGAGATGCGGGTGAACGAGATGGTCGCCGGCGTGCGCTCGGACGTCGGCATCAAGGTCTTCGGGGACGACCTGGTGCGCATGCGCGAGATCGCGCTCCAGATCGAGGACCTGGTGGGCGAGGTCGAGGGCGCCGCCGACCTGAGCGTCGAGCAGGTGACCGGGCTGCCGGTCCTGCGAGCCGAGCTGGATCGCGAGCTGCTCGGCCGCCACGGCGTGTCTCCCGAGTCGGTGCTCCTGGCCGTCGAGGCGTTCGGTGGTATCGAGGTCGGCGACCTGTTCGAAGGCGAGCGCCGCTTCCCCATCGCTCTCCGACTGTCCGAGGACGCGCGAGCCCACCCCGACCAGGTCGAGCGACTGCTGGTGAACGGCCCCGGGGGGACCCGACTGGCCCTGGGGCAGCTGGCCGAGGTCATCCGCACCGAGGGCCCGGCGTCGATCCAGCGGGAGTGGGGGCGTCGCCGGCTGGTCGTGCAGGTCAACGTGCGAGACCGGGATCTGGGCGGCTTCGTCAGCGAGGTCCAGCAGCTCATCGACGACGAGGTCACCCTCCCCACCGGCTGGTTCGTCCGCTACGGCGGCCAGTTCGAGCACTACCAGCGCGCTCGCGACCGGCTCCTGATCGTCGTGCCGCTGGCGCTCTTGCTGATCGCGCTGTTGCTCTACGCCACCTATGGCCGCGTCATCGACGCCCTGCGCGTCTTCACGGGCGTGCCCTTCGCGGCGGTCGGCGGCGTCGCGGCTTTGTGGCTGCGGGACCTGCCGTTCAGCGTCTCGGCGGCCATCGGGTTCGTCGCCCTGGCCGGCGTGGCCGTGCTCGCCGACATGGTCCTGGTCTCGACGATTCGTCGGCACCTGGACGCGGGCATTCCCGTTCGAGAAGCGGTCGAGCAAGCGGCCTCGGAGCGCCTGCGACCGGTGCTGATGACGGGCCTGGTCGCGGCCCTGGGCTTCGTCCCGATGGCGCTGAACACCGGCATCGGCGCCGAGGTCCAGCGGCCTCTGGCGACGGTGGTCATCGGCGGGCTGTTGTCCTCGACCGCGCTGACCCTGCTCGTGCTTCCGGTGCTCTACACCATCACTTCGCGTGCGAAATGAGGTCTTGGGTGAAGGGGATCCTGACGCTCGTCGTGCTCCAGGGCCTGCTGCTGGCGGCGTGGTGGGGTGTCGAGCGCCTGCGAGCCGAGGACGCACAGTTCCAGTGGGCCGGGGTCGATGAGGCCGCTCCCGCTCTCCAGGTGACCCATGCGGATCAGCCCGTTCAGGTGCCCGAGGGGACCCACCTCGTCCACTTCTGGGCGACCTGGTGCCCTCCCTGCCAGGAGGAACTCCCCGGGCTGTTGGTGGCCGCCGAGGAAGAGGGCGTGCCCCTGCTCGCGGTGACCGACGAGCCCTGGCCCAAGGTCGAGGCCTGGTTCGGCGGCGAGGTCCCTGCTTTCGTCGTGCGGGACCCGTCCGGCCAGGCCGCAGACCGCTGGGGCGTCTCCGCGCTGCCCGACACGTTCGTGGTGACCGAGGGCCGACTGTCGGCCCACATCTCCGGCCCCCGCTCATGGGACTCGACCCAGGCCCACGACTTCCTTCGAGGGCTGCGCTGATGCCCTCTCGCTACCCTTCGGAGGTCGCCATGTCCTCGCTCGGCGCCTTGCTCGCCATGACGCTGCTGCTCCTCGTGACCTCCACCGCAGAAGCCGTAGAGACGTTCTCGCCCGCTGACGCCGTCGCGGCCGCGATGGACAACAACCCGGAGCTGCGGAGCGCTGAAGCGGCTCTCTCGCAGGCCGAAGCCCAGCTCTCCCAGGCTCTCGGCGGCAACCCCCGCCTGTCCGGCTCGATGCTGGTGGATGGGCCCACCGAGCTGCAGATCCGCCAGCCCGTCTCCGTGACCGGCGAGGGCATCCACCGCCGTCGTGCGGCCTCCTCGAGGGTGGACGCGGCGGCCGCCGACCTGGAGCGAGCGCGCTTCGAGCTCGCTCACGCGGTCCGCGCCACCTACGTCGACGCCGTCGTCGCCATCGGGCTCGCTGAGGTCGCGGACCAGGGCCTCGTCCTGGCCGACCAGCTGCAAGGAGCCGTCTCCCGTCTGCACGAGGAGGGAGAGGCGTCCCAGCTCGACGAGCACCTGGCGCGGCTGGCCCATGCCCAGGCCGCTGCCCGCGCGCTGGGAGCGAGGGAGAGTGAAGCCGAGGCCCTGGCCGAGCTGTCGGGGATGGTGACCCGGCTCATCGACCCCGCCTCGCTCGAGCGGGAGCTGGAGGCCCTGGCTCCATCGAGCCCGGCTCATGCCGAGCGCAGCGACGTGACCGCTGCCCACGCCGCGTTGCTGGCCGCGGAGAGGGAGCTGGTCACCCAGCGTGCGGCGACGCTGCCGCCCCTCGGAGTGGGCGTGCGGGCCGAGTCCGAGGGAGGAGTCACCACCGTGGGGCCCAGCTTGAGCGTGGAGGTCCCGCTGCTCGACCGCAACCAGGCAGGAAAGGCCGGAGCCCAGGGTGATCTGCGGGTCGCCGAAGCGCGGCTGGCCGAGACCCAGGCGGTGGCCGACACCGAGGTGATGACCGGGCGCGAGCGCGACGAGGTCGCCCAGCAGGCGCTCGCTGCTCTGGGCGAGGCCCCGCTCGCCTCGGCCGTCGCGGCGCTGAAGAGCGTCGAGGCGGGCTACCTCGCGGGGGAGCTCGAGCTCATCGAGACGGTGCTCCTCCAGGACCAGATCCTCGAGGGGGAGACCGCGCTCGTCCAGCTCGAGGGCTTCGTCGCCCGGGCGCGCCTGGATGTGCTGCTCGCGGTCGAGGACCCGGCGCTGCTCGGCCACTGAACGCATGCGACGGTGGCCCGGATAGGGTCAGGCCATGCTCATCCTGCTGCTCGCCTGTACTTCGGACCCCGAGCCCACCGACTCCAACGAGCCCGCCGACTCGCCTGTCGACACCGGGCCCTTCGAGGCCGTGTGGCCCGAGACGGCCGCGGACGTCTCCCAGACGGTCGAGAAGAAGCGTGACCGCTTCGAGCTGCCCGCGATGGGTGGGGCCCGCACCGAGGACGGTGAGGTCACCGCGCTCGGCGTCTCGGGTCTGCGTGCCAACGGCTACGAGCCCCCGGTCGAGTGGACCGACGTGTGGCACCTGGGCTCGTGCACGAAGGCCATGACCGCGACGCTGGTGGCGCGCCTCGTCGTTCAGGGCGAGCTCAGCTGGGACGAGCCGCTGGAGACCCTGCTCCCCGACCTGGACCTGGACCCCGAGGACGCGGCGCTCACGCCCACGCAGCTGCTCTCCCACCAGGCGGGCCTGCCCGCCAATCCTCCGTCCGCCATGTGGACCGAGATGCAGGCGCAGGGCGATGTCGTGGAGCAGCGGGCCTGGTTCGCCCAGGCCGTGCTCGCGCTGGATCCCGCGCAGCCCGTGGGCACCTACGCCTACAGCAACGCCGGCTACATGGTCATGGGCGCCGCGCTCGAAGCACGGATGGGCGCCAGCTGGGAGGAGCTCGTCACCCAGCACGTGTTCGAGCCCTTGGGCATGGCCAGCTGCGGCTTCGGCAATGCCGCCGAGGATGCCGACGTACCCGACCAGCCCTGGCCCCAC
Organism: Pseudomonadota bacterium; assembly: GCA_024228935.1. GTDB lineage: Bacteria > Myxococcota_A > UBA796 > UBA796 > CAJQPC01 > JAAESX01. The sequence continues at coordinate 23,228 of JAAESX010000037.1, forward strand.
CTGAGCGACGGGACCCCCGTCTCGCCGGGCCGCGGCGACGACAACCCCGAAGCGCTGGGGCCCGCTGGGACGGTGCACTGCTCGCTCGTGGACTGGAGCCGCTTCACGGCGCTTCACGCCGCGCGGGACGAGAGCTTCTTGCCCGCGGAGCAGTGGGAGCATCTGCACACGCCAGCAGTCGACAACTACGCCATGGGCTGGATCGTCGCCGAGCGCGACTGGGCTGGCGGCGAGGTGCTGGTGCACGACGGCACGAACACGATGAACTACGCCGTCACCTGGGTCGCTCCGCAGATCGACACGACGTACATGGCGGTGACGAACCAGGGAGACGCCGCCGCGGCCGTGGACGCGGTCATCTCCAAGCTCATCGAGTGAGCTCAGGCTCCGTGGGATCGGACTTTCAGTTATCGAACGTTTGTTCTAAATAGAGTCCAGGACGCCTGGAGACGCCATGGACGACATGCCCCTGCACGCCTGGAATGACCACGCCGGCGGGACCGCGTGGCCGACCGTCGTCCTCGCGGTCGTGACCCTGGTCGTCTGGTTCGGCGCCGTGCTCGGGCACATGGCCGGGCTCGTTCCGACCTGGCTCGCCGCGCTCGTCGCGTTCGTGGCGGGGTACCTCACGTTCACGCCGGTCCACGAGGCGACCCACGGCAATGTCGGCGGCACGGCGCGCCCCTACCTCGACACGGTCATCGGCTGGGCCTCGGCGCTGCCTCTGCTGGCTCCGTTCCCCGCGTTCAAGAGCCTGCACCTGCGGCACCACGCGAAGACCAACCACCCCGAGGACGACCCCGACTTCTGGGTCGCCGGCACCGGCTGGCGCGTGGCGGCGCGCTGCCTCAGCATCATGCCGCACTACTACGCGACCTACCTGGGCCCGCTCGCTCGGGCGTCGAGCAGCGCGGCCCGCACCCGCCCCGTGGCCATCGCCTTCCTGGTGCTCCAGGCGCTGGGGCTCCTGGGGCTCGCCGTCGCGGGGTACGGCTCCACCGTACTGTTCGTGCTCCTGATCCCGAGCTGGCTGGCCGTCGCCGTGCTGGCGTTCTTCTTCGACTGGCTCCCGCACCATCCGCACGGCGTGCAGGGCCGCTACGTCGACACGCGCGCGATTCCATCGAAGCTCCTCGAGGTCGTGCTCCTGGGCCAGAACCTGCACCTCGTGCACCACTTGTGGCCGTCGGTGCCGTTCTACCGGTACGGCGCGGTCTTCGACGCGAGCCGGGATGCGCTGGCGGCCAAGGGCGCGGAGATCGTAGAACGTCGTTCTCGCAGAGGACGACATGCTGATCCTGGCCACATTCCTCGCCTGCGGTGACATCGAGGGGGATGCCCCCGGCGAGTGCACCGACGGCGCCGACAACGACGCCAACGGCGTCTTCGACTGCAACGACCCCGGCTGCGCGGCCTCGCCCGACTGCGCCGAGGACGACCCGAAGGACTCCGATGAGCCCAAGGACTCGGACGAGCCCAGGGACTCGGACGAGCCCAAGGACTCGGACGAGCCCAAGGACTCGGATGAGCCCGTGGACGGGGAGTACGTGGCCTCGCATGGCGGAACGATGCGGTTGGTCGAGGCCCAGACCTTCACGATGGGCTGCACAAGCGGTCAGGAGCTCTGCGAGGACGACGAGAGCCCGACCTTCGAGGTGACCCTGACCTACGACATCTGGGTGGGCGAGACCGAGGTCACCCAGGACGAGTGGGTGGCGCTGTTCGGGACCAACCCATCGCGGTTCGACGGCTGCGGCGGGGACTGCCCCGTCGAGCAGGTGAGCTGGAACGAGGTGGCGGCCTGGACCAACACCCTGTCCGCCGCCGAGGGGCTGGACGCCTGCTACACCTGCGCAGGGGATGGCTGCGAGCCGGCCATGCCCGCGAGCGCGTGCGACGGCTACCGCATGCCCACCGAGGCCGAGTGGGAGGCCGCAGCCCGTTGCGGCGAGGACAAGCCCTACGTCGGTGGATCCGACATGGACGACGTGGCCTGGTGCGCCAACGCCGACGCCGACGACAAGATCACCCGACCCGTGAAGGGCAAGTCGCCGAACGCCTGCGGTCTCTACGACATGTCGGGCAACGCCAGCGAACTGGTCGCGTCCTGGTACAGCCTGTACACCAGCGCCGCCCAGACCGACTGGGAGGGGGACGCCTCGGGCACCTTCAAGACGCTCCGCGGCGGGAACTACGAGTCCAGCGCCCAGGACTGTCGGACCAGCAACCGACACACCGCTGGCCCGACGACGACCAACCGCAACTCGGGGTTCCGCCTGGCGCGCACGCGGCTCTGAGCGGGCGGGGCGCGGTCATCGGCGGCGGCGGAGGAGGAGCAGGAGCGGCGCCAGCCACACTCCGACGGCGCCCGTGCCGCCGCACCCGCATCCGCCGATTGGGTCCCGTTCACCCGGACCCGCGTCCCGAGGACGGTTCGCGTCGGGCGGCGCGGGAGACTCCTCGACGCCCGAGTCCGCCGTGCTCGGCTGCGAGTCGGTCGGCTCGGTCGGGGTGCTATCCGTGGGCTCGTCGGTGTCGTCCGGCTCCTGGGGGAGCTCCGAGGCGGCCAGCTCGTCGATCCAGGCCCGAACCGTCTTTCCTGCGAACTCCTGGTCGTAGCGAGCGGGGAACAGGTACGCCGTGGACTGGACGTCCATGCCCGGCTCGATGTTGAACCCGCCGAGCGGGGTCATGTAGCCGTAGCCGCGCCAGGGGGTGCCGGCGCAGTCGATCTCCTTGTAGGGCTCCGAGAACGTCGCCAGCGTCAGGCAATGGGCCCCGCTGTCGTCGCAGACGCTCACCCAGTGCTCGGTGATGACGTGGTCGTGGCTCCCGTGCGGGTACGGGTCGCGCCCGTCGATCCGCAGGAACGGACCGTCCGCCGCGCCGATCGACGAGCTGACCGTGTCCCCGGTGTACGGCGCGCTCCCGGTGTAGAACCAGTAGCTGTGGTTCATGCCGACGCCGGGGAACACCGCCGGGATCTCCTGCGGGTGGTCGGACAGGGTGTAGGGACCGCTGTAGGTGATGCGGTAGTCGAGCTGGACGTATGCGTCGTGCAGCGTGGTGGTCTGCTCGAAGACCATCCCGTCCATGGCGTCGGTCTGTGTGAAGTGCCAGGGGCTCGTCTTCCGGGTGGTGACCGAGTCCCCGGACCGGCTGAGCGAGTCCACGTCGTTGCTCGAGCTGTCCCACCCGCAGTCCTTGGCCTGGGCCTGGATGGGGTTCATCGGCGCGCCCGCTCCCCAGTCGACGCAGCTGTCGACCGACGTGCAGTTCGCGACGTGGGCGCCTTCGTCGCAGCACCAGATCTGGCAGCTGCTTTGGTGGGCGAGGCAGGCCGCCTCGGACGCGTACGAGGTGGGGTCGCACACCCCGTCGCCGGTGCCGAACCACCCGTCGGCGCCCTTCTCCTCGTAGCCCCAGACCGACAACCGTCACGCCCAGGCGAGCGAGCGTCCGGATGCAGGCGCGCAGCACGAACGGATCGTCGTCGACGAGCAGGATCCGGCCCGAGAGGGTCTTCGCCGGACACGCCTGCGCATGGCTGTGGGCGGCGGGCGCGTTCGGGAGCGTGACGCGGACTCGAGTGCCGACGTTCGGCTCGCTCCACACACGGAGCACGCCGCCGTGCCGGGACACGATGCCGATGACCGCGGCCATGCCGAGCCCGCGCCCCGCCCCCTTGGTGGAGAAGAACGGCTCGAACACGCGCTGCAGGGTCTCGGCCGGCATTCCACGGCCGTCGTCCTGGACCTCGACGAACCCGTATCTCCCGGCCGGAGCGTCACCGCCCACGATGGCGTCGCTGAGGCCGCCGGGCCCGACGTCCTCGATGCCCGTGCGCAGCGTGACGGTGCCCTTGTCGGGGCGGATGGCGTCCGCCGCGTTGGACAGCAGGTTCAGCACGACCTGGGACAGCTGCGCGGGATCGGCGCCCACCCACGCCGCGCTCAGCTGGATCTCGAGGGCGACCCCGCTCCCCATCGCGGCTCTCATGAGGGTGCCGAGCTCGAGGACGGACGCGGACAGGTCGACCGCCTGGACCGCGGTCGGCTGGCGGCCGGCGTAGGTCAGGAGCTGTCGGGTGAGGTCGCTCGCGCGGAGTGCTGCGGCCTCGATGTCCTGGGCCACCTCGCGGTGCTCGTCCGAGCTCTCCTGGCACAGGACCTCGGCGCCCGCGATGATCCCGGTCAGCAGGTTGTTGAAGTCGTGGGCCACGCCACCGGCGAGCAGACCCAGGGACTCCAGCCTCTGCGCTTGCTGCATCCGGCCCTGCAGCTCTTCGCGCCGCGCCACCTCGTCGACCCAGTCCGTGATGTCGTGCGCCAGCAGATGGGCGCCCCGGATCGTCCCGTGCCGGTCCAGGTCCGGCAGGTAGGAGACACGCAGGTGCCGGACCGTGCCGTCGGCGAACCGCATGGTCCGCTGCACGTTGACGGTCTCCCCGGCGAAGACCCGGTCGAAGATCGGGCGCTCCTGGGCCCAGGACCGCGCGTCCAGGATCTCGGCGGGCGAGCGGCCGATGAGCTCGTCACGCCGCAGCCCGAGCACGGTCAGGTACTGCTCGTTCACCCAGCGGTAGCGCACCTCCTTGTCGAGGTAGCTGATGAAGATGGGCAGGGCGTCGGTGATGGTCTGGAGCCGGTACTTCTCCTGGCTGAGCTCGCGCTCGACGCGGCGCTGCTCGCCGACCTCGACGAAGACGGCGACGGCCGACTGCAGGTGGCCGTCCTCGTCCAGCTCTCCGCGGGCCGACAGCAGCGTCTCGAGCACCCGGCCGTTGCACGCCAGGAAGTCCATCGCCACGCCTTCGACGCGCCCGGTCTCGAGGAACCGCGGGAAGGCGGTCTCGCGCATCACTCGCATCGAGCCGGGCGTCAGGAAGTCGAAGCTGCGGCGCCCCAGCACCTCGTCGCGCGTGAAGCCCAGCGCCTCGATCCAGGCGTCGGTGACGTCGGTGATGCGGCCCTGTTCGTCCACGGCGTGGGCCATGACAGGGAGCAGTCGGAAGGGGCGGGTCGAGCTCATCGCACCCATCAGGAAGCGCGAACCCCAGGTTGGTCGCAGGGAACCTCTCAGGCGTGTCCTGAACGGCCCTGCCGTCGCGGGCGCTCACTCCACCAGCTTGCGCATCCTCAGCTCCAGCTCTTGTAGCTGCTCATCGTCCAGGGCTCCGCGGAAGACCTCGACCACCTGGGCGTTGGTGTCGATCAGGTAGCTGGTGGGCATGGCTGGGGGATCGAACGCGGCGACCACGTCTCCCTTGGGGTCCAGCGCCACGAGGAGCGCGAGGTCGAGCCGCTTCATCGTCGCGTCGACCTTGGGACGGCGGCTGTCGATGTTGATGGTGAGGACCTGGGCCTCGGTGCCCTCCAGCCGCTGATCCAGCTCCATCAGAAGCGGCAGCTCGGCGAGGCACGGAGCGCACCAGCTCGCCCAGAAGTTCAACAGCGTGGCCTTGCCCTGCAGCTCCGAGGAGCTGAGCTGGGCACCGGTCGTGGTCTGCAGCTCGAAGGCCGGCAGCTCGAGCTCGGTCCCGGCGAGGGCGTGGGAGACCATCAGGGTCGAGAACATCATCCGCTCACTCGGCTCGTGTCGTTCGCCGGGGGCCCATCTTCCACGCCGTCACTCGGCGTGACCGTCAGGGTCCACAGCTGCCCGGCCTGTACGTCGGCCCCGGGGACCTCGTCGCCGGACCCGTAGGTCGCTCCGTCGACGGTCCAGGTCATGGTGTACGTGATCTCGTCGCCATCGGCGTCCTCGGACGGCGCCTCGATGACCGCCAGCAACGGGTCGCCCGGGTGGGGGCTCCTCGGGACGATGCTCACGTCGGGCGCCGTGGGGGGTGTGTTGTCCACCTCGACCTCGGCGCTCACGGCGGTCTGCCCGACGCCGAACTCGTCGCTGACGGTCAGCTCGCACGAGACGATCTGGTCTCGGACCACCGAGCCCTCGGGCAGGGTCTCCCCGTCCGAGAACGCGGCGCCGTCGACGGTCCAGACCACCGCCGTGTCCATGTCGTCGCCATCGGCGTCGTCTTCGCCCAGGCCGATGCAGGTGGCTTCGGTCTCGGCCGTGAGCGGCTGGGGGTGGACCACGGCGGCGTCGACGGTGGGGGCCGTGTTGGCGATCTGGACCCCCGCCCAGGCCTGGGTCTGGGCAGCGCTTCCATCCGCGGTGGTCGCCAGGCACAGCCAGTCCTCGCCTCGCTCGGTGAGCTCGGGTGGGACGTAGGCCGCCTGGTAGCCGCCGACCTCGATCCCGTCTCGGAACCACCGGTACTCCACCTCGAGCTCCTCGCCATCGGGGTCATCGACCTCGACCACGGCCTCGACCGTGTCGGTGGTCGTGGGTTGTTCCGGGACGAGCTGCAGCTCGAGGGTCGGGGCCCGGTTGCCGACCAGGACGTGGTCCGAGACCTCGTCGCTCTCCTGCTCGTCCGACCGCGCGACGACGGCCAGGCTCCATGCATCGCCGACCGCGGTGAAGGAGGCGGGCACGACGTGGGCGTCGTCCAGCTCGTCGACGGGCTCACCGTCCAGGGACCAGCGCAGGGCCAGCGCGGGGGCCGCGCTCTCCGAGCTGTCCGCCGGCACCAGGACGACAGCCAACAGGTCATCCCCGCTGCCCGGGACCTGGGGCTCGATCGAGACGACGGGTGCGGTGATCCACGGCAGCAGCTCGGCTGAGGTGACCGGTCGGCCCCAGCCGTCCTGGTCGCAGGCCAGAAGCAGGGTGAGCGGGATCACGGGTCCACCACGACGACACCGGTCGTCACCGGGTCGCCCTGCGAGGTGCCGTCGTCGGGGGTCACCACGCAGTAGACGGTTCGGGTGCCCGGGTGGTCGTCCAGGTCCAGGCTGGACATGCTCCCCGAGACGGCCTCGTCGTCGACGTGCCAGGCGTAGCGGTGGCTCTCCGGGTCGTCGTCGGCGTCCTCCCAGCCGCGGATGGTGAGGGTCAGCAGCGCCCCGTCCACCTGGATGCTGGCGCTCGCGATCGACGGGGCGGCGTTGGAGATCACGGCGACCGCCGACATCTCGTCCCCGCTCTCTTCGCCGTCATGTGGGACCACGTGGACCTCGACCACCTGGTCGCGGATCGCCACGCCCGCCTCGAGGCTGGAGGAGACCTGGGTCTCGAGCTCCTGGCCGTCCACGAGCCATCGGTAGCTGAGGTCGATCTCGTCCTCGTCCAGATCCGACGTGCTGACCTGGGCGAGCAGGGCCTGGGTGGTGTCCCCGCTCTCGAGCACCACTTCTTCCACGACCGGCGGGGTGTTCAGGATCAACTGCTTGGCGCTGAGCGCGGGCTCCCGGAGGCTGTCCAGGTCGGGGATGAGCACCACCCGCCAGCTCTCTCCCTTGCGGGTCTCCTCGGCCGGGACCGCCAGGCCCACCAGGCCGACGACCTCGTCGTTGTCCCGGAACCACTGCGCCGTGACGTCCAGTGTGTTCTCGCTGGTCGTCACCTCCACCCACAGATCATCGCCGGTGGTGGGCTGGTCCGGGCTCAGCGCGAGCTCCAGGATCCCGCCGGTGTCCGCCTGGGCTGGGTCGGCCTCGCCCCCCTGGGGGACGCAGGCGAGCGCCATGAGCATGTACTCAGAAAGCACTGGTGACTCCGAGTCGACCCATGTGGGCCACGAAGGACCAGTCGTCATGAGTCTGTGTGTAGTAGTCGTATGCGACGTGCGCGGAGAGTCGGGTCAGGCGCTGGGAGTTCAAGCGTAGGCGCAAGGGCTCCAGGTCCATCACGGCCTGTGCACCCCAGAGCTGGCTGCGCAGGGCGTCGTATTTGTAGTCCAGGCTCAAGTGGGTCAGCTCCCGCAGCTCGGCGACGGTGTAGCTGTCCTGGTAGAAGTCCGACGCCGTCTGTGTGTAGTCGCGGTAGCGAAGCCGCACGATCAGGAGCTCCCCCAGGTGCTGCGCATAGGAGACCTCGGCGGTCACCGAGCGGACGCCCCAGTCGTCCTGGTACAGGCGGACGAAGGGATGGAACGCGCCCCGGATGGGGACCCACTGGTCCAGTCGGACGGAGGCGGCCTGGCGGAAGCGGCTGTCGGGGTGGGACTCGGTGATGTAGACCGGGCTCTCCTCGGCGTGGCTGACGATGTCCGAGTAGTAGCCACTGGCCTGATAGCCGCGGACCCAGGTGGGGCTGTAGCTCACGGTCAGGACCGTCCCTCGGGTCAGGACCTGCGCGAACGTGAAGCGCCAGCTGTCGGTGTCCTTGCGTTGGGTCTCCGAGCTCTGCCCGAGCCTTTGTGGCTCGATGCGATCGAAGCTGTGGAACCAGAAGAAGTCCAGCGTGGTGCAGCGCTGGGCGAAGTCGCGACTGAGCCCACCGCCGACGGTGCTCGAGCGGTAGTCGGGCTCGACGCTGCGCTCCAACATCATGGAGCCGCGCTGGGCTCCTCGGTCGTAGGCGAGGGCCAGGGTGCCGGCGCGACGCGTCTCCTCGCCCATCTCGGGGCTCGCCGAACTCAGCCCGTCGATCCGCCGCGAGGCCGACGAGATCACATCCATGCTGGCCTTGCCGGAGACGACCACGGTCTCGGTGACGTCCTTGGCCGCGGTCAGGACCGGCGTGGACACCAGCGTCCCCATCGAGTCGGTGTACAGGTTGCCGGACACCATCACGCGGTCATCGGCCTGGGCCGCACCCAGCAGGGCGATGGTCAGGCTCAGTTGCAACCGCAGCCTCCGCCGGCGATCGCGTACCCACCCGCGCTCGCCTCTCGGGTCGCCAGGAAGTGCTGCTCCTGGGCGAGGCAGTCCTCGATGTGCTCGGCTTGCATCACCGGATCCGCCAGCAGCTCGCGCTCGTAGGGTCGGACGGTGACGCAGGCGCCGAGGGTCACGAGGACGAGGCTCGCCAGGAAGCTCTTCATGTCAGTTGTCCAGTGCGCCCTGGTCGATCCAGGAGGCGATGTCGGTGCTCTCGTCCGCGCTGAACCAGCCGCTGGAGTGGTGAGAGCCCTTGGTGAAGAGGGAGCTGGAGGTGCTGCTGTACGGGATGACGGTGCCGCTGCGCATCAGGTCGCTGTGCGAGGTCACGTCCAGGCCGCCGTAGGTGTGGCCGTCTCCATGGCAGCTGGTGCAGCGGTCCTCCAGGATCGGGAGGATGGTGTCGGCGAACGACACCGCAGGCCAGGTGGTGGCGAAGAGCTCGACCTCGTTCGTGTCTTCCTGGCCGTCGGAGTCCACCGCTCGGACCACGACGTACCAGGTGCTGTCCATCGCCAGGTCCTCGAGCTCCGCCCAGGTCCGACCCGCGGACGTCTCGAGCGTGGGCGTCGTGTAGTCCTGCCCTCCCTCGGTGTCGGCGGCGTACAGTCGATAGACCAGCTCCGAGCGGGGCGTCGAGTCGTCCGAGGCCGCCGACCAGCCCGCCTCGAGGGTGGTCTCGCTCGTGGCCTCGAGGGACTCGATGCCCGCGAAGAACGGCGCCGCGTCCTCGCCATCTCCGGTCACGCCGAAGTAGAACCGCTCGGTCTCGTCGCGCTCGTTTCCGCTCAGATCCCTCAGCCCATCGTGGACTTCGATGGCGCAGAAGGCGCCCGCGGGGAGGGGGCGCTCCAGCTCCAGCTCGACCGAACCGAGCTCCGGATCGTAGCGAGGAGTCAGCTCCTGGTCAGCGCCGCTGCAGCTGAGCGTGAACCGCTCGGCGCTGAGCGTTCGAAGGTCCGGAGGCTCGGACAGTCCGACCCGGATCGGAGCCTCGGGGTCGTTGTCGATGCTTCCGTCCTGCGGGCTGGTTCCGGTGACCCGGGGGGCGGCCACGTCCAGCGCCAGACCCACCTGGAAGCTCCAGGCCGCGAGCTGCGCCTCGTTCCCGCTCCGATCCGAGGGGGGTGGGTCCAGGCTCAGCAGCAGCTCGCCGCTGGGCAGTGCCTCCTGGGCGCTCCAGGTCAGGGTGCGCCCGTCGTCGTCCAGGATGAGCTCGCCGTCCAGGCGGCCAGCGGCGTCCTCGACCCAGAAGGCGTCGGCCTGTAGCGAGCCCGCGTCGAGCTGCTCGTCGAAGCGCACCTGCACCAGCGAGTCGGGGCTGACGCGGGGGCTCCCCGGTGGGGGCAACAGCGCCTCGGCGACGGGAGCGAGGGTGTCGTCCTCGGTCTCGAAGACGACCAGGACCGGACTCTCCTGCTCCACCCCGCCTTCGCTGCGCAGCCCGTCGAGGTGCAACGCGCAGTGGAGCCCTCGGGTCAGGTCGGAGCGGGGCTGCACGTCGATCCTGCTCTCCTGGGCGTCGTAGGAGACGTCGGCCCCGGACGGAGCGCAGCTGACATCCAGCCAGACGGTGTCCTCGCTGACGCTGGAGGTCTGGAGCGGCGCTGCGAACCAGACACTGACGACCGTGTCCGGGGAGACGCCGGTGTCGCCGGCCGCTGGCTCGGAGTCCTGGACGCGAGGTCCACGGTCGCCCGAGGTCTGGAACTCGACCCTCTGCTGCGAGTCCAGCGGATTGCCCGCCAGGTCGGTCAGCGAGCGCTCGAGCACCAGGGCGTAGGAGGCCTCTTCCTCGAGCTCCTGCAGGGGGCGGACGTACACCGTCTCGTCGTGGACCGAGGCGCTGACCTCGAGCTCGACCCGCCCGTGGACGCCCTCGAGGTGGAGCCCGGACGAGGACAGGCTGGCCGGGTCCAGGGGCTCGGAGAACAGGAGCTCGAGCGCTCCCTGGGGATCCACGCCCTGGGCCTGGTCCGAGGGGGTGGAGAGCAGGAGTCGAGGAGGGAACCGGTCCGAGGCCACCAGCGCACCCTCGGTCCCCTGGGCTCCGTCGGCGCGATGGCAGAGGTTGCAGTCCCGGTCGTTGGGCAGGACGTGCTCGTCCGAGCGCTGATCACCGAGCTGGAACGTCAGCGGGCCCGTGGGCAGGGGCTCCAGCGAGTAGAGCAACCCCAGCTCGGTGCTGGTCGCGACGAACGAGGTGCGTCCGGAGCTGTCGGTCACCCGCAGCTCAGCCCCGCCCAGGCCCCGGTGGCCGTCCAGATCCGAGAAGACCGAGCCGGCGGTCGTGAAGTCGGGGTGGCAGGCGCTGGAGCTGCAGCTCGGCGTGCCCTGGTGCACCACGTCGAGCGTGGCGTTCGTGCCCGAGCCGAGGTCACAGGCGAGCAGCAGGCCCAGAAGGGAGTGGGTCACGGCCCTCACTATAGTGACCGGAGATGCCCGCTCTTCGCCGTCTCGGTCCCGCCTTCGCGCTGATCTCGCTGTCGCCACTCCTGACCGCCTTCACGCCGCCAGCGGCCGATGTGGTGACGGCCCGGCGTGAGCTGATGGGTACGGGGTTCGAGGTCCAGATCCCCTCGTCGCCGGCGCAGCGTCCAGAGGCCGAGCGAGCCGCCGGTCTGGCTCTCGACGAGGTGGCGCGGATCGAGCAGCTGATGTCGAGCTGGCTCCCTCGAAGTGAGCTCGCCCAGGTCAACCAGCAGGCGGGTGGGGCTCCGGTCGAGGTGAGCTCCGAGCTGCTGGGGCTCGTCCGGCGAGCGCTGGACCTGTGCCAGGAGACCGGTGGGCTCTTCGACATCACGTATCGACCCCTGGCGCAGCTCTGGAGCCTGTCCGCCGAGCCGTTCGTGCTCCCGGAGCCGTCGCTGGTCGCTGCCGCCCGCGATTATGTGGGCTGCGACAAGGTGAGGGTCGACGAGGTCGCCTCGACGGTTCGACTCAGCGAGCGGGGGATGTCCATCGGGCTCGGAGGCATCGCGAAGGGCTACGCCGTGGATCGGGCCTCGGAGCTCCTGGTCGAGCGCGGGTTCGAGCACAGCATGGTCGACGGCGGCGGAGACGTCCTGGCGCGTGGCCGGGGCCCCGGTGGGAGCTGGAACGTGGGCGTGCAGCACCCTCGCGAGCCGCTCGGGACCGTCGTCGGGAGCGTGGCGGTGTCGGACCGGGCCCTGGTGACCTCGGGCGACTACCTGCGCTTCGTCGAGCACGACGGCGAGCGGTACCACCACATCCTCGATCCCCGCACGGGCTTCCCTGCCCAGGGGCTGATGTCCGTGAGCGTCCTGGCGGGGTCGGCCGAGCGGGCAGATGCGCTGGCGACGGCGTTGTTCGTCGCGGGCCCCAAGGGCGCGACAGAGCTCCTGGCCACGCTCCCCGACGTCGACGCCCTGCTGATCCTCGAGGACGGCGAGTGGTCGATGACCGAGGGGTTCGCCGCCGCGATGCGTTGAGGGGCTCAGTTCTGTCGTCGGGGACTAGCCGCCGGCCAGGTCGTCGCCGAGCTCCTTCAGCCGCAGGGACTGCCGGCGAATCGCATCGGCCAGCTCGGCCGCGACCGTGGGGTCCTCCAGCGCGCCTCCCGCCAGCGCCTCCGAGCTGGCCAGCAGGACGGACACCGGGCCCCGGAGCGCTCGGCCCACCTCGTCACGCAGCGCCTGCCTTCCCTCGGTGAGGGCGGTCTGATGGGACTCAGCGGTCTGTTGCGCGTCGGCCTCGAGCGCCTCGATCCGGGACGTCAACGGACGGCGCCCACGCGCCGCGGCCAGCCAGCCCGCGACCCCCCCGACCAGGGCCGCGAGGGCGATCAAGGCGACGGCTGTGGCGATGGGCATCCGCGCTCCCTGGGCGTTCTTCCCGAGCGTAGCGACCCCCGGTGACGAGTCGAGGTCAGCTCGTGGGAGGTCGTCCCGGCAGCTCGCATCCAGGCCCAGACGCACATACGATCGCAACAGCCGAGGACTCCGTGGCGCGCATCCTGTTCATCGAAGACGAGCCCGACCTGGTCCCCGCGATCGTGTTCACGCTGGGTCGAGAGGGCTTCGACGTCCACACGGCGGGCACGATGGCCGAGGGGCGGATCCTGGCCGAGGCCGTGCCCGGGCCCGATCTGGTTGTCCTGGACTGGATGCTGCCGGACGGCTCGGGCGTGGACTTGTGTCGAGCTCTCCGCGCCGACGAGGCGACCGAGCAGCTGCCTGTGCTCCTGCTGACCGCCCGCGCGAGCGAGGCCGACCGGGTCGCCGGCCTTGAGGCGGGGGTCGACGACTACATGACCAAGCCCTTCTCGGTGCAGGAGCTGGCGCGTCGCATCCGGACGCTGCTGGCTCGGGTCGCCGACCAGGGACGTCCGCTCGAGGACCGGGTCGCGTGGGTCCGCGAGCACGGCGGCTCACTCGCCCCCAGCGAGCGCCGGGTGCTGGGGTACCTGGTCGAGCGCGGGGGGCGGCTCGTGCGTCGGAGTGAGCTGGACGTGCTCGCCCAGGGAGAGGACGAGGCGCCGGTGGGCCCTCGGGCAGTGGACCCCTGTGTGCAATCACTCCGGCAGCGTCTGGGCCCGCCCGGACAGGCCATCGAGGTGCTCCCTGGCGTCGGCTACCGCCTGGATCTGGCTCGGCTCGACTGAGCTCTCGCGCGCCCGGCCTACACTCGCCGCCACGGAGGGCTTGCAGGTGGAGTCCCAGCCCGGCGCTGACAAGGCCGCTCGACTGTTGAACCTGTCGGTCGCCGCCGTCTGGTTGGCCACGGGCGTCCTGGTCCTGCACCCGACCTATCGAGCCGAGGGTGCGTTGTGGCTCGAGCCGCTGGGGCTGCCGTGGTGGGTGATGGTGCCGGCGTGTGCCGCCGAGGTGGTGCTCGCCTTGCGTGTGGCGCGCGGACCCACCACGAGGCTGGTCGCGGGCATCCAGACCGCCGCAGTGCTGTTCTTCACGGCGGTGCTGGCGCTCACCGAGCCGCTTCTGTTGGCCCATCCGTTCGGCGTGCTGACGAAGAACCTCCCGCTCCTGGCCGCCGTCTGGGCCGCCTGGGCGCTCCATCGAGAGGGCTGGTCCCCACGGGCCGTCTGGGGACTTCGTGTCGGGATGGCGCTCATCTGGATCACCGAGGGGCTGTTCCCCAAGGTGTTCTTCCAGCAGCCGATGGAGATCGTGCTGGTCGAGAGCGTCCTGCCCGTGGACGGGGCCTCGTTCCTGGTGGTGATGGGCCTGGCCCAGGCGCTCAGCGGTGTGCTGGCCCTGGTGCTCCGTGGGCGCGCCCTGGCGGTCCTGCTGGGCCTCCAGGTCGGGGCGCTGATCCTGCTCCCGATCCTGGTCTCCTGGCACGATCCGTCGGTGTGGGTCCACCCGTTCGGCCCGATGACCAAGAACCTGCCGATCCTGGCGGGGACCTTCCTTCTGGCGAGGCGCGCATGGTCCCGCTGATCAAGTCCGTTCACGTCCTGGGCGCCGTGCTCTTCCTGGGCACGGGCCTTGGCAGCGCCTGGTACAAGTGGCGCGCTGACCGCGCGGGGGACGTCCGGATCGTGGCCTGGTGCCAGCGGGAGATCGTCCTGGCGGACTGGGTCTTCACGGTGCCCTCGGGCATCCTGATGCCGCTGACCGGCGGCCTGCTCGTGCACCTGTACGGGCTCCCCTGGTCGACCCCATGGGTCCAGGCCGCGATCGGTCTGTACGTCGTCGCTGGGCTCTGCTGGCTGCCGGCGGCCGGACTGCAGCTCAAGATGCGGCGGCTCGCGGACGAGGCGGTCGCGAGGGCGACCGAGCTCCCGCCCGAGTTCCACGCCGCCAACCGGATCTGGCTGGCGCTGGGCTTCCCGGCGTTCCTGGCGTCGATCGCGGCCGTCTGGGTGATGGTGGCGAAGCCGCTCTTCTGAGCCTGTCAGCCCGAGCCGTTCCGAAGCGCGAAGCACGTGAACTCCATCGCCGCGTTGAGCCCCCAGTGCAGGATGACGGCGGGCCAGAAGCTGCGACCGCGCCAGCAGAACAGCGCCAGCCCCACGGCTCCGAAGAACGACGCCAGCATCTCGACCTTGGGCTTGGCCCGGTGCACCAGCATGAAGGGGATGGCCTGGACGAGCGCTCCCATGACCGGCCCCGAGGTGCGCGCCACACCGAAGTTCATGAAGCCGCGGAAGAAGAACTCCCAGCCGACCATGTAGACGCCAAGGCTCAGCTGGTAGCCGAACAGCTCGCCGGCGTCGGTGCGGGCCGGCTCGTACCAGGGGTAGGCCTCGCGGAACGACGGGAACACGAGCGCGCACACGACGGACAGGCCGATGGCGAGGACCATGAGCAGGGCGGTCCACGGCCCCCACCATCTCCAGTCGCCCAGGCCCAGGCCCCAGTCGTCCGCCTTCACT
The DNA here is from genome assembly GCA_024228935.1 of Pseudomonadota bacterium. Taxonomy (GTDB): domain Bacteria; phylum Myxococcota_A; class UBA796; order UBA796; family CAJQPC01; genus JAAESX01. The sequence goes on from JAAESX010000037.1 coordinate 38,318, forward strand.
CCGCCGAGCTTGCACGCCGCCACGATCAGCGCGGTGCCGATGACGGCGGGCCCGACCAGGAGCTCGGGCTGCGCCAGGTACAGCTCCTTGTCGACCAGGTTCCTGTGAAGGACCGGGGCCAGCGTCAACAGCGCTCCGCCGAGCCACAGGACGCGGGTCCACGTCTTCTCGTACCCGTCGAGCAGGTAGACAGCGAGCAGCGGCAACGGCATGAAGACGATGAAGGTCAGGCTGTCCTTCAGCCAGTAGGGCTTCCCGGGTGACCACCGTGTGCCCAGGAACAGGCACATGGCCGTGGCCGTGAACACGATGAGCGGGACGCGATGCTCCCGAAGCCGCTGCATCACCGTGCCCCCTCCCATCGTCAGACCGGCGTGACGTCGAGCTCGACGTCGAGAGTGTCGCAGCCGTAGTCGTACGCGATGTGGACCCGGTAGGTCCGACCCTCCTCGAGCTGGACCTCGCGCTTCAGGTAGATGACCTCGGGGTTGTAGAGGAACCGGGTCCGCTCGGTGACCAGGTCCTCGGTCAGCCACGCGCGGCTGGTGATGACCACGGCGTCGGCGACCCGCGTCTTCCGGGCGCGCAGCTCGACGGTGGCGTCGACGCGAGCCGGCTCGACAGGCCGACCGAAGTCGATCACGTCGTACCGGGCTCGGGTGGAGACCGGCTCGTCCCCCGCCAGCAGGTCCGAGCGGCTGTCCGTGTCGATCCGGACGCCGTACAGGTCTTTCTGTGCGTCCAGGAGCTGGACGAACGACTCGACCTTGGACGGCAGGATCCGGCCTCCTGGGGCGAGGTACTGCCGGAGGTGGTTCACGACCTGGACCTCGGGCTCGAAGAACTGGCCGGTGCACAGGAGCTCGCAGATGAGCAGGTCGATCGGCTCGCTCAGCTCGAGGCGGCTGGCGTCGGCGTGGTGGACCTGGACCTTGTCGCTCACCTCGTTCAGCTCGGCCATGTGCTCGATCAGCGCGACGAACCGGGGGTGCAGCTCGATGGCATGCACGCGAGCCGCTCCGTCCTTGGCCGCGAACATGCTCAGGATGCCGGTCCCCGCACCCGCGTCGACCACGATGTCTCCGGGGCGGACCAGGTCCTCGATGGCCTGCTTCCACAGCCGCGTGCGATGCACGTCGTGCAGGCACATCGAGATCTCGTACGGGGTGAACTGGACGTTCGTGCTGGGCTTCTTCATGCCCCCGCCTCTCGCTTCATCCGCGCGACGTCCTGGTGGCGGTTGAACGAGAGGATGGCGGCGACCGCTCGCTCGGCGTCGAGGCCCGTGGACTGGAACGTGCCGCCCTTGAGCGCGAGCCCCTCGTCGTCGAGCCCGGCGTACAGCGGCATCCCACGCTGGATCGACTCCTCGGCGACGCGGATGACCGAGGTCAGCTCGGGCGGCTCGTAGCCCGCGGCGACCAGCTCGTCGGTGAGCGCGCAGCCCTCGGCGATGTAGGTGGGGTTCAGGTGGATCGAGACCGGCACGCCAAACTCCTGTCCCAGCCCGTGCAGGTGGTCCAGGCCGTGGATGGCCTCGTCGACGCCGCCCTGCTCGGTCAGGCTGTGGTGCGGCTTCAGCATCACGTACGCCTTGAGCGCGCCCTGATGCGAGGACAGCCGCTCCATCAGCATGCGCAGCGACTTCTCTGTCAGCCCCTTCTTCAGCACCGTGTTCCGCAGGTGCGGATCGTGGGTCTCGTACCCGATTGCCGCCTCGACCTGGATGCCCTCGCCCAGGACCTCGGACAGCATGCGCAGTTCCCAGTCCTCGACGTACTCGGGGCGGGTCTCCAGCGACAGGAGCTTCAGCGCGGGCAGGTCGCAGACCTTGAGCAGCAGGTACATCAGGCTGCGGGTCGGCAGGCACTTCTGATCCAGGGTCGAGGCCGCCGTGTAGACGGAGACCTTGGTGACCTGGTCCAGCTGGGTCTTGTCGTAGTGCGACAGGATCCAGTCGACCTGCGCGTCGATGTCCTGGGGCCGGACGCGGTCGCCGCCCTCGGCCAGGCTGGGGAGAGAGCAGAACACGCAGCGCGCGTAGCGGCAGGGCAGGGTGTACAGCGCGAGGACGAGCTCCTTGCCGGTGGAGCAGTCGACGAACCAGTGGAACAAAGGCCGTTTGGGGTCGGTCATGTTCCATCCTACGCCCGGGCGCTACCAGGTCGCGTTGTGGTCCTCGAAGAGCCCGAAGGCGTCGGTCAGCTCGATGGGGCCGTCGCGGCCGGACACGACGCCGGAGAAGGTGCCGAAGCGCTGGCGGAAGCGCGAGACCACCACGCCCAGGTTCAGATCCTCCCAGCGCTCCCCTTGCCCGGTGAACTCGAGCGAGGTGGTGCCGTCGGCGGTGCCCGCACGCCACGGCTCCTCGTCCAGGGCGAACGCCGAGGGTCCCAGGAGCTGGAGTCGACCGTCGATCCAGAGCGCGTTCTCGTGGATGGCCTCGTCCTTCACCACGTTCCGGGTCAGGTTCACCGCGACCCGACGTCCACGAGCGTCCCGTCCCACGAAGGTCGCCCACTTCCACCAGGTCTCGCGGGGGTAGTGCGCCTGGTGGATGTCCAGGATGGCGGTGCACTCGTCGGCGTCGAGCTCGAAGGCTCGACCGAAGGCGCGCAGCTCGCCGGACACCGGCAGCGGCACCTTGTGGGAGTAGGCACCGCGTCCTCGGCCGACGGGAAGACAGACCACGAGCGCGTCGGTCTGTGCTGGATCGTGGTGGCAGCGCAGGCGGGCGTGCAGGTCGCTGCCCTTGCTGTCGAGCGTGATCTCGTGGTGTCCAGCGTCCAGGTGGTTGTGGACCTGGAGCTGGATGCCGCTGCCCGACGCGGCGCTGTGGTCGTCCCAGAGCGATCGGGCGACGCGCGTGGTCACCATCGGCCAGCGCCCGGCGTCCTCGACGGTCTCGCCGGAGTCGTCGAGCAGTCGGTCTGGAGCGGGGAGGAGGGCCATGTGCCGGAGGATAGTCAGTCCGAGGCCAGCGCCAACACCAACGGCTCGTCGTCCTCGGCGTGACGCGCGATGAGCAGCTGCACGTCGATGTCCTCGCGCACGAGGTCGTCGAGCGCCTCGTCGAAGACCTCGAGCCGTCGGGCCGGGACCCGGACCTCGATGCGGCGCTGCTCCCCAAAGGGCACGTGTGCTCGGGCAAAGCCGACGAGCTGACGGGGAGGGCGCTCGAAGCGACTGCCGGGCCACGACGCGTAGACCTGGACGACCTCGTCGGCATCCACGGGCCCCTCGTTTGCGACCTGCACCGAGACGAGGAGCTCGGTCTCCCCTCGCGTGACCTGGGGACCACTCCACGAGAAGCGCGTCGTGGTCAGGCCGAAGCCCAGCGGAAACGCCGAGGTGTTCCCGTCGCGTTGGAGCTTCCGGTAGCCGTGCCACAGGTCGTACTCGACGCGTGTCGCGTCAGGGTCCCAGGCGGGGAGGTGGTCGGCCGAGGTCGGTGTGCTCACGGGCATGCGTCCCGACGGCGCGACGGCCCCGAAGACGACGTCCGCCAGGGCGTGGCCGCCCTCCATCCCCGGGTACCAGAGCATCAGGACTCCGGGCACGCGGTGGCGCCAGCCCTCCATCAGGACGGTGCTGCCGGCCTGGACGACGACCAACGTGCGGGGGTTGGCCTCGACGATCGCGGCGATGAGTGCCTCGTGCTCGGGCAGCAGCCGGAGATCGCGCCGGTCCCCGCCCAGCCCGAAGCTGTTCGTGTAGCGGATGAGCGCTCGGCCGACCCGGCTCAGCGGGCCCCCGACGGCACGCCAGATGGCCCGGCCGACCCCGCCGAACCAGGACAGGGGCCGAGGTGGGGGGAAGCCCTCGCCGATGCCCATGATGTCGGGGGGAACCAGGGACTCCCCCTCCTGGGCTTCGGTGTTGCCGACCACAACGATGGCCAGCTCGGCGGTGGCTGCGGCGGCGGCACACGCAACGGGATCGTCCGTGGCCAGCGTCCGCACCCGCCCGGCGGCCTCGAGGCCCTGCTGAGGCGTCACGGTGTAGGGAGGACGGCCGTCACTGCTGCCGCGGTCTCCCAGGTTCGCGACGCCCGCGAGCGCACCCAGCAGCACCACGTCCGAGGCTGGATCGACCGGCAGGATGAGTCCGTCGTTCTTCAGCAGGACGATGGACTTCTGCGCGGCCTCCCGAGCAAGCTGTGTGTGTGCCTCGCAGGCCAGGAGGTCGGCTCCCCAGGTTCCCCGAGGAACGGCGAGCTGGGCGCGAACCAGGCGAAGGGCGGCCTCGTCGACCAGGTCGGCGGGGACCTCGCCCCGTCGGACCAGGCCGCCGAGGTGCCGCGCGTAGACGTGGCGGTAGGGCATCTCCAGGTCCAGGCCCGCGCGGAGCCCCTTTTCGGCATCCCGGACCCCGAACACGAAGTCGGAGAGAACGAACCCGCGGAACCCCCAGCGCTCCTTGAGGATCGTCCTCAGCAGCGGCTCGCTCTCCCCACACCAGTCGCCGTTGACGGCGTTGTAGGCGCTCATCACGCAGGCGACGCCGGCGTCCACGACCTCGCGGAAGTGGGGCAGGTAGAGCTCGTGCAGGACCCGAGGCGAGACCTGGACGTCCACGTCGAAGCGCATGTCCTCCATCGAGTTCAGGGCGAAGTGCTTCACGGTGGCCAGCGCGTGCCGCTGAACTCCTCGGGTCAGCGCGACGCCGAACGCGCCGAGCTGTGCGGGGTCCTCGCCATACGTCTCCTGGGCGCGGCCCCAGCCCGGGTGGCGCGGCAGGTTGATGCAGACGCCGCCGTACAGGTTCGCCCCGACCGCTCGGACCTCCTTGCCGATGGCGTCGCCGATGCGCTCCTCGAGCTCGACGTCCCAGGTGGCTCCGCGGGCCATCGGCACCGGGAACATGGTGCCGCCCTCGATGACGACGCCGCGGGGCCCGTCGACGAAGTGGAGGCCTGGGAGCTGCGGGCTCACCCGACCCCCAGCGGCGAACGGGACCCGGTGGTAGCTGTCGCGCAGGACCAGGGCGACCAGGCCCGGCCAGAACTCCGGGTCGCCGCTCATCAGCGCGAGCTTCTGGTCGAGCTCCAGGCTCTCGACAAGCTGCTCGGGCGTCGCGTCGGGCATCTGCATGCTTATCGAGGTCAGGCGGGGGCAACAGCCGGATCCGGCCATGCAAACAGCCCTTTTGTGCCATCCGGCCGGCGGTCCGTGTTTCCGATGAGAAGGGTGGAGGTCAGATGTCCCCGTCCCAAGAACTGGTTCCCGACGAGGCCCCCGACCCCCATGTCGTCGTGCGGCGCCGCCCCGTCCACGACCACACCGGGCGGGTCTTCGCGTACCTGCTCGACCTCCCCGCGTGTGACGGACCGAGCCCCAGCGATCTGCTCCTTCGCGTGCTGCTCGATGTCGGCGTGCGGACCATGACGTGTGGGACGCGGGCGCTGATCCCTCTCTCCGGGGCAGCCCTTCGGGAGATCGCTGCCGCCCTGCCGCCCTGCGACCGCACGATGCTCGAGGTGGACCTCGCCTCCTGGGGAGCCTGCGCCGAGGAGATCGAGACTTCCCGACAGCTGGGCTACACGTGGTGCATCCGCCTCGAGGCCGGCGAGACCGTCCCCGAGGACACGCCCGACCTCGTCCGCGTCGATCTGGCTTCGGCGACGCCCGAGCTCGCCGCAGACTGCGACCAGGCCAAGGTAGGGGCCATCGTGTCGGGCGTCGACGACCGCGACTGCGCCCGTGCTGCGGGTCGAGCGGGCTTTCGGTACTTCGCCGGTGCGTTCTGGCGGACGCCCGAGGAGGTCGAGTCGGCGCGCATCTCGCCCGGTCGCGAGACGCTGCTTCGCGTGATGCAGGTCGTGTACGACAAGTCGTCGTCCATGCGCGACGTCGAGACCGTGATCCGTGGTGACCCGGGGCTGGTGCACCGGCTGATGCGTGTCCTCGGCACCGCGGCGACCGGGCTTCGACGACCCGTCACCTCGCTCCGCCAAGGGCTCGTGTTCCTTGGGATGCGGACCATCGCCAACTGGACCACGCTGATGCTGCTCGAGAGCCTGTCCGACAAGCCCGAGGCGCTGGTCACGGCCGCCATCGTGCGTGCGCGGACCTGCGAGCTCCTGGCTCACCGAGCAGGGGACGAGGCGTTCACCGTCGGGCTCCTGTCGTACTTCGATGCGTTCCTCGACATGCCGCTGGCCGACGCACTGGCCGAGCTCCCCTTGGCGTCGACCCTCGTGGACGCCGTCCTGGTGCGGTCGGGCTCGCTGGGCGGCCTGCTCGCGGCGGCCGAGCACTTGGAGTCCGGTGAGACCCCGCGCGGGATGCGGGACGAGGACGCGGCACGGATCACCCGCGAGGCGATGGCCTGGGCGGACGAGCTCCAGTCCCACCCGGACTGAGTCAGTCCAGGTACCCCCGGGCCTGCAGCTGGTCCCACACGGTCTCGCTGCGCATCGGCAGGACCTCGTCTTCGATCCAGGCCAGGTGCTGCAGCCACTCGGCTTCGCGGGTGTAGGGGACGGTCCGTCGGTAGTCCCCCCAGCGAGCCGACTCCAGCACGATGGCGTCGTCCAGCTGCTGGATGCGGGCCAGGTAGGCGGTGGCCAGGGCGTCCGGACCGAGGGCGCCGTCGGACGCGAGGTGCAGCTCGGCGCGCTGGGCGAACAGCGCGCGAAACTCGGGGTGGGCCATCAGCGCCACGAACAGCTCGCCGGGGCTGTAGCTGTCGTCCTGTCCCGTGACGTCGTGGTCGACCGCCTCGAGCACGTGCTCGGCGTCCCAGCTGTGGAATCGCCAGGGCCCGTCGTCCCGTGCTCGGCTCGCGTACCAGTTGTGGTGCGGCCAGTCGGTGTTGCCGCGGACGAAGTTGACCAGCATGTAGTCGGCCAGGTCCTGCTCATCGACGCGGGCTGCGAGGTCGGCGTGGTCCGCCCCGGTTCGCACTGCGGACAGCAGCGCGTTCCAGCTGTCCGCGTCCCCGGCGACGACGTTCTCGGATCCGTGTCGGATGATGTCGTAGTCGGTGTCCTCGCCCCCGAATCGCTCGGATGCCCAGGCGTCGTCGGGCCGCTCGTGCACGTCGAAGACCCCCCAGTACGCGCCGTTCAGGAAGACGTTGGTGAACCGGGTTCGTGGTGCGTGCCCGCCCACGCTGCGCTGGAGGTCCGCCATGAACGGGTCCCGAACGTACTGGCCTCGCTCCTGCTGGTCCGTCCCGGGGTGGAGCCAGGTGTTGTTCATGTGGGCGTCGAGCACCAGCGTGTTGAACCGGTCGACCTCGCCGTCCGTGAACACCGGAAACTCCAGCTGTCCGGGGCCGTACTCGTCCTTGAACAGCAGTCGCAGCGAGACCTTGGGCACCTTCCAGTTGCCGGTGCTGCTGCCCCCCTGGACGCGAATGCCACAGCCGACCGAGAAGCCGTCCCCGTCCGGCTCGATCCAGTCGGCCTGGGCCTCGCGCTCCCACTCGGTGCCTTCCTCGTCGGCGTTGTCGTAGATGCCGTCGGGGCCGAACAGGTCGTCGGGGTCCATCCAGATCGCCAACGCGGGCAGGGACCCCAGAGCGCGTGTGGTGCGCTCGCGAGCGTCGTCGGACTCGAGCACCTGGGGGTCCATCTCGTAGTCCGCGTCGATCACGCTGGAGACACCCTATCTCGACGGAAACCCACCAATCTCGGTGGGTTGGGACAGGACGGATGGCACAACCACATAGCTCGCGCTGAGCTCATCCGAGGTCAGCCCGTCGCCCTCGGCGGTCGCCCTGAGGTGCACGGCCGCCGTGCGATCCCCCACAGAGAACGGCCCGGTGTAGAGCACTCCGTCCTTGGGGTCGGTTCCGTCCAGCGTGTACCGGATCTCGGCGCCCTCGAGCGAGGCGGTCAGAGCGACGTCCAGGTCTCCCTCCAGGTGGCCGGCCGGTGGCTCCACCGAGAGCAGGATGGCTCCGGCCGGCACCGAGCCTTCCGAGTCCGGGTCCGAGTCCGGCGCGACGGGGCCGAGGCCCACCTGTGCCGGCGCGCAGGCAAGGGCGAGCCACATGGGCGGATGCTGCCACAGCCGTGCGGGGCAGCCCGGATGCGCACACCCTGAGAGCAGGGCAATGAAGGAGAACGCATGAGAAAGCTGAGCCTGGGTGTGTTGGCCGTGGGAGTCCTTGTGAGCGTCGCGACGAGCGAGGCCCCGGTGGAGAGCACCACCGTCGTCGACACCGCGGTCGCGAACGGCTGCGACGATCCGTACCCGTCGCTGTGCATCGATGGCGAGACGCTCGAGGGCGACGCGCTGCTCCCCGACAGCATGCGCGTTCTGGACTTCGACACCCGGGAAGAGGTGTTCGCCATGGACTGCGGGGCCTACGACTGCTGCACCTCGGATGTCCAGACCGGCAGCTACACCGTCGAGGCCACGCTCGGCGAAGAGACGCTCAGCCAGGACACGGACGTCGAGAACAGCAACGCCTGCGACCACGAGGTCACGACGCTGACGTACGTGTTCGACGTCGCGCGCTGACGACAGCTCAGTCGCAGTCGCAGGGCCACTCTCGACCCAGGTCGATGGCCGTGACCACGCGCGTCTCGCTGTCGCAGGCCGCGTAGACGACGCGCAGCTCCTGCCCGTCGGCGCTGGTGCCCTCGATGGCGTGGCTCTCGCAGGGTCCATCCTCCCGAGACCGTTCAGGAATCCAGATCCCGTCGACCAGCAGGGCCTCGATCTCGGGCAAGCTGACGTGCCGGCAGTCCATCCGGCACTCGGCGTGGCGGGTCGTGGTCAGCGGCTTGCTGCGCAGCTCCGCCAGCAGCTGCGAGCCGGGGTCCGAGGGCACCGGTGGCGCCTCGACCTCGGGCTGGGGTGCGACCGGCTGGGCGTCCGGGGTCGGGTCGGCCGTGCCGAGACAAGCGAGCAGGGGGAGAGCGAACATGAGCGGGTCTACCGGACGCCCATCGCATCGGCCATGGCTTCGCTCTCTCGCCGAGCGCGGACGCCCCCTGTGCCTCTTCGGCCAGGGTGTGCCCATGCTTTTCGTGATGTGGGTGTCGTGTGGGTGGGGCGACTGGGAGACGACCGAGTCTGCAGTCAGGCGCCGCTGAGCGACGTCGTGGCCTGTGACGCCGAGGAGGGCGACCCTGGCGGGACCGCCTGGTGCGAGGTGGACGACTGCGAAGAGAACGGCGAGGGGTGCGTGCCCGGCGCGGACGGGTGGACCTGTCAGTGGGTCGACTACTGCGACTGAGACGGATGCCGGTCGACAGGGGAGGCGTCGTCGGGCCTTGATAGGGTCCGCGGATGCTGTTCTTCCTCGCTTGCGCCACGACCCCGACCCCCTCGCCGCCCGAGGTGGCTCCTCCGGTCGTCCATCCGATCGACGACCGCCAGCGTGCGGTCGAGCTCGAGCTCGCCCAGGGCCGGGTCACGCCCGTCGTCACGGACCTCTCGGCCTTCACAGCGGAAGAGCAGGCCATGGTCGCCCACCTCCAGGTCGCCGCCCAGGCCATCGAGAGGCTGTACCTCAAGCAGCGCGGCGCCTTCGGCATGCAGCCCCCCGACCAGGTGAGCCAGCAGCTGTTCGACCGAAACCAGGGCCCCTGGTGCGACTCGACCGCGACGGCCGACGACCCGGCGTGCTCGGCCGTCGACGGTGCGCCCCCGTACATCGTCGGCATCTACCCGGAGTCGCTGCAGAGCGATGGTTTCTGTGTGGATCTCGAGGCGCGGAACGCAGACGTCATGGACCCGTTCCACGTCGCTCGGCTGGAGGGCGACGAGCTGGTCGCTGTGCCCTACACCGAGGCCTGGCCGCAGGACATGGCCGCCGCTGCGGACGCCCTGAACGCTGCCGCCGACGCGCTCGAAGGCACCGATGAGACCGCGTTGCAGGCCTACCTGCGAGCGGCTGCCAAGGCCTTTGGCGACAACGACTGGTTCGCCGCCGACGCCGCCTGGGCCGAGATGAACCAGCGCAACTCGGCCTGGTACCTGCGGGTCGGTCCGGACGAGACGTACTGGGAGCCGTGCAGCCGCCACGCCGGGTTCCACATGGTGCTGGCGCGCGTGAACTCCGACGGCCTGGTCTGGCAGGACGCCCTGTCGCCCGTGAAGCAGGACATGGAGGCCGCCATCGCCGAGCTCGCGGGCCCGCAGTACGCCGAGCGGACGGTCGGGTTCGAGCTGCCCGAGTTCATCGACATCGTGCTCAACGCCGGTGACGCGCGGTCCTCGCGCGGGGCGACCGTCGGGCAGTCGCTTCCGAACTGGGGACCCGTGGCGGATGCTGGCGGGCGCACGGTCGCGATGACCAACCTGTTCAACGACCCGCTGACCCTCGAGGCCCAGCGCCGCACGATGGAGTCGCTGTTCTGTCCGGCGACGATGCCGCTGTGGAGCCCCGACCGCGAGGCGTTCCTGGTGACCACGGTCCTGCACGAGGCGGCCCACAACCTGGGCCCCACTTCGGGCCACCGCGTGGACGGGCAGAGCGACGAGGAGCGCTTCGGTGGACCGCTCGCGAGCATGCTCGAGGAGCTGAAGGCCCAGACGGCGGCGCTCTACTACACCGAGACGCTGTCCGAGACCGGCGTGCTCGCCGAGGAGATGGTCGTCCCGATGCACATGGCGGACATCGCCTGGGCGCTCAAGAAGGTGGGCGAGGGGATGAGCACCCCCGAGGGCAACTCCAAGGCCTACCCCCGGCTGGCTGCCATCCAGATCGGCTGGCTCCTCGACTTCGGTGCCTTGTCCTGGGACGACACGACGCTCGCCGCGAACGGGCAGGACGCGGGGTGCTTCGAGCTGCACGCCGAGAAGCTCTCCCCGGCGATCCACTCGATGGCGGCCGAGGTCTTCCGGGTCAAGGGGGACATGAACGTCGAGTCCGCCCAGGGGCTGGAGGCCGGGTACGTCCTGGACCCGCCCCCGTGGCACGCCGTGGTCGCCGAGCGGACCAACCGCGAGCCGCAGCCGAGCTTCACCTACGAGCTGGTCGAAGCGGCCGATACGGTCGAGCCATGAGCGACAAGCCCGTCCACGACCCGAAGATCGACGCGCCCGCGCCGCAGATGCGGCCGGGGGTGGTGCCCGAGAACTCCATCGAGGAGCAACAGAGCGAGTCCTTCGAGAGCGAGCTGAAGGTCGCCATCGGCATCGCCATCGCCGGCACGGCGTTCTTCTTCTGTGTGGGTCTGGTGCTGGGGCTCTTGATGGTGCTCTAGAGCGGCCGCAGTCCCACCCGATGCACCCCATCGACGGGCTCCACGGTCACGCTCAGCAGGTTGCTGTCGGTGTCGAAGACCCAGTCCCCATCGGACAGCTCGACGTCGAACCCGTCCGGGTAGTGCCGCGGTGGCACGTAGATCTCGGTCGCTCCGGACACGCCCTCGCGGTCCGTGAACTCCAGCTCGAAGACCCGGCTGTCCCGGTCGAAGCCGAACGACACCGGCGTCCCCGCCACCCGCTGCGGATAGACCCGAACCAGCACGTCCATCGTCTCGAGCTCGTTCCCATCGCCATCCACGGGCAGCCAGCCGCCGAAGCCGTAGTCCCAGTAGGACCAGCCCGCCATGCTGCGGTCGGCCATGTCGACCACGTCGCCCATGAAGCGCTCGGCCCCCTCGGTGGACTGCGACAGCCCCCACTCGCCGAGCACCACCGCGCAGTCCTGGGCCGCGGCCTCGAGCGCGCGGTTCTCCTCCCAGTTGGCGACGGTGGTGTCGTCGTCCTTGTACTCGCCGGTCGCCTCGAGGATCACCGAGTACAGGTGCGGGTGGTAGACGAGCCGATCGCCGGCCTCGCGCGGATCCGTCAGCACGCCCATGTACGACGGCAGGCCGTCGCCGGGGGCGCCGTAGCGGGGCTCGAAGAAGATCCAGCTGTCCTCGTCGACCTCGCGGATGGCCTCGATCGTGCGCTGGTAGAACGGCTGCAGCCGCTCCTGGTCGAACTCGTAGTGGGTGCCCGAGGGGTTCTCGTTGCCCAGCAGCTCTTGTCCGTCGACCAGCGAGCCGGGGTGGGGCTCGTTCATGAGGTCGTACCCGAGCACCGCGGGGTGGTCGCCGAAGCGCTCGGCCACCAGGACCCAGGACGCCATGTAGTGGTCTTGCAGGTCGGCGTGGTCACCGTCGGTGTAGAGCCAGAAGTTGTCGAAGCTCCGCTGGACCGCCGGCTGGAAGTAGTTGAGGAACCACTGGGACTGGAGCTCGAAGCTCTCGCCGTCGTCGCGGACCGCCCACTCGGGGGCGCCGTCGCAGCAGAAGACGCTGCTGTAGACGTCCTGGTGCATGTCGAGCACGACGTGGATGCCGGCCTCGCCGAGCCAGTCCAGGCGGGTCTCGATCAGGTCCAGGTAGGCCTCGTCGTGGACGCCCTGTTCGGGCTCCAGGCCGTCCCAGAAGATCAGGAACCGCGCGTGGTTCCAGCCCCAGTCGGTCGCCATACGCTCGATGGTCTCGCGGTCCTGGCGCGGCATGTGGTCTTCGGTGCTCTTGGCCGAGCCGTCCACATTGGCGCCGTGCAGGATGAGCACGCGGCCCTGCTCGTCGGTGATCCAGGGGTAGTTGGGGGGGCGCTCGGTCTCGGTCTCGGTCGAACAGGCGAGCAGGAGCCAGATCATGGGGTCCACCGCGTGAGGCCCGTCCAACGTATCCGGCTTACGCTTCCACATGAGCCTGCTGTTGCTCGTCGCCTGCTCCGAACCGCTCCCCACCGACAGTGCGCCGTGCGTCGAGCACGAGCCCCACGGCACCGGCTTCTTCCGCGTCGAGGCCGTCTGCGACCGCTGGTGGTTCGTGCCACCGGGCGGTGGGCGCTTCTGGTCCTCGGGAATCAACGCGGCCACCCCGAACGGCTCGCGGAACCAGGTCACCGGTGGGTACGCCTACGCCGAGGCCGTCAGCGAGATCTACGGCAGCGACGCGGCCTGGGGCGAGGCCACGGTCCCTCGACTCGAGAGCTGGGGCTTCAACACGGCGGGATCCTGGTCTCGCGCGGACCTGCTCGACATGCCGGCCACCATCAACCTCGGCCTGTCAGGCGGGGACTGGGAGACGGGCGAGCTGGCCGACTGGTTCTCGCCCGAGTGGGAGGCCCATGTCACAGCCCAGGTCGAGGCCGAGGTCGTGCCGCGCGTGGGGGACGAGCGGGTCATCGGCTGGTTCCTCGACAACGAGATCCGCTGGGGTCGGGACTGGCGGGGCACCGACACGCTGCTCCAGGAGTACCTGCAGCTCGGCCCTGACGAGCCGGGCAAGGCCGTCGCGGTGGATGTGCTCATCGAAGAGCTGGGAAGTGTCGACGCTCTGAACGACGCGCTCACGACCGACCACGCCGACCGGGACGCCCTGCTCGCCGCGACCGACTGGGACGTGCTCGACGCGGGTGACCTGGACGTCGAGCCAGCCCTGACCGAGGCGTTCCTCGTCCTGGCCGCCGAGCGGTACTTCTCGTTCACGACGACCGCGATCCGCGACGTCGATGCCGATCACCTGATCCTGGGAAACCGCGAGGTCTCGGTCATGGTGCCGGCCGTCGCGTGGGAGGCCGCGGGACGCCACGCCGATGTGATCTCCTCGAACAACTACGTGTTCGTCGACGGCATCGCCGAGGCTGCGCTCAACATCTCGGGCGGCCTGGATCCGTCCGGGTTCCTGGCCGCGCAGCACGCGCTCACCGACAAGCCCATCCTCATCACCGAGTTCGGATTTCGGGCGGCGGACGCCGGTCTGCCCAACAGCTGGCCCCCGATCTACCCGACGCTGGCGGACCAGACGGCCCGAGCGGACGCCTTCGAGGACTACGTGCGCGAGGCCCAGGCGACGCCCTGGATCGTGGGCGCCCACTGGTTCGCGTGGGTCGACCAGCCCGCCGACGGGCGCTTCGACGGCGAGGACAACAATTGGGGCCTGGTGAGCGAATCGGACGTGCCGTACGCCGAGCTCACCGAGCGGACCGCCGAGGTCTTTGGCGAGCTCCCCTGACCGTTGGCATGGCGTGTGCGCTCGGGCGATTGGGAAGAACGGGGGTCGGTCCCATAGAGTCCTGGACCTGGAGGCACCATGACGGCTCTGCTCCTCGCACTGGCTTGCACCGACCCCGACGGCAGCGACGCCCCGACCTATGGGGACGCGCACCTGACGGCGTCCGAGTGGGCGGACCCGGACGTGTCCTGTGAGACCGACGCCGACTGCCTGAGCGGCGAGACCTGAAGCGACGACGTCTGCCGCGTCGACCGGTGCGACGACGTCTACGAGAGCGCCCCGCCGCTGGGCGAGGACTTCCTGTTCTTCCTGGACCGCGAGGTCGCCGTCGCCGACGCCAACACGTTCGAGGGCAGCTACTACATCGACGGCTACCAGAACGACTCGCGAGGCGTCGAGTACGAGTACAGCTGGGACGCCGGCAGCAAGATCATGGCCGACATCACCGGCGGTGACTTCGTCGACGCGAAGAAGGAGACCTACGCCGCGGCCTTCGAGGACCAGAAGCAGATCACGGTCTTCGAGAGCGGCGACCACCCCGGTAGCAAGCTGCACCTGGACTTCGAGCCCATCGCGCTCGATGCGGGCGACCTGGATGCCGACGGGATGGCCGAGATCGTGGTCATCGGCGAGTCCGACATCGCGATCTGCGAGGTCGACCTGGGCGACTGCGAGGGCTTCGCTCCCCCATCCGGCGACCTGATGGACGTGGCCGTGGGAGACGTCGACGGCGACATCCTGCCCGAGACGTCGTTCTGCTCGAAGAGGACGGCGAGCGCGTTCTGCACGTGCTCAACCTGGACTTCGAGCGCACGGTCCAGGTTGAGGAGTACTCGCTCATCATGGACGACGACGCCAGCGAGCGGGTCGCCGTCGGGGACCTGGACGGAGACCTGCAGGCCGAGATCGTCGTCCTGGTCGACGGTGGGTACGGCGGAACGGTCGACGACGACCTGGCCACCTACACGGTCAACCAGACCTGGGACGAGGCCAGCATCGAGGAGATCGGCTTCGTCGACGCCAACTACAGCCGGCTGGTCGACATCGTCGTCGGCGACATGGACGGGGACAACCGGGCCGAGATCATGGCGGTCAGCGCCCTGTCCGCCATCGCCGGGTACCAGCTCAGCAGCAATCGCGTGCAGGAGATGTTCTACACGGACCTCGACGTGACGGCGGACAGCAAGTTCATCGCCATGGCCGACCACGACGACAACTCGGTCCGCGCCGTGCTGGAGTCGGGCCCGACGCTCGGCCCGGGTGCGGTCTTGCCCACGACGCTGCTCATCCTCCCGACCTACGTCGATGGCTCCGAGGGCAACTTCTCGGCGTGGACGGGCGTCGGCGAGTCCGGCAGCACGGCCGAGTTGCTCTCGGACACCACATCGCTGTCCGCCGACATCCACTGGGGCAGCACCGGCAACTTCTTCAACCTGTTCGGGTACGAGAAGAACAAGAAGCTGACGGGCTTCCTGGAAGAGACGACCATCAACACCAGCTCGATCGAGATGGGAAGCCGCTGGCAGATCCGCAGCGCGCCTGAGTTCTTCGGCGCCCACACCGGCGGCGTGGTGCTCAGCTGGGGCTGCTTCCACACCTACACCTACACGGTGCACGACCCGGACGGACTCCTGCCCGGCAGCGACGGCGAGCCGGTCCTGCTGGCGGTGCCGGTCGACGGTGGCACCGCGCTCTGGTCGACGCCTCGGTACAACGCGCTCGCGGACGCAGTCGGCGGCCCCAAGGTCGAGATCCCGTACGCCGTTGGCGACGTCGCGAGCTACCCCACGTCGGCTGAGTACCTGGACGGCTCGCCGCTGAGCGAGGCCGACATGCTGTTCCCGGACAGCACCTGGTTCGAGGCCAGCGACATCGGCCAGGTGGACTGGTACCAGACGGTCGGCGAGACCACCACGAACCAGACGGTCATGGGCTACTCGAAGTCCACCGACGCCAGCGTCATGGTCGGTACGGGGTACGTGGGCATCGGCTACGACAAGGGCGCCAGCAAGGGCTACTCGCTGACGGTGGGCGAGTCCGCGACGTTCTCGGGCGGCATCCCGCCCATCGTGAACGACCCCGACACGCCCCAGGACGAGTACTCGGCGAACCGGTACCGCGTCTCGCCCATCACGTTCCTCGACTCCTGGGAAGGAGAGGACGGCGAGGACTACCCCATCTTCGTGAACAGCTACGTCGTCAAGTGAGCTGAGATCAGCTCGACGCGCTCGTCGACGGATGCGTCGGGCACGGAGATGAGCTCGTAGCCCAGGTCCTCGTAGGCCTGGCGGATGCGCGCGGAGAGCCGGGCTGATTCCTGCTGGCTCTCCTTCCGCACGTCGCTGTTCTCGTACCGCTCGAGCGGCTCGAGGAAGAACACCTTGGCGTGTCGACGCGCTCGGACCCACGCCATCAGCTGGGGACCCACCTCGACGCCGGCGCGGTCGGCGAAGACCAGGTTCTCGACGAACGAGGTGTCGGCGATGACGAGCTCGTCGGTGGGTAGGCCCGAGAACAGCGCGTGGTCGGCCTCGATGACGCGGGTCTGCCAGGCGATGGGGTCGACCCGGGGGTCCTCGTCCGCACCCTCGATGAGGACGCGGGAGGTCTCTCGCGTGACCGGAAAACCATGCTGTTCCAGGGCGTTGGCAAGCGTGCTCTTGCCCGAGCCCGGCCCGCCTGCGAGCACATGGACGCGTGTCTGGACCGGCTCGCCCGAGGCGGGGAGGTCGACGAGGACGAGCGGGGTGCGACCGGGGATGAAGACGTTCTTGCCGGTGAACGTCTTGGTCCCGTTCACGTAGCTCCAGTACTTCCGGCACTCGCAGGACAGGTACTCGACGTCGATCGGGAGCAGGGCACGCTTCGCTTCGGGCCACAGCGTCGGCTGAGCCGCGATGACGGCGTCCGCGGTCGCGGCGTGGGAGGCCAGGTCGAGGTGCGCCTGGAGGAGGTCGAGGTACGGGGCCGCGCCGATCCCGGTGGGCACGTGGCTGGCGGGGTCGAGCAGATCGGGACGGAACCCGGCGATGTCGACCATCGCCATGAACACGGGGAAGTCGTTCTCCAGACCGAGGAAGCCGTTGACGGCCGAGGTCGCTCGCACGATGTCGCGCTCGCAGCTCCGGATGGCCGCGGTCAGCTCGTCGCGCAGGTCGAAGAAGCGGAGCGTCGCGGTGTCGAGCCGGGAGATGCGGACCGCATCCCATCGGCTCGGCTCGACCGGGTAGGCCGTCGTGTTGCACCAGGGCTGGCGGTCGCTGGTCAGCAGCGCGCGCTTCAACGCGGCGCCGTCCTCGAGCTGTCGGATCTCGAGATTATCGAGCGTGACCGGGTGGTTGCACCATCGGGCGAACAGCGCGGCGTGGACGAGCCGCGCGTCGTCCGACACCGCCGGAGCGACGAAGCGGGCGATGGCCTTGCTCCCCCGGTCGTCCTCACGGAAGACGTTCAGGAACCGCCCGTTCTGGAAGATGGGGTCTTCGGACCAGGGCGCGGGCTCGCCTCGCTCCCGCCGGATGCGGATGCTCTCACGCTCGCGACAGAAGTCGAAGAACCCCCCGAGGGGGTCCGGGAGGTCGAGCCCGGCCAGCGCGTCGGCGTACGGGTTCAAGGGCTGGTGGTCTCGCAGATGAACACCATCGCGGCGTCGCCATAGCTCGTCTCGTCGCAGGGCAGGTCGTTCCACATGCCGTGGTGCGGGTCGATGTGCGCGCAGTCTTCGTTGCCCGCGTAGTCGTCCGGTTGCTGCCCCGCGTGGTTCGAGAACCAGTTGGTGTAGGACACGGTCGAGCCGTCCACCCACTCCCAGCCCGCGTCCGGCTCCTGGTCGCTGGTGGAGTTCCGGTCGTGGAAGCCGAGCCACCACCACCGGTCCCGGCCACGTGAGTTGGTCTCGGCCCAGATCCAGTCCTGCTCGGTGCTGTCGTCGATGACGACCAGGTCGTAGCCGCCGAGCCCGGTGCACACGTCGCGGGCGTCGGACCAGGTCGAGGCGGTCGCGCAGAACAGGTAGTTGTGATCCCCGTTTCGCTCGAACGGGCACGGGCAGACGCTCTCCGAGTCCACGACCGCATCGCAGTCGTCGTCGATGCCGTTGCAGACCTCGGTCTGGCCGGGGTTCACGGCTGTCTCGGTGTCGTCGCAGTCCGTGGCGTCCGCGACCCAGCCCTCGGACGCCGCGCAGGCCAGGGTCGTGGCGGCCGCGTCACCGAAGCCATCGTTGTCGTCGTCCCGGTAGAAGGTCGAGCCGGTGGACCGGATGACGTCGTCGTCGTCGTCGTCGACAGCCCCGTCACAGTCGTCGTCGATGCCGTTGCAGGTCTCGTCGGTGCCTGGATGCACGCCAGCGTCGTCGTCGTCGCAGTCTTCGTCTGCGGTGAAGCCGTCTCCGTCGGCGTCCACCGGGGCAGGGTCCGAATCGGACGCCGAGTCGGAGTCGGACGCGGCCTCGGAGTCGCCCTCGACGTGCTCGACGTCGGAGTCGAGGCCGTCGGGCGTGACCTCGAGCTTCTGGAGGCAGGCCAGCAGGAGGAGGCTCATCGCACCCACAGGCGCTGCTTGAACTCGGCGTTCACGACGTTCGTGTACCCGCAGTACGAGTAGCAGTGGTTCGGACCGGGGCTCTCGCCCGAGCGGCTGTAGCCATTGGCGAGCCAGCTGCCGGTGGTGCCGAACTTGTCGACCGAGGCGTCGCTGCTGTTGGTGTACAGCGTCTGGGTGCTGGTGTCCGAGTACCAGTTCACCTGGAGGGACAGCTCGGTGGCCGAGTCGTACCCGCTGGCGTCGCCGGACAGGATGAGGAGCCCGTCCACGCCCCAGGCGGCGGTCGAGGTCGCGCCGTACTCCTTGGTGTGGTCGAGCGCGCTGCCCGAACATTCGGACAGCGCCGTGTAGTTGTAGATGTTGGACGGCTGGGCGTAGTTCGCGAACAGGAGCCGTCGACCGCCGCTGTCATCGACCAGGCAGTCGAACTCCCGCGTGCTGTGGTCGTGGATCTGCGTGAAGAAGTCCTCGTCGTCGAGCAGGTAGGTGCCGCTCGTGAGCACGGTCGAGTCCGAGACCTGGACCACCTCGCCGATGAGCTCGGTGCTGCCGGCGGTGACCTCGAGCAGGTTGCAGAAGTTGCCCTGGGTGGTGCCTGTGCCGGACAGGTCCGTGTCGCCCCAGTCGGAGCTCAAGAGCTTGTCGCGGGACGCCGAGACGGACGCCCACTCGGTCGAGTCGTAGCTGCTGGTGTCGTACGCGAAGCACAGCGTCCAGCCGCCGCCGTCGGTCGTCATGTCGCAGTACGCGTCGAAGCTCCCGGTGCCGTCCGGGTCGATCTCGTAGACGCCATCGGTCGACGTCGAGTCGACCGACAGGATCTCGTCGCACGTCCCACACAGGCTCACGCCGGTGTCCGTGTCGTCGCAGTCGTTGCCGCCGCAGGCCGCGTCCGCGTACCCGTCGCCGTCCGCGTCGTTGTCGACCGAGCGGTCGCAGTCGTAGTCCTCGCCGTCGCACCCCGGTGTGACGCCCGGGCTGTAGTCGGTGTCGGTGTCGTCGCAGTCCCCGCCGCGGCTGACGTAGTCCGAGCTGGGCCGGGTGCAGTCCTCGATCTCGTGGTCGTCGTCGCCGTAGCCGTCGCCGTCGTAGTCCAGGTACCAGCGGGTCGTGACGTCCTCGTCGATGTCGCCGTCGCAGTCGTTGTCGACCTCGTCACACTGCTCTTCGGCGTCCGGGAAGGTGGTGTCGTCCCCGTCGTCGCAGTCGGTGGCGTCGGAGACGTAGCCGGATGGCTGGGTGCAGCTGTCGACCTGGTAGGCGTCCGAGCCGTAGCCGTCCTCGTCCACGTCGATGTTCCACATCACCGCGTCCGTGGCGTCGTCGTCGATGTCGCCCGAGCAGTCGTCGTCGATGTCATTGCAGACCTCGTCGGCGTCGGGGTTCACGTCCGCGTTGTCGTCATCGCAGTCGCTGTCGTCGTCCACCAGCCCGCCGCCGCCATCGCAGTCGACCTCGGTCGCGTCCGGGTCGCCGAACCCGTCGCCGTCGCTGTCCACGTGCCAGACGTCGCCCACGGCGTCGTCGATGTCCCCGTTGCAGTCGTCGTCCACGCCGTTGCAGAGCTCGGTGGCGTCGGGGTGGACGTCGTCCTCGGTGTCGTCGCAGTCGACCGCTTCGAGGTACCCGTCGCCGTCCAGATCGTCGTCCGGGCTCAGCTCGTTGCAGTCGTTGTCGACGCCGTCGTACGGGACCTCTTCGGCGCCGGGATTCACGGCAGGGTCGGTGTCGTCGCAGTCGAGGAGCTCTTCGTAGCCATCCTCGTCGGCGTCGATGACGACCGGCGCGGTGTCTTCGGGAGAAGAGTCGAGCGGCGTGGCCACGTCCTTGTTGCGGCAGCCGAGGGTGAGCGCGAGCAGCAGCATCAGGACCTCCAGGGAAGGCCCGACACTACCGCCCGCGGTCGCGTTCTACTCGGCGGCTTCGCCCTCGGCGGGCGCAGCCTCCTCGGCGGGCGCAGCCTCCTCGGCGGGCGCAGCCTCCTCGGCGGGCGCTGCCTCTTCGGCGGGCGCTGCCTCCTCGGCGGCGGGGCTCAGTGCGTCGAGCGCGGCCTGGGCCTCCTGAGCGGCGGTACCAGCCGCCTCGGATGCGGTCCGTGCGGCCGCGGCGGCCTCCTCGGCGGCGGTCAGGGCGGCGGTGGCCTCCTCGAGCGCAGTGGCGGCGGCGGCCTTGTCCGACTTGCGGCGGGCCTTCGAGGCGGTCTCCTCGGCGGCGGTCTTGGTCTCGCCGGCGGCGACGACGGCGGCCTCGGCCTCGGTCAGCGCCTCGGTGGCGGCGGTGTTGGCGGCGACGGTCTCGGTGACGGCGGCCTGCGCGGCTTCGAGCGCGGCGGCGGCGGCGGCCTCCTCGACCATCACCTCGAGGTTGGCCAGGCCGGTCGCGAAGTCATTGCCGACCATCTCGGTGATCTTCTTGCCGAAGAGCGCAGCACCCAGGCCACCCATCTCCATGTTCCAGTCCCAGGACACGGTGGTCACGCCATCGGCCTCGGCCAGCGTCAGGCCGCCCGGGAATTTGTCGTCCTTGCCGTCGAAGAACAGGTCGTAGCTGAACGTGGCGTTCGGCTCGGTGACGGTCGCGACCATCTTGCCTTCGCCCAGCTCGGGGCCGTTCCATTCGCTGGTGTGCCCCACGCTGCCGGCCTCGCCGGTGACGGTCCAGACGGCGTCGGGGTCGGTCTCCACGTTCCACGCGGTCCAGTTCTTCCAGGTCTCGAAGTTGGAGACGTAGCTCCAGACGAGCTCGGACGAGGCCTCGATCTCCTGGGTCTTGGTGACAGCGAGGGTCTTCTTGGCGTCGGCGGTGTTCAGCGACGCGAGCAGCATCAACATGGGCGGGCTCCTTCTTGTGTGGAAAGGCCCGATAACGCAGGATGATCGTCAGTCCAGCGTGATCTCGATGCCGACCCGCGGGACCTTCTGGAACAGACCGATCAGCGCGAAAGGCCAAGTCTTCCAAGAATACTTGGCCTTGATGGCCTGATTGATCGGGCCCGCTGCGGCTCCTTCCAGGATGCGTGCGGTTCCGCACAGGTACGTGCCGACGTTCTCGCCCTTCATGTCGCAGGGGGCGAGCCGCACCGATGGGTTGTTCCGGATGCGCTTCACCTTCCAGCTGTCGCCGTTGGTGGTGAAGACGGCCTTCCCGTTCAGGGGGGCGATCCAGACCGGCGTCGCCGCCTTGGTCCCGTTCTTCCGGACGGTCTCGATGGAGACGTACTCTTCGGCGGTGATGGTGGGCATGTCTTCCCCTATCATCGCCCCGTGCCGCTTCCCCCCGTCCACGTCCCGACCGTCGAACAGGTCGTCGTGGTCGATGGCCTGGCGGATGACGCCGCCTGGGACGAGGCGCCGGTGTTGACCGACTTCGTGGTCTTCCATGAGGTCCCCGACACCGAGCCCACGGGGCAGACCGAGGTCCGGGTCCTCTACGGCGCGGACGCCCTGTACGTGCACTTTCGCTGCCACGACCCGAGCCCCGAGGAGACCCGGGCGAACCTGGGGCGTCGCGACACTCCGGTCGGTGACGACAGCGTGCTCGTCTACCTGGACACGACGGGCGAGGGCCAGCGAGCCTATGTGTTCGAGGTCAACCCGAAGGGTGTGCAGAGCGACGGCATCCTGCTCCCGGGGGGCGGCCAGGACTCGAGCTGGGATGGGCAGTGGCGGTCTGCGGCCGTCCAGACGGCCACCGGGTACGAGGTCGAGCTGGCCATCCCGTGGCGCAGCGTGCGGCACCCTGTCCAGGCTGACGTCCTGGGGCTCTCGGTCGAGCGGGTCATCGCGCGCTTCAACCAGAAGAGCGCCTGGCCGCGTCGCGACCCGGACATCGACGGCATCCTGGTCCAGCAGGCGCGGCTGGTCGGCCCGGGCGAGCTGGGGCGGACGGCCGGGCTCGACGTCCGACCGGACCTGACCTACGGCGTGAGCCAGGACGGTCCCTCGACCCAGCGCTGGGGCATGGCAGGGGCCTCGGCCGGCATCACGCTGCGGTACGCCCCGGTGCCCCAGTTCTGGCTGCTGGCGACGGCGAACCCGGACTTCTCCCAGGTCGAGTCGGACCAGTCGCAGATCGACGTGAACCAGCGCTACGCCTTGTCCGTCCAGGAGAAGCGCCCGTTCTTCCTCGAGGGGCAGGAGTGGTTCGGCGGCCCGAACGGCGACCTCGCGTACACACGCTCGATGGTCTCGCCGGTGTACGGGGCCCGCGCGACGGCCGAGCTGGGGGGAGGGACGTTCGCCGTGCTCCACACGCTGGATCGGACACCCTCGCCGAGCGTCTCGGCCGGCGGCGGCTGGACCGAGGAGGAGATGGGGGATGCCCCTGCGCTCCAGACGCTGGCGCGGGGACGGCGTCCACTGGGAGACGACGGGTACGTCGGGTTGTTCTACTCGGACCGTCGGTTGCCGGACGTCGACCTGCTGAACCAGGTCCTGGGCGCGGATGCCCGGGTCCGACTGTCGGACGCGTGGCTGGCGAGCGGGGGCCTGGCTGGCTCGTCGACGCGGTTCGCCGATGGCTCGCTCGGGGTCGGTCCGGCCATGAACGCCGAGGTCACCCGGACGGCGAGCCAGAGCACGTTCTCGACGGCGGTCCGGTACCTGCACGAGGACTTCCGGGCCGAGAACGGCTTCGTGACCCAGCCGGATCGCATCGCGGTCGAGGAGAGGCTGGAGTTCCGGTTCTTCCCGGCGGCGCCGAAGATCACGCGGGTCCGTGTCCGGCCCCTGAACGCCAGCGCGGCGATGGACACCTCGGGCCAGCTCGTCGAGGCCTTCGCGGGGACGAGCTCGTACGTGAACGGGAAGCGTGGTCGGTATGGAGGGGGCGGCTTCGAGGTCGGCTCGGAACAGTACGAGGGCGTCTGGCTCCCGAGCGTGAACGGGGCGTTCAGCGTGGGGGGCCGCATCTTCCCGTGGGTGCGGGGGTACCTGCTCAGCTCCGAGGGGACCATCTCGGTCTACGACCCCGAGGACCCGCGGCTGGGCTGGTCGGCGTACAACAAGGTGCAGCTCACGTTCGAGCCGGTCCCGCGGGTCGCCTGGTTCGTCTCGACCGCCCACGTGAAGGCCTGGGAGCTCGACGGCGAGGAGCTGTACGCCGGCGTCATCGGACGCAGCCGGCTGGAGTTCTTCGCGACTCGGGTGTGGTCGACCCGCTGGATCGTGGACTACTCGGCGTTCTCGGAGGTCCTGCGGAACGAGGGCCTCGTCGCGTGGGAGCGGACGCCCGGAAGGGCCGTGTACCTGGGGGGCGCGTACCTGGGCTCCCCGCAGACCGAGTTCGCCGACCCCGAATGGCAGGTGTTCGCGAAAGCCAGCTGGGTCCTGTCGATCTGACGGGCCCGACCACGTCGACATCTCGGGCGGCGACCCGACGACCTGGGATCTCCAGCTGGACGCCTCGTCTGCTCTGATCGGTCTTCTCGTCGGCAGCTGTAAGCCCGCCGAGCGACCCGCCGTTGTCTCCACGAGCCGCTCGCGACCCCGTCCGGTCCGCCGAGCTGGAGACCGACGATGCCTCCGTTCTCGCTTCTGTCGCTGGCGACCGCCAGCTCTACCTCCCTGGAACCGTTCGACTCTTGCCGCGGATACGACGACGCGCTGGCCGAAGCCGTCACCGAACACATGTCGTACGCCTACGGCGGCTACTGGGGCTACGGCCTGGGCACTCGCCAGTCATCGGTCGCGGAGGCGGCCCCCGCGGCCGGCGCCACGGCGGACGGGGCCTCGGCCGGACCCAGCTCGGTCACCGGAACGAACAACCAGGAGGTCGGCGTCGACGAGCAGGACATCGTCAAGACCGACGGCCGCTTCCTGTACATGCTGAACGGGACCGAGCTCGCCATCGTCCAGTCGTGGCCGGTCCAGGACGCCGAGAAGGTCGGCAGCGTGGAGATCGACGGGCAGGCCTCGAGCCTGTTCCTGGACGGCGACCGCGTGATGGTGCTGTCCCGCACCTACGACGCCGTCACCTACCAGCCCGGCACCAAGGCCACGGTCATCGACGTCACGGACCGGCGAGCCCCCCAGATCGTCCGGACCGTGGACCTGCGCGGACAGTTCAGCCAGGCCCGCCTGATCGACGGCCAGGCGTTCCTGGTGATGAACAGCTGGTCGCAGATCCCCCAGGAGGTCTGGAGCCTGGTCTACGACGGCAAGCTGGACATGCCGGACATCGACTACAGCACGCCGGAGAGCCAGGAGAAGAGCCGCGAGGTCTGGCAGTCCGCGCTGCGCTCCCAGGTGGCCGAGGCCCTGGCCACCCGCCCCCGCGAGGAGCGTCTGCTGGCCTACGTGGACCAGCAGCCCGGGCGGTTCCCCCGAGCGGGCAGCGCGCTCGAGTGCGACGACGTCCACACCGACGGAAACGGCCACGGCCTGGGCCTGATGAGCGTCGTGAACCTGGACCTGCACGACGACACCGCGGCCCCGGACGCCAGCGCCATCATGGGCGGCGGCTGGACGATCTACGCCAGCACCGAGTCGATGTATGTGGCTGAGACCGCATGGTTTTCTGGCTGGTGGGGCTGGGGCGGGACCTGGGATCCGTCGACCAACATCCACAAGTTCTCGCTGACTGGCGACAAGCCCGAGTACCGGGCCAGCGGCGAGATCGACGGGTGGCTGCTGAACCAGTTCGCGATGAGTGAGCACGATGGCAACCTGCGTGTCGCTGCGACCGAGGACGACATGTGGTGGGGCATGGGCGGCACGGGGCAGGGCTCGGCCGTGAGCGTCCTGCGCGACAACGGCGATGGCGAGCTGGTCGTGACGGGTCGCGTCGATGGCATCGCCCCCGGCGAGCAGATCTACGGCGTGCGCTTCGATGGGGACCGCGGGTACCTGGTGACCTTCCGACAGGTCGACCCGCTGCATGTCATCGACCTGTCCGATGCCAGCGAGCCCGTCGTCCGCGGCGAGCTCCAGATCCCCGGCTATTCCAGCTACCTGCACCCGATCGAGGGCGGCTACCTGTTGGCGGTCGGCATGGACGGCGACATGCAGGGACGCCTCAGCGGTTTGAAGATCTCCATCTTCGATGTCCGCGACATGGACAGGCCTCGCGAGATCCAGAAGCACGTCGTCGGAGGGGACGGCTGGTCCTGGTCCGAGGCGCTGTACGACCACCACGCGTTCACCTACCGGGACGGCGTGCTGGCCATCCCGGCCTACACCTACGACCAGAGCGACTGGACGTACGACTCCGGACTGCTGGTGCTCGACGCCGACCCCAAGCGCGGCATCCGCGAGCGCGGTCGGGTCTCGCACTCGGACCTGGTCGGCACCGGCGCCTGGGTCAACGTGCGGCGGAGCATCTTCCTGGACGATGTGCTGGTCAGCATCAGCAACCAGGGCGTGAAGCTCAACGACCTGGAGCGGCCCAAGCGCGAGCTGGCGAGCATCGCCCTGGGCGAGGGCGCCAACCACTATTACTGGTAGGCGCTCAGTACCCGGGCCACGGGAGGATGAACGCCGTGTCGCGCGGCCGGCCGTCCTCGCCGCTCAGCTCCTGGGCGCCCGGCACCACCAGGTCGCCGAGCCCGTCCCCGGTGACGTCGGGTACCAGGATCGAGCGCGTGGCGAAGTGCGACTGTTCGCCCAGGTCCACGCTTGCCTCACGCGCGCTCACGGTGCCCGCGACGGGGCCTCGAAACACGTACATGGCCCGGGGTCCGGCGCTCGAGATCCAGCCGGGCGAGTATCGGAGCAGGAATCCCTGGGCAGTGACCAGCTCGGCGGCCCCATCCCCATCGACGTCCCGGACGGAGACATGGCTGCCCAGGTACCCGCGCTCGTCCTGCCCCTCGATGGTCGCGAACGCATCCGACACGGGGTCGACCGCGGATGTGAGCGGGCCGGCCACGATGAGCACGGCGCCGGCCAGATCCTGACCGTTGCCTTTCTGGTTGATGGCACCCAGGGCCAGGTCGGCGTGCCCGTCTCCGTCCAGGTCCCCGGCGTCGAGGCCCATGCCCAGGCCCCCGAGGCCCGTCTCTGAGAGCCAGGTGGCGTCCGCCTGTCCGAGCGCGCCGGTCACCGGCCCCTGGAAGAAGGCCAGATCGCCTCCGTCGAGGTGTGTGCCCGAGGTCAGGATCAGGTCGACGAGCCCGTCGCCGTCCAGGTCGGTGTCCCCGATGGCACCCAGCCCCAAGCGAGAGTTCGAGTCGGTGCCGGTGACCTGCGCGACCACCAGGTCGTCTCGTGTTGCCTCGCCCATGCCCGTCGCGTCCAGCACCACCACCTGTCCCAGGCCACCGTCTTGCTCGGAGCGATCGTCGAACGTCCTGGAGTCGGTCGTGATGAGCGTGGTCAGGCCGGTCCCGGCCAGATCGCCACCTCGGCGGAGGTTCACGCCCAGGATCGCGTCGTGCGTACCCCCGGTGATCCGGAGCCCGGCTTCGTCCAGCGTCCGATCCACCGTGATCGGACCGTGCCAGACCGAGATGAGACCGTTCTCGTCAGGGTACGAGCCCACGACGTCTGTGGCGCCGTCGCCGTCGACGTTCGCGGCGAGGACACGAACGGGAGCCGCGCTGGCCAGACCGAGCTCGACCTCGTGCCGGATGACGTCCAGCTCGAGCGGACCGAAGAACAGGTGGATGGCAGAGAGGTCTTCGCCGTCACCGTGTTCGGCGATGCCGGCCATCGCCAGGTCGCCGATGCCGTCTCCGTCCAGGTCCTGCCCCGCGTCAAGCGACTCCGAGTCGCCCTCTCCGCTGGTCAGGGGCGCCCGGAGTTTGTTGATGTACGCGATGTCGGTCTTCCAGATCTCGAAGCAGGCGTCGTAGGCGTCCTCGGCTGTGTGGTCGCAGTCCTGGATCACGCCGTCGTCACAGATCTCCGAGGTGCTGGGTTACCGGGCCGGGTCGCTGTCATCGCAGTCGTCGCCAGACCGGACCGCGTCGGCCGGCCTGTCGCAGGCCGTCGTGGCCGCGTCGGGGGCACCGTGGAAGTCTCCGTCCTGGTCCGCGTACCAGCGGCCCTGGTCGATGGCGTCGGTGTCGTCGCAGTCGTCGTCCAGACCGTTGCAGATCTCCTGGGCGCCGGGGTGCACATCGGGATCCGTGTCGTCACAGTCCTCGTCGAGGACGTACCCGTCGCCGTCCTGGTCCACAGCCGGGTGCGAGTCGGTCTCGGCGGGCACCGGTTCCCCGGCGGCGCCGGAGCACGCGGACAGGAGGTAGAACAGCGTCACGTGGACACCATCTCACGGCCGCCCGCCGCGAGCGCAGTAGGGTGGCGCCATGACTCCGACCCGCTCGCCCGGCATGTCGCACGTGAAGTGGGGGTTCTGGCTCTGGTTCTGGACTACTCTGAAGTTCGGCCTGATGTGGCCCATGCGGGTCCGGATCAAGGGCCTCGACGAGGTCCCGAAGACCGGCGGCGCCATGCTGCTGCCGAACCACACGACGTTCTTCGACGTCCTCATCTGCTTCTGGGGGCTCCATCGCCCGTCGCACGGCATCGGCAGCGAGCAGGTCTTCCGACTCCCCGGCGTGGGCTGGTTCCTGGAGATGGTCGGCGGCATCCCGTACACCAAGGGTGCCAAGGACGGCGACGCGGTCCGGCGACTGGTCGAGTGCTACGAGGGCGGGAACATCATCGGCATGTTCCCGGAAGGACTGCGGTCCTGGACAGGTGCCCCCCTGCCCATCCGTCGCGGGACGGGCCGACTCGTGAAGAGCCTGGGCTGTCCGCTGCTGTTCTGTCGGGTCGACACCGGCTTCCTCCAGCACCCGCGCTGGGCGACGTGGCCGCGGCTCGTCCCGTGGACCATGGAGTACGAGCTGCAGCAGGTCGACCCGGACGCCACGGCCGACGAGATCAACGAACAGATCGCTCGGGGAATCGCCGTCGATCCCGAGCTCGTCGAGCTCCCCGAGGGCTCCTGGGGCTTCCGCCTGGCGGATGGACTGCCGGACTTCCTGTGGGCGTGCCCCGAGTGCTTCGCGATGGAGTCGCTCACGGTCCAGTCTGGTGGGAACCATGTCGCGTGCTCGCACTGTGCGCGTCGCTGGCGCGTGGATCTGCGCAGCCAGCTCGTCGGCGAGACCCAGGACGCGACCACCATGGGGGTTGCGCTGGCGAGGGACGCGCTGGACGCCCACTTCAGCCTCTCGACCCACATCTCGTGTCATGAGATGGAGGTCACGGCGGTCCGCCGTGGTCAGCTCAAGCGGGAGCCCGTGGTGACGGGGGCTGCGCGGATGACGGACACGGGGTTGGAGATCCACAAGGGCGACGAGGTCCTGTGGTTCCTGCCGTACGAGGACATGGTCGCGGTGCTGCTCCAGTTCCGGAATGCACTGCAGATCCGGGTGGATGGAGCCAACTACCAGCTGGTTCCCCACGGCGAGAGCACGCTGCGCTGGCATCACTTCCTGGCCATGCACTGCAAGGGTCTGGTGGGCTGAGGGCGGCCCGCGAGCGGTGGTAGGGTCCGGCCATGTCCGACATCTCCATCGCTGGCGTCTCGATCCAGACCTACGCAACCCTGTGTGCGGCGATGGCCGACACCGGGGGCGACCAGGCCAAGGAGCTCGCCATCGCCGCGGCCGCCGGTGTGTCCGCCGAGGCGTGGACCGAGGCCAAGGCCGGGTACACCGCTCGGATGCAGGACCCGGCGGATCAGGGTCGGACCGCCACGGCGTTCATGCCGCTCTACCAGGCGGCCCAGGCGGCGGCTCGGGGTGGGGGACCACCCTGCACCATCGAGCTCTACGCCGAGATCTCGACCTCGTACAGCTACGAGCAGGACGCCGCCGGCGTGCAGGTCGCGCCCGCGGTCGTGTTCGCTCGGCATGGCATCACCGCCGCGCAGTGGAGCGAGTACACCGGCTACTGGACCCCGAAGGTCAACGACCCGCTGGACCCCTCGAGCAAGAAGTTCCCGGGGCTGGTCCAGGCCGAGAGCGACCGCATCTTCGGCATCCACCGGGACGCGAACGGCTCGCGGGTGGATCCCGACGACGACGAGGCCTCGGCCGAGGACCGCGCCGCTGCCCGAGCCGCGCTGACGAGCGCCCGTCGGCCGGTCGAAGGGGCCCCCGAGTCCGTGCCAGCCTCACAGCCCACGCTGGATCCGCCGCCTCCGCTCGAGCGGGCAGCCGACCCGGTGCTCATGTCCATCGCCCAGAAGGAGCCCGAGCCGGTGCCCGATCCGCCAGCGCCGCCCGCGCCGACCATCGAGGAGCCCGCGCCGCCCCCGCGGGACGCCCCGGTCGCCACCGACGTTGTGGCGGGCCTGACCGACGAAGAGAAGATGCTGGCGGCGGTCGCCCACGGCAGCGCGCTGGTCTTCCTCGGCGGGCTCGTCCCTCTCGTCCTGTGGCTCATGCACAAGGACGGCAAGTCGGCCTACGTCGCGCACAAGGCCAAGCAGGCGCTGGTCGTCCACCTGGTGGTGTACGGCCTCACCGCGGTGAGCTGTGGCGTCCTGGCGCCGGCCATCCCGCTCTGGATGCTGGCCGAGGCCTGGTTCGGGTACCAGGCGTACCTCGGGAAGCGGACCGGGTACCCGGGCGTCGCGCCGTACTCGGGCTGATGTTCCTTCTCCTGGCTTGCGCGGGCGCCACGGTCGAGCTGACGCCCGAGGTCGAGCTCGACACCGCGGTCGAGGTGGTCCCAGGCGTGGACGACACCCCGGATCCCCAGGAGCTCCCCGACGGCATGCCGACGGTGGAGATCCGCATCGAGGCGGCGGCGATGGAGCGCCTCGACGCCGACCCACATCTGGCCGATGACGAGGTCGGCACGTTCGTCTACGACGGGACCGAGGTCGAGGTCGAGCTCAACTACCGCGGCGCCTACCAGCTCCGAAACGTGATGAGTGCGTACGATCTGCGGAACTGGAAGGTCAAGTTCCCGAGCGAGGACAGGTACTTGGGCCATCGGGAGTGGAACCTAAACTACGAGCCCCACTTCCGACAGAAGCTTGCCTACGACCTGTTCCGGTTCGCCGGGGTGCAGGTGCCCTCGACCCAGCACGTCGTGCTGCTGCTGAACGGCGCCTACCAGGGCATGTACCTGCGGTACGAGGACCCGGACGACAAGGCCTGGCTCAACGACTCGTTCGGTGACGACTCCGGGGACCTGTACAAGGCGGCGACGGATCTGCCTGGCGTGCCGCAGTGTTTCGCCGACCTGACCGTGCTCGGTCCGTCGGACGAGGACTATCTGTGTCACTACCAGAAGAAGACGAACCACAAGGACGCGCCGGACGACTTCTCGGTCCTGCGCGCGTTCGTCGAGGGGCTCGAGGCGTCGGACACGGCGTGGTTCTCAGCCGAGCTCGATGTGGACTCGTTCCTGTCCTACCTGGTCGTTCAGAACTTCGTGAGCCTGTGGGACAGCTACCCGCAGCGGCCCAAGAACTACTGGCTCTACGCCGCGCCCGAGCGGATGGTCTTCATCCCGTGGGACCTCGACGGCACGTTCAACCCGAGCCGTGACAGCACGTGGAACCAGATGGGCACGACGGCGTCGGTCCTGTTCGAGCTGCACGACGGCAGCGACTACAGCGCGCCGAATCAGGGCGAGGGGGACGAGCGCCCGCTGGTCCACCGCCTGATGTCGGACCCGGCGATGGAGAGCGCGTACCTGGAACGGTACCGGGTGCTCGCCGACGAGCTGTTGAACCCGGAGTACCTGCTGGAGCGGCAGGACGCGCTGAGCGAGCTCGTGGCGCCGGAGATCTCCGGGCCGGACGCAGATCGACTGTCCTGGGCGAACCAGAGCGTCGAGCAGTTCGTGCGCGAGCGGCACGACCACGTCATCGAGGAGCTGGACGGTCTGTAGACCGTCGGACCTTCGTTAGGCCAGCTTCTCGTCGTGCCAGATGGGGTCACCATCTTCGTAGAGGCGCGGCTGGGGGCCGGCGGTGATGCCCGCGAGATCGGGATCGACTCCGTCCTCGGTGACGCCGCGCTCGGCCTTGCTGGCGTCGCGCGCAGCCTTGCGAGCGGCCTTCGCCTGCTTCTTGTCCATCTTGGCCGCTTCGGTGCGGCGCTTCTGCATGCTGGGTCGGGACTTGGCCAAGGCGGGCCTCCAAGGTGATCCACGTAGGCTTAGTCGTTTACACGCCGGGCCGCACGAGGTCAAGACCAGGAGCCCGTGTTGCTCCGTCTGCCGTCCGGTCCTGCACCAGGATCCCGTCGTCATCGAGGTTGACACTCGCGGTTCGCGTCGAGGACCCGGTCATACCGCCGGAGTGTCGGTCAATCCGACCAGGACACCGCCAGCGTCTCGCCGCGACAGGACAGGGTCGCGCGACCCGCGCCCACATCCAGTCGCGTATCGCGGCCGTCGCAGGTCGCACCCGATGGTGCGCCGAGCCGCTCGGGGGCCGACACCACGTGGTCCCCGCGGCCCGCATCGGAGAGCGAGACCGTCAGCGTCGTGCCGTCCCACTCGAAGCCGTCGAGCGTTCCGTCCACCGCCATCGGGAAGGGGCGCGCAAGTCGGTCGGCGACGTGGTCGCGCACCCCGGCCCGGACGTCGTCCTCGGTGTCGTAGAGCCCCCACTGGCCCTGGCCGAACTCCTCGTAGACCCAGAACGCCCAGCTCGCCCGTCCCGTGTCCATGACGCCCAGCGCGTCGTCCAGCCAGCGGAGCCCCTCGTCGGTCGAGGGGTCGGCGCCGAACTCGCCGATGAGCAGGGCGGCGCCGTGCTCGTCGGCCTCGTCGAGCATGCCGTCGAAGCTCGACTCGAGCTCCTGGAGCGACCCGGGCTCGCCCTGGAACACGCCGGTGTAGAGGTGCGGCGCATAGACCGCGTTGTCGTGCGGGAACGGGGTGTCGATCTCGGTGAAGTCGACCAGGTTGCGGAAGCTGTCCGGCTCGAAGAGGACCATCACGTCGGGGTCCTCGGCGCGGACGGCGGTCGCGATGGCGTCGTGGAGCGCGTCCAGTCCGGCCCGGTCGCCGAGCGGGACCGGCTCGTTCTGGAGCTCGAGGCCGATGGCACCCGGGTGCTCGGCGAAGTGGGGGGCCAGCAGCGTGCCGAGCTCGGCGTACTCGTCGTGGAGTCCCTCCTCGTTGGCGTACAGCGAGGCGAACGCCGCCAGGACCTGGGCGCTCGTGCGGCGCTCGTCCAGGTCCTCGAGGGGACCTTCGAGCAGCTCGTCGGGCGCCGGAACGATGGCCCACAGGGGCGCTCCGTCCTCGCCGATGTCCTTGCCGTAGGCGTCCTGGTGCAGGTCGACCAGCGTGTAGACGCCATGCGCGTGGCAGTCGTCGACCAGGCCGAAGACCGCGTCCACGTAGTCCAGGTCGTAGGCGTCCCGTTCGGGCTCGAGCGCGCTCCAGTTGATGGGCAGGCGCAGCAGGTTCATGCCCAGGTCCTCGGCCAGGACACGGCAGTCGTCCGGCCCGAAGGCGGGGAGGGTCTCCAGGGGGACGCGGCCGTCGTCGAACGTGACGTCGAACAGGCCCTCGACGCGGGCGTTCACGCCGCGCAGGACGAGCTCTCGGCCGAGCTCGTCGAACAGGCGGCCGTCGGCCTCGTGGACACGTCCGGCGGGTTCGGTGCAGGCGAGGGAGAGCAGGAGCATGGCGGTCCTCTATCCCTGTGGCGCGGTAGGGTCCGCGCCGTGGGACTGATGCTGGATGAGAGAGGGGAGCGCGTCGCATGTGGGGCGCGGGTGGTCTTCGGACGCTCGCGACGGTGCGATGTGCAGATCGAGGACGGAGTGGCGAGCACGCCGTGGTCGCGTGGGATGGCGGGACCTGGG
This sequence comes from Pseudomonadota bacterium, assembly GCA_024228935.1. Lineage (GTDB taxonomy): Bacteria > Myxococcota_A > UBA796 > UBA796 > CAJQPC01 > JAAESX01. Next base: position 71,527 of record JAAESX010000037.1, read on the forward strand.
TCGTGCGCGATCTGGGGAGCCGCAACGGGACGTTCGTGGACAACGAGCCGGTCCCGGCTGGGGGCACGCGGCCTCTCGACGCGGGGGGCGAGCTGAGCATCGCCGGCCGCCGCTGGCAGTTGGTGGACGCCGGCCAGCCGGTGGCCGCCGCGGTGGGGCCGGGAGGCGAGGTGCTGGAGGTCGTCAGCGGACTCCTGGCGCTGGATGGTCGGGCGGTCCATCAGCTGCTGGGCGGCGGATGGATCGTCGAGGGGCCCGAGGGCTTTGCAGCGGTCGAGGACGGTCGGGTCCCGAGCGGCGTCGTTCCCAGCGTCGCCAGCGAGCGCGGCTCCAGGCGGCGGCCGATCGGCTCGTACCGTTCGAGCTCGACGAGCGCCCCGGAGGGCTCGGAGTCCACGCGCACCGTGCCTTGCGCCACTCGGTGTGTCGCCCCTGGGTGTCGTGGCTGCGGAGGAGCGTGGAGTACCGCAGCTGCAGCCGGGCGTCGCCTCCCAGCTCGGCCGCCTCGAGCCGGGCTCGGTAGTGGTCGGCCAGGCGCTCCTCTGCGGCGCCCAGGGTGGGGTCCTCGCGCAAGGCGCGCTGGAGTCCGGCGATGTAGCGGGTCTCGATTCGCTCGGCGTCGTCGTCGAGTGACTCCGCCTCGTCCTGCAGCGCCCAGCCCGGCTACTTCTGGTCGGTTGGGGCCCAGGGCTCCAGGCCGTCCAGGAGCGCGGCGGCTTGCTCGCGCAGCGTCGTGGACCGCTCGCGCAGAGCGAGCGCGTCGGACCGCAGCGACGCGGTCTCCTCGAGCAAGGCCTGGGCTCGCGCTCGGCGTGCGGTCCCGTCGAGCCATGCCTGGATGTCGTCTGCGAACTCGCGCGCGCTGCCGCGCTGGTCGGACTCGGTCGGAGAGCGCGCGCTCGACGAGCGCGTGGAGCTCCTGTGGCACGCCGGGCCGGTCTGTCGCGGTCAAGATCCGGACCCCGTGGCGCTGGGGTGGGCGGCCCGTCAGCACCTGGTGGAGGCAGGCTCCCAGCGCGAACACATCGCTCCACGGCCCGTGGCGGTCCGGGGTGCCGGCAGCCTGCTCGGGGGCCATGTACGCGGGCGTGCCCAGGCGCTGCCCGGCTTGGGTCTCTCCGTGGTCGACGGTGTGCTCGATCGGCGTGGCCTCGACCTCGTCGAGGAGCTTCGCGATGCCCCAGTCGAGCACCAGGATCTGTCCGAACGACCCGGTCATCACGTTGGTGGGCTTCAGGTCGCGGTGGACCACGCCCTTGCTGTGCGCGAAGGCGACGACCTCGGCGACCGAGGCCAGGGCTTGGACCAGGCGGCGAGTCGGCCACGTCTTGGCGACCTCGTGCAGCGTGGCTCCTTCGACCACACGCATCGTGAACCACAAGCGACCGTCCTCGAGGACCCCCAGGTCGTGGACTTGCACGATGCCGGGGTGCTGGAGCGTGGCTATCAGTCGGGCCTCGGTCTCGAAGTGTCGCCGGAGCTGCCGCCTGCGGGCGACGCCGAAGTGGGTGATCTTGCAGGTGACGAAGCGCTTGAGGTGCGTGTCCTCGACGCGCCAGACCTCGCCGAACCCGCCCTCGCCCAAGCGGTCGAGCGCCTGGTAGCGGTCCGGCAGCCCCAGGGTGTCCGAGCGCACGTCCGGCTCGAGGTCCGCGGTCGGCGGAGAGCCCCAGGTCCCCTTGTCGTCACCTGTCACGGAGCCATCGTACTCAATCGGGCAGCTGGGCCTGCAGGACGACGCGCTCGACCCCGATGGCCTCGGCCAGACGCAGGGTGTCGATGTCCGAGGGTCCATCGACGCCGAGCGTGATGCCCGTCGCGTGGCTCTGCAGGTGACGGCGGGCACGCGCCAGGGTCTTCCGGTCCGCTGGGTCCCACCGGAGCGCGATGTCCGTCACGCCTGACTCGAGCGCATCCCAGCGGTGCTCCATCCGCTGCCAGCGCGTGGCGCCCTGGTCCTGGAGGCGCGGGCCGGTCCAGGGCGGGGTCTTCTCGAGCGGGGCCGCGAGCCCGGAGCCACCCCGATGCGTCCAGTACGCGTGCCAGGCACCACCGCACCGAGGACGCCAGGCACAGCTCCGACACGGGGCGCCGTGAGACTTGTTGCCGTGGTTGTCGAGGCCCGGTCCGGTCGCGGCGTCGAGCGCCTCGACCGAGTGCTCGACGTCCTCGTCCCAGCCCGCGCAGAGCGGAAGGCCGCAGTAGGGGTTCAGCAAGGTGATGCCGTGCTGTTCGGCCCTCTGGCGAGCGGCTCGGATGCCCGGTCCGAGGACGGCGTAGTCGGGCAGCAGGTCGAGGTGGTCGCGCGCTCGACCGTGGGGCTGGACCGCGGAGAGGCTGATGTGCCGGACCCGGGCGAGGCGCTCGGCCACGAAGTCGACATAGGCAGGCACCCGGCCCTGGGTCTGCGCGGCGAAGACCGGGTTGAGGGTGACGGCGATCCCGGCGTCGAGCAGCGCGTCGATGCCGGCGAGGCAGCGGGGGAAGGCGCCGGCCAGTCCGGCCAGCTCGTCGTGCAGCTCTGGGACGTCGGAGAGCAGGCTCACGAAGGCGCTCGTGACCCCGGCCTCGGCGAGCTCCTGGGCCCGCTCGGGCGTGAGCAGCACCGCGTTGGTCTGGACCTCGATGTGGACCAGGCCGAGCTCCTTGGCGCGCTGGACCAGGGTGACGAGGCGGGCGCGCAGGAGCGTGGGCTCGCCGCCGCTGATGGTCAGGGTCTTCTCGCCTGCGGCGACGAACTCCTGGAGCTGGGCCTCGATCTCGTCGTCCGGCGTCGGCCTCGACGGGAAGTCCTCGGCCGGCACATTGCAGAACGGGCACCGCTCGTTGCACGCCATCGTGAGCCGCACGAGGCCCTTGGCGCGGTGGCTCTCCTCCATCAGCGCTTGACGAACAGCGCGATCCCGATGACGGCAGCCCCGAGCACGCACACCACAGTGCCCTGGATGACCGCGGTCATCGGGTCGAAGGCACAGACCTCGGCGTGGTCTCGGATGACATGGGTCATCGCGGGCGGGCAGATCGCGGGCCCCGGCATGATGGCGTCGGCCCAGGCGGTGTTCACGAGCAGCAGGAGCATGCCCGCATCGTACCCGGGCTCAGCCTGCGGCGGTCTCTGTCTGGGGCTCGGGCGGGGCCGGCTGGCCGAGGGTCAGGTCGCTCATCGCGAACCGTGTGCGCTTGAGCACGTGGAAGAGGACTCCGAACGCGACGACCGCCACGTTCAGGTTGACCAGCACCGTGACGATGGTCGTGCCGGCGATGATGCCGATCTGCGCGTTCGTCACGAGCTTCTTGTCGGACCGGAGCGAGCGCCACCAGGCGCCGAGGGCCTCCCAGTCCATGACGTCGTAGCCGACCTTCAACAGGATGCCGGTGAAGACGGCCTTGGGGATGAGCTGCAGGGCGCCTTGGAAGATGAGCATCTCGACGATGACGAAGACACCGACCAGGACGCCGGCGATACGCATCGTGGCGTTCTCGTTCAGGATGAGGACCGACCGGATGGTCGCCTGGGCGCCGGGGATGCCGCCGAACAGGGCGATGACGCCGTTGGCGACGCCCTGGGCCGCGAGCTCCTTGTTCTGCTTGGTCTCTTCCTTCTTGTTGAACATGCGGGTCGCCATCTTGTCGACGACGAGGCTGGTCAGCAGGGTGTCGAGGTAGGCCAGCATCGCGAGGTTCAGCGCGAAGGGAAGGGCCGCGAACAGGATGGGGCCGGACCAGTCCGTGGGAAACTGGCCCTCGAACAGGCCGCTCACGTCCGCCAGGCTCGAGACGGCGGCGAGCGAGATGAACTCGACCTGGTCCGTGGTCAGCCCGATGGCCTGGACTCCGGCGGTCACCACGACGATGGCGAACAGCGCGCCCGGGATGAAGGCCAGGAACTTCGGGGCCTTCTTGAGCAGCGGCTTGAAGACGAAGCAAAGGGCCAGCGTGACGCCGGCGATGGCGACGTTCAGCATGAGCTCGCCGCCGATGGCCGTGTGGTCGCCCAGGCCGAAGAGCTTGCCGAACTCGGCGATGAGGATGAGGACGGCGATGCCGTTCATGAACCCCGAGATGACGACCTTGGGGACCAGCTGGATGAACCGGCCGAGGCGGAAGACGGCCATCAGCAGCAGGAGCGCGCCGGTCAGCAGGAAGACCTGGTTGATGAACTGCTGCTGGTCGACTCCCGCGCCGTTGAGCGTGCCGGCGAGGTCACCGGTCGTGGCGGCCAGGACGACCGCGGCGGTCACCGCGGTCATCGGGGCCGTCGGACCCGAGCACTGGACCCGGGTGCCGCCCAGGAGGCTGGTGATCAGGGCGATCACGCCGGCAGACAGGATGCCGATGAAGGCGCCGTTGGGGCGGCCGCTGGCGATGCCGAATGCGGCCCCCAGGCTGATCGCGACGAAGCTGACGGTCAGCCCGGCGAGGACGTTCTTCAGCAGGCTCTGGGCGTCGAACTTCGGGCCTTCGACGGCTGGTTCGGCGTTCACGGGCGGACCTCCTTCTCGCTGGCCGTCCTTTATCCGGCGCTCGCTGCTACTTTCGGTCACGTCGAATTTCTGATACGTCTCTCCCGAGGACTCTCGGATGGACCTGAACTACCAGTACCTGCGCTATTTCTGGACGGTGGCCCGCGAGGGGAGTGTCACCGCAGCGGCGAAGAGACTCCATCTCGCCCCCAGCACCGTGAGCGCGCAGGTTCGGCTCCTCCAGGAGGAGCTCGGGCACCCGCTGCTGGAGCGAACAGGCCGCGGCATGCTCCTGACCGAGCACGGCGAGGTCGTGCTGCGCTATGCGGACGACATCTTCGCCCTGGGCGAAGAGCTCCTGGATGTCATTCGGTCGGACGGCAGGCCACGGCATGCCTACCGGCTGAAGGTCGGCGTGGCGACCAACCTGCCGAAGACGGTCGCGCTCAGGCTGCTGAGTCCGTGCCTGTCGCTGCCGGACTTCCCGGTCCACCTGGTGGTCAGCGAGGACCACGCCGAGCCCCTCATCGGCGCGATGTCGGTCCACCACCTGGACCTCGTCCTGGTCGACAAGGCCGTGGCCATCGGTGTCGGGAGTCAGCTCGAGAGCGTGCGCCTGGGCGCCTCGGGGGTCTCGTTGATGGCGGCACCAGCGGTCGCCGCCCGGCACCTGGTCGACTTCCCGCGCTCGCTCGACGGGGCGCCGATGCTGCTCCCGGACTCGGGCTCGGCGATGCGTCGACTGCTCGAGATCTACTTCGCGGACGCCGAGCTGCGCCCACACGTCGTCGCCGAGTTCGCCGACAGCGCGCTCATGAAGGCGTTCGGTCGAACCGGGCGAGGCATCTTCCCGGTCCCGTCGCTCGTCGCGGACGAGGTCGCCCAGGAGTACGGCGTGGTCGAGCTGGGCCAGATCGAGGGGCTCGCTGAGACCTTCTATGCGGTCCTGGTGCCGGGCCGCCGAGCCAACCCGGCTGTTTCCGCAATTCTCACATCAGCGCGGCAGATTTTCGGTTCTATCGAATAATGGCTTCGTGACATTGCGCTGGGATGGCCGGGTTTCGCTGTGCCCGCGGGCCCCCTGGCGTCATCGGGGTGTCATCCGACCCACGCGCGTGGCCGATATCAACCGGTCGTTCGATTCACGGAGTCCCGATGTCGCTGCTCGTCCTGGCGTGTGCCACCCCCACCTCGACCGCCCCTCTGGACTCGCTGTCCGACAGCGCGGTCGTGATCTCGGCCACCGACGAGGTCACCGCGCTCCTGGCCGGTCGGTTCGACAGCGCGGATCAGGCGGCCGAGGACTTCAGCTACTACGCGGTCTCGCTCGTCGCGTGCCCCGTCGACGCGCCGGAGCTCGGCGAGCACGTCCTCTACATCGAGCAGGCGCTGGTCGAGACCCTGGACAGCCCGTACCGCCAGCGGCTGTACGTCGTGACCCCCGAGGGGGAGCAGGTCCGGAGCGCGATCTACGAGCTCGACCGGCCGAAGAAGGCCGTCGGCCTGTGCGACGAGGACAGCGTGCGCACCTACACCGCAGACGAGGCCATCGAGCGGGTGGGCTGCGACGTGCTGCTCTCCCGCGACGGCGACGCCTGGGTGGGCGAGACCGGGAACGAGAGCTGCCCGTCCGACCTCAACGGCGCCAGCTGGGCCACGAGCAAGGTCCGCCTCGAGTCCGACCGCATCGAGTCCTGGGACCAGGGATGGGACGGCGAGGGCGAGCAGATCTGGGGCGCCACCGCGGGCGCGTACGTCTTCTTGCGGCGCTGACTACAGCGAGGCGTTGTAGGCGTCGACGCGCGCGTTGGCCTCGGCCTCGTCGAGCCAGCTGCTGGGGGGCTCCTCGTCGACGCTACCGCCACCCGAGCCGACGACCACGATGCCCACGCCCACGGCGCCGACGATGCCGCCGTACGTCTCGGCATCCTCGATGGGGAGCTGGGTCATCGCGGCCCCGGCGCCGCCGACACCCAGGCCGAGCACCCCGTACTTCAGGGCACGCCGGCGAAGGGTGCGCTGCTCCTTCTGCAGGCTCTGCAGGAGCTCGTGGTCGCCGGTGACCTCGGCGAACTCCCAGGCGGACAGCTCGGTGCCTCCTTGCTCGATGACCCACCAGCGGCTCGCGAGCTCGACCTTCTCGGCGGTCGTGTTGACCTGGTCGCCGTTGACCTCGCTCGAGTACGCGATGGCGTCGCGGCGGGTGTCGTGCACGACGACCTTCAACGGGGTGGCGTGGCAGAGAGAGATGAGCGCCAGCATGGGACCTCCTGTGTGGCTTCAGGAGTACGTCCAGCCCGACGCGACGGGATCGGAAGGAGTTCAGAACTCCTCTCGGAGCAGCTCGTCGGCGGGGTGTCCCCACGCGAGCTCCACGAGGTTCAGCAGCAGGTCGACGTCGCCAGCGAGCGCGCGGAGTTGTCAGATGCGCACGTCCCCGTCCCAGCTGCCCGACACCAGCTGGTCCCCGTCGAAGGCGAGCGCGGCGACCCGCCCGGTGTGGCCCCGGAGCGTCGCCACGTGCTCGAGGTCGGGGAGGCGATGCAACAGGATGCGCCCGTCGGCCAGCCCCACCGCGACGAGGTCGCCCCGTAGAGCCAGGTCGGCGGGGTGGTCGGGGAGCTCGACCCAGGCGCCGGTCTCCAGGAGCACGAGCGTGTCGGCGGTCGCGAGCACCGTCACGTCGTCCTGGGCGGCCACCGCGACGGCCGGATGGTGGCCGGACCGGGTCGGTCCGTGGGTGTCCACGCGGAACAGGCCGCCGTCCTCGAGCAGCGCGATGGCGCCGTGGCGTAGCCGACGAGCATCTCGCCATCGGGGCCGAACGCGACGTCCTTCGCGACACCCGCATCCAGCGTGTCAGCGCGGACCCGTTCGCCCGAGCGCAGGTCGTGGACGAGCAACTGGCCGTCGCCATGGCCGGTCAGGACGAGGCCGTCGCGCACATCCAGCCCGGCGACACCCGGACCGAGTGACAGACGGTGGGGGGCGGCAACAGGAAGGCTCCACCGCGTGTCGTCGACGAGCAGGTCGGCGCCGTCCCACGCCAGCGGCGAGCCGGACAAGGCCGCGTCCGCGCGCTGGGCCCGGTCCCGCTCCTCGACGACGCGCTTCGTCGAGACGCCGACCGCGACGCCGACGGCCAGGACCGCGAGGACACCGATGGTCACCGGCAGTCGGTAGGCGCGCAGTGTCCGTCGCAGCAGCTCCCCGGGCGAGTAGTCGTGCGCCGCGACACGGCGCCCCTCGAACCAGGCCAGCAGGTCGTCCGCCAGCTGCCCGGCGTCGGCGTACCGGTCCTCGGAGCGCTCGGCGGTCGCTCGGCGGATGACGGCGTCCAGCTCGGGCGAGGGCACCTCGAGCACGTGCTCCAGCGTGCGGCCCAGGCTGTAGACATCGCTGGCCGCCGTCAGCGCCTCGCCCCGGGACTGCTCGGGGCTGCTGAAAGGGGCCGTTCCACAGGACGGGCCGGGCGTGGACCGTCCCGCGTCGAGCACGCAGGCAAGGCCCCAGTCCGCGACGCGGGTACTCCCCCTGGGCGCCGACGAGCAGGTTCTCGGGCTTCAGATCCCAATGCAGCACCCCGTGGGCATGGGCGTGGGCGACGGCGCGGCTGGCGTCCAGGACGTGACGAACGCGGGTGGCGTCGTCGGTCGCCTCGGCCAGCGTGTGGCCCGGGAGCACAGGCATCGTGTAGTAGGCGCGGCCATCGGGAAGGCGGCCGGCGTCGTGGATCGGGACGATGCCAGGGTGGTCCAGGCGCGCGGTCAGGCGAGCCTCGCGGACCAGTGCGGTCTCGCCCGCGGGCGAGTTGGCGACCTTGAGCGCCACAGGTCGCCCGAGTCGCTCGTCGAAGCGCAGCTCGACCTCGCCCATCCCGCCGCGACCGAGCGTCCCTTCACGCGGGTAGCGCTGGTCATCTGGCGCGTCGAAGGGTCCGGCGTCCAGGGCCACCTCGTCCAGGGGAGCGCCGCTCTTCACGTGCGGTCCTCGACGGTGTTGCCGGGCTGCAGGCGGAGCTCGATCAGCCCGGCGCCCGTCGGCTGGACCAGGTCGGTCCGCAGGCCGGCGGCGCGGAGCTTCGCGCGCAGGCGAGCCAGGTTCGCGTCGAGGCGCATCCGGGCCAGCTGGGGGTCGTCCGCGTCGGGCCAGACCTCGGCGGCCAGCAGGGTCCACGCGACCGGACCGTCGAGGAGCACGAGCTCGCAGACCATGCGCGCGAGCACGCCGGACAGCGTCAGCACCAGCCGGTTCCTGCGGTGCACGTGGAGCGAGTCGTAGTGGGCGACGAGGTGGAGCGGGGCGGCCAGGCCGTCCTGTCGCGTCGGCGCCGTGTCCTGGAGCGGCAGCGTCACGATCTGCAAGGAACCGACGGTGTCTCCTGGGGCAAGCGGTCGGGTGCCTCGGTCGTCTCGAACGCGCCAGCCGCCGCCCGTGGACCAGATGTGCGCCGTGGCGCCTTCCTTCCAGCCCACGCGCAGTCGGCCGTCCACGAGCGAACAGACCGGGGGGAGCGGGCGCAGGGGCTCCGCGACGCCGAGCACAGCCTCGGGCAGCCAGACGTCGAGGACCTCGACGGCGACGCCTGGAGCGAGGGTCACGACCAGCCCCGGCTGGAGCACGGCCTCCTCGACGCGACGCCCGTCCAGAGCGAAGACTCCGCGGAGAGCCAGAAGCCGCAGCGCGCCGTCCCGCAGGCTGACCATGGCGTGGGCCTCGCTCACGCGGCCGTCGTCGATCGACAGCGCGGCCGTGTGCAGCCGTCCGACGACGTCGCCGGGTACGAGCTCGTGCTCTCGGCCGTCGGGTCCTCGGATGGTCGTGTAGGCGCGCATCAGAGCTCCGCGAGGAAGTCGCGGATGTCCTGCCGAGGCGCGTCGAGCTGGAAGAGCACCTCGTGGCCGTCCTGCAGGCCGTCCTCGGCGTACTGGATGTGGTGCGTCCCGGTGGGGGCGCTCACCAGCTCGCCGCTGCCCAGGTGGAGCATGTCCTCGAGCGGCGTGAAGTCCGCGAGCTCGGGATGCTCGGCGTCCAGCGCAGGCTCGACCAGGTCCAGGCCCAGGCTCACGGCGGTCGCGTTCGTCATCGGCGGCAGGATGTAGTGGTCGACGATGCCCTGGATCTGGAGGATGGAGACGCCCAGCTCCTGGATGGCGGCGCCGTAGACGGGCGGTCCTGGGTGGTGAACTCGAACGTGTCGCCCAGGACCTCGACGGTGTAGGTCGTCTGCGGCGAGAACGGCACACCCTGGACGGGTAGCGCGACGAGCAGGTCGTCGGTGCCGAACGGGCCGCCGTCCTCGAGCAGGACGACGTCGACCGGGTGGTCGATGAGGACGTCGGGCGGCGCTGCGGGATCGGCCTGGACGCCGGGCTCGAGCGGCATGAAGATCGCGCTGGTCGTGCCCCATCCGTCCAGTTCCTCGGCCAGCGCGACGGCCGACGCGACGAACGCCACGTCGTTGTCGGGGAAGCCCGAGAACATCCGCGCGTCGCTCGGTCAGGGGGCGTCCCAGAAGGCGCCATCGTGGTCGAGCTTCAGGCCCGGCTGGTCGACCGGCCCCGCGCACGCGACGACCCAGGCGATCACTCGGGCTCCACCGGGGGCCTCGGGCGGAGAAGGGACACCATCAGCACCAGGCTTCCGCCGATGCCCCAGCCGAGCAGGCCGACTGCGTCGAAGGCCGCTTCGGAGCCGCCGCTGGACATCGAGAGATCGGGCAAGACGCCATTCGTCGCGAGCGCCCAGACGTTCACGGGGATGGCGACCACGAGCATCACCTGCAGGAACCGGTACGTGGTCATCGAGCGCCGGCGCACCAGGTCGACGTAGCCGTCCATCAGCGGGAACAGCAGCAGGCTGGCGGCGGCGCCGACGGCCACCCCGAGCGCCAGGCTGTGCTGGGCCACGAAGAAGCTGAGCCCAGCCAGGCCCATGGCCCCGAGTGTGGGGAGCGCGGTCCGGAGCACGAGCTTGGACAGGTCGGTGAAGCTGGTCACGCGGGCATCATGCCGCGACGTTCGCTGGGAGGCTGCTACGGTCCGCGCATGATGCTCCTCCTCTCGCTCGCCTGCACCGATCCCGAGGCCATCGCGGTCGCCGCCTGCCAGGCCGTCCCGACGGTCTCTCCCGACGCGGCCTCGGTCGCGCTGTTGACCCCGCTCATCACCGCGAAGGACCTCGCCGCGGTCACGGGCGCCGAGCCCACCGCGGGCCAGGCAGCCGTCGGGGACCTGAGCCCGCTGCGGGCCGGGACGACCTGCACGGTCGAGTCGGTCGAGGGTGCGGGCTCCGGTGCCTGGGCCGTCGCGCTCAAGCGGAGCGCGCCGTCGGTCGGTTCGGACGGAGCGCTCGGAGCCGCCGTGGACACCGAGTTCACCTGGCAGGTCACGGACGCCGAGGGTGGCCGGGCGGCACCGGGCCTCGTCGCCGCTGCGGCGATGCGCAAGTCCATCGCCGAGGCGCGTGCCGAAGGGGACGTCCGACGGGCTGCCGCGACCACCCGGACGCTGGCGAAGAGCTTCCCGGATCCGACACTGACCGTCGACGTCGCGCTGGCCGAGGCCGAGCTCGAGCGGGACGACTACCGCGACCAGCTGACAGCAGCGTTCGACGGGGCCGACGACACCAACGTCCAGGGGCACGTCGAGAACGCTGGAGACCGCGCCCTGACCGGGGTCGTCGTGACCGCGACGTTCCAGGTTTCGGGCAGTCCGGTGGACTCGGTCCAGGCGGTCGGAGACCTCCCGGCCGGCGGGTCCGTGCCCTTCGAGATCCCGATCACGGCGGGTGCCGAGGGGAGCGTGAAGTTCACCGCGTCGGACTTCGTTTTCGCGGACTGACGAGGCGGTTATTGGGCGGGCTTTCCAGGCGCGCCCATCACGACTCCGACACCAGACACCGCCGTCCAGAAGCTCGACTACCGGTGGTGGACGTTCGCGACGGTGATCGGGGTGTTCATCCGGTACGTCCTGATGCGGCTGAAGATCCGCACGCAGACGGCCCCGCCTGCGACCGGCGCGGTGCTGTTCCTGGGCAACCACACGACGTTCTCGGACCCCATGGTGATGGCGCTCGCGGCCAGCCGCCCGGTCCACTTCATGGCGTCCGAGCAGCTGTTCCGGAACGAGAAGTCCGGCAAGTGGGTCCGTCGTCTCCACGCCTTTCCGAAGGCGAAGTACGCCCGGGACAAGGAGGCCATCGGCAAGGTGGTCGAGCACAACCAGGCCGGCCGGGCGCTGGGCCTGTTCCCCGAGGGCAACCGCAGCTGGGATGGCCGTTCGCTGCCCGTGCGACCGGGTCTGGGTTGGCTCATCAAGAAGATCGAGGGCCCCATCATCTTCGTCCGGAACGAGACGGGGTGGATGCTCCATCCCCGCTGGGCCCGCTACCCCCGGTGGGTGCCCATGAAGGTCGAGATCAGCGAGCCGGTGACCTACCCGGCGGACTGGACCACAGCGCAGATCGAGGCCGATGTCACCGAGAAGATCGCCATCGACTCCGCTTCGGTCGAGCTCGACGGCTTCTGCTGGGGCTACAAGCTGGCGCACGGCCTGCCCATGTACCTGTGGGCCTGTCCGACCTGCTTCGCGATGGACACGCTTCGGGTCGACCCGGCCGATGACGACGGGATCGACTGCCCGGGCTGCGGCTCGGCCTGGAAGCTGGACGTGCGCGGCCACCTGACGACGGTCCGCGCGGACGCCAAGGCACAGACCATCGCCCAGGCCTACGACGTCATCACCGAGCACTTCGGCGAGCTGCCGACGGTCGACGCCGACCGGTTCGTCGACACCGGCATCGCGCTGGACGACTCTCGGCTCGAGGTCTCGTCCGTGGTCGACGGTGAGCTGACGGCCATCGTGGCCGGCTCGGCGACGCTCTCAAGCGCCTCGCTGAAGGTCGGCGACTGGGAGCTCCCCCTGAAGTCCATGAAGGCGGTGTCGATCGAGCTGGGCAACGTGCTCCAGGTCCGCACCGCCGACGAGCTGCTCCAGCTCGACACGAACAGCCCGCTCAAGTGGCGACACTTCCTTGCTGCGCACCACGCTGCCAGCTCCCCTCGTCGACGAGGACGCCGCCGCTGAGCGCGCCCGTCAGGAGACACGATGTCCACTGAACTGCCCCCCACCGAGTACAGCGAGTGGGTCGAGCTTCTGCAGGCTCGCGCCGTCGACCAGCGCGACGAGCTCATCTACCGGTACCTGTTGTTCGGGGACGTCGACGGCGAGAAGGTCGAGCTGACCTACGCCCAGTTCGAGGAGCGGGTCCGCGCCATCGCCGCGAAGCTCCAGGAGACGTGCCAGGTCGGGGACCGCGCGCTGCTGCTGTACGCGCCCGGCATCGACTTCATCGAGGGCTTCTTCGCCTGTCTGTACGCCGGCATGATCGCTGTGCCCGCGTACCCGCCCGATCCGGGTCGCCTGGCCCGGACCCTGCCTCGCCTGCGCGGCATCGCGGCCGACGCCCAGCCCAAGGTCGTGATGACGACCTCGTTCGTGGCTGGCTTCGCCGAGATGCTCATGCCCCAGGCCCCCGAGCTCGCCTCGCTCGAGTGGATGTCCACGGACGAGATCAAGGGCGGCGCCGAGGCCTGGGTCCGCCCGGCCATCACCCCCGACACGCTCGCGTTCCTGCAGTACACGTCGGGCTCGACTGGGCGGCCGAAGGGCGTGATGCTCACGCACCGGAACCTGATGGTGAACGAGCAGGTCTCGACGGAGCGGCTGGGGCTCGGCGGCAAGGGCCACATGGTGAGCTGGCTCCCGCAGTACCACGACATGGGCCTCATCGGCGGCTGCCTGAACCCCGTCTTCAACGGCTACGGCGCGACGCTGATGGCCCCCATGAGCTTCCTCCAGAAGCCGGTCCGCTGGGTCCAGGCGCTGTCCGCGTACGGCGGCACGGTCACCGCGGGTCCGAACTTCGCCTACGACCTGGTCGCCCGGAAGATCACGGACGAGGAGCTCGCGACGCTCGACCTGTCCTCGTGGAAGGTGGCGGTCAACGGCGCCGAACCGGTCCGCGCCGAGGTGGCCGAGCGCTTCCTGGCCAAGTTCGGGCCCGTCGGCTTCAAGGACACGACCTACTTCCCCAGCTACGGCATGGCCGAGGCCACGCTCTTCATCTCGGCCAAGGAGCCGACCGAGGTCCTGCGCACGCTGCAGGTCAACGACCAGGAGCTCCAGCTCGGATCGGTCGAGCCGGTCGACGCCACCCACGACCACGCGCTCCAGCTTGTCGGCTGTGGCAAGGCCGTCCCCGGGCACGAGATCGCCATCGTCGACCCCGACTCGCTGGTCGAGATGCCGGCGCTGAAGGTCGGCGAGATCTGGCTCCGCGGGCCCAGCAACGCCCAGGGCTACTGGCAGCGGGACGAGGCCACCGCGCACGCGTTCGGCGCCACGCTCGAGGGCTACGGCCCCGGCACCTGGCTGCGGACTGGCGACCTGGGCTTCCTCGAGCCCGATGGCGAGGTCTACATCACCGGCCGGCACAAGGACCTCATCATCGTCCGCGGCCGGAACCACTACCCCCAGGACATCGAGTTCACGGTCGAGGAGTGCGACGTCGCGATGCGTCCGGGCTGCAGCGCGGCCTTCACGCTCGACATCCGAGGGGAAGAGCGGCTGGTCGTCAGCGCGGAGATCGACCCGCGGAAGTTCGGCCAGGGTGCCATCACCGACATGGAGTCGGCGGTCCGCATCGTGCGTGCCGCCATCGCCGAGGCGCACGGCGTGCAGCCCTACGGCATCTCGCTGCTGAAGAGCCGTTCCGTCCCGAAGACCACCAGCGGGAAGATCCAGCGTCACGGCGCGCGGATGGAGTTCCTGGACGGCAGCGGCAAGGTCCTGCACCAGTGGGTCCAGGAGCTGGCCGAGCAGGAGGTCGCCGAGGTCGTCGGTCACAGCCGCCGCGACATCCAGTCCTGGCTCATGAACCGCATCGCGAGCTTCCTGGGCGTGAAGCCGCGGGACCTCGACCCCACGGCTCCGTTCACGCAGCACGGTCTGGACTCGCTCCAGGCGGTCGAGCTGGTCGGCGAGCTGGAGACGTTCCTGGGCGTCCAGGTGCCGGTCTCGGCGGTCTGGGACCACCCGAACGCGGTCGCGATGGCGGCCCACTTCTCGGTCGACGCCGAAGAGGACGAGGAGACCGGTCCGACCCGCTCGGACGAGGCCATCGCCATCGTCGGCATGGGTTGCCGCTTCCCGGGCGCTGCTTCGGTGCCGGACTTCTGGGCCCTGCTGGACGGCGGGGGCGATGCGATCTCGGCGCCTCCGGCCGGACGCTGGAACCACACGGATGGCGGCTACGTCGCCGACATCGAGCAGTTCGACCCTGAGTTCTTCGGCCTGACCGGCCGCGAGGCCAAGGGCATGGACCCGCAGCAGCGGCTGCTGCTGGAGTGCACCTGGCAGGCCATCGAGTCCGCGGGGCTCTCGCCCGAGGCGCTGGCCGGCACCGCCACCGGTGTCTTCGTCGGCATCGCCAGCAGCGACTACGGCTTCCTCTCCATCTCGGATCCGGACAAGGCCGACGCCTACTCGGGCACGGGCAACGCCCACTCGATCGCGGCGAACCGACTCAGCTACCTGCTGGACCTTCGCGGCCCCTCGATGGCCGTGGACACCGCGTGCTCGTCTTCGCTGGTCGCTCTCCACCAGGCCGTTCGGGCCCTGCGCTCGGGCGAGATCCAGCGCGCCATCGTCGGTGGCGTGAACCTGCTGGCCTCGCCCCAGGCGTCCAAGGCCTTCGAGCAGGCGGGCATGCTCGCCGCGGATGCGCGCTGCAAGACGTTCGACGCCTCGGCCGATGGCTACGTGCGCGGCGAGGGCTGCGGCGTGGTCGTGCTCGAGCGCCTGTCGACGGCGACCGACAACCGCGACCGGGTCCACGCCATCGTGCGCGGCTCGGCCCTGAACCAGGACGGACGCAGCAACGGCCTGACCGCCCCCAGCGGCACGGCCCAGCGTCGGGTCCTTCGCGCGGCGCTCGGAGATGCGGGTGCGTCTCCGGACGACGTCGGGGTCATCGAGGCCCACGGCACGGGCACGCCCCTGGGCGACCCCATCGAGGTGAACGCGCTCTCCGCGGTGTTCGGGAGTGACCGCGGCGATCGCTCCGAGCCCGTGTGGCTCGGCTCCGTGAAGACCAACGTCGGGCACCTGGAGGCGGCCGCCGGAATGGCGGGCGTCATCAAGACGGTGCTCGCGATGCAGCACGGGCGCATCCCGCGGCACCTGCACTTCACCGAGCCGAACCCGGGCATGGACCTGGGCGCGCTGAAGGTCGCTGCGGACGGCGCTGAGTGGCCCACGGGCAAGCTCGCGGGCATCTCGGGCTTCGGCTTTGGCGGCACCAACGCGCACGTCGTGCTCGAGCCGGCCCCGGAGATCGGCGCTGGTGTGGCCGGTCGTGAGCTGTCGGTCCTGACGCTCTCGGCGCGCTCGCCAGAGAGCCTGGAGAGCCTGGCCGGATCGGTCGGGAACGCGGTCGCCGCGGCGGACACCTCGGACCTGGCGGACATCTGCTTCTCGCTCAACGCGGGCCGTCAGCGGCTTCGCCATCGCCTGGCCATCGTCGCCAACGGGCAGGACGAGCTGGTCGGCCGCCTGGCGGACATCTCGCACCGTCGGGTGCTCAAGAACGAGGCCCCGCCGGCACCGCCGCGCATCGGCTTCCTGTTCACCGGCCAGGGCAGCCAGTACCTCGGCATGGGGATGGGGCTCTACAACACCGAGCCCGTGTTCCGCGACGTCATTGACCGCTGCGACAACCTGCTGGGCGACCGGCTGGCGCTCGTCGAGCTGCTGAGCGGGGACGACGCCGCGGCCATCGCGCACACGGCGAACACGCAGCCGGCCATCTTCTCGGTCCAGTGCGCGCTGGTGGCTCTCTGGAAGAGCTGGGGCGTCGAGCCCGATGCGGTCACCGGTCACAGCGTCGGCGCCTATGCCGCAGCGGTGACGGCGGGCGTGCTCACGCTCGAAGACGGGATGAAGCTCATCTCGGCCCGCGGTCGACTGATGGGTGCCCTGCCCGAGGGGGGCGCCATGGCGGCCATCTCCGGCACCGAGGCCCAGGTCACCGAGGTCATCGGTGGCATGGGCGAGTCCATCAGCCTGGCTGCGCTCAACGGACCCGAGCAGACCGTCGTCTCCGGGCTCGGCTCGGTGGTCGACGAGGCCATCGCGAAGCTCTCGGCGGCGGGCCTGCGCGCCACGAAGCTGACCGTCTCGCACGCGTTCCACAGCGCGCTGATGGAGCCGATGCTGCTCGAGTTCACCGAGGTCGCCTCGAAGCTCTCGTTCTCGGCGCCCACCATCCCGTTCATCTCCGACCACGACGGCAGCGTCCTGGACGGCGACCGGGTGAAGGACCCGCTGTACTGGCGCGACCACGTCCGTCAGGCCATCCGCTTCACCGACGCCATGGCCGGCATGGACGAGCAGGGCATCCAGCTCTTCCTCGAGATCGGTCCCCAGCCCGTGCTGACCGGCATGGGTCGGCGCTGCCTGCCCGACTCGGACGCCGTGTGGCTCCCGAGCCTGCGCAAGGGGCGGGACGACCAGAAGATGATGCTGACGAGCGTGGCCGAGGCCAGCGTCAACGGCGTCGGCGTCGACTGGGTCGGCTTCGAGGGCGAGCGGGCCACGCGCAAGCTGGACCTGCCCGTCTCGCCGATGAACAAGCGGCGGTTCTGGGCCGAGGAGCGCACGTCGACCGTCGAGGTGCTGAGCGTGACGTGGGACGAGCGTCCTGCGGTCGCGGCCGACCTGGCGGGCGACTGGCTCGTGCTGGGTGGCTGGGACGAGCTGACTGCGGGCATCGAGGCGGCCGGCGGTCGCGTGGTGTCCTCGGGCGAGGTCCGGGGCGTCGTGGATGCTCGGGCTCTTGGTGGCGGCACGGCCGAGGACTTGGTGTCCGCGGCGGTGACCACGCTGAAGACGGCGTCGGCGCCGGTGTTCCTGGTGACGAACGGCGCGGTCGCCGTGTCCGACGGGGACCTGGTGAGCGCGGATCAGTCGGCGCTGTGGGGGCTCGGTCGAGCCTTCGCTCAGGAGAAGCCGGCGGAGTTCGGCGGTCTCGTCGACGTGGACGGCGAAGACGACGTGGCCGCGATCCTGGCCGAGCTCGGGCAGACCGGGCGCGAGCAGGTCGCCTGGCGTGGTGGACGGCGGCGGGTGGCTCGCCTGGCCGTGACCGAGGTCGTCGAGGAGCGTCTGAGCATCTCGGACGAGGGCACCTACCTGGTGACCGGTGGCCTGGGTGATCTGGGGCTGCATGTGGCTCGCTGGCTCGTGGCCAACGGCGCCCGCAGCCTGGTGCTGACCTCGCGTCGTGGACTGCGGACCTCGGCGGTGGACGAGCTGGAGTCGAGCGGCGCGACCGTGAAGGTCGAGGCTGTCGATGTGGCCGACGTGGCCGGCATGGCCTCGCTCGCCGCGCGGACGACGGACCTGCGCGGCATCGTGCACGCGGCCGGTGTGGTCGAGCGTGTGGGGCTCGACGAGCTCGACGCGGACGGCATCAAGCGCATGCTCGCGGCCAAGGTCGCCGGCTCGCGCGTCATCGACGCCATCACGAAGAAGCGGGAGCTCGACTTCGTCGTGTTCTTCAGCTCGGTCTCGGCGCTGTGGGGCGGCCAGGGGCTGCTCGCGTACGCCGCGGCCAACGCGTTCCAGGACGGTCTGGCCGAGCGACGCGCTGCGGACGGCCTGGCCGGTCTCTCGATCGGCTGGGGTGTCTGGGGCGGCGGCGGCATGGCCACCGAGGACGAGCGTGCCGCGCTCGCTCGTATGGGCCTGGGTGCCCTCGACCCGGCCTCGGCCCTGCGTCGCATGGGCGCGGTGCTCAGCCGCTCGGGACACGTCGGCATCGCGGACGTGGACTGGACCCGCCTGCAGCCGATCCTCTCGGCTCGCGGGCCTGCTCCGTTGTTCGCCGGACTCGGGGCCAAGGCCTCGACGGCGAGCGGACCGGCCGTGCTGCTCGAGCAGCTCCTGGGGCTCCCGGCGGACGAGCGTCGTGGTGCCCTCATCAAGGCGCTGAGGGACGAGGTGCGTGCGGTCGGCGAGCTCGGCGACGCGCCGATCCCGCTGGACGCCGGGTTCTTCGACCTGGGCCTCGACTCGCTGATGGCGGTCGAGATGAAGTCCCGCATGGAGGACAAGCTGGGTCGCGGCTTCCCGGCCACGCTGCTGATGGACCAGCCGGACCTGGGTCGCCTGGTCGACTGGCTGATGGCCGAGCTCGACTTCTCCGGCGCGCAGACGCGCGTGCGGGCCGACGTGGGTCGCTCGGACGAGCCCATCGCGGTGGTCGGCATGGCCTGCAAGCTGCCGGGCGGAGCGAACTCGCCGGACGCTTTGTGGGAGCTCCTGAACTCGGGCCGGGACGCGGTCCGCGAGGTCCCCAGCGACCGGTGGGACATCGACGCCTGGTACGACGCTGCGCCCGAGACCGCCGGCAAGATGTACGCCCGTCGCGGCGGGTTCGTCGACGGCGTGGACCTGTTCGACGCCGGCTTCTTCGGCATCACGGCCCGCGAGGCCAAGCGGATGGACCCCCAGCACCGGATGCTGCTGGAGACGAGCTGGCAGGCGCTCGAGAACGCGGGGCTGTCCCCGGCGCGCTCGGGCACGATGACCAGCGGCGGTGTCTTCGTGGGCATCGGAAGCGGCGACTACCTGTCCAAGGTCATCGGCTCGCTGCCGGCCGAGCAGGTCGACGCCTGGACGGGCACCGGCAACGCGATGGCGTTCGCGGCGGGCCGACTCGCATTCCACCTGGGCCTCCAGGGACCGGCGCTCGCGCTGGACACCGCGTGCTCGTCGTCGCTGGTGGCGACGCACCTGGCCTGCCAGAGCCTGCGCAACGGCGAGTGCGAGATGGCGCTGGCCGGCGGCGTGAACCTGATCCTCGACCCGGACGTCAGCGTCTACCTGTCGCGGGCTCGGGCGCTGGCGCCGGACGGCAAGTGCAAGACCTTCGACGCCAAGGCCGACGGCTACGTGCGCGGCGAGGGCTGCGGTGTGGTCGTGCTCAAGCGTCTGAGTGACGCCGAGCGGGACGGCGACAACGTGCTCGGTCTCATCCGCGGCTCGGCCGTGAACCACGACGGGCGCAGCAGCGGCATCACGGTTCCGAACGGGCCGGCCCAGCAGGAGGTCATCCGGGCGGCGCACGCCGTCGCGGGCATCACCGGCGAGGACGTCGGCTACGTCGAGTGCCACGGCACCGGAACCGGACTCGGGGACCCCATCGAAGTCGGCGCGCTGGCCGCGGTGCTCGGCGACCGGGAGATGGTCCTGGGCACGCTGAAGAGCAACATCGGGCACCTCGAGGCGGCGTCCGGAATCGCCGGTCTCATCAAGGCGGTGCTGTGCTGTGAGCGCGGGGCCATCCCGCCGAACCTGCACTTCGAGCTGAAGAACCCGCACATCACCGCGCCCATCGACGTTCCGACGTCGACCCGTGCATGGGACGCGGACGAGCGCATCGCCGGTGTCAGCTCGTTCGGTCTGTCCGGTACGAACGCGCACATCGTCGTGAGCTCGGTCGCCGAGGTCGAGCTGGAGACGGCTTCGGCCGAGGGACCGTTCGTCCTGCCGCTGTCGGCGCACTCGGCCCAGGCGCTCGGCCAGCTGGTCGATGCCGTGCTTGCGGCGCTCGAGACGCATGACGTGACCGATGTCGCGCGGACCCTGGCCGGTCGGGCGTCCCTGCCGTTCCGCCTGTGCCCGACGGGCTCGGCGACCCAGGTGCGCGCTGCCTTGGCGGGCGCTCGTCCCGCCGAGGTCGAGGCCGTCCCCCGCGAGGCGCCCGAGGTGAGGCTCGGGGCTGGCTCGCCCCCGATGCTGCTGTCGGCGGCGTTCCTGTCCGGAGCGGCGGTCGACTGGAAGACCCACATCCACAGCGGCCAGCTCATCACGCTGGTGAACACCCCGTTCCAGCGCAAGCGGCACTGGCTGGAGGTGGCTGCGGCTGCCCCGGCCGTGGCTTCCGCTCCGGTGGTGGCGGTGTCTTCGGAGCCGCTCCTCGGCGAGCAGCTCGTCCTTCCGCTGGTCGACAGCGTCGTCTTCGAGGCGAAGCACCGGCCGGCGAGCCCGGTCTGGCTCGACCACCACCGCCTGTTCGGTCGGGTGGTGACCCCGGGCGCGGCCCATGTCGCGCTGGCCCTGGCGGCCGCTCGGAAGAGCCGCGGCGTGACTTCGGCTTCGGTCACGGACGTCAGCTTCAAGCGGGCGCTCATCCTCGAGGACGACGAGGTCCGCACGGTGCAGTGCGTGCTGTCGGGCTCGAAGGGCGACGTGGACTTCAAGATCGCGTCGGTGCTCGGTGGGTCGGCGCAGGTCCACGCGATGGGCTCGCTGTCGGCCGAGGCCGCCGATGTGGGCGCCCCGACCGAGTTGCTCTCGGACATCCAGGCGCGGCTCTCGACCACGGGCGACCCCGCGGCCTTCTACGAGGAGTTCGCGTCGGTGGGCTACACGCTCGGCGCCGCGTTCCGGTGGATGGGTGAGACCTGGCGGACCGACGGCGAGGCCCTGTGCCGTATGCCCGTCCCCGCGCCCGACATCGGGCTCGGCGACGCGCCGCTGCACCCCGGCCTCATCGACTCCTGCTTCCAGCTCCTGACGCGCTGTCTGCCCGAGGCCCAGGTGGCCGAGGTGCTCGACGGCACGGCGATCTTCGTGCCCGCCGGCATCGACCGGTTCACGTGGCTCGGTGACGCCAGCGGCGAGCTGTGGGCGCACGCGAAGCTCTCGGGCCCGCAGTCCGCGGACATCTGGCTGGTAGACGCCGATGGTGGCGTGCACGCGCGCATCGAGGGCCTTCGGGTCGCGCGCATCCCGGCCACGCTGCTGGGTGGCTCGCCCCCAGCGCCGGACGACGTCTACCAGGTGCGCTGGCTGCCGATGGCGCTGGTGGACGAGGAGCGAGGGAACCCCAGTGGGTTCGACGTCCTGGGAGCGGGTGAGACCGCGGAAGCCCTGCGTGCTGAGCTGACCCGTCGCGGGCACGTGGTGTCCGGTGGGAACACGGTCGTGGACCTGGGGTCGCGTCAGGCGGCCGGGGTCGATGGCGTGAACGCGCTGTTGGAAGTGGTCCGCGGGATGCCCGAGCGCGGCAAGCGCCTGGTCATCGTGACGCGCGGGGCCGCCGGTCTGGCTGGTGAGGGACCCTCGCTCGAGGAGGCTGCGCTGTTGGGTCTCCACCGCGTCATCGCGATGGAGCGGACGGGGCTGCGCGCCACGTCCATCGACCTGGACCCGAACCTCCCGATGGGTGCGGTCGATGCGCTGGCGGACGAGCTCGAGGCGGCGACGGATGCCGACCAGGTGGCCCTGCGGCTGTCGGGTCGGAGCGTGGCACGGCTCATGGAGCGCACCGAGAAGGGCGCCGTGGCCTGCTCGCGCTGGACGGTCGAGGTGCCCGGCACGCTGGAGAGCGTGAAGAGCCAGCCCGCCGCTCGGGTCGAGCCCGGTGCGGGCAAGGTCGAGATCGCGGTCGAGGCCACGGGCCTGAACTTCCGCGACGTGCTCGGAGCGCTGGGTGCGTACCCGGGCGATCCCGGACCGCTCGGCGGCGAGGCCGCGGGTGTGGTCTCGGCGGTGGGCGCTGGGGTGAGCACCGTGGCTGTGGGGGACCGGGTGGTCTGCCTGCTGGCGGACTCCGGCTGCTTCCGGACCCATGCGGTGTCGGATGCACGGTTCGTGGCCAAGTTGCCGGATACACTGGCGTTCACGGCGGCGGCGACGCTGCCGGTGGCGTACGCGACGGCGGCCCACGGGCTGCAGTCGCTGGCCGGCCTGAAGGCGGGCGAGACGGTGCTCATCCACGCGGCCTCGGGTGGTGTCGGCATGGCGGCGGTCCAGATCGCCCAGCGTGTCGGCGCGACCATCATCGGGACCGCAGGAAGCGATGCGAAGCGCCAGGTCCTTCGCGAGCTGGGCGTGCAGCACGTCTTCAACTCGCGTGACCTGGAGTACGTGGCGTCCGTCCAGGAGATGGGCGGCGTCGACGTCGTCCTGAACTCGCTCGGAGCCGAGCACATCGCGGCCTGCCTCGAGCTGACCCGCGCGGGCGGCCGGTTCGTCGAGATCGGCAAGGCGGACGTGCTGGACGCGGCTCGCCGGGCGGCCCTTGGGTTCGAGTACTTCCACTTCGATCTGGTCACGATGAGCACGGACGAGCCGGAGACCATCCACGCGCTGCTCGTCGACGCGATGGACCGGTTCGCGCGAGGCGACTTCCACGCGCTGCCGGTCCGCGAGTTCACGCTCGAGGACACGGTCGGCGCCTTCCGCCATATGGCGCGTGCCCGACAGGTCGGAAAGGTGGTCATCCGCTGGCCGGCTCCCGCTCGCAAGGCGCCGATCCGGAGTGACGCGGCCTATCTGGTGACCGGCGGCCTCGGCGCGCTCGGGCTCGAGCTGGCCACGTGGCTGGTCGACCAAGGCGCGGGACACCTGGTCCTTCTGGGCCGGAGTGGACCCTCGCCGGCGGCGACGGAGCTGTTGGCGGGACTGCGTGCGTCCGGGACTCGGATTGACGTCGTCTCGGTGGACGTGACCGACAAGGCGGCCCTCGGCGCCGCGGTTTCGGGCCTGGAGCTGGCCGGTGTCTTCCACTGCGCCGGTGTGCTCGACGACGCGCTGATCGCCGAGCAGTCGCCCCAGCGCGTCGCTCGCGTGGCCGGGGTGAAGACGACGGGCGCCTGGAACCTGCACGAGCTGGTCGGTGACGTCGAGCACTTCGTGCTGTTCAGCTCGGTCTCCGGCGTCGTCGGTTCGGCGGGGCAGGCCAGCTACGCGGCGGCCAACTCCTGGCTGGACGCGCTGGCGGCGTGGCGTCGGAACCAGGGCCTGTCGGCGCTCTCGGTCGCCTGGGGACCCTGGGCGGCGGTGGGCATGGCGGCCACGACCGAAGGCAAGGGCCGGTGGTCGCGGGTCGGCATCTCCGAGCTGGGTGCGGGTGACGCGCTCACGACGATGGGGGCCCTGATGGCCGCCGACGTCGGGCGCGCTGCGGTGCTGCCCATCGACCGGGCCAAGATGGCTCGCGGCCTGTCCCTCGGACCGATTCCGCCGCTGATGCTCGAGCTCCTCGAGCAGCAGGAGGGGGGAGACGAGCGGGCCGAGGAGCGGCGTGAGCTGCGGGACGAGGTGCTCTCGTCCGAGGACCCCGAGGACCGGTTCAACGCGATGGTCGACTACCTGTGCGTGTGCCTGGCGACGGTCACCGAGGAGGACGAGGTCGACCCCGAGGCGCCGCTGGACGACAACGACTCGCTGGTGGCCGTCGAGTTCACGGCGCTCGTCGAGAAGGAGCTGGGGCTTTCGCTTCCGATGGAGGAGGTGTTCGAGCTCGAGAACCTGATGGACGTCGCGGAGATGATCGTCGAGATGGTCGAGAACAAGGGCTGAGGCTGGGTTCTCGGGTCGGCTCCTGCGAGTCGTGGCTTGCGCGAGTCGTGGCTTGCGCGAGTCGTGGCTTGCGCGAGTCGTGGTGAGAAGGCGAGTTCTGGTCGTCTTGAGGGTCTCAACTCGCTTCGTGACGGTGAGAAGGGGAGTTCTGGGCCTCCTGGGGGTCTCAAGTCGCATTGTGGCGGTGAGGACGTCGCTGCGCCGTTGGGTGCGAACTGCGCAGATCCGGCAGTCCAGCGTCGAACAGGCGCTGATCCGAGCCGAACTGCGCGATTTCGGCAGTTGGGTGCGAACTGCGCGATTCTGGCAGTTGGGTGCGAACTGCGCAGAGCCGGCAGTCCAGCGTCGATCAGGCGCTGATCCGAGCCGAACTGCGCGATTTCGGCAGTTGGGTGCGAACTGCGCGATTCCGGCAGTTGGGTGCGAACTGCACCACTGGCACACCTTGCAGCGGCCATCCCCCACACAGCCCGTTACATCGCCGAGTTCCCGAGGTTCCACCATGCAGATCCTGCTGTTCGTCGCGCTGTTCCTGTCGTCCGCCTGGGCGCAGGACCCGGCGCCTGAAGCCCCCGCTGTCGAGGCGGCCGTCGAGGCCGCCGAAGCTGCCCCCGAGGCCACTCCCGAGGCCACTCCCGAGGTCGAGGCCCCCGCCGCGGCGCCCGTCGAGACGCTCGAGGCCGTCGCGCTGATCCCTGAGCCCCCGCCCGTCGCGCCCGTCGCGACCGGTGCCGATGCCGTCGACGCCGAGCTGGCCGACGGTGAGCTGGCAGACGGCGAGGTCCCCGAGGCCGACATGTGGGACCTGCTCCTGTCCGGCGGCTTCGCCGGCTTCTGGGAGGCCATCAAGCCCATCTTCCTGGGCCTGGGCTACTTCCTGCTGGGTTGGATGGCCGCCAAGGTCATCAGCTTCCTGGTCTTCAAGGGTCTGACCAAGACCGAGATCGACGACTGGATCGCGGACAAGCTGGGCCTCGGACCCATGCTCGAAGGCGCCGAGCCGAACAAGCTCGAAAAGGTCATCAGCCAGATCGTCTTCTGGACGCTGGGCCTTTTCGTCTCGGTCATCGCGCTCGAGAAGGCGGGCTTCAGCCAGGCCGCCGCGCCCATCCAGAACTTCCTCGAGGCCGTGACCGGCGCTCTTCCCTACGTCGGGAAGGCCGCGCTCATCATGGTCGTGACCTTCGTCGCTGGAACGGTCCTGAAGACCATCGTCCGCACCGTGCTGGACAAGGCCGGTGTCGACAAGCGCTTCGCCGAGCTGTCGCAGGCCGAGGACGATGCGCCCGAAGAGGCCACCGAGGCTCCCGATCTGGCGTTCAGCGAGAACGCCGGCCGCACCGTCTTCTGGCTCGTGATGCTGCTGGGCCTCGCGTCCGCCGCTGACGCCCTGAACATCGGCCCCATCGCCGAGTCCATGCGCGGCGCCATCGAGACCGTCGTCGGGTTCCTGCCCCACCTGGGTGTGAGCATCGTCATCCTGGTCGGTGGCTACGTCCTGGGCCGCATCGCCCGCGCCGTCGTCATGAACGTCCTGAAGACGGCGGGCTTCGACAAGCTCATCGCCCGCATCAAGATGGACGCGCTGTTCGGCGAGCGGAAGGCGAGCGGGGTCATGGGCCTGCTCGTGAACCTGTTCGTGATGCTCCAGGCGCTCATCGCCGCGCTGAACGAGGTCGGCCTCGAGACGCTCGCCGGTCCGCTGACCGAGATGATGGGCCGCTTCTGGACGCTCCTGCCCGAGCTGGCCGTCAGCGGCTTCCTGCTCGCGGTCGGTGTGCTCGCCGGTCGAGTCCTGCGTGGCGTCGTCACCAAGGTCCTGGCCACGGCCGGCTTCGACAAGCTGATGGAAGGCATCGGCTTCGGCAAGCTGTCCGAGAAGGAGGAGTACGACACGCCGTCCAAGGTCGTGGGTGTCTTCATCCAGGTCGGCATCATCCTGATGGCGACGGCCCAGGTCCTGGAGAACCTGGCCCTCGACACGTGGGCTGCCTACCTGAACGAGCTGATGTCCTACGGCATCAAGAACGTCGCGGTCAGCGCGGTCATCCTGTGCATCGGCTTCGCGGTCGCCAACGCGGTGCGGGCGCTCATCGCCTCGCGCACGGACGCCGACGCGGACATGCAGAAGGGCCTGTCCACGGTCGCGTACTACGGCGTGCTCGTCCTGGCGGCGACGGCTGCGGTGCGGCACCTCGACGTCGCCGAGGACTTCGTCCTGATGACGTTCGCGCTGCTGT
Source organism: Pseudomonadota bacterium (assembly GCA_024228935.1). Classification (GTDB taxonomy): domain Bacteria; phylum Myxococcota_A; class UBA796; order UBA796; family CAJQPC01; genus JAAESX01. Next base: position 97,666 of record JAAESX010000037.1, read on the forward strand.
TCGGCTCGCTGTGTCTCGCGACGGCGCTGGCGTTCGGGCTCGGTGCCCGGGACGTGGCCGGTGAGATCGTGCGCAAGCAGTACGACCGCGCCAAGGACCACATCGATCCCGTCGAGTGATTCGTAGCTTTCTCCTGACGTGGGCCGTTGCTGCGGTCCTCGTCGGAGCCACCGCGTTGCTGGGGATCGCGCTCGCGGGCCCCAGCATCTCGGACGGCGAGCTGGCCGTCATGCTCCTCGTCCCGCTTCACGGCGGGACCTGGTTCGGCTCGACGCTCGTCTACGCGATCCGCATCCGCGACCTGCCGGCAGAGACCGCCAGGAAGGCGGTCGCCATCGCGTTGCACCTGGTCGGCAGCACGCTGTTCTCGGCCATGGGCGTGATCGCGCTGTTGATCGTGTTCAACCGGTAGTCTCGGTCCGCATGCGGTCCTCGCACGGCGTCACGTGCGTCGTGCATGACGCGCACGAGCTGGCCTCGCACTCGGGCCGATGCTGGGTCCGTAGCGTCACGACGGGCACGTCCGCGCGGCGGATCACGTACTCGCTGACCGACCCGAGCAGAAGCCGCCGTGCGCCGGTCCGGCCGTGGGTGCCGATCACGACCATCTCGGCGTCGCCGACGGCGTCGAGGATCGTGGGGCTCGGGCCTCCATGCCGCGTCTCCACCTGGGTGGGCACGGTGGTGCGGCGGGACAGGTCGCGCAGCAGGTCGTCGGACTCGGCGTCGAGCCGCTCCTGGGCGTCGGGGCCGCTGCCGCCTGGGGGCTGAGTGATGTGGAGGAGGCGGAGCTCCGTGCCCAGGCGTCGAGCCAGCTCGTCTGCGCGGTCGACCAGGCCGCGGCTGCAGTCCGAGAAGTCGACGGGAACGAGGATATGGGTCATGAGTTCTCCTGTTGAGATGGGGAGTCTTCAGCTACTGAAGGTGTGTCACACTTTTGGGGGGCGAAGGCCCTTGTCGTGGGAGGCGACATGCAGACGCGAGCCGTGAGAGACCTGTTCCACGAGCTGGGCAAGGTCACCATCGTCGACGTTCGGACCCCGTTCGAGTACGCCGGCGGCCACATCACCGGGGCGATCAACATGCCGCCCGGGGCGCTTCGTCCGGACGAACTGACTGGCGAGGTCTGGGTGGTCTGCCGGTCGGGAGCGCGGTCGACGCGGGCTGCCGAGCAGCTCGAGGAGGCGGGCGTGTCCGTCACCAACGTCATGGGCGGCATGCTCGCCTGGCGGGCCGAGGGGCACCCGGTCGAGGGCGGCGTCAGCCCACGGCTTCTGCTGTGGCCACTGGTCGCTTCGCTGACGCTCGGCCTCGCGCCGTTCACGCCCGAGCCGCACATCGTGGGCAAGCTGAAGTGGATCGCCGGGGGCGCCCACGGGATGGGGCTGATGGACTGGGGCGATCTCCTGATGCACGGGGCTCCGTTCGTGTGGCTGGGCTGGGCGCTGGTCAGACTCCTGCGGCGCTGAGCTCCTCGCGCAGCTTCTTGCGAGCGCGTGACAGTCGGGTCCGCACTGCGCCGTGGGTCATCCCGACGCGCTCGGCGACCTCGTTGGCCTTCCAGCCCTCGACGTCGGCGAGGATGATCAGCGATCGGTCCCGGGCGTCCAGCGACTCCATCGCGGCAACCAGGTGCTCGGCGAGCTCCAGCCGGTTGGCCTCGAGCTCCGGGCTCCCCTCGGCCAGCGGCTCAGTCTCGCGGTCGTGCCATCCGGGGTCGTTCTTCCGACCTCGCCGCATCCGCCCACAGGCCGTCACGACCATGCGGGAGAGCCACGAATCGATGCGGCCATCCCCTCGAAACTGTTCGAGGTTCGTCGCGGCCGACAGCAGCGCGTCCTGGACGGCGTCCTCGGCGTCGACCTCGTCCCGGCAGGACCGGCGAGCGACGCTCATGAGCCGGTCGCCGAAGCAACGCGTCATGCGGTCGATGGCGGCGAGGTCTCCTCGGTTCGCGAGGACGGCCAGCTCATCGGGGTCGCACAGGTCCACGAACCCTCTCTATCCGGTCAGTCGAGGACGCTGCGCGGGTCGTGCACCGCGTCGAAGCTCTGGGCTGCGATGCAGGGGTCCAACGCATCCGAGGTCCCGAGCTCCCAGTGCAGGTGTCGGGTGTCGCTTCGGCCCGAGTTGCCCATCTCGCCGAGGTCGTCGTCGCGCGCCACGACGTCGCCGACCTGGACCCCGATCTCGTCCATGTGGGCGTAGCGCGTGTGGATCTGGTTGCCGTGGTCGAGCACCACGTGGTTGCCCCAGCCGGCGCCGCACTCGCGCGAGAGCTGGTTGCTTCCGAACAGCGTGCTCTGCGGGCAGCCGAGGCGGACGTAGGCGACGGTGCCGTCCGCAGCGGCGACGACGGGGACGACGTGCTCGTCGGTGTCCTCGTGGATCAGGTCGAGGCCCTCATGGCTCGCGGCCTGCCCTGGCGTGCCCGAGAACTCGGCGGTCGAGGTGTACCCCGACGGCAGCTGCCAGGTCATGGACGCCGAGCCGCCCGGCCGGCCACCCGCCGCGGTCTGGATCGGCGCCGACTCCTCCTCCTCCGAGGTGTAGTCAGGGCAGGGGACGTCCGTGTCCGCGTCCGTGTCCGCGTCGCTGTCCGCGTCGCTGTCGGCATCGCTGTCCGCGTCCGTGTCCGAGTCGCTGTCAGCGTCGGTGTCCGTGTCCGACTCGACGGCCGAGTCCAAGGTCTGTTGGGGCCCCGGCGGGTTCCGGGCGTCCTGGGGCAGCCGGTCGATGCAAGCGAGGGCGAGGAGCAACATGCGCGCCCTCTATCTCGCCGGGTCCGAGGCGCTCAGCGGCCGGCGAGCTTCCCCATCGAGTAGCCGCGCGAGTAGCCCTTCTCCTCGGCGGCCTTCTTCTCCTTCTTCAGGCGAGCGCGCGCTCCGAGCTCCCATCCGGCCTTGAGCCCGTCGACCCGGGCCTGCCGGAGCGAAGCGTCGCCCTTCGTCGCGGCCGTGACGAGCGCATTCACGTCCACGCGGAGCGTCTCCCCGGTCTTCGTCGCGTTGTCCCGCGCCTGTCGGTAGGCGGCGAGCACCGGCAACAGCCCCGCGCCATCGAGCTCGGTGTGGGCAGCCTCGCTGCAGGAGAAGCAGGTCTTCGCGGCCTCGTACCGGCGCTCGCGGATCATGTTCGCCGTCACCGCCTCGCGCCCGAAGTGGTCGTTGCAGAACCCACCCTTGCAGCCCGGACAGCTGTTGCTGCTCGCGAAGATGCCCTTGAGCGACTTGCCGCAGCCGGGGTGCAGACAGTTCTCGGAGGCGACCCGCTGTTCCTGGCTCATCTCCGGCGGCGTCCGAGCGTCCCACTCCTTCGCCGAGATCCAGAAGCGCACCTTGTTCAGCAGCTTGCCCCACAGCTCGGCGTCCGGTGTCGCCACGCTCAGGATCTCGGCCGTGCCGGTGACCCGCGTGTCGTCGCCGCGGGTCGGCTTCGGGTTCGCGGTCGTCGGGATGAACGCTCGGCTGGCCTCGAGCTTCAGCACCTCGCCGTCGCTCTTCGCCGTCGTGATGGCGTCCAACGGGACCACCGCTTTCAGCGCGACGTCCTGGCCGTCCTTCAGCCCGACAGCGATCAGGTAGCAGCGCGTCAGGGCCAGGAACCCGTCGCCGTCCATGAACATCATCTTCTTGTCGTTGTAGGCGACGAGCGGATCGGCCAGGTCCGACTGGAGGATCGACAGCTCCTTGAGCGCCTCGGTCGTGAGGCACCGCATCCGCTTGGTCCAGCCCTCGTCGGTGAACGAGAAGAAGGTGCGATCACCGGTCTCGCGGGTGGCCTTGTCGAAGGCCTCGCGGATGAGCTTTTCAGGGTCCATCGGTCTTCTCCTTGTTCAGCACGGTGTCGATGCGGGGGTCCACCGAGCCGAGCTCGCGAGCCCGCTTCATCGTGGCGGTCGCGTCGTCCCCGTTCCGGTCGAGCGCGATGCCGTACAGCACGTGCACGCGGGCGTTCTCGGGGTCGGTCTTCGCCGCCATCCCGCACGCCATCTTGGCCTGCACCCAGGCGTTGCCCTGCGAGAACAGCTCGCAGTCGTTCGTGGGACTGATCCCGCCGGACAGATTCTTCGGGACCAGCGGCGGCGGGATGGAGACGGGCTCCACCTGCGGCTCCTGGTGGACCTCGGGTGCCGCCTCGACGACCGTCGGCTCGGGCTCGCCGAAGCACGCCAGCATCCAGATCACAGACCCTCCATCACCAGTGCCGCCCCGCTGCCTTCATACAACGCGGCGCCGATGACGAGGTCGGGCTTTCCATCTCCGGTCACGTCCATCCCGCCGTCGAGGTCCCAGGCGACGTAGTCGTTGATGTTCGAGCCGACGAGCACGCGGTCGGCGTCCCCCACATCGACCGTTCCGGACCCGTCGAGGAAGACGTAGACGGCGCCCCGGTAGTCGTCGACGACGTAGCTGCCGACGGCCAGATCGCTGTGGCCGTCCCCGTCGAGATCGGCGCCCCCGACGCTGCGCCCGAGCTGCTGGGCCGCGTCGCCGTAGAGCGTCCAGGCCGCGGTGCCCGAGCCGCCGAGGTAGAGCGTGGCCATGCCGGCGTAGCTCGAGTAGCCGAAGCCCCCGGCCAGCACGTCGTCCAGGCCGTCGCCGTCGACGTCGCCGACGTTGCTGTTCCGCTCGCCCAGGTAGCTGTTGGCGTACGAGCCGGTGAGGACCGTCTCGGCGTCTCCGGGCATCGTCAGGTTCGAGCCGCTGGTGTTCGAGACCACGTACATCGAGCCGGCTGCGCTGGAGCCGTAGCCGCCGACCAGCAGCTCCTCGACGCCGTCGCCGTCCCAGTCGATGCGGCTGCACTCGCTGCGGTACAGGTCGTTGTTGTCGCTCGCGATCTTCCAGGCGACCGTCTCGCCGCTGGAGATCGGTCCGTCGTAGACCCACACGCCGTAGCCGTACGTGCTGGCGACCAGGTCGTCCTGCCCGTCGGCGTCGGCGTCCATGCCCAGGACACCGACCGCCAGCTGCATCGAGTCGGTCGTCCCGCGCAGCACGCTCGAGGCGTCCGTCGCCGCGAACGAGCCGGTCCGCAGGCCCGAGAAGATGTAGGCGGCGCCCCGGTTTCCGTCGTTCTGCGAGCCGGCGACGATCAGGTCCTGGACGCCGTCGCCGTCCAGGTCGCCGTGGCTCAGGTACGCGCCGGTGTAGTCGCCGCTGGCCTCGCCCTCGACCTCGAGGTCGGCGAGCGACAGGTCCGTGTCCTCGGTCCAGCCGGACCGCAGCATCCACGCCATCTCGCCGGTCGGTCCGCCCACGGCGATCTCGGCGAACCCGTCGCTGTCCGTGTCCGGCACGATGTGGACCGCGCGGCCAGCCCAGTCGGTGCCGCGGTGGGCGACCGCGTCGTCCGCCTCGGCGTCCTCGTCGATCGTGCCGTCGCAGTCCTGGTCGATGCCGTCGCCGAGCCACTCCAGGGCCCGAGGGTGTCGCGTCGCGTCGCTGTCGTCGCAGTCCGTGCCCGCCTCGCCGATGGGCGGCGTGCCGCCGAACCCGTCGCCGTCGAGATCGATGGTGCACAGGTGGGTCTCTCGCCAGGCCGCGCCGGGGTGGACGCGCGCCTCGTCCGGGTCGCAGTCGTCCATGTCCCACGAGCCGTCGCCGTCGCTGTCGAACGGTCCCGTGTCGACGGGCGGGTCGGTCTCCCCGGTCTCGCCTGTGTGTCCTGTCTCGCCTGTGTGTCCGGTCTCGCCGGTCTCGACGAGCGGGTCGCTGTCGACGCTGTCGCCGATGAACGGCTCACTGTCGACCGGGTCGCTGCAGTCCGCGGACCCCGCACAGCCCGGGTCCCGGCAGTCGAAGAGTCCGTTGGCGTCGTTGTCGGCGCCGTCGGTGCACTCGCCGGGCGAGTCACCCTCGACGCCTCCGCAGGCCAGGAGCAGGAGCCAGCTCACCAGATGAAGGTCTCGCCGTGGAGCGCTTCGCCCTCGCTGGCTTCGCCGTGGGTCCGCTGCCAGCCGCTGGCTGCGAAGTTGGCCTGTCCGTCGCCGTTCACGTCGCCCAGGAAGGTCAGGCCTTCGCCGAAGAACGTGTCGCTGCCGTCGTCGTTCAGGGTCAGGCCGGCGTCGCCGTCCGTCACCGTGCCCGACAGCCCGTCGTCGTACGCGAAGACGTACCCGTAGGCGCCGGCGCCCACCAGCAGCTCGGCGCGGCCGTCGCCGTCCAGGTCGCCGCCCGCCACGCCGGCCCCGACATAGGTCGTGACGTCGCCGCCTTCGATGGTCAGGTGTGCGACGTCGTCGACGCTTCCGTCGCCGGTGCCGCCCAGCATCAGGTACGCGGCGCCGGTGTTGCTGCCGCCCGCGATGCTCGCGCCCAGCAGCACGTCGTCCAGGCCGTCGCCGTCGTAGTCGCCGACGCCCGCGGCCTGCTCACCCATCCAGGCGTAGCCGCCGTCCTCGGGGCCTCCCCAGGTGATGTCGGCGTCCGCCACGGCGAGTCCCTCGCCGGTCACGCCGCCCTCGAAGACCCAGGCGGTTCCCTGCCAGCCCTGCTCGTACATGTAGGAGATCAGGACCTCGTTCAGGCCGTCGCCGTCCAGGTCGCCGGCCTCCCAGACCTCCATGCCGCCCCAGCCGTCGTTGGCCGAGTGACGGACGCTCAGGACCGCCTCGTCGCCGGGCTCGCCGCCGATGAGCGAGCCGCCGGGAAGGACCCAGACGGTGGGGTCCGCGACGCCCTGGGCCCCCATCGCCAGGTCATCGATGCCGTCGCCGTCGGTGTCGCCGAGGCCGCTCAGGGTCTCGCCCAGCTCGTCGTTGTCCTCGCTTCCCCGCCAGCTCAAGAGATCGGCGTACTCCAGGCTTCCCGTGTCGGTCCCAGTGACGATGCCGACCCAGCCGCGGTTGTCGTTGCCGGCGCCGGTGTCCTCGTACCGGGCCCCGATCAGCACGTCGCCCAGGCCGTCGCCGTCGAAGTCGCCCGCGCCCAGCGCCTGGCCGACGCCGTCGTAGTTGCTGCCGACGAGCATCGTGTACCCGGCCGAGATGTCCACCGTGCCGCCGGTCAGGCCGTCGAGCACGTACAGCTGGGCGGTCTTGCCTTCGTCGCCGGACAGCGCGATGCCGGGCAGACCGTCGCCGTCGCGGTCCGGCACAGCGACCAGGTTCTTGCCCATGCGGTCGTTGTTGCCGCCGACCAGCGTGGCCCAGGGGGACTCCATGACGAGCTCGTCGGTGTCGCCGTCGCAGTCGTTGTCGACGCCGTCGTCCCACTCGAAGCCCAACGGGCTGATGTTCGGGTCGTCGGGGGCGCAGTCGTCCTCGTCGGGCACGCCGTCGCCGTCGGTGTCGGTGCCCGGGACGACCTCGCCGGTGTCACCGGTCTCGCCCGTGTGGCCTGTCTCGCCCGTCTCGCCGCCGGTCTCGATGGGTCCGGTCTCGCCGGTCTCGCCGCCGGTGTCCACGGAGTCCAGCGGCGGGGACTCCCACACGGTGCTCTCGCCGTCGGTGCAGTCGGGCGAGAACTCGCAGCCCGGGTCGCGGCAGTCGGCGACGCCGTTGTTGTCGTTGTCCTTGCCGTCGGTGCACTCGCCGGCCTCGTCGCCTTCGATGTCGCCGCAGCCCAACAGGAAGATCAGTCGAAGCATGTGGTGTCCTGGGTCGACTCGTACACGGCCAGGTCGGCCCAGCACGTGGATGGCGAGTAGGTGTAGGCGGTACCGCCCGAGCGCACCGTCACGTAGGCCCCGTCGACCCAGTCGGTGTCGGTGATGGCCATGCCCGAGGCCTCGAGCACGTCGTCGATGTAGAAGTCGAGCGTGCCGCTGGCGTGGTCCATGACGAAGGCCAGGTCGACCCATGTGCCCGTCGAGGCCGGCTGCCCCGACCAGGTCGTGTGCGTCGTCGAGCTGGCGTACGTGTTGCCGCTTCCGATGTTCGCGCTGCTGGTGCCCTGGGTGAACCACGTCGCGTGATCGAGCCAGTTGTAGCCGTAGCGTTGGCCCCAGGCGTAGAAGCTGTACGAGGTGTTCGTCGTCGACGGGTAGTAGACGCTGACCTCGACCCGCTCGAAGTCGAGCGATCCGCGCGTGACCGGGATCCAGCTGTAGTTCCAGTCGCTGGTCTGGAGGAGACAGCTGACGCCGTCCTTCGAGCTGTAGCTGTGGCCGCCCCAGGCACCGCTCAGCGAGGTGATGCCGCTGGGCGCCGAGGCCAGGCTGGCGCTGTAGGTCTCGACCCAGCAGTCGGTGCCGATGTCGAGCTCGGCCTCGCCGGCGTCTCCGTCGGTCGTCCCGTCGTTCGGCGTCACCGTGCAGGTCCAGGTCTCCTCGTCGTAGACGTCCGCGCCGTCGACCGTGTCGCCGGTCTCGTCCGTGGTCGTGGCCGAGGTGTACGCGACCCCGTCGACGTCCCACTCGAACGTGTAGGTGACCGTGTCCCCGTCGTCGTCCTCGGACTCGGTCTCGATGACGCACTGCAGGCTGTCGCCTTCCTCGGCGGGGGCGGGCGTGATGTAGACCACCGGTGCGCCCGGCGGGTGGTTGCCGACCACCACCGTCGAGGTGATGGTCGCAGCCGTCGTGGTCTCGTCGTCCGAGGCCTTCACCCGGGCGTAGACCTCGTCGTCCGCCACGAAGTACGAGCTCGACAGCGTGGTGCCGGACGCGACCCAGGTCCCCTCGACGTACCAGCCGACGGTGTACGAGAGCGTGTCGTCGTCGTCGTCGGTCGCGTCGATGGTCAGGGTGGCGTCCGAGCCGGGGTACAGCGGCTCGTCGATGCTGGCCGAGTCGATGACGGGGTCGGTGTTGATCGCCGTCGCCGTGTTCGAGGCTGTGATGCTCGCGCTGTCGTCGCCGTCCGAGACCATCACCACGAGGGTGATGACGTCCCCCTTGTCGAAGTCCGCGCCGGTCAGCTCGTCGTCGGTCGAGACGCTGCTGCCGCCGATGAACCACTCGGCCGAGGTGGTGAGCGAGTCGTCGTCTTCGTCGGTCTCACCGGAGAGCGTCCAGGTGATGGAGTCGGCCTCCTGGGGCGAGGTCACGTCGATCGTCAGGGACGCGCCGCTGACGTCGGGCGCCGTGTTCCAGACCGGGATGCCGTCGCTCTCGACCTCGTCGCCGTAGTCGTCGCCGTCGTAGGGGGTCAGGGCGCAGATGACCGTGTCGCCCCGGTTGAAGTCGCTGCCGTCCAGTGTGGTGGCTGTGGAGACCTCGGTCCCGTTCACGAGCCAGCGGATGCTCGCGGTGTCCTCGGAGTCGGCGTCATCGGCGTCGCTGAACGTGCCCGAGCAGGAGCACGTGCTGGTCTCGTAGAGGGGGTCCGTGTCGATCTCGACGTCGGTGTACTCGGGCGCGGTGTTCCCGACGGTGGCGGTGGAGCTCGTCCACATCGTGCCGCTGCCGTCCTCGTCCTTCGGCGTGACCTCGACGTACAGCTCGTCGCCCTTCTCGAAGCTCGAGAACGTCGCGCCGCTGCCCACCTTCGTGCCATCGACGTACCAGGCGTAGTCGTAGTCCACGTCGTCGTCGTCGTCGTCGGTCGAGGTGAGCGTGACGGTCGCGGTGTCGCCGACGTAGAGCTCCGTGTCGAACGAGAGATCGGTGATCTCGGGGACGGTGTTCACCGCTGTGGCGGTGTCCGAGGTGATCTCGGTCGTGTCCGTGCCGTCCGAGATGGTCACGACCACGTAGATCTCGTCGCCCTTGTCGAAGTCATCGCCCGTCAGGGTCTCGGTGGTCGGCCCCTCGACGCCATCGATCCACCACTGGAATGAAGTGGTCGTCGCGTCGCCGTCGTCGTCGACCACGCCGGACAGGGTGAACGCGACCGTGTCCGCTTCCTGGGGCGAGGTGGTGTCGAGCGTCAGCGTGGCCGAGCTGGTGTCGGGCGGCGAGTTCGCGACGACAGCGCCCTCGGAGACGACCTCGTCGCCGTAGGCCTCGCCGTCGAAGGGTGTGAGGCCGCACTTGATGGTCTGTCCGCGGTCGTACAGCGAGCCGGTGATCGTCGCGTCGGTGGAGACCTCGACGCCCGCGACCAGCCAGCGGGTGAGGGGCTCGTCGGCGGGTTCGTCGTCCGCGTCGGCGTAGCCGTTGGCCTCGCACGACAGCGTGCTTCCTTCGAGGACCGGGTCGGGCGACACGGCCGCCCCGTCCAGGGTGGGGGGCGTGTTGACCAGCGTGACCGCCGCGGTCGCGGGCTCGCCGTCGATGAATCCGTCGTTGGGCGTGGCCAGCACCGCGACCTCATGACCCTTGCCGGCCAGGCCCGCGGGGAAGGTGCGCTCGGTCACGTCGACCTCGGCGCCGTCGACGGTCCACGTGTAGGTGAACGAGACGGGGTCGTCGTCGGGGTCGGCGCCCGAGGCGCTGGCGATCAGGTCGTCCAGGACCGAGGGCTCGGCGGGGGCGAGCAGGACCTCGGCCGTGGGCGGGCTGTTCTCGATGTCCAGCGTCGTCGAGTCGCTGCCGGTCGCGCCCGAGTCGTCGGTGGCCGTGACGGTCACGGTCCACACGTCGCCGCGGGTGGTGTGCTCGGCGTCGAGGGTGTCCTCGTCGACGCTGTCGCTTCCGAGCGTCCAGACGACGTTCACGGTCAGCGCGTCGTCGTCGTCGTCGGCGGCGGTCCACGAGACCGTGACGTCCTCGTCGGCGAGCGGGAACTCGGGCTCGATGGCGTCGATCGTGACGGTGGGGGCGCTGTTCGCGATGGTCTGGTCGTCCGAGCCCGTGGGGCCGTCATCACGCCCGTCCGTCGCGTAGACCTCGACAGTCCAGACCTCGCCCTTGGACGTCTCCGAGGCGGGCACCGTGTCGGCGGTCAGGTCGGTCCGCTCGAGGCCGTCCTGGAACCAGGTGGTGACGTACTCGAGCTCGTCGTCGTCGGCGTCGATGGCGTCGGTGGTGACCACGACAACCAGGTCGTCGAGGGTGGTCGCGTCCGCGGGCTCGATGTCCACACCCACCGCGGAGGGGGGTGTGTTGCAGGCCAGCAGCAGGACCATCATGCCTCGCCCCACGGGTTCCAGGCGGTGGCGTTCTTCGACTTGCGGATGGTGCGGATGGTGTAGGTCGTCGCGGCGATGCCCAGTGCGCCGACCCCACCGGCGATCGAGCCACGCACGACGTACCGGCGGACGGCCGCGTTCGCGACGGCCAGGTCCAGGTAGGCGTCGTTGGCGTCGGACTCGCGGCCTGCGGCGACCATGGCGTCGTAGCGAGTCTGCGCTTCGTCCTGGGCGGCCAACGGGAGCCCGAGCTTCGAGAAGCTGAGCCCGGCGAGTCCGCCTCCGGCCACCGCGGCGGCCGAGCCACCGAGCGCGATCCAGCCCGCGGTCCCCACGCCGCCCTGCTCGGCGGTGTGGGCGGCGTATTCCTGCGCCAGCGCGTCGACGGTCTCGAGCGCACGCCAGGGGACGGGCTCGGCGGAGACCTGACCGGCCACCGCGAAGAAGCGGCCCTCGACGGTTCCGAAGATGGGGTGGGTGAACGTGTAGGTGTGCTCGCCCTGGTCCAGGCCCTCGATGGCCACGCTCTGGACGACGCGGATGCCCAGCGTCTCGTCGAGCTCGCCCTCGCCGCGCGCCACCGTGACGGGCTCACCCTCGGGGAACGTCAGCGTGGTGCCCTCGGGGATGCCGAGCAGCGTCACCGAGGCTGGCAGCAGCTGCATCGGCTCGATCGCGTGGCTGCCGTCGGCGTCGAGCGAGAGCGTGTCTTCGCGTCGACCGGTCTCGCCCGTGACGACGAGCGTGTGGCTGCCGGCGAGGACCTGCTGTTCGCCGGCGGCGAGCTCGGCGTCGTCGAGCAGGACGGTGACGCCCTCGCCGATCTCACCGACGGTCAGCGTCGACCAGCCCAGGAACGTGACGGGCACGGTCAGCTCGTCGAGGACACCCGCCGCGGGGGTGGTGACCTTCTGGCTGACCGGGTTGTACCCGGGGCCTCCGATGGTGACGGTGATGTCGGTGTTCTGGGGCAGATCGCGCAGGAGGCCGTTGGCCGACTCGATCGTGGTGTCGCCGTAGAGAGCGGTGACCAGCGGGGCGATCTCGGCGTCGGCGCCGGTCAGTGAGACCTGGACCGAGGAGAGATCCGAGGCCAGCGATCCGATCAACGCTTCGAGGCCCGCATCGGGCTTGAGCGAGAGCGCCTTGCGGTAGCTGACCAGAGCCGCTCGGCTGTCGCCGGAGCAGCGCGCAGAGTCGCCCTGCGCCCGCCACGCCGCAGCATCGTCGGGGGACAGGGCGATCCAGCGTCCGGCCACTTCTGTGGCCAGCTGGCAGTCACCCTTCGCGAGGGCGTCCTGCACCTCGGGGAGGGACGACGCGTACGCCGTCGCGAAAAGAAAGAGCATTCGGGGCTCGATGTCTGGAGCGGCCGAATCTACCGATTTCGATGGTCCGGTTCCACCGGTTTCCGCAGCAGCATCGCCACCGTCTTGCCGTTCGCTCCCTGCTGGCCGACCTCGCCGAACCCGTGGCGCTCGTGGAACCGCAGTGAGCCCGCGTTCATGGGCCGGACGTTCACCTCGCAGCTCACGGGACGTCCGGGCCGCAAGCGGAAGAGCTCTTCGTAGAGGGCCGAGCCGAGGCGCTGGTTCTGGGCGCGGTGGCGCACGGCGATCCGATCGACGTAGACGTGGTCTTCGCCGCTGGCCTCGCGGCGTCTCTCGAACCAGCGGTAGTTGGGGCTCGGGTAGGGGCTCCCGGGTGCCATCACCAACAAGAACGCGTCGATCTGCTCGCTCTCGACCACCAGCGCGAGGTCGGCCCACTCCACGAGCTGGGCGAGCCAGGCCTCGTCGAGGTCCCCGACCGCGGGGCGGTTGGCCTGGTTGATGGCGAAGACGGCGGGCAGGTCGCGGGGCTCGAGGGGACGGATCATGGGGTGGGCGTAGCTCGCGGTGGGGACTGGGGGGCTCGCATCGTGGCCAGGACTGGAGCTTCGGTCCTCTTGGGGGTTGTGCGTCGCTCAGGGCGCAGTTGTCGGAGGGTGACTGTCAGCCCGAGGGTCTCAAGTCCCATCGTGACGGCGAGGACTGGAGTCTCGGTCCTCCTGAGGGTCTCAAGTCCCATCGTGACGGCGAGGGTCTCAACTCGCATCGTGACGAGGAAGCGCCCCTATCAGTCCACCCGCTCCACCACGGACAGCCCCTCCCAGTCCGTCATCCCGGCCTCGGCGATCGAGGTGCCGTCCAGGTAGGTCACCCGCAGATCCACCGCGGGCAGGAGCCTCCATCCCAGCTCGGCGGCGAACCCGGCCAGCTCCTTGTCCCGGATCCACCAGCGCATCGGCTCTCCGCCGGCCGCGATGACCGAGCGGATCCATCCAGTCATCACGGGACCGTCTGGACCGGCGCGCAGCCAGCTGAACACGAACCGCGAGCCGGGCGGCATGAGCTCGTGTAGCGCCCGGAACAGCCCGCGCACCGCCGAGTCGTCCAGGTACATCAAGAGCCCCTCGGCGACCGCCACACCAGCCACGCTCGAGTCCCACGTCGAGCCTGTCAGCGCCTCGCTCAGGGGCACCTTCGCGAGGTCCGCCTGGATGAGCTCGAGCCGCTCGTGCGCGAGTCCGCTCCCGTTCACCGCGCGGACCTTCACGTTCCCCGTCGCGGGGTGGTCCACCTCGACACAGCGCATCTCGGTGTCGTGGACGAGGCGTACGGCCAGCGAGTCGAGCCCGGCGCCGACGACCAGCAACTGCTGCACGCCGGCCGCCCGGACCTGGTCCTCGACGAACCGCTTCCGCAGCGGGAAGTGCGTGTTCGCGCCCGGAGCCAGGTGTCGGTCGGTGACCTCGATCAGCTTGTCGAACGCGGGCGAGCCGTAGACCCGGTGGGCCACGCTCGGCAGCAACCCGACCGCCTCGAGCAGCTTCTGGTTCGTGTCGGCCAGGCCCGGCGGGCAGATGTCCCGAAAGTCCGGGTGGCGCCCGTAGTAGACGCCCATCCGAGCGATCTTGAGGCTGGTTCGGCTGGGGGTCCCCTCCTTCATCCGTAGGTCTCCGCCAGGGCAGCGCGCGTGCGCTCCTCGTCGCCTCGGACCCGGTAGTCGTCGGCCTGGTCGATCCATCGCACCACGCGCTTCTCGTCCAGCAGCAGGGTGGTCGGGATGGCCATCCGCTTGAACCCGACCGGCCAGCCCAGCGGGAATCGGACCCCGCCGACCAGGAACGTGCGGAACTCGATGGCTCCCTCGTGCAGGAGGCCGAACGCCCGGATCACGTCGAGATCCGAATCGGTCAGGAGCGTGAGCGTGAGCTCGTCCCGGACCCGGTGGGCCGCCGCAAGGGCCGGGGTGTCCTTGCTGATCGCGACCACGGTCACGCCGTGCTGGTCCAGCAGGGGATTCATTCGTTCGAACCGCCGCAACTCGGCAGAACAGTACGGTCACCAGCTGCCGGGGAAGAACTTCACCATCACGCGCTTTCCGCGGAGCGACGCCAGGTCGAACGGCGTCCCCGTGTCGGTCGCGGCGGTCAGCGGAGGCATCGGGTCGCCGACGTCGACGACCAGCTCGCCGTCCGGGAGCCGCCGCTGGGTCAGGAGCCACAGGATGAAGCCACCCATCGAGGCCGTCGCGACGAATCCGACCCAGGTCCAGGCCGTGGGGGTCAGCGCCAGGCCGGCGCCAGACAGCCCCATCCCGAGCACGATCGAGGCCGCGAAGGCCCCGATGTTCGCCGGCGCCTTCTCGACGACGATGACGGCGAAGTACCAGGCGATCACGCCGTGTACGAGCAGGAAGCCGACCAGGGCCATGTGACAACACCGGGTTCCTGCGAGCGCGGCGTCGCGCTGGCAGGTCGGTCTTTGTACCGCGTGTCGGCGGGCTGGCCGAAGAGCTTGCTCGCGGCGCCCAGCGATCAGGTCGCCACGCCCAGCCTTCGTGGGCTCGGCGGAACGGCGCCCTGCTACCACGACGGTCGGTCTGCGACGCTCGCCGAGGCGATCGAGCATTCGACCGCCGGCGGCATGGGCGACACGTCCTGGATGGGCGACGACGACCGCGATGCGCTCGTCGCGTTCCTTCTGACGCTCTAGCCGAAGAGCTTGCCCGCGGCGCCGAGCAGCGAGCCCGCATCGACGCCACCGGCGGCCGGCGCCTCAGCGCCCTCGTCGTCGTCCCCCTTCAGGGCCGCGAGCATCGGAGCGGCCGTGATCACCATCTGGAGCGTCTCGGGCTTCATCCGCGTCTTCAGGAAGCTCAGGATGATGGGCGCGACCAGAGCGGCCTTTCCAGGCGAGACGTCCAGCTTGGCCAGGACGCCAGCGATCGCGACCGTGTTCTGCGCTTCCTGTCCGCCGAGCGCGCCCGCTGCAGCGCCTAGGAGCCCACCGGCGCCTCCTCCGAGCGGGCCACCGAGTCCGCCTGACTCCTCCTCGCCGAGCGTCGCATCGGCCGTCTTCTTCCAGTCATCGAGCTCCGGGACGGCGGCGGCCAGCTCGGCGGCCGCGCCCTCGTCGTTGTCGGCGACGGCTCCCTGAATGCCCGAGAGCGCGCTGCCGGCGAGCGCAGCGGCCTGGATGGTCTCGAGGCCGAGGGTGCTTCCAAGCTGTCCGATGAGGTCCATTCGAGGCTCCTTGTGTTGAGACTCTCCAGGTACGCTCGGGCTGGCACGAAGCGTCTTGCAGCGGGCTGTCACTCCTCCCGGAGCACGGACCCAGGCCGGTTTCCGTTATGCAGGAGGCCTGGAGATCCCATGTTCCTTCTCGCTCTCGCCTGCTCGGACTACAACCTCAACCCCGAAGTCGACAACACCGAGCCGTGGGACTCCGCGGGCTACGACGACGTCTGCGACAAGCTCGCCTCCTCGGGCGAAGAGGTCCAGGTGCTCGGCGAGTGCGTCGTCGAGCCGACCATCGGCGGCTGGACGCCCACGCTCGAGTGGGCCAACGACTCGGTGGGCGATGCCTACGCGACGCCCGTCGTGGGGAACCTGGACAACGACCCGCAGGCCGAGATCGTCGTGAACAACGCGGTCGGCGTGACCTACGTGCTCGACGGCATCACGGGCGAGATCCAGTGGACGGGCGGCAGCCTGGGCGCCGAGCCGATGACCTCGGCGATCGGGGATCTGGACGGCGACGGTCGGGCGGACGTCGTCAGCAGCGGCGTCGGCGGGACCATCGCGTTCCGCGGCGACGGCACGACGATGTGGTCCGGCCAGGCGGCGGGCGGCAGCGCCACGCCCCAGTGTGGCGCGGTCGGCATCCACGACCTGGACGGGGACGGCCTGCCCGAGGTCGTGCTCGGCAGCACCATCCTCGACGGCACCACCGGCGCGCTCCGGGGTCAGGGTGGCTACGGCAGCGGCGCCGGACATGCGTGGGCGGCTCCGATGGGTGTGGCCGCGGACATCGACCTGGACGGCATCCTCGAGGTGGTCGTCGGGAACGCGCTCTACAAGCCCGATGGCACGGCGATCTGGGCCAACGGCCAGTCCGACGGCTTCGTCGCGGTCGGCAACTTCGACGACGACCCCAAGGGCGAGATCGTTGTCGCCTACACCGGCACGCTTCGCCTCCAGGACGACGACGGCTCGGTCATCTGGAACAAGCCGGGCCTGACCGGCAGCACCATCGGCCCGCCCACCATCGCGGACTTCGACGGCGACGGCGAGCCCGAGATCGGCGTGGCCGGAAACGGCGTCTACATGGTCGTCGAGGGCTCCGACGGCTCGGTCCGGTGGGGCAACTCCACCCAGGACTACAGCTCGGGCTTCACCGGCTCGGCGGTCTTCGACTTCGAGGGTGACGGTGTCGCCGAGGTCGTCTACGCGGACGAGAACGACGTGTGGGTCTACAACGGCGTGAACGGCGAGGTGAAGCTCCAGGAGAGCCGCCACTCCAGCGCCACCTGCTCGGAGTTCCCGAGCGTCGCGGACGTCGACGACGACGGCCACGCCGAGATCATCTACACCTCGTCGGCGTACTCCGGCAGCGAGCGCGGCGTGCGCGTCATCGGGGACGCCAACGACTCCTGGCAGTCGGCTCGCCCTGTTTGGAACCAGCACGCCTACGCCATCACGATGGTCGATGACGACGGGACCATCCCGACCTCGCCCGACCCGACGTGGGAGAACCACAACACCTTCCGCTCGGGCGACGTGCTCGCTGGGCTCCAGGGTGAGCTGCCCGACCTGTCGATCACGATGGACGTCTGCGAGCTGCACTGCGAGGACAACGAGATCGTCGTCTGGGTCCAGATCGCCAACCACGGCGCCAGCGACGTGACCACGCCGTTCCCCGTCGAGCTGGCCGCGGTCACCGCCGACGGGCACGAGACGCTCGCCACATTCCTGGTCGAGGAGACCGTGCCGAGCGGCTGGAGCCTCGACGAGATCGAGCTCCGCGCCGACCTGACCGGCCTCGACGTCTACGCGCTGGTCGCGAAGGTCGACGGCGGAGACGACGAGCTGGGCGTCATCGCCGAGTGCGACGAGTGGAACGACCAGGCGGCGCACAACGAGGCGGTCTGCCAGTAGGCGTCAGCGGGCCAGGCGACCGATCTCGTCCAGCGCCGCCGAGGCACCACGCGAGGCCCCCGCCAGCTGCATGAACCCGTGCGGCATCGTGTCGAACCGCGTCAGGGTCGAGGACGAGCCCGCCGCGAGCAAGGCCTCGTGGTACGCGATGCCCTCGTCGCGGAGCGGGTCCCAGCCGGCCACCAGGACCTCGCTGGGCGGCAGGTCGTGCAGCTCGCCGAACAGCGGGGAGACCCGCGGGTCCTTCACGTCGGCGCCCTGCAGGTAGTGCTCCATGAACCAGTCCGAGAACGCCCGGGTGAGCAGCAGCCCCTCGGAGAAGCGGTCCACGCTCGGCAGCGTCGAGCCCCGGTCGGTCGCCGGGTAGATCAGGATCTGGCGAGAGGGACGGACGCTCGGGCGCGCCTGGGCGACGACCGCGGCCAGGTTGCCGCCCGCGGAGTCCCCGCCGACCACCACGTCGTCACCCAGCAGCGGAGCCAGGTGGTTCCACGCTGCGAGCCCGTCGTCGACCGCGGCCGGGAACGGGTGCTCGGGCGCCAGTCGGTAGTCCACGGCGACCAGGGTCCGGCCGGATGCCGCGGCCAGGCGCTGGCAGATCGTGTCGTGGGACCTCAGGTCGCCGAGCACGAACCCGCCGCCATGGAAGTACACCCAGCCGCCTCGGGCGTCTGGAGGTGTGTAGCGCCGCAGCGGCAGGTCCCAGTCCAGATCGGTGGTCTCGACCTGGGGGACGCCGAGTGGGCGGGACAGCTTGCCGCTCTTTCCGGCGCGTCGGCGCGCTTCGGCGGGGGGGAAGTTCCACAGGCCGGGCATCCGGTTCTGGATGGCGAACAGCCCGCGCAGGTCCGGGTCCAGCTCGAGTCCGTCCCGTCGCTCGGTCGGCAGGACGGCGCCCAGGAGACGGCAGAGATGATGGGCGGCGCTCACGGCCCGGATGGTAACGGCGCGGGTATCCTGCGTCCGTGGTCCTGCTGCTCCTGGCGTGCGCTCCCGAGCTGAGGGCGCCTTCGGTCGTCGAGAACCCGCTGCACGACTTCGACCGGGACGGCTTCACCGAGGCGGCCGGGGACTGTGACGACGCTGCGCCCCAGGTCTTCCCGGGTGCCGTCGAGCTGTGCAACGACATTGACGACGACTGCAACGGCCACACGGATGACGCGGCGGCAGACGCGGTCACGTTCTGGGCGGACGCGGACGCGGACGGCTTCGGCACGCTGCCGCTCCCGGCCTGCGAGCAGCCCGACGCCGCCTCGGTCCTGGCCGGCGACTGCGATGACGCCGACGCCGCGACGAACCCGGGCGCGCTCGAGTCCTGCAACGGGCTCGACGACGACTGCGACGGGCGGACGGACGAGGAGGACAGCGAGGGCTGCACCCTGTTCTGGCGCGACATGGACGGCGATGGGTTCGGCGCCGGACCGGCCAGCTGCCTGTGCGAGGCGAGCGCGGCGGCCTCTGCGAGCGTCGCCGGTGACTGTGACGACGCCGACGCCAGCGCGCACCCCGACGCCGACGAGGTCTGCGGCAACGGCATCGACGACGACTGTGACGGGCTGGCCATCGGCACCTGCATGGGCTCCGAGATCGCGGCGGCCGACGCTGATCTGCTCGTTCGAGCCGAGGAGGGTGGGGACCGACTGGGGCACCACGTGCTCGTCTCGGACGTCACGGGTGATGGCGTCCAGGACCTGCTGCTCAGCGCGTACCACCACCAGGCCGCGGACGAGGTCAACTCCGGTCGCGTCTACCTGGTGCCGGGGCCGGTTGCCGACCACGCCAGCGACGGTGTTCTGCGGCTGGCCGACCAGACGTCCTGGTACCGGCCGGACAAGAACGAGCGGCTGGGCGCCTCGATCGACGCGTTCGACGCCGATGGTGACGGGACGGTCGAGCTGGTCGTCGGCGCGCTCGGCGAGGACACGAACGGCAGCCTGGCCGGCGCGGTCTACGTGCTCGACCCGCTGGATGGGGGCGGGGATGCCGCCGATGGGGCCTTGGCCACGCTGTATGGCCGCACGGCGGACGAGAAGGCGGGCGGCTGGTCGGTGGGCGCTGGCGACGTCGACGGAGATGGGGTCGAGGACCTGCTCGTGGGGGCCGGCCGGGCCTCGTACGACTTCGATCGAGAGGGCGCGCTGCACCTGGTCCTGGGGCCGCTGTCGGGCGCGGCGAGCCTGGACGACGTCTCGGCGCTGACCGTCACGGGCGAGGGCGACCTGTCCGCGCTCGGGGCCTCGCTGTGTCCCCCCGCGGATCTGGACGGCGATGGAGTCCTGGACCTGGTGGCCGGCGGCTACCAGCTGAGCGTTGGCCGAGACGAGCAAGGCGCTGTCTACGTCATCTCGGGCGGCGAGCGTGGCATCCAGCCGGTCGTGGACGCCGCGTCGGTGCGGATCGTGGGAGACACGACGTACGAGCGCCTGGGGGTCGGCGTCGAGACGGCGGATCTGGATGGGGACGGCGCCGCGGACCTGGTGGCCGGCGGGAGCCGGGACGATCTGGCGGGCTTCGAGGCCGGCACCGTCTTCGGCTGGTACGGCCCCGTGACCTCGGGCGTGAACACCGAGTACCCGGACGTCCGCGTCTACGGTGGCCCGAAGTGGCCGAAGGTCGGCGGCCTGGTGTACGCGCCCGGAGACCTCGACGGGGACGGGGTCGACGAGCTGTTCGCCCACGGCTCGAACGCGATGTTCCTGTTCCACAGCCCGGTTCCAGCGTTGGACGCGGCGTACGACGTCGGCACGACGTGGGTGGGCGAGGGCGAGGCCGACCTGTTCGGCTCGGCCGTGTCCACGGGCGACCTGTCGGGTGATGGGCTGCCGGACGTGGTGATCGGCGCCGAGACGAAGAACGAGTCGGGCTACGAGTCGGGCGCGGTGTACGTGTTCTGGGGGAGCGGATGGGGATCCTGACGAGCGTGGCGATGGCGGCGCCCTTGGCCGTTCACTCGGCGGGCGAGGGCCTCGAGGCCGAGGCGTTGCTGCAGGAGTCCGGCGTCACGGCCGAGTTGCGGTCGTTCGCCGAGGTCGTGCCGCTGGGCGGACCCGTGCTGACCGGGGGCGTGCTGCTGACCTGCGAGGGCGACGTGTCACGGCGCTATGTCGTGGACACGAAGCTGGCGCTGGCCGAGGACCGCCTGGCGTACGTGAAGACGGACGAGGCGCGCGTGGCGCTGACCGAGGCCGCCGACGCGCTGCGCTGTCTGTCCGAGCCCATCGACGCCGCGACCGGAGCGCGGGTCCACTACCTGTTGGGCGTCGTGGCGTTCGAGGTGGGGGACACGCTCGAGGCCCGGTCGGCGTTCGCTCGCGCCCACCTGCTGATGCCGGGTCTGGTCTGGGACGAGCAGTTCCCGCCGGACGCGAAGGACGTCTTCCTCGAGGAGGGCCTGGCCGTCGCCGACCGCCCGTCGGTCGAGCTGTTGGTCGTGCCCGAGCCCCGCGCAGCCCAGCTCACGGTCGACGGACGGCGTATCTACGAGGCCGGGCGCGTGATCGAGCTGACCAGCGGCACGCACCTGGTCCAGGGACCGGGCTGGTCGGTCGAGGTCGACGTGCTGGCCGGGTCCGAGCCCGTGCTGCTGGTCCCGGACGTCATCGAGGACGAGGGCGCGCAGTGGATGGCGGACGAGGACGCCTGCCGGTCGCTCGACGAGGTCGTCGGCCAGCAGGGCCGGACGCTGTACCTGGTCGCCGGCGAGCAGGCCTGGGAGCGCATCGAGGGGGCCTGGTCGCCGCTGACGGATGTGTCGCTCGAGACCTGCCGCGACCTGGACCCGCCCGCCGTCGTCGAGGGCTTCCTGCTGCCTCAGGAGGGGGCGCCCCGGGCGCTCGCCGTCGGTGGACTCGCCGGGGTGGCCGGGGGCGGGGCGCTGGCCATCACGGGCTACGCGGTCGCGGCGCAGGCGGCTCGAAACGCCACGACCTGGGACGGCTACCAGGACGCCAAGGGACGCCACGCCGTCGGCAGCGCGATGCTGACGACCGGCGAGGTCATCGCGGTCACGGGCGCCGTCTCGTTCGCCTCGGGCCTCGTCATCGAGCGCATGCGGTGATCTGGCTCCTCGCCTGCGTCCCGCCGCTCGTCGCGCCCGAGGTCGTCGAAGACCCCGGTCACGACTGGGATCTCGACGGCCAGACCGAGCGACAGGGCGACTGCGACGACGCCTCGGCCAGCGTCGGCCAGGGCTTCGTCGAGGTCTGCGATGGGCTCGACAACGACTGCGATGGGCGCGTCGACGAGGACGACGCGTCGGACGCGGTGGTCTGGTTCCAGGACCTTGACGAGGATGGCTTCGGCTTCGGGGAGCGCGCCGCCTGCGCGGTGCCCCAGGGATTCGTCGGCGCGGGAGGCGACTGCGACGACCAGGACGCCGCGATCCACCCCGACGCCGCCGAGGTCTGCGATCAGGTCGACAACGACTGCGACGGCGAGGTCGACGGCGGCTCGGCGGACGCAGCTACGTTCTACGCGGACGCGGATGGCGATGGGTACGGGGACTCCGCAGTGAGCGAGCTGGCGTGCCAGGCCAGCGAGGGTTTCGTCGACAACGCCGCCGACTGCGACGACACGTCGACGGCCGCGTGGCCGGGCCACCCGGAGATCTGCGGCGACGGGCTCGACAACGACTGCTCGGGCACAGCCTCGGCGGTGTGCCTCGACGACGACCTGGCCGGCGCCCAGTGGATCGCGGGCACCGCCGGTGGGGAGAACCTCGGCCAGGCCGTGTACGGACCGGGAGATCGGGATGGAGACGGTTTGCCCGACCTCTTGATCGCGAGCCCGGGACGGGACACCACGGACCAGCAGAGCGGCGCGCTCGAGCTCTTCCTGGGGCCCGTCGCCGACGGCACGGTCGTCGACGACGCCTCGTGGACGCTGGCCGGCGTGAGCAAGAACGCCGAGTTCGGTACTCGGCTCGCGCACAGCTCGACGGCGCTCTGGGTCGGCGCCCCCGGTCATCAAGCCGACATCGACAAGGACGAGATCGGGACGAACGTCGGCGCCGCGTACCTGGTCGAGGGCACGCCCGGGGCGACGGACGTCAGCGAGGCCGCTGTGGCCTGGGTCGTCGGGTCTGCGCAGGGTGACCGGCTGGGCAGCGCGGTGGCGCTCGTCGACGGGCAACCCGCGGTGGGCGTTCCCGGAGCGGCCTGGTCGGACGACGAGCCCGGCGTGGTGCTGATCTTCGAAGAGACCCTCGGCGAGCTGGACCCCGACGCCGCGGCCACCATCTGGGGCGAGGGCCAGGCCTCGTACACGGGCGTCGCGCTCCTGGGCGCGGACGTGGATGGCGACGGCCTGTCGGACATGGCCATCGGGGCCCCCGGCCGAAAGACCTGGGGCAGCGTGTACGTGCACCATGCGCCGTTCAGCGACGCGCTGGCGTCCGACGGCGTCGAGTGGGAGGGCCCCGAGGGCGGCGACTACGGCTCGGCGCTGGCGGCCTGGGACGCCCAGGGCGATGGGCTTGTCGACGTGGTCGTGGGCGCGCCGGGCACCGGTGAGATCTACGTCGGCGGGGAGCTGCTGTTGGCCGAGTCCGAGGTCGGCCACGTGCTGGCGGCGGCCCCGGACGTGGACGGGGACGGCTTCGACGAGCTGCTGGTCGGAGGCGACGGGCGTGCCTGGGTCGTGTTCGGTGGCCCGGACCCCGAGCTGGGGCCCGAGCTGGCGTGGGACGAGGGCGGGGACCTGGGCGCGGCTCTGGCCGGCCTGGGCGACCTGGATGGCGACGGGCACGCGGATCTGGCGATCGGCGCGCCTGGGCACGGAGCCGGCGAGGAAGGGGTGGTCCTGCTGCTGCGCGGTGCCAGCGACTGGAGGCCCTGAGCCACGTCTTGTTAGCCTCGGGCGGTGCAGACCTCGCCCCGCCCCCTGGGATCCGGCCGCTACGAGCTGATGGACGTCCTCGGCGAGGGCGGCATGGCGACGGTGTTCCGCGCCCGGGACACCCAGCTCGACGTCGAGCGGGCGCTGAAGCTGCTCGATCCGACGATGACGCGGGGCCCGCTGCGCAAGCGCTTCATCCTCGAGGCGCAGACGATGGCGCGCCTGCACCATCCGAACCTGGTCGCGGTGCACGACGTGCACAGCGAGGATCCCGTGTTCATGGTCATGGACCTGATGGTGGGCTCGGTCCATCGCTGGCTCAGCCGCCACGGGCCCATGCCGGCGGCGCTGGCGGTCGCCGTCGTCCGTCAGGTGCTGCTGGGGCTCGCGCACGCCCACGAACAGGGCGTCGTCCATCGCGACGTGAAGCCGCAGAACATCCTCGTCAGCAAGCGCGGTGTGGTCCGGCTGACGGACTTCGGGATCGCCCAGGTCCGGTCGGTCCAGATGACCCGGACCGGCGCGGTGATGGGCACGTATGCGTACATGGCGCCGGAACAGCGTGCGTCCGCCAAGCACGTTGATGCGCGCGCGGACATCTACTCGGTCGGCGCGACGCTCTATGCGCTGCTGACCGATCTCGAGCCGAACGACCTGTTCGCGACCGAGACCCACAAGGGCCGGTTCGGGTCGATCGCCCAGCAGGTCCGCGACGTCGTCGTCCGAGCCTGCGCCTATGCCCCGGAGGATCGGTACCAGGACGTGCGCGAGATGCTTGCTGCGCTCGAAGCCCTGGAGCTCCCCGCGGTCGCCGACACCGTCGCGCCGCTGACGGACTGCGTGCGCCGGAAAGGCCGGGAGACCCACGTCGAGTCGATGATCAGCGACGCCGAGTCCGGCTCGAGCGAGTCGGACCGACCCGCTCCTCGCTCCGGGCCGACGACCGCACCGAACGACACGCTGTCGACCCACCCCGAGGACGACTCGGTGGCGGTCGGGGTCGTCACGGCCGACGACGACCCGTCGATCCTCGAGCGTCCGCCCGAGCGCACGGTGCCCGTTGCCTGGCTCGGGGTGGCGGTCCTGCTGGCTGGCGTCGGAGGCGCGGCCTGGTGGACGACACAGGAGCCCGTCGTCGTCGAGGTCCCGCCGCCCGTCGCGCTGGACGACACGCCGCTGGCCGAGCCGCTGCCCGAGGTGGAGGGCCCGGCGGTTGTCGAGGTCGAGCCCGAGCTCGAGGCCGACGTCACGCCGGAGCCGCGCGTGGTGCCGGTCGAGGTGGCGGTCGAGGTCCCGGTCGACGAGCCCCTGGAGCCCTCGCTTCCTGGCGTGCTCGTCGTGAACACCATCCCTTGGGGCTACGTCAGCATCGACGGCGGACCACGCCACCGGATCAAGCACCGGGCGGAGCTCGACGCGGGGGCCCACACGCTGGTGCTGGAGTCCAACGACGAGCGCACGAACACGGTGCAGGTCGACGTGCCGAGCGACGGCGAGCTGGTGTTCTGTTGGGACTTCAACAAGGGCGGGGACTGCTAGATCGAGCGAGGTGGCACGCTTGTTGCGACCTGTTTGTTCGCGGAACCCGGATCGGGTGGTGTAGGTAGGGCTCGTCCCTGGAGAGATCCCGTGCTCGTCTTCCTCACTCTCGGCTGCACCGACTACAACATCCACAAGGCCGAGGATGTCGTGCCCCCGAACGAGCGCCCGCCGCTCGACACGGGCGAGTACCAGGAAGAGGAGCCTGTTCCGGGCGAGCCCGTCGCCGATGCGGGGCAGGACGTCACCGTCGCGCCGCTGGACTTCGTGACCCTGAACGGGACCGAGTCCTACGACCCCGAGGGCAAGGAGCCGCTCAAGTTCGACTGGACGCTGGTGAGCGGTCCGGACGGCTCGACCGCGACGCTCGTCGACAACAAGGTCGCCAAGCCCACGATGTGGCTCGACCTGGCCGGCGACTACACGCTCGAGCTCACGGTCATGAACACCGACGGCACGTGGGACTCGACGCCGGACACGGTGGTCATCTCGGCCGTCCCCGCCGAGAACTTCTTCGTCCAGCTCTCGTGGAACACCACCACGGACATCGACCTGCACCTGCTCGACGGCAGCAGCAAGCTGTGGTCGACGCCCGGTGACTGCAACTACTGCAACATGAAGCCGCAGTGGGGCGCCTCGGGTCCGGACGACAACCCGTCGCTCGACTGGGACACGATCTACGAGGGCTACGGCCCCGAGACCATCACCATCGACGCGCCCGCGAGCGGCACGTACACCGCGGTGGCCCACTACTACGGCGAGTTCGGCGACAGCAGCTGCTGGGGCACGTGCCCGCCGGCGACGGTCACCATCGACGTCTTCATCGATGGTGAGCTGCGCCAGTCCTACACGGAGACCCTGCAGGACGCGGGCGACACATGGGAGGCCGCGGTCATCGAGATGCCGAGCGGGACGATCACGAAGGGCTCGGGCCTGGGGCACACGAACAAGATCACCTGCGACTGATTGCTATACGGCGTCTCCGGGCGCCCAGATCAGTCCAGTACCCGCGGCCTTCGAGGCCTTCATCGCGCCATCCGAGCGACTGAGCCACTCCGCCGCCGGCTCGGCCTCGCGCCATCGCGCGCCTCCGATGCTGACGCCGACCTCGACGGGCGCGATCTCCTTGGCGCTCGCGCTCAGGCGCTCGGGGATGCGGCCCGCGACGACCTCGGCCTCGGCGGGCGAGGTGCTGTGCAGCAACGCGACGAACTCGTCGCCCCCGGTCCGGAAGAGCTGGTCCTGCTCGATTCGGGTGCTCGTGCGCAGGACCTCGGCGAAGGCGATGAGCAGCTTGTCGCCGGCCTCCTGACCGTGCTCGTCGTTCATGACCCGAAGGCCCTCGAGGTCGAACGACAGCAGGACGCAGATGGCCCGAGGTCGGGAGCGCAGGGCCTCCTGGAGCGCCTGACGGGTACCCAGCTCGGTCAGCGGATCGGTCCGGACCATGCGCTCGCGGAGTCGGGTCTCGACGTTGCGGACAATGCGCCGCTGGAAGCCGAGGTAGGTCACCGCCATGAGCACCAGCGTCGCGAGCGATCCCACGATGAGCAGGCCCTGGAACTCCCCTGTCGCCGGTGCGTGGCCCTCGACCAACAAGACGAGGCCAGTCGGCACCACCGCGAACGGTGCGAACCGGATTCCGTAGCTGAGGTCAGCCTGCCAGTCCTTCATGGACTCCTCGTCGCCGACATTCTACCTCAGATCTCGGGCTCGCTCGCTTGACCCCACTCGTCGTCGCCCCAGCACTGGACCGAGCCATTGTCCAGCGCGCAGGTGTGGGCGCGCCCGGAGCTGATCTGGTCGTACTCGCCCGGAATGACGACCGTCTGGTTGGCGGTGTTGGCCCCCCAGCAACGGGGTGTGCTGTCCTGGGCGAGCACGCAGCTGTGGTCGTCGCCCACGCTCACGGCCAGGAACGCGCCGCTCGACGTCTGGGTCTGGTCGAACTCGTCGCTGCCCCAGCAGTGGATGGCGTCGTCGGTGTCGATGGCGCAGCTGTGCGAGGCGCCGGCGCTGACCGCGGCGAACTCGCCCTCGGGCGGGGTGGCCTGACCGGCATCGTCCAGGCCCCAGCAGGCCAGGGTGCGGTCCTGGGCGACAGCACAGGTGTGGGCGGCGCCGGCGCTCACGGACCGGAAGTCGCCGTCGGGGGTGGCCGACTGGCCCTGGTCGTCGCGACCCCAGCAGGTGACCGCGCCGTTCTTTTCGATGCCACAGGTGTGCTCATCTCCGGCGTCGATGGTGTCGAACGTCACACCGTCGGGGGGACTGGACTGATCGAAGATGTCATCGCCCCAGCACACCGCCTGTCCACCGACGATGGTCGCGCAGGTGTGTCGACGTCCAGCCGTAATCGAGGTGAACCCAGTGGTCTCGACCGGTGTCATGGACACCTGGCCTTCGTCCTCGTCGCGCAGGTCGTCGTCGATGCCCCAGCACGACACCGTCTGGTCGTCGAGCAGGATGCAGGTGTGGAAGCCGCCAGCAGCGACCTGTTCGATGTTCGCGCCGCAGCCCAGGAACAGGAGAATCATGCCGCGAGTTTATGGTAGCGACGCATGAAGATGACGCGACGACAGGCCCTGGCAGGGCTCGGGGGGCTGCTGCTGTGGTCCGGTCCGGCCTGGGCCGAGGAGGCGTGGCAGGTCAGCTACTGCGCGTGCTCGGACCTGGACGAGGCGCTCGATCAGCTCGCTGAGGTCGAGGCCGTGCTGGGCGAGGACGTCGCGCGCCGCATGGGCGTCGTGCTGCGGTCGGACCGGAGCTACCACGTGGTCCTGCCGGTCGAGGGGGGCGAGGCGAAGGCCAAGGCGCTGTCGCTCTCGCACGACGCGGTCTTGAGGCAGGCGTGGGGCGCGGACGATGCCCAGGTCTCGCTGGTGAAGGTCTCGAGCGCTGACGACCTCTACAACGTCAGCTACGGCCTGGGGCCGAACTTCAAGGCGCTGAAGACCCAGTACGACACGGTCTCGCGGATGCTCGGGCCCGGGGTGTCGCGCGATCTGGTCATCGAGATGACGGCGAAGGGAAACTACGCGCTGGTCTACCGACGGTACGGCTCGCTGGACTCGACGGCCAAGGTCGCCAAGCGGCACGACCAGCTGTTGCGCGGCGTGGGTCTGGATGCGGCCGTCATCTCGCACCGGAACAACGCGGTGGTCTGGACGGGGACGTCGGTCGAGGCGCCCAGGACGGACCTCACGCCCGAGCCTGTGCCGGATCCCGTCGTGGAGCCGGATCCCGTCGTGGAGCCGGATCCCGTCGTCGAGCCGGACCCTGTGGTGGAGCCGGACCCGGTGGAGCCGGATCCGGTGGTGGAGCCGGACCCCGTTGTGGAGCCGGACCCGGTGGAGCCGGAGCCGGTGGCCCCGTTGGCGCCGAACACGATGCAGGCCAACGGGACGCCGCTCGCCCAGGCCATCGAGAAGCACGTGAAGGAGCTCCGAGCGCGCGGCCAGGTCGCCGGCGACGAGCACACCAGCTGGATCGTGTTCGACCTGACCTCGGATGTTCCCCTGGCGTCGATCAATGCGGAGCTGCCTCGCCAGTGCGCGTCGATGATCAAGCCGCTGGTCGCGCTGGCGTACTTCCACAAGGTCGCGGCCGGGGACCTGACCTACTCGGACGCGGCGCGAGCCAGGTTCGAGCAGATGATCCAGAAGTCGTCGAACACGGCGACGGACTGGGCGATCGGCCAGGTGGGCGGCCCGTCCTCGGTGCACCAGCTGCTGCACGACCACTATGGCCACGTCGTCCAGGGCGTCTCGGTGGTCGAGTACATCGGCAGCGCCGGGCGGACGTACAAGAACCTGGCGTCCGGGGCCGATCTCGTGCGTTTCCTGCGGGCCATGTGGCGGAACGAGCTGCCCAGCTCGGCCGAGCTCAAGAGGCTCATGAACCTGCCTGGGCGCGACCGCCTGTACGACGGCGCGCCCTCGATCCCGGTCGGCACGGCGGTCTACAACAAGACTGGGTCGACCAGCCGGCTGTGCGGCGACATGGGCATCCTGGTCGCGAAGAAGGCCGGCGGCGGCACGTGGCCCTACGCCCTCATCGGCATCGTCGACAAGGACGAGCGGGCGTCGAGCTACGGCTCGTGGATCCGGAGCCGGGGCAAGGTCATCCGGTCGGTGAGCGATCTCGTGTACCGGACGCTCAAGCCGATGTACGGGCTGGCTTAGGGGCCCGACGACAACTCGCGAGTTGGCGGTCAACCCTCGAGTTGTCGGCCCTCAGAACAGCGACGTCTGCCTCGCCTCGTGGTCCAGCAGCCACCGCTTCACATCGACCCCTCCGGCGTACCCGGTCAGCGAGCCGTCAGCGCCGATCACGCGGTGACACGGCACCACCACCCAGATCGGGTTCGCCCCGTTCGCCGAGCCGACCGCTCGGGCCACACTCCCCAGCTCGCTCGCCAGGGCGCCATACGTCGTCCCGGCCGGAATCCGCTCCAGCGCTGCCCACACCCGCTTCTGGAACGGGGTCCCCGCCGGCGCCAGATCCAGCTCGAACGTCGTGCGCTCCCCCGAGAAGTACGCCGTCAGCTGCTCGCGAGCCGCGACGAACGCCTCGGGCGCGATCCGCCAGGCCGGGTCGACCTCGCCGAGCCGGATGACCGAGATGGCCTCCTCGCCGGCGATCCAACTGGTCCCGACAGGCGTTTCGAGGGATGCAGCCCACATGCCCCAGCGATTAACCCCCGCGCATGCTTCTTCTCGCCTTGGCTTGCAACAGCCCCATGACCGTCGTCGCCTACAACGCGGGCCTGGCCGTCGGGTTCGTCCCCGGCGCCGAGGACCGGGCCCAGGAGACCGCCGATGCCGTCGGCGCGCTCGATGCGGACGTCGTCTGCGTCCAGGAGGTCTGGCAGGACGACCACGTCGCGATGTTCGAGTCCGGGTGGGAGCACACGTTCTTCCCCGAGACCCAGCAGGAGTACGGCGAGGGCGCCGCCTGCGACGACGACGAGCTCTCGAACCTGCTCGAGTGCGTCGACGAGAAGTGCGCGGACGCCTGCACCGACGAGCTGGTCGACTGTGTCTTCGACGGCTGCGCCATCCAGTTCCTGGGCATCGAGGAGACCTGCCAGGGCTGCGTCATGGCCAACGTCGGCGGCGACATCGCGACCGTGACCGACACCTGCCTCGTCGAGGACACGCACTACGCGTACGGCGGCAGCTTCGGGACCGGCATCCTGAGCAAGCACCCGCTCATCTCGACCGAGGAGCACGTCTTCTCGAGCACCACGAACCGGCGCTCGATCCTGCACGCCGTCGTCGACGGTCCCCGCGGGAAGACCGACGTGTACTGCACGCACCTGACCGCCATCTTCGACCTCATCCCGTACACCGGCGACGCCGGGAGCTGGGACGAGGAGCAGGCCAACCAGATCGAGGACCTGCGCGCCTTCATCGATGAGACGGCGACCGGCGAGGTCATCCTGCTCGGCGACTTCAACAACGGCCCCGATCAGCACGTGAACAACTACAACGCGCTCAAGCAGGGGTACACGAACCCCTACGACGGTGAGTGCACGTACTGCCGCGACAACCCGCTGAACTCCGAGGACAGCGACGACCGCGTCATCGACCACGTGCTGCTGCGCGACCTCAAGGCCGACGCCACCGCCAGCCGCATCCTCGACGAGACCATCGACGTGGACTCGTGCGACACCGTGAGCGACGGCGCGCTTTCCGACCACTACGGGGTAGAAGTCACGCTGGACTGATGCTGCTCTTCCTGGCCTGTGCCCCCGAACCCTCGAACACGCTCTCGGATGCAGAGCTCGTGGCGACGTTCGAGGCGCTCCACGCACCGGTCTACGAGGTCTACGAGCTGTCGGGTGACGCGCATGCGATCCACCAGCTCCTCAGCGCCAGCTTCTTCGGCGAGCAGCTCACGCATGAGTACGTCGAGCACTGGACGACGCTGCACAACATGGAGCGCGAGGAGACCTCGATCCGCGTGAAGAAGGTCGACTACGAGTCCGTGACGGTGCTCGAGCGCACCCCCGAGGCCGTCCGCATCGACGCGGACTGGTCCGTCGGCGGCATCGTGACGCACCAGGCGCACAAGCACCCTCGGGTGAACCGCTACCGGGCCGTCTACACGCTCGAGGACACCCCGAGCGGACTGCGCATCACGTCGACGCGCATGCGGAACCTCGAGCGGATCCAGAACGTCATGTCGATGACCGACGAGGACGCGTTCCTTCTCGACGAGCTGCCCGAGGGCGGCGGCGGCTTCATGGACCCGCTCGACCTGCTCGAGCTGATGGACGAGCTGCCGGAACCCGAGGACGCTTCGCCCGAGGACACCGCCGGTGATTGAAGCCCGCGGCCTGGAGTTCCGGTACCCGGACAGCGACTTCCGCCTGTCGCTGCCGGAGTGGTCCGTCCCGCGCGGAGGTCGGGTCGCACTCCACGGACCCAGCGGCTGTGGGAAGAGCACGCTCCTGAACCTGGTCGCCGGCGTGCTCGTGCCCCAATCGGGCTCGCTGAGCGTGGTCGGCCAGGACATCGCCGCGATGGACGAGGCGGCCCGGCGCGCCTGGCGCATCACGAAGATGGGCTTCATCTTCCAGGACTTCCCGCTGGTCGAGTACCTGTCCGCCGTCGAGAACGTGTTGCTGCCGTACCGCCTGAACCCGGCGCTCCGGCTGGACGCGGATGCCCGCAAGCGAGCCGTCGAGCTGCTCGACCTGCTCGGCCTCGCGGACAAGGGTGCGCGACGTCCGCAAGCGCTGTCGCAGGGCGAGCGCCAGAGGGTCGCCATCGCTCGCGCGCTCGTCACCCAGCCCGAGCTGTTGCTGGCCGACGAGCCCGCCGCGGGCCTGGACAGGGCGCGGACCGCCGCGGTGATGGACCACATCGAGTCGCTGTGCAGCGAGTTCGGGCTGACGCTGCTGCTGGTCACCCACGACGAGAGCCTCGTGGACCGTTTCGACCACGTGCTGGAAGTCGGGGAGCACACCCCGTGAGCCACGCGTTCTGGCTCGCGGTCCGGTACCTGGCCTCGGCGCCGTGGCGGACGGCTGTGCTCGTCCTGGGCACCGCCATCGCGCTGTTCCTGCCACTGTTCACGTGGCAGGCCGCCGAGAAGCTCGACGACGCGCTCATGTCCCGGGCCGAGGCGTCTCCCGTGCTGGTCGGCGCCAAGGGCAACGAGTTCGACCTGACGATGAGCGGGCTCTACTTCCGCGGCCAGGTCACCGAGCCCATCGTGTTCGGCGACCGCATCCCCGCCTCGGAGTACGGCGTCGCGGTGCCGCTGTTCGTCTCCCACACCGTCGGCGGCAGCCCGCTGGTCGGCACGACGCTCGAGTACTTCTCGGTCCGCGAGCTGGAGCTCTGGGACGGTCGTCTGCCCGCGCTCCTGGGCGAGGTCGTCGTCGGCTCCGAAGCCGCGAAGGCCTTCAACCTCCAGGTCGGAGACGCCGTGCGCTCGGACCTGACGAACCTCTACAACATCGCTGGCGCCTACCCGATCCTGCTCGAGGTGGTCGGCATCTTCGAGGCGACCGGCACCCCCGATGACGAGGCCTTCTTCACCGACGTGAAGACCAGCTGGGTCCTGGACGGCCATCTGCATGGGCACGAGGCGGTCACCCGGGACACCTCGCTCAACGCGGACGCCGAGCAGGGCGAGAACCTCGAGGCGACGGCCGCAATCTTCATGATCACGGAGATCACCGAGGAGAACCGGGGGAGCTTCCACTTCCACGGCGACTTCGACACGCTCCCGGTCAGCTCGATCCTGGTCATCC
The DNA here is from genome assembly GCA_024228935.1 of Pseudomonadota bacterium. Classification (GTDB taxonomy): domain Bacteria; phylum Myxococcota_A; class UBA796; order UBA796; family CAJQPC01; genus JAAESX01. The sequence continues at coordinate 130,250 of JAAESX010000037.1, forward strand.
CGCGCGACGTCGAGGCCCACGACCGACTGCTCGGGGACTACGCGCTGCACGAGACCCAGCAGGCCGTCCGGCCCACGACGGTGGTGCGGACCATCCTCGGCATCGTCCTGCGCATTCGCGAGGCGGCGACCGGGTACTTCTTCGCGGTGGCCGTCTCGACCATCGCCTTCTTCGTGCTGGTCCTGTCGCTGTCGCTGCGGCTCCGTCGGGACGAGCTCACCCTGATGCGACGCATCGGCTGTTCGCGCGGCACCATCGCGACGATGGTCGGCGCCGAGGTGGTGCTCGTCGTAGCGGCCGCCGCGCTGGTGGCGATAGGGTGCACCGCGGCCGGTCTGGCCGTCCTGGAGAGTGTGCTGTGACGTGGATCTGGCTGTTGGCCTGCTCGGGCGAGCCCGAGGCTCCGACCTCTCCGAAGGAGTCTCGTCCCGAGAATGCGGCCGCGCTGCGCATCGTGACGACCGACTGGCCGACGCACTACCTGGTCGAGCGCCTGGGCGCGGACTCGGTCGATGCGACCTGCATCCTTCCCGCGGGCGAGTCGGCGGACACGTGGCAGCCGAGCGGCGACGTCGTCGCGAGCCTGAACGACGCGGACCTCATCCTCACGAACGGCGCGGGGTACGCGGCCTGGATGAAGACGGCCTCGCTGCCTGTGACCAAGGTCGTCGAGCTCAGCTCGGGCGTCGATCTCATCGAGCTCGACGGGCAGACCCACAGCCACGGCACGGAGGGGGAGCACAGCCACGGCGGCCTCGATCCGCACACGTGGATGGACCCGAACCAGTACCTGACCCAGGCCGGCGTGGTGCGGGCCGTGCTGACGGTTCATCGGCCCGATCGGGCGACCGAGTTCGAGGCCCGCCTGACGCTGCTCGAGGTCGATCTCAGCGTGCTGGACGGTCAGCTCGCGGCAGCGACGAGGGACCTGGCAGGCGTCTCAATCGCGCAGAACCATCCGGCGTTCAACTACCTGGGGCGCCGCTACGAGGTGCCACTCACCACCGTCGAGATGTCGCCGACCGAGGTCGCGGACGTCCACCTGCACGAGTCCGTCATCCTGTGGGAGGAGGCACCGACCGACGAGGTCAAGGCGACCCTGCTGGACGCCCAGCACGTGGTGCTCGACGCGCTCGAGTCGGGCGAGCCCTACGACTACGTCAAGCAGGCCTCGGCGAACGTCGCGGCGCTCGCGGACATCGTGCCGGACGAGCCCCCGGCAGGGAGTCCGGTGCCGTGATCTGGCTGGTGTCCGCTGCCTTCGCCCAGGAGCCCGAACTCCGGGTGCTCGAGGGTCACGTGTTCGAGCTCCAGCGGCCTGTGCTCGGCGCCTATGCACCGACGCGCGTCCTGCACGGACCCGAGGGCCCCGGAGAGATCCCCGACGAGGGCTACGGCTACGAGCGCGGCGAGGCGACCGGCCTCGGCTGGCTGGCCCTGGGCTTCGCCGTCGGCGCGAGCGGAACCTCGCTCGGGATGCGGAACGCCAAGCTCGCCATGGAAGATGCCCGCTGCCAGGCGGACCTGGACGAGGCCTACACGCACAACCGGCGTCGAGGCATCGCGACGTACACGCTGCTCGGTCTGTCTGCGACGTCGCTCACGCTCGCGGTGGTGTTCTGATGGGGGTGTCCTGATGGTGCTCGTCCTGTGGCTGTTCGCCTGCATCCAGACCGACCTGTACGAGGAGCTGTCCGACGAGGTCGAGGACAGCTGTCCGGACAGCGGCGCCGAGGTCTTCGAGGACACCGGCCTGTGAGGCTCCGGATGGTCGCCCCCGAGGACGCCGAGGCCATCCTCGAGCACACGCGCGTCCTGACCGAGGACGGCCGCGGCATGGTGTTCGGGCTGGACGAGCTCCCGAGCGTCGACGAGGTCCGCTCGCGCATCGAGAAGTTCCTCTCGGACGCGGACTGCTACCTGGTGGCCCACGACGACGACGGCCTGATCGGCACGATCGACATCGCACGGATCCAGCGACGCCGGCTCGTCCACAACGGCATGCTGACGATGGGCGTCCACCCACGGGCCCAGGGTCAGGGCGTCGGTCGGGCGCTCGTCGAGGCGGCGCTCGCCTGGGCCGAGGTCAACGGGGTCGAGCGGGTCGAGCTGTACACGCTGGACTCGAACGCGCGCGCCCAGAAGCTGTACGAGAGCGTCGGCTTCCGGCTGGCCTGGCGCCGGGACGCGTTTCATCGGCGACCGGACGGGACGCTGGAGGCGGACCTCGTCATGGAGTGGCGCGCCGGAGTCCCCGGCTCCTAGCGGTCACAGTTCCGGGCGACCTCGTAGATGAACGAGGTGGGGTCCAGGTCCTGGCGCTCCATCTGCCGAGCGATCAGCGACAGGTCCTCCATCGCGTCCTGCATGGGCCCCTGGTTCTCGCTCATCCAGTCGCGCGCCTCGTTCACGGCCGCATCGAAGCGGTCCTGGTCGCCAGACCGCTGCGCGGTGTTCACCTTGCCCTCGACCCGGGCCAGCCCCGAGTGGAAGCTGCGGCACACCGCGAACGCCTCGCGCTTTCGGGGGCCCCACGTGCTCGCCACGTCGGCCGACTTCTCCTCGTTGACCTGCGTCACCAGGTCCAGCTTCACGTCGCCCGGGGCGAGCTCGGCCCAGGCGCGGGCGCTGCGGTGCTCCCCGAGCTCCAGGGCCCACGCCACCTTCTCGATCGCGTGCTCGGGCAGGGCGTCGAAGACCGCCTGGCACTCGGGCACGACCTTGCTCTCTTCGGGCAGCCAGCGGAACAGGTCCTGGGGTGTGTCGAAGGCCCCCAGGTGCTCCAGCTTCCGGTCGCAGCTTCCGGCCCAGTAGGCCGCGTAGGCCGCGTCGGTGGGCTCGATGGCGAACTTCTGGTCCCGGTCGATGCTGCGGCCGTTGCGCGCCAGCTCGCCGAGCCACAGCCCGATCTCGGTGCTGTCGCGCAGGTCGATCTGCGTGATGTTGCCCGCGCCGTCGACCACCTTGAGGTCCCACCGGAATCCGTACAGCTTCTTGTCGGGAAACGTCCAGCTGGCGTGGCCGGTCGCATCCGTCGTGACCGCGCCGATCTCCTTGTCCCCCATGACCAGGCGAAGAGGGGCGCCAGCCTGGGGCTCGATGCGCTCGCGGGTCTCGACCAGGGGGCCTTGGTCGGGGACGGTCACCGCATCCCTGCCCGGAAGCGCGGGAGCGATGGTCCAGGCGACGGCGCCGCCCATGAACGCCAACCCGGTCCCCCAGACCAGGACCTGGGTGCCGACCCGTTCGCCCGGGTCGTGGGCGGCGGCCAGCAGCAAGCCGTGGCTCATGAACGCGCCGGCGGTCCACCAGTAGCCGTGCAGCAGCTTGCCGTTGGGCACGTGCTTCTGCGTCGTCGTTGTCTCGCGACGCGTCCACACCTCGGTCGTGATGGTCTCGGTGAGCTCGATCTCCAGCAGCGGAGGGTCGGTGCCCTCGGCGACGCTGACGGCGAGCTCGAGGCCGCCTGAGTGCTCGATCTCGAACGTCTCGTCGAAGTCCTCGTAGGTGGTGACCGGGACACGCGAGGCGCAGGCGAGGGCGAGCAGCAGCATCGAGGGCTCCGGGCGGGCGCGGACCCTACCTCAGCTCAGCGATGCGTCTGTTCCTTCTGCCATTCCCGCCAGTTGGCGTCGGTGCCCATGATGCGGTCCCACACCCCCCAGAAGCTGCCGAGGCAGCCCTTCGTCGCGTGCAGGTGGTGGTAGGCGTGGCGGCTGGCGATGGCGGTGAAGCCGTAGCCGGAGTGGGCCTCGTAGGTCTCCCAGGTCCGGATGGCGATCCAGATCGCGAACACCTGCCAGCTCGCCCCCAGCAGGACCGGGGGCGCGAAGAAGGCGATGACGTTGGCCAGGTCCTCGACGGTGTGCGCGTAGGTCGCCATGTACGGACGGCAGTGCCGAAAGCCGTGGTGCTTCCTGTGGATCAGGCGGAAGAGCTTCTTGTGGTGCAGGAACCGGTGGCTCCAGTAGAAGATCGTGTCCTGGCCCAGGATGCAGACCAGGAGCTGCCAGCCGAGGGTCAGCAGGCCGGGCCACTCGGACTCCATCGAGCCGCCCATCAGGGACCACGTCGGGTAGACGGCGGCGCCCAGGACCAGCGCGAAGCCGATCTGGACGAAGGGCTGGTTCATCACGCCCGAGCGGGCGAGCTGCTCGGGCGGCGCCTTGCCGTCGTCGATGCGCCAGGTCGGGAACAGTTCGCGCTTGTGGAGCTGCGCGTAGACGGCCCAGACGAGCAGCGTCATGATGGTGTGGAGGCCGGCCATGATGGCGACGAATCGCCAGCCCTCGTCGAAGCTCATGGGGCGACCCTACTCGGAGGGCGCCTTCCGCATGGCCTTGGTCTTGCCCCGGCGCTTCTTGGCGTCGACGCGTCGCTTCTTGGCCGCGCGCGAAGGCTTCGTCTTCTTGCGGTGCTTGGGGACCTTCAAACCGTCGCGAACGATCTGGGCGAGGCGTTCGCGCGCGATCTCGCGGTTCCGATGCTGGCTGCGCTCGTCCTGGGCGGCGACCTGCAAGCGACCGTCTGCGGTCAGGCGGCTGCCCAGGTTGTGCTTGAGCCGGTAGCGCTGGCCGGTGCTGAGGACAGTGCTCGTGCGAACACACCAGGTCAGCTGGACGCGCGAGTCCGTGGTGTTGACGTGCTGACCGCCGGCGCCACCCGCACGAGACGTGCTCACCGTGAGCTCGGCTCCCGGGATCGTGATGGCGGCGTTGATGCGGAGGTCGTCCATGGCGGGGGCAGGGTACTCACCGTGGGGCGGAAAGCCAGGGGCGGCGTGGGCCGACGCACAACCCCGAGGCTGACGGTCAGCCTCCGAGCTCTGCGCGCCTACTTGGCCACCGTCACCGCAAAGGTCCGCATCCCATCGTCCCGCGTCCACCGACCGGGCTGGTCCAGCGCCAAGGCCTTCTTGTCGCCCAGCAGCTCGTCCGCCGTCGAGGACGTCACGCTCCACGGCTCGACCGCGCTGGCGCCGCCGCTGTAGACCATCTTCTCGTCAGCGTAGCCGGTGTTCTCGATGGTCACCGTGTACCCGCTCGCCGGCAGCTCGCTGGCCGGGATGTCCGTCTGCACGAGGTACAGGAAGAACCCCTCGGCCGCCTTGCCGTTCATCTCGTGGCTGATGGGCCGCCAGGTGACGTCCTGCACGGCGCCGTCGATGCTCACCGTGAGCGCCTCGCCCATGGTGTCCCACACGGACTCGTTGTACTTCTTGACCTTGAGCTTCTTCACGGGGCCCGAGTCGCCTTCCTCGACGCCGATGCTGGTCAGCACGACGGGGATGGGGACCTCGAGCACGACGAGCCCCACGAAGGCCTCGTCGGAGACCTTCACCGCGGTCCGGTAGCTGTACTCGTCCGACTGGAATGGATGGGCCTCCACCCCTGCGGACAGCGCGGCGAGCAGGCCGATCATGCGGGCCGCGTCAGGCTGAAGTACGCGCCTTCCTTCTTCCCCTTGCGCCAGGCCTCGCTGATGATGAGGTCGTTGCTCACGCGGCGGACGACGTCCTTCATGTTCCCGTACACCAGGCTGTGCGTCCCCGAGGTGTTCGAGGCCACGGCAGGAAAACCCGCCGGCACCGTGTCGACTTCCCAGATGTAGTCGAAGATGAGCTGGGCGCCGTGCTCGGCGTTGTCGAGGCGCACCAGGAAGTGCCCGGGGCCGCCGAACCAGGCCGCGACGCCGGTGTTCACGTTGTAGCCCTGGATGCGGTCGCTGTGGTTGGCGAACGCCTTGGCGAAGTCGTTGAACGCGGGGAGCGAGTTCCGGCCGGTCCAGGTCTGCGCCGCGCCGTCGGGTCCCACGAAGAAGTCGGGCCCCACGTCGCGCCCCTCGGCCTTCGTGTAGAGCGCGACCATGTCGGCCTTCTTCAGGCTGCGCATCCAGGCGACCCGCTCGGGCGTCGAGGCAGCGTCCAGCGCCTTCTCGATGGTGTCGATGTCGGCGTCGGCGGGGCGGGGGATGGACATGGGCTCTCCAGCGGAAGCGGTGACGGGCTGGCTATCGTGTGCCGCGGAGGCTCTCAATTGACTGCTGTGCAACACCTGCTGCTCGTACTCGCCTGCTCGGGCGGCCCCGCCACCGATGGACCCACCGGGGGCGACTCGGACTCGAACACCGGCGACAGCGTCGACACGGCGCCGATCCTCGCGGGAGACGACTTCGCGCTGTTCACGTCGAGCGCCGAGCTCAAGGCGTACCTGAACGACGACTACGCCTTGCCGACCGAGGTCTCGACGACCCAGTCGGTCGGTCAGGTCGGAGACTGGACCGCGCTGGCGGACTTCGACGGCGACGGCCTGGATGACTTCTGGCAGATCGACGACAGCGGCAACAAGGTCCGCATCCACATGAACCTGGGCGACGGCACGTGGGAGTCCGAGCACAGCTTCGACCCGACGAGCGGGACGGGCACCAAGCGACCCGCCATCGCGGGTGACTTCAACGGCGACGGCCGCGACGACATGATGCTGCTGAACACCACGTCGGGGCGGGCCATCATGTTCCCGAACGTCGTCGGGACGTTCGACACCGAGGACCAGAAGGTCGCCAACCCCACCGGGCTCGGCGAGATCGGCGACTTCGGCAGCGGCGACATGGACGGGGACGGCACCGACGACCTCATCCAGATGGCTGGCTCCGATGTGACCATCTGGAAGGTGGTCGATGGCGTCATCGACGAGACGGCGCCGCTGGCCGAGCTCAACATCCCCGGCGGTATCCAGGGACTCGGCATCGACATCGACGACGACGGCGACACCGACCTGGCCGTGTGGTCCGGATCGACGGTGACCGTCTACCCGAACGTCGACGGCGTGATCGACACGGACAACGGCGTCGCTTCGTTCCTGAACGCGAGCGGGACCGCTCTGGCTGGGCAGATTCGGTAGGCGGGGCTGCTCGTGAGGATGACCGTTCTGGGGGCCCCAGTTCTCCCGTCCTCGCGCTCTGGAAGGGTCGCAACGCCCATCCTGACGGCCAGGACCCGAGCTTCGGTCCTCCCAAGGCTCGCAGCCCGAGTCCTGACCACCCAGCAGTTCTCCCATCTTGACCGGCGTCACCCCCGTCTCCTCCGCACGTTAGCTCCGCGCCGTGGATCTCCAGCCGCTCTTCGACGCCCTCCGCGAGGCCTGCCCCAGCAACGTCTGGGACCAGGGCGTCCGCTACTTCCGAGCCGACGTCGTGGTCGGCCAGGAGATCGACGACGACGAGATCCGGCTCCACGTCCGCGTCGGCGGTCGGCCCACGCCGTACGAGATCCACCTGTGGCCCGAGGACGAGGACTGGTCCTGCGACTGTGGCCACGAAGAGGGCTGCAGCCACGCCGTCGCGGCCCTGTTGGCGCAGCGCGCTGCGGTCAAGAGCGGCAAGACCCTTCCCAAGCCCGAAGGCGGCGGCAGCCTGCGGTACACCCTCACTCGGGACGGCGCGAAGCTCTCGGTGAGGCGCGAGATCCTTCGAGGCCAGGCGGTCGAGAAGGCCCCCAAGCGGCTCCGTGGCGTGCGCGGGCTCAACCTGCTGGCCGGGGACCTCGAGGTCGACGACACGCTCTCGCTCGGGATGGATCCGCTCCCCGCCACCGGCTGGGCGCGCATGCTGCGAGCCTGGACCGACGCTGGGACGAAGCTCCACCTCGACCAGGACACGCTCACCACCAGCGACGAGCTCGTCACGCCCATCGCCGTCCTCAAGGACCACGGAGTCGGCTTCCGCATGACCCTCCACCGGGATGGTCGGGTCGTCGAGCGCTTCAACGGCGGCGTCTGCCGCATCGGCGACGCCCTCCACCCGGAGTCCGGCGGTGGCCTGAGTCCCATCCAGCGACGCAAGCTCGTCGAGGGGCTCGTCTACCCGCCCGAGGACGCCGGCAAGCTCGTGAGCGAGGTCATTCCCCGGCTCGAGCAGCAGATCCCGGTCCGCATCAAGACGAGCCGCCTGCCCACCGGCGAGGTCGAGCCACCCCGCCTCCAGCTCGAGCTCCTGGAGAAGGACGGCCGACTCCAGGTCCGCATGGACATCGTCTACGGCGACCCGATCTCGGGTCGCGTCGTCGGCAACGAGCTGGTCCTGACGGGCGAGGGCGTCATCCCGCTGCGCGACCGGATCCGCGAGGTCCAGCTGTTGAGGAAGAGCGAGGGCATGCGGCTGCCGGTCGGCCGGACCTGGTCGTACGAGCAGGAGGATGCCATCGCGTTCACCCGCGACCGTCTGCGCGCCTTCACCGGCCAGGTCGTCGGTCACGCCGGCGCCTTCTCGGTCCGGGACAGCCCCGCCCAGCTCGCTCTCCACGACGGCGAGCTGCAGTCCGATGCCGACCTGAAGGGGCTCGTCCAGGCCTGGATCGACGGCGAGTCGCTCGTCCCGCTCATCGGCGGTGGCTTTGCGCCGATGCCCGACATGATGGCGGCCCACGGGCACGTCATCGCCGATCTGGTCGCCGCGAAGGAGAGGCAGGAGAAGCTCCCGATCCACGCGCTCCCCGCTCTGGCCGAGCTCGCCGAGGCCCTCGACAGCCCGCCGCCCGCCGACCTGGAGCGCCTGCGTCCGCTCCTCGACGAGGACCTGCCTGAAGAGCCGCTCCCCGACGTGAACGCCACGCTTCGGCCCTACCAGCTGGTGGGATTCCAGTGGCTGCGGTTCCTCATGCGGACCGGGCTCGGCGGTATCCTGGCCGACGACATGGGCCTGGGGAAGACGCTCCAGGCGCTGTGTGCCATCAAGGCCGCGGGCGGCAAGGCGCTCGTCGTCGCCCCGACCAGCGTGCTCGGAAACTGGCTCGCCGAGGCGGTCCGGTTCTTCCCCGGCACGACCACCAACCGGTTCCACGGGCCCCGTCGCAGGCTGAAGGACGTCGAGCTCACGGTCACCAGCTACGCGCTCCTCCGCCTCGACCCCAAGCTGCTCGAGCAGGACTGGACGACCGTCGTCCTGGACGAGGCCCAGGCCATCAAGAACCCGACCTCGCAGACGGCCCAGGCCGCGTTCAAGCTTCGCGCCGAGCACCGGCTGTCGCTGACGGGCACGCCGATCGAGAACCGGCTCGACGAGCTGTGGGCGCAGCTCCACTTCGTGATGCCGGGCTTCCTCGGAGGTCGGAAGAGCTTCCAGGAGCGGTACGCCCGCCCCGTCGAGGCCGGCGATCCGCGCGCAGCCAAGGCCCTCCGCAAGCGCATCAAGCCGTTCGTCCTGCGGCGTATGAAGACCGAGGTCGCGACGGACCTCCCGAACCGCACCGACATCCTCCTGCCATGCCCCATGCCGGCCGAGCAGCAGACGGTCTACGACGCCGTGCACGCCGCGGCGACGGACGACGTGGCCCGGCTCATCGGGGACGGCCAGGCGCTCCAGGTGCTCGAGCTGCTGCTGCGCCTGCGTCAGGCCGCATGTCACCCCCGGCTGCTTCCTGGCGATCGACCCGATGTCAGCGGCAAGCTCGACATCCTGCTGAACAAGCTGAAGGACCTGTCCGAGATCGGCCACCGCAGCCTGGTGTTCAGCCAGTGGACGTCGTTCCTGGACCTCATCGAGCAGGGGCTCGCCGAGCGCGGCATCCCGCTGGTGCGGCTCGACGGCTCGACCTCGGATCGGGACGGCGTCGTCCGCCGGTTCCAGGCTGCGGATGGACCTCCGGTCTTCCTCCTCAGCCTGAAGGCGGGTGGAACGGGCCTCAACCTGACGGCCGCGGACTACGTCTTCCACACGGATCCGTGGTGGAACCCGGCGGTCGAGGATCAGGCCGTCGATCGAGCCCACCGCATCGGCCAGGACAAGCCCGTCGTGAGCGTGAAGCTCATCAGCGAGGGGACGGTCGAGGAGCGCATCGTCGCCCTCCAGGACAAGAAGCGGGCGATCGCTCGGGCGGCGCTGGGCGAGGGCGTCGTCGCGGGAGGTCTCACGCGGGACGACATCCTGGAGCTGCTCAGGTAGCCTGGGGCCGTGTCTCGCACGGGCGTCGGCCTGCTGCTCCTCACCGCTGTGATGGGGGTCGTCCTCGCGCTCGTCGCTTGGAACGCGTCGGGTTCGCCCGATGTGGACCAGGTGGCCGCCAGTGTCGTTCGCCAGTCCGCCCCCGTGCGCGAGCGGGTCACCCGGACGGGACGCGAGCTCGTCTCCACCGTCGACGAGGAGCCCGAGACGTGGCCGGTCCTCTGCGAGGTGACCGGGGGCGAGCGACTGAGCCGCACGGTTCGGCTCATCGACGGGGACACCGAGCTGGTCGGGATGCTCGATGACAATGAGCTCGGGCTGATGTCACCCGTCGCGGACTTCGACGGGGGCTTCGAGCTCGATGGCTACCGGTTCGCGAGCGTCTCCTGGGATCTGGGCTGGGACGACGTCGTGGACTGCGACACGGTCGAGGTCGAGTGGCTCGGCGGGCACGTCACGGGCCAGGTGGCGGATGACGAGGGCCTGCCGGTCGCCCAGGCGGGGGGCCGGGGCTGTGGGGACTGGCAGGACGCCGACGACTCGGGTCGGTTCTCGCTGCGCACGACGGACGAGGCCTGTACGCTCGTCGCGGCATGGCCCCAGGCGGCGGACGGGGTCCCCACCGCATCGCTGGACGTCGAGGTCGGGGACGACGTGCTGCTGGTGCTCGAGGCGCCGGCCATCGTCAGCGGACACGTGCGGAACTCGGCCGGAACCCCGAGCCGGGGGTGCTCGTCGCGGGCTGCGGCGTGCGTGGGGCGACCGACGCCGATGGGTACTACGAGCTGGTGACCCACCCACGGGTCTGCTTCGTCGAGGCCTACCGGATGGACGGGGCCTTCATGAGCCGGGGCGGCCGGACCCGGGTCGATCTGCTCGAGGACGACGTCGAGCTCGACTTCGTGCTGGACGAGTACCCGACCGGCGGGATGGGCATCTCCCTGCGGGCGCTGCCCGAGGGGATGTACGTGCGAGGCGTGGCCCCCGATGGGCCGGCAGACCGGGCGGGCATCGTCGCGGGCGAGCTCATCGCGCAGATCGACGACGCACCGCTGGCGGGCATGTCCCAGTCCGAGATGGTCGCCACCGGCACCGGTGAGATCGGCGCGACGATGGAGCTGGTGGTGATCGGCGAGACGGGCGAGCGACGCGTGACTCTGGACCGAGAGTGGGTCGAGCTGTGGCTCTAGGTCCCAGCCTGAGCTCATAGTCCTCCGTGGGCTGGAAGAGGAACGGATAGCTGACGCGGACGATACCGACGCCGTTGGGTGGGTCGAACTGCATCGCGCTGAAGGCGTTCAGGATGCAGGCCTCGACCGCGTCGTCTGCGAGCTCTGTCTCCTTGATCTCCGACTCTGTGACCCGCCCGTCCTCGCCGATGACGAAGAACACCACCACCCTGTCCGTGATGTGGGGCTCGACCATCAGGCCGGACGGGTAGCAGGTCTGGATTGCCCCGATGTCACGCTTGATGACGGCGTCGATGTGGCTCTTGTCCAGCACCCCCAGGATCTGGGGGGCCAGGGAGAGCGAGGCGGTCTGCCCGTCGACGACCACGTCCACGTACCGGCCTCGGTTGCGACGACTGAGATCGAGCGCGACGATGGGCTGGTCGGGCTGTGCGACCACCGTGAGCCGGTCGAGCGGAGCGCCCGGGTCGAGGAGCATGTAGGGCGCCTGCTCGAGGACGGGCGCCAGGCAGGACTCCACGCTCGCGCACGTGGCGAGCTCCGGCGTCGCGATCTCCCAGGCGCCTGGCGGGCTGAAGGCGTCGAATGCCTTGACCTCGTCGCCTGCGTCGATGATGGAGGCCGCTGCCGTCACCCAGCGGCCCGCCGACACGTCTCCGGCCGTGCTCAGGTGGACCGTGTCCGTCGAACAGCTGGTGTCGTCGACCAGGGCGCGGACGAGCTCTTCGTCGGTTGCTGGGGAGCTCAGCGTGCCGGCGACCCAGGTCCACCCCGGGTCGCCGAGGTGCGCCCAGGCCGGTGGACACACGTCCGGTGGGGCGAGCACGCGAGCGGACAGACAGCTCGCCTCGTCCCCGAGCTGGCAGGCGCGAGTCATCTGCGCCCACATCTCGCGGACGTCGGGGGGAGTCGTCGGCGACGGCCAGCCCGACGAGCCAGATCACTTGGCGCAGCGGAAGCCGATGAATGCGCGCGTGTCCGACCGGCCGACGTTCGTCGAGACGCCGCCATCGCTTCGGCGCCACGCCGGCTTGCCGTCGTTCTGTCGGTACTCGTGCCACGGCGAGCTCGACGACTCGGACCACGTCGTCGGTGCGGCGTCCAGTGCGGCCAGCCCACCCCGTCCGGAGCAGTAGGCGTTCGCCGCTGACCAGCTCACGTTGACGATGGCCTGGGACTCCTTGCCGGCTGGAGGCGTCGCGCCGTCCCAGCCCTTCAGGTAGTTGCCGTCGGCCTTGCTGGCCTCGATGGCGGCGTCGCGCTGCCAGTCGGCGTGCGAGCCGAGCCAGGCCGAGAAGCTGGCGTTGCTGACCGGGCTCTTCGCAGCGGTCGTCGCGGCGGTCGGCGTCGTGTCGGTGGTCGTGCCACCGCCGCCGGAGGTCTTCACCTCGGCGGCGAGCTCGATGTCGAGCTCCCAGGTGACGGGGCCGTCGCCCCAGGGCACGATCAGCTCCTGCTTCGCCTGGTCCGCGCCGGCGTCCAGGACACCCTCGTAGCGACCGGGCAGGACGGCGGTCACGGTGCCTTCGCCCTTGGCGAGCTCGACCTCCTGTCCGGCGAGCTTCAGCGTGGCCTTGCGCTTCACGCCGGGTGCCGAGACGACGACATCCCGGGCTGTCGGCGCGGTGACAGCGACGGTCTCGGTCTGGGCGCCATCGCCCCGGGCCACGACGACCTTCTGGTCGAAGCGGCCGCACCAGGCGGCCTCGTCCGTGCAGTCCTCGCCGACGACGACCTGGACCTTGTGCGGCCCGAGCGCGGTGGCGTCGAAGCCCCACTTCGTGCCGTTCGCTGTGCCCGGCGTGCCATCCAGCGTGACCGTCAGCGGGACGTCCGCTGCGACACCGGTGACGATGACCGCCACGTCGCGATCCGTGGGCGCCTCGACGGGAGGCTCCTGCGTGAACCACCAGGCGGCGCCGCCAGCCAGGCCCAACAGGACCACGGCGGTGGCGATCAGCGGGGCCTTCGAGCCGGCCGGCTCGGGGACCGGGTCCGCGACCGGGGGAGGCGGGGGAGCAGGCTCGACCTTCTTCTCGACGACGGGAGAGACCGGAGCGGGCTCCGTCTTCTTCTGCGCCTTGGCCGGGTCCGGCTCGACCTTCTTCTTCTTCGCCCCGGCGAGGATCTCGGCGGCCGCGGCCTCGAGCGCCTCGGAGTCCGGGACCATCGTCTCGCCGGTGCCCTCGATGCCCGGGTACCAGGTCGGCGCTGTCGGACGGAACTCGGGCTCGTCGGCAAAGCTGGCGTCGTCGTCGACGCGCTCGAGATCCAGCTCGTCCAGGTAGGTGCAGATGGCCTCGGCGTCGGACATCCGCTCGGCGGGATCCGAGCGGGTCATCGCTCGAACGAGCGTGCGCAGGTCGACCGGCAGGTGCCCGCCCGGGTCGAGCGGCGGGTGGCTCTGCTTGGCGATCATCACCTGCAGGGCCTTCTGCCGGCTGGTGCCGATGCCGCTGATCGGGAAGCCGAAACGCCCGGTGAGCAGCTCGTAGAACACGACGCCCAGCGAGTAGACGTCCCACTTCACGGGGTCCAGGTCGTCGGGCTCGATCCACTCGGGCGGCGCGTAGCTGACCGAGCCGAAGTTCTGCCCGGACTCGGTGATGGTCTTGCCGTCCTGTTCGGTCGCGATGCCGAAGTCGACGAGCTTCAGCGTGCCGTCGGACTGCAGGATGATGTTGCTCGGCTTGATGTCGCGGTGCCGGATGCCGCAGTCGTGCATGTACTTGAGCGCGCTGGCGGCCTGCTTCAACAGCGGCAGCGCGTCGTCGAAGTCGAGCGCGCCGTCGAAGATGCGGTCCTCGAGGTTCTTGCCCTCGACGAACTCCATCTCCAGGTAGGGCAGCTCGGCGTCCATGCGGACGTTCCGCACCTTCACGATGTTCGGGTGCTCGAGCGCGAACAGGATCTCGGCTTCGCGGATGAACCTGGCCTGGGCCGTCGCGATGCGGTTCAGCGACGGGTCGAGGACCTTGATCGCGGCCTTGATCCGCTGGGCGTTCTTGTTGTGGCACCGGTAGACCGAGCCCATTCCACCCTGTCCGAGCGCCTGCTCGACCACCCAGATGTCGATCTGGTCACCGGGCTCCAGCAACGCGCCTCCGGCGGGGAGGATAACCAAGGCGCCGAGGTTCGGTCGCATGCGCATCGTCACGTGGAACATCAACTCGCTGAAGGCACGGCGCGAACACGTCGAGGCGTTCCTCGATGACGTCGCGCCCACGGTGCTCTGCATGCAAGAGCTGAAGATGGACGACCCGGTGATCGACCGGTCGATCTTCGAGTCGCGTGGGTACCACCTCATCACGCACGGGCAGCGCACCTACAACGGTGTGGCCATCGCCAGTCGCATCCCGATGAAGGACACGATCATCGGCCTGCCCGAGGTCGAGGAGGATCAGCGACGCTTCACGGCCGCGACGATCGACGGCGTCCGCATCGTGAACCTGTACTGCCCGCAGGGCCAGAACGAGCTCTCGGACAAGTTCCAGTACAAGCTCCGGTTCTACGACGCGCTGATCGACTGGATCGCGCGGGAACACGACCCGGCGCAGCCGTTCATCCTGACGGGCGATCTCAACATCGCGCCGCGGGCCGTCGACATCTTCGACCCCGAGCAGTTCAGGAACGTGCCCAGCTTCCACCCGTTCGAGCACGAGCGCTGGGCTCGGCTGCTGGAGTGGGGCCTGGTCGACGCCGCCGTCGAGTGGTTCGAGGACGGGGAGTACACGTTCTGGGACTACCGGGGCGGCAGCTTCGAGCGGAACCTGGGCATGCGGATCGACCACTTCCTGGTGACGCCGCCGGTGCTCGCGCGGGTGCAGGGTGCGCACATCCACCGGGATCAGCGGGGCAAGGAGCGGGCGAGTGACCACGCGCCGGTCGAGCTGATCCTGGGCGAGTAGCGACGCAGATCATCGAGGCTGACGGTCAGCCTGCGAGTTCTGCGCACTGAGCGACGCCCAACCCCGAGGCTGACGGTCAGCCTGCGAGTTC
>JAAESX010000038.1 GCA_024228935.1 Pseudomonadota bacterium
AGCCGCATCTGCGAGGCCAGGTCGCCTTCCGCGGCCGCCGCCTCGAGCGCGTCGAGCCCGGCCTGCCGGATCTCCGCTTGTTCGGCGGCCTGTTCCGCCTGGACGAGGTCGGCGCCGGTGCTACAGGCGCCCACCACCAGCGGAAGCCAGAGCAGCGTGGTGCGTAGGGGGAGGGGCGCGCCGGCGATGCGGCGGGAATTGGGTCGGGGCATCTTCGAGACTGGGGTCAGGCCAGCAGGGCCTGGACGACCTCGCCGTGCACGTCGGTCAGCCGGTGGTCCCGGCCAGCGTGGCGGAAGGTGAGGCGGTCGTGCTGGATGCCCAGCAGCTGGAGGATCGTCGCGTTCAGGTCGTACACGCTCAGGGGATCCTCGACGATGTTGTACGAGAAGTCGTCCGTGGTGCCGTACGTCTGTCCGGTCTTCACGCCGGCGCCGGCCATCCACATGGAGAAGCAGCGCGGGTGGTGGTCGCGGCCGTAGTTCTCCTTGGTGAGGGCGCCCTGGCAGTAGGTGGTCCGCCCGAACTCGCCGCCCCAGATGACCAGGGTGTCCTCGAGGAGCCCGCGGTTCTTGAGGTCCTGGATCAGCCCGTAGGCGGGCTGGTCGATGTCGCGGCAGTTGTTGCCCAGGTCATTGGGCAGGTTGCCGTGCTGGTCCCAGCCCCGGTGGTAGATCTGGACGAAGCGCACGTCGCGCTCCACCAGCCTGCGCG
>JAAESX010000039.1 GCA_024228935.1 Pseudomonadota bacterium
CAGGTCGTCCCCGGCCGCGCCCCGGTGCACGGCGAACAGCTCGCGCTCCTCCCACCGGCCGACGGCGGACCCCCCGCCCGCGTCCCCCCGCGACTCGCCCCTGGGCGCAGCTGCTGCGGCGCGTCTTCGCCGTCGACGTCCTCGCCTGCCCCACCTGCGGCGGCCGCATGCGCCTGCTCGAGGTCGTCACCAAAGGCCACCTCGCTCGACCACCCGTCGCCCGCGCACCCCCGCGGCGCGGACAGCTCGACCTCGACCTCGACGCGGCTCGCCACCACGCGACGTAGCCGTCGACCTGCGTCCGCCCGCACGCACCCTCCCGGATGCCGGCGTTTGGGGGACGCCGCGAGCACCGAAACGGCGGTTCGAGCCCTCTCGACCGGGGTCGATCGCGCGGCAGAGACCGAACAGAGCCGAAGAGAGCCGAGCCGCTCCCACAGACCGCTGCGGCGGCCCGCCATCGGCTTCCGAAGGCGCTCTGTCGAGGCTCGATCGGGCGTCGAGCCGGCGCGCGGGCGTCGACGTGCCCGGCGCCAACACTCGGAGACTGTTGAGGTTATCGTGGCCACCGGTGACGATACGCTTTGGACTGTCCTAGATGCCTGCACGCATACTCGCTCTCCTCTTCTTCCTCGCTCGGCCTGATATCGCAGTCCGGCACCGCCTGCCGAAGACTCGCACGGCCGGCGTCGGTGACCTGGGTGCCGTACTGGGCGAGAGATCGCAGGCTCGTAAGCCCGCGTAAATGCACGAGTCCAGCGTCGGTGATCTGGGTGTCCGAGAGGAAGAGGATCCGCAGATTCGTGAGCCCTCGTAGGCGCACGAGACCAGCGTCGGTGATCTGGGTGCCGTCGAGGCCGAGCGTTACCAGGCTCGTCAGCCCGCTCAGGTGCATCAGGCCCGCGTCAGTGACCAGGGTGTCCTCGAGCCAGAGCCCCTCCAGGTTCGTAAGCCCCTGCAGGTGTACGAGCCCGGCGTCGGTGATCTGGGTGCGGTCGAGCCAGAGCCGCTCCAGGC
>JAAESX010000040.1 GCA_024228935.1 Pseudomonadota bacterium
GACCTGGACGGCGACGGGGTCGCTGATCTCGTTGTCGGAGCCTGGTCACGTGACACCGAGACCCTGCCGATGGCGGGTGCTGTCGCCATCTTCTACGGACCGATCCAAGAGACCCGACACTGGTCGGAGGCTGACGCCTGGCTGCTCGGCGAAGACATGGCCGACGCGGCCGGCTGGTCCGTGGCCTTCGCGGGCGACACCAACGGCGACGGACTGGACGATCTGCTCATCGGAGCCATCGGTCACGACGGCGGAGGGCCAGAAGCGGGCGCCGCCTACCTCGTCCACGGACCCGTGTTCGGCGAGGTCCTGCTTGAAGACGCGGACGCCGTCCTCACCGGAGAGTCCGCCTTTGCCAACGCCGGAACGGCGGTCGCCAGCGCAGGGGACGTCGACGGCGACGGGCTGGACGACCTGCTCATCGGAGCCCCCGGTCAAGATCGCGCCTACGTCGTCCTCTCGCCGGTCGAAGGCCTCATGGACCTGGCCCTGTCGGATGCCATCATCGACGGCGACGGCACCTCCGCCAGGACCGGGTTCTCCCTGGCTGGCGTGGGTGACCTGGACGGAGACGGGCTGGGCGATGTCCTCGTGGGTGCGCCGGGCGGAACCGCCGGGAGCGCGGTCCTGTTCTCTGGCCCTACCCACGGCGAGTTCTCACTCGAAGACGGCGCCCTCACGCTGCGCGGGGGCTCCGGGGCACAGACCGGTTTCAGCGTCGCTGGAGCCGGCGACACCGACGGGGACGGCGTGCCCGACCTGCTGCTGGGCGCCCTGCGCGATGACCTCGGTGGCCGAAACGCTGGAGCCGCCTACCTGGTGGCTGGCAGCCAGGCCTCAGAGCGCCCTCTCACACAGACGCTCTACGCCGACGTCGACGGCGACGGC
>JAAESX010000041.1 GCA_024228935.1 Pseudomonadota bacterium
CCCGCGGACCGCCGTGGCGGACCCGGTGAACCTATCGGCCTCCGCTCCGGCCCGTCCGTCCTTAGGTCCGGACGGGGTATGTACGCTTCCGGCCATGACCAGCAGCGACGCTTCTCCCAACGTGGTTCCGAACGGCGCTCACCTGATCGGCGGCGACTGGAGCACACATGCTCCGGGTGGCACAGCGGTTAGCGACAACCCCGCACGGCCCGACCAACCGGTGGGTGAATACCCCCTCGGCGATGCCTCGACGGCGGCCGATGCTGTCACCTCGGCGGTCGATGCCCAGGCAGCGTGGACGGCCCTCGGCTTCGGTGCCCGAGCGAGGATCCTGGAACGTGCTGCCGTGCTGTTCGACGAGCGGGCCGACGACCTGGCGTTGGTGGCAACCCTTGAGGAGGGAAAGACCCTCCCGGAGGCCCGTGGCGAGGCGGTCCTGTCCGCTGAGACATGCCGCTATCAGGCTGGACTGGCCAAGACGTCGACTGAGCGGATCTTTCCCAGCGGCACCCGAGGGGAGACCATCCGCACCGTGAGGTCCCCGCTGGGGGTGGTCGGCGTCATCACCCCCTGGAACTTCCCCATCCTGATTCCCGTCTGGAAGATCGCTCCGGCACTAGTGACCGGCAACCCGGTGGTATGGAAGCCGGCCAGCAACACGCCACTGACCGCCGTGGCCGTCGCCGCGGTGTTCCACGATGCCGGCGTGCCGCCCGGCGTCTTGAATCTGGTGCTCGG
>JAAESX010000042.1 GCA_024228935.1 Pseudomonadota bacterium
GTGGGCGGCCACCACCCGGGCGGCGGTGGACGAGGTGGACGGACGCCCTCCCCACCCGCTGCTGGTCGCCGATGCCGCTGAGCGCCTCGCCATGCTGGGTACTACCGGGCCGGCCTTTGGGACGTGGCCCGATTTGGACGATGCAGTGGAAGATCTCGGGGAGGCCATTGCTCGCCGGGGAAGCGAGGCGCCCCGTCGGCGCCTGGAGACCGGCCGCCACCGCTGACCGGCACGGATCAGCGGATGCTGTGGGTTTCGCCCATCGGTCACACCTCCGTCTACGGAGGCTCGCCGGGCCGTAACCTTTTCGTCGTGGCTAAATCTCAGACCGCCGACCCGGCGCGCACGGGAAGCCGTCCCGACCTACGCAACGTCGCCGTCATCGCGCACGTCGACCACGGCAAGACAACCCTCGTTGATGCCTTGTTGCGCCAGTCCGGTGCCTTTCGGGACAACGAGGAGATCGCCGAGCGTGTCATGGACTCCATGGATCTCGAGCGTGAGAAGGGCATCACGATCCTGGCCAAGAATACGGCCGTCGTCCGTGACGGCGTAAAGATCAACATCGTCGACACTCCCGGCCACGCGGACTTCGGCGGCGAGGTCGAGCGGGCACTGAAC
>JAAESX010000043.1 GCA_024228935.1 Pseudomonadota bacterium
GCAGCGACGGCGGCGCTGACCGAGGCCTTGGACCGACCCAACCCCGAGCTCGACGACCGAGAGCGCCGCTGGATCGAGACGACCTCCAGCCAGGTCCTGGGCCGCTGGAAGACCGTCCTCCCCGAACGGCTCGCCGCGACCGACGGCGTGGAGCTCACCGTCGAGCCGGGGAGCGGCGTCGTCGTTGCGGGCGGGGCGAACCCCCACAACACCACCTACACCATCGACGCCTGGGTGCCGCCGGGGCAGATCGAGGGGCTGCGGCTCGACGCCCTCGTCCCCGAGGGGCAGACCCTGCCCGGCCGGGCGAGCAACGAGAACTTCGTGCTCACCTCCGTGGAGGTCCTCGCCGCCCCAGCAGACCGACCCGAGGAGCTTCAGCCGGTGGGCCTCGGCGTCGCCGTCGCGACCCACAGCCAGGACAGGTTCCCGATCACCGGCGTCCTCGACCCCTCCTCGGCGAGCGGCTGGGCGGGCCTGGGGAAGACCGGCGACCGGTCGGCGCTGCTGGTCCCCACGCGCGGCTTCGGCTGGGCCGAGGGCACCGAGCTGCGGGTCAAGCTAGTCTTCGCGTCCGTCCACTCCCAGCACGGGCTGGCGCGCTTCCGCCTCGCCGTCCGGCGCTCCGACAACCTCGAGCCGGCCCTGCGCACGGGCACGTGGCACCGCGCCCACTTCCCCGCGTCCGCAGCAGCGGGGCTCTACGACAAGGGGCACCCGCCCCAGGACCAGATCGGGGGCGGCGTGGACCTCTCCCTCGACGCGGCCCCGGGCGTCCCGTGGACGGCCCACCCCGAGTATTCCGAGGGCCGCCGTCATCTCTTCGAGAGCGGGCTCGGCGTGCACTTCCTCGTCCAGCACATCGAGGCCCGTGAGGCCCGCAGGATCGAGCTGCTCCTGGGCAGCGACGACGGCGTCGAGGCCTGGCTCAACGGCGAGCTCGTGCACTCCAACCGCGTGGCCCGGGGGGTCAACCTCGACCAGGACCGCATCGAGCTCTCCCTCGCGGCCGGCGACAACGAGCTCGTGCTGAAGGTGGTCAACACCGGCGGCGCCGGCGGCTTCGCCTGGCGCCTGGTGGACGGCGGGAGCGAGGACGGTCTCCCGGCGCCGCTCGAGCTCGCCATGCAGACACCGCTGGCCGAACACAGCCAGGCGACCCGTGACCTGACGCGCATCTTCTGGCGCCGCCGCCACGCCGAGGAGTGGGCCGCGGCCTTCGACGAACGCGAGGCCCTGGCTGCCGAACGAGCCACCATCGAGGAGGCGCTCCCCAGCACCATGGTCTCCGAGGAGCGCGCGACCCCGCGGCCCGCCCACATCCTCATGCGCGGCGCCTACGACAAGCTGGGCGACGTGGTGGAGCCGGCGACCCCGTCGATCCTCCCGCCCCTCCCCGCGGATGCCCCGCGCAACCGCCTGGGCCTCGCCCGCTGGATCGTCTCGGGTGACAACCCTCTCACCGCGCGGGTCTGGGTCAACCGGGCCTGGCAGCACTTCTTCGGGACCGGCATCGTCGCCACCCCGGACGACTTCGGGAACCAGGGCAAGTGGCCGAGCCACCCCGAGCTCCTGGACTGGCTCGCCGTGACCTTCGTGGAGAGCGGCTGGGACGTGAAGGCCATGCACGAGCGGCTCGTGCTCAGCCGGGCCTACCGCCAGCGCTCCACCGTGACCCCGGCGCACCTCGAGCTCGACCCCGAGAACCGGCTGCTCGCACGCAGCTCGCGCTTCCGTCTCGACGCCGAGGTGCTGCGAGACCAGGCCTTGCACGTCGCCGGCCTCCTGGACGAGACCATGGGCGGCCCCGGCGTCCGGCCCTATCAACCCGAGGGCATCTGGTTCGCGGTGGGCTACAGCGGCAGCAACACCGTCCGCTACGCCAAGGGTCCGCAGGAGCACCTGCACCGCCGGTCGCTCTACACCTTCTGGAAGCGCACAGCACCGCCCCCCAACCTCACGACCTTCGACGCCCCCATGCGCGACGCGTGCACCGTCCGCCGGGAGCGCACCAACACGCCGCTCCAGGCGCTGGTGATGCTGAACGACCCGACTTACGTGGAGGCGGCGCGCTTCATCGCGGCTCGGGTCCTGCGCGAGGCCGGCCCGTCCGACCGCGAGCGCGCTGACCACCTCTTTCAGCTCGTCGTGAGCCGAACGCCGACCGGCGGAGAGGCGGACCGCATCACAGCGCTGGTCCGCTCCCTCACCGCGGACTTCGAGGCGACCCCCTCCGACGCCGTGGAGCTGGTGGCCATCGGAGACCTCGAGGTCCCCGTGGACGCCGACACCATCGAGCTCGCGGCCTGGACGCTCACGGCCAGCGCCATCCTGAACCTGGACGAGGTCCTGACGAGGAACTGATGCAGCACCCCCTCCACGACTCCCCCATCGCCGAGCGCGCCGCGCACCTCACCCGTCGTCAGTTCTTCGGCAAGACCGCCACCGGGATCGGCACGGCCGCCCTGGCGTCGGTCCTCGGGCCGCGCGCCCTCGCGGCGCCGGCCATCGGCGATCGGACCGGTGGCCTCCCGAACGTCCCCCACTTCGCCCCCAAGGCCAAGCGGGTCATCTACCTGTGCATGTCCGGCGCGCCCAGCCAGTTCGAGACCTTCGACTGGAAGCCGCGCCTGCGGGAC
>JAAESX010000044.1 GCA_024228935.1 Pseudomonadota bacterium
AAGGCATTCGCTGCACGTGCTGCGAACGCCTGGTGAGAGCCAGATGTGTCTACCTTTCTATGGCGCGAAAGTGTCTACCTTTCTATGTCCCCGCACCACTAGCAGGGTGCTGAAAAAGGGTCCGGGAGGGTTGGACATCTTGGCCCGGACTTGATCTGATGCGGTCATGCGTGGTGACCGCCCCCGACAGACCTCGATGCTCGCAGTCGTGAACCTCGACCAGCGGGTCCCTGAAGACCATCCCCTACGCGCGGTGAAGCAGCTCACCGACAGCGTTCTTCGGGACCTCGACCCGCTCTTCGAGGGGATGTACTCGAGGACGGGCCGGCCTTCCATCCCCCCGGAACGGCTCCTGAAGTCGTTGCTGCTGATGGCGCTGTTCAGCGTCCGCAGCGAGCGGCAGTTCTGCGACCAGCTCCCCTACAACATGCTGTTCCTGTGGTTCCTCGACATGGACTTGCACGAGGAGCCGTTCAACGCTTCGACGTTCTCGAAGAACCGAGAGCGCTTCGGCGAACACGAGGTCGCCCAGAAGTTCTTCTACGCGGTCGTCGAGCGCGCCCGGGGCCGTGGACTGCTGTCGTCCGAGCACTTCTCGGTCGATGGGACGCTGATCGAAGCGTGGGGCTCGAACAAGAGCTTTCGACCGAAAGAGGAAGAGGGCTACGACTCGCAGGGCTTCCCGAACTTCCACGGTGAAAAGCGGCTGAACGACACGCACGAATCGAAGACGGACCCGGACGCCCGGCTGTACCGAAAGGGTCGTGGTCGCGAGTCGAAGCTCTCGCACATGGCCCACACGATGATCGAGAACGAGAACGGCCTGGTGGTGGACGCCGAGGTCACTGCGGCCACCGGCACGGCTGAGCGGGAGGCCGCCCTCGAGATGCTGAAGCGCGAGAGGAAGCGCCGTGCGAAGAAGCGGAAGGGCCGCAAGAGCCAGCGCAAGGCTCGCAAGAAGAGTCGCCGACGGGGCACCGTCGCAGCCGACAAGGCCTATGACACGAAGGACTTCGTCCGCCAGTGTCGAGCCCTGGGGTTCACGCCGCACGTGGCCAAGAAGAAGCGCTACAGCGCCATCGACGGTCGGACCACGCGGCACAAGAGCTACCGCCGAAGTCTGGCCTGGCGCCTTCTGGTCGAGAAGCCCTTCGGTTGGCTCAAGACCACAGGCAACGGACGACGAACTCGGTACCGGGGTCGAGACCCCACACGACAGTCGGTGTTCCTCGGACTGACGGCTCTCAACATCCTACGAATCGCAAGGCTCACCGCCGCCTGAGGCCCAAGTACGCCTTCCTTCCAGGGCTTTGACGATACGGAGTGTCCAGGGCCCCTCAACCCCCTACTTCCAGACGGGAGAACCCCGGAAATCAGGAGTTCTTCAGCACCCTGCTAGAGCCGCACGCTCTGCCCGCTGGCCAGCTGCAGGTGGACCATCCAGCCCATCGTGCCGCCGACGCCCAGCGGTCGGATGGTGCCGCGGGTGCGCTCGTTCCGGCCGTTCGCCTCGTAGATGAG
>JAAESX010000045.1 GCA_024228935.1 Pseudomonadota bacterium
CCGAAGAGGCGACCATCCGGTGGATGTTCGACATCGAGGCAGCCCGCCAGAAGTTCGCCCGGCACTACCCCGACATCATCGAGACGGAGTCGCCACTGCTGGCGGCGTGACCGGTCAGAACCCCTGTGTCGGTGTACTAGACCGGCGAGCCCATCTCGGGGGTCATCGGCCAGAAGTTGGTGCCCTGGTCGTCGGGACACCAGCGGAACAGCACCACGTCGTCGCCCGCTTCCGTCGCGGCGTCGAGGAAGCGAGCACAGGCGGCCGGGTCTCCTCGAGGAGCGGACCGAGCGGCACGTCGACCTCGAGCCACCCGGGGCGAACGTAGCCGTCGTCCTCGCTCGGCGGCACCGCGCAGCCCACCAGCGACCTCCAGCGGAGCGCGCCCACGTCAGCGGCGTCGACGCTGAACCAGTCGTACGGAGCCCGACCGGGACGCCTCAGCGCGGCGATCCGGTCGGCCGGCTCCGGCATCAGCGGCCGGGCGCAGCTGGGGATCCGGTCGAAGGGCCCCGGGCCCTCGGCCAGGACGAACGGACCGGTGCGCGCCTCGAGCATCTCCCGGATGGGGAGCGCGCACTCCAGCTGGTGCACCACCTGCTCCAGCGGCAGGACCGTGCCGTCCGCCAGGGCGACCTGCGGCCAGGCGTCGTCGGTCACGCGCGCGTCGCCAGGATCTGCTCTCGGTCGATCGGAATACGAGGCGTCAGGAACACGGAACCCTCCAGCGTGCGTCTATTCCAGGTAGCCCAGCGCCCTCAGCTCGTCCTCGCGCTCCTTGGCGACACCCGACATCTCCGAGCGAACCGGAGCCGGCGTCCGCACGGGCATCACCGAGACGCGGCTGGCCCCGACGCCCATCGTCAGCACGGTCTGCGCGCGGCCCTCGATGACCATCGGCTCGCCCTCGTAGGTGGACTCCAGCCCATGGATCCCGGCGCGGGTCAGCGCCAGCCCGCTCGGGTCGGTGACGTCACCGTTCGGCACGACGTACCACTCGCGTGGGAACGGAGCGCCCCCCGCCTCGACCACCGCTGCCCCGTCGACGAGCTCGGGCTTCTGCAGGTTGGCGAGGGGGTCGTAGGCACCCCAGGTCGCCTGGATTCCGCTCGGATGCGTCACCTGGAGCGAGCCGACCTTCGCCGGGGTGTGCTTGTTCTTGCCATACCCGGAGATGCGCCACGCGGGCCCGACCTCGCGCCCGAGCGCCTGGCCCAGACGCAGCGACAGGGCCTCGCTCTCCTCGAGCTCCGGTCGCCGCCCGTTGTTCTCGCCGGGGTCGGCCGCCAGGTCGAAGATGCGCTCGCGACCCTCGCGGAGGATCCACTTGGTCGAGCCGTCGATCAAGCCCCAGGCGTCGGTCTTGTAGAGCGTGTAGCCGACGCCGATCGGGCGCGATGTCAGCGCCTGGCGGGCACCCGCGTCCCCCCGCGCTGCCGGCACGAGCGAGGTCCCGTCGAAGCCCGTCGCGTCCATCTCGAGCAGGTCGAGGACCGTGGGCATGACGTCGATGAGGCCGACGGGCTCGGCGACGCGCGTGGGCTCCAGGCCCGGCGCCTTCACCATCAGGGGCACATGAAGGAGCTCGTCGTAGAGCGTGTGCCCGTGCTCGAAGCCCCCATGGTCGCCGAACTCCTCGCCGTGGTCGCTGAAGACCACGACGATGGCGTCCTCTGGCAGGGCCGCGAACAGCCGCTCGAGCTCGGCGTCCAGGTAGCGGACGTTCTGCTTGTAGCGGGCCTGGATGTACGGCATGACCTGGTCCCGCCGGGTGGTCCCGATGCGCTCGACCTCGTCCTTGCCCATGCCGCCGGCCAGCTCGGGGGGCTGCTCGCCGGCCCACAGCGAGCGGTAGGGCTCGGGCTCCATGTACGGGACGTGAGGCTCCATGAAGTGGACCATCACCAGCTTGTCCCGCGACGACCGGCGGCCCAGCGCGTCGATGGCCCGGTCGACCTGGACCTCGGCGCTGGCCAGGTACTCGTACGTGTACCGCCCCCAGCTGCTCCCCTGCCCGAAGGGGGTGTCGAGGAACGCGTTCGAGATGAACGCCTCGGTCCGGAAGCCCTCGCGAGCCAGCTGCGACGGCAGGCTGATCTCCGGGTCCCACAGGTCCGGCTGCCGACCGGTCAGGACGGTGCGGGTCGACGGCACGGTCCACGGCGCCGGCGACCGCGCGTTCTCGAAGACGACCGCGTCCTCGGCCCACGCGTCCAGCACCGGCGAGACCTGGGGGTCCCCACCATACGTACCGAGCGCGTCGGCACGCAGGGTGTCGATGAAGACGAGGACCACCGTCTCCGGCTCCTGTTCCGGCGTGAACAGGACCACGTCGCCCAGGAAGACCAGGTCGTACAGCGCACCTTCCCCGGGCTCGGTCGCGATGGCGAGTTCGACGGTCTGACCGCTGTAGTCCGCGAGCTCGACGCTCAGCCGGCTGGTGTCGCCAGGCGCCAGGTGGGTGCGGTGCTCTTCCTTTCCGTCGACCGAGACCACCACGTCGGCGCCATCGCTGGTGCCGTCTTGGAACACGGGCCGCAGCAGCTCGGCGTCGTAGACGAGCCGCCCGTCCTTCGGCACGGTCACCCGGTAGGTGATGCGCGCCGGAGCAGGCAGGAGGAGGCCGCGCAGCGAGTCCCTCTCGGGCTGGATCGGCGTGGTGACGAAGTCCCAGTCGGACAGGCCAGCGCTGTTCCGGTGCAGGCGCCGGTCCTTCTGCAGCGCCCGGTCGTACGACAGCGACCAGCCCGTCGGAGCGGGGGCCTCGGCGGCAAGCTTCAGGCGGACCACGCCGCGCAGGTCCCAGGTGTTGACGGCCGGCTTGTCCTCGGTCCGCTGCCGCTTGTAGCGAGCGGGCGCCGGACCGGTGACCTCCATCCCGCTCGGCTGGCGCCGCGAGCTGTGGCCGTAGTCGACGTACCCGATGGGCTTCGGGGCGGTCCACGTGACCACGCCGTCGACCTCGCTCTCGCGGGTCCACGGTCCGAGCGACAGTGACTCGGGCGACGGGCCCTCGCGGCTGGACTCGGGGAGCTCGACGGAGACGACCAGCGACGGGTCCCTGGACAGCGCGATCTGTCCCGGCTCACCGGGCGATTCGCAGGCCAACATCGCGAGGAGCCACATCGGGGTCAGCTAACTCAGTCGAAGCAGACCAGGCCGGTCGAGTCCGGGACCGACCAGGCCTGATGGGTCTCGGCATCCAGGATCCACTCGCCCAGGTGGACCAGGCGCTCCCCTCCCAGCCCGTGGACCTTGGCGTCGGTGTCCAGGTACAGCACCTCGTCGCCCTCGAAGTCGGGCAGCTGGCGCAGGACCACGAACGACGCCACGTCGTGGGCCAGGACCGCGTCGTCGCCGCCCGTGACGTCGATTCGCCGGGTGGAGCTGAGGACCTCGCTCTCCACCCCCGGCGTACACGCGGCGGACTGGAAGCCCGCGTGCGATGACGTCCCCATCTGGGTCCGGTCGAACACCAGCAGCTCGTCCCGCCAGACGGTGACGTCCCAGCACGAGACCGGGCTCCTCGTCACCACGCCGGTGAGCAGATCGACCGACGCCAGGTTGCCCCACGGGTCCGAGCAGCCGAACACCGTCGTCCCGCTGGCGACCAGGCCGGTGACCTCGATCTCCTCGACGGTGTCGACGACCGGACAGGTCGCGCCGTCGTCGAGGCCCAGGGCGACCACACGGTCCGGGCGCAGGGTCAAGCACCAGCGGGACTGCGAGGTGATGTCCGGGCAGGCGTCGTCGATGGGCTCCAGCTCGAGCGGGACGAGCCCCTGTCCGAAGGGGTCGCCTTCGCAGTCCAGGCGTTGGCTGACGTCGATGCGGTCGTCGCTGTCCAGCAGCCGCACACCATCCCCCGAGCAGTGGTGCCACGAGGCGATGGGCTGGCCGGTCGCAGCCACGACCCGATCCTCGAACCCGCGGGAGTCCGGATCCTCGTACCCGAGCCCGGCGGTGGCTTCGAGCGCCGTGGACTCGCCCTCGACCGTCGCCTGCAAGCCGGTGAGCACCTGCGCTGGCTGGCCGTCGATGTCGAAGGTGACGGACTGCCCGGTGCCGCTGACCGCCAGGCGGTTCGTCAGCCCGTCGAGCTGCACCCCGAACCACTCCTCGTCCATGGTGACCACGATGACGCCGTCCTCGGCCAGGAAGCTCGAGGTGCAGTCCCCGCGGACCTCGAGCACCGACAGCCACTCGGGCTCGGGCTCGGGCTCGGTCGAGCAGGCCAGTAGGAGCGCGATCAGATCTCGACCTCGCCGGACTGCAGCGCGTTCTGGAGCGAGAACGCCGCTTCGTCGCGGACCCCGTCGTCGCCGGTCGCCACCCCCTGCGCCAGACGTCGTGGTCCCAGCCCGAGCCGGCGTGCACGAGGCTCGCCGGATCGAGCGACGGAAACCGCTCGGCCAGGACCCGCTCGACCAGGGCACGGTCGACGGGGAACTCCGGGGACCACAGCTCGGACATCGGGCTTCTGTCAGTACAGGACCACCGGCGGGGCCAGGTCGGGCCGCAGACCGGACTCGAGCACCACCCCCCACTCGGAAGCGTGGAACCCCTCGCGCACGGCCTCCTCGATGGCCGGCTCGACGACCGCGTGGCAGCCCGGCTCGACGACGAACCAGACACGCAGGAGCTCGTCCGGGCGCGGGTCGATGCGAAGCCCCGGCAGCCGCTCGGACTGCGGGAACACCGTCACCTGGCCGGCCTGCGGGAAGACCGGGTCCCAGAAGTTGGAGAAGTCCTCGATCTCGGGCTCCAGGAACCCGTACAGCTGCATCGCGTCCTCGATCGACAGCTGCGCCTGCTCGCCGTCGACGCACCAGCCCTCGGTCCGCTGGTAGATGTCCCCCGGCAGGGCCGTCTCGTAGAACAGGTAGTCGTGGGTCCCTTCGTCGGTGATCAAGCGGCCATCGGGCCACGCCAGGGTCGACCACCCACCGCGCGGGTAGGTCGGATCGGAGACCGTGATGCGATCCGGCGCGGCCACCCGCACCCGGATGCCCGTGACCTCCTCGGGGTACAGGTAGATGTTCGGCGCGTCCGCATACGACGGCTCGTACATCTCGAGCTCGACCTGGGCGCAGCCTTCGTCCGTGACGGTGAACGCGGTGCAGCCGTAGCAGCTCTCGAACGAGCGGACGGCGTAGTCCCCGGCCGCGAGCTGGGCCTGGAACCGGCCCTCTGCCGAGACGGTCGGCGCATCGGCCAGCGTGTCGCGCCAGTCCACCCAAGAGTCGCCGATCCCGGTGTCGTTGAAGATGGAGCTGTCGTCACAGGCGGTGTGCTCGGGCAGCACGGTCCACAGGTTCACCGTGTCCGGCATCGCGCACGAGTCCCGCAGTGAGACGGTCCCGCAGACGGTGCTGTCGGCGTCCCAGTCGGTGTCGGCGTCCGTGTCCGTGTCCGCGTCGCCTTCGGGGGTGCTGTCCTCGGCGGGCGGGTCCTTGGTGCAGCCGGCGAGCGCCAGCAGGATCGGGATGGTCATGGTCTCTCCGTGTCCCTGCACCCCAAGCATGCCACCGACCGCTCGGGCGTTGGCCCCACAAACGAGAAACCCCCCCAGTCGTGAGACTGGGGGGGCTTCGAGTACACCCAAGAGGAGTCGAACCCCTAACCTTCGGATCCGTAGTCCGACGCTCTATCCAATTGAGCTATGGGTGCAAGCAAAGTGAGAAAGCGAGGAATCCGAGAGCGGAGTCGGAGGGATTCGAACCCTCGGTGGAGCTACAAACCCCACACTTGATTAGCAATCAAGCACCTTCGGCCTCTCGGTCACGACTCCCATGAGAAAGAACG
>JAAESX010000046.1 GCA_024228935.1 Pseudomonadota bacterium
AACGGTGTTTTTGCCGCTGCAACGGGCATGAAAGAAGAATTTAAAAAAAACAATTCGACACAGGAAAAGAAGAATTCTTACGCCGGAATCTCGGAGTCGCACCTCCCGGCCCCCCCTCCGGCCGCGGCCATGCAGCATGCCCTAACACTAAGTCGAGCAGCGCCCGCTCGGTGTTGCCGAAGGCGACAAAAGCCCCCTTCCAGCCGAGCCGATCGCCACCCTTGCACGCAAGCGAGCTCGTCAGTTTCAAGTCGCCAACGAGGCGCACATGCCCTTTGCCGATGTTCGCCGCCGCCACGTCAGGTTGTTTTGGGTTACTGTAACTGAGGTGTGCAGTCGGCTCCATCTCGATGAGCATGCCCCACGCCGAGCGAAGGGTCTTGACGAGTCGTTTGAGCAGGTATTTGTGTCGTGTCGCGTGCTTCGCACGCGGGTTGACCATTGCGGCATCGCCGAGTTCTTCGTGCGGCTTGCCGTTTGGCGCCTTCTTGCCCGCCTCCACCGCCTGGCAGGCAACATCGAGCGGGAGGCCGAGGCGGCGCTGAACTGTAATGCGCATCGCCCACGTCTCCATCTTCATATCATCCCGCATGGGGATCGCATTCAGGAAGGCGCCAGCCCCCTCCTGGCTGACTGCGACGAACCGAATCGCCTCGCGCCAGCACTTGTGGTTCTTGCACCTGCCAGTCTTGTAGCGGCCGCCCCGCCGGGATGCCTCGCTGACGAAGGCTTCGGCGAGGGCGAGCCAGTTGCGATGGTGTACGCCGACGGTGTACCGCCGCTGCGCCTGCTGTAAGAACTCGCTGGTAGACGAGAACTCCGGAAGAGGCAGCAGCTCCGCCGCCGGCGTAAGCTTGGGCGGGTGGTAGCGGCGCCGTCCCACCGCCTTGGTCTCCTTGAAGGGCCCGACGACGTCTTGGTATAGCGTGCGCCCGTCCCACTCGCGCCACGTCTTGCCGACCTCGTCGCGAAGGGCGCGGAGGCGTTTGTGAGCCTCCCGAAGCTCGTCGAAGCGCTCTCCCGGCGCGAGGGCCACATCGAGGTCGCGGAATGGCTCGTGCAGCTCGCGTATCGGCCGCGTGACGAGGGCCCACGTGCCGACCCACGCCGCCTCACGGATGTCCATGGCACTGGTCAGGCCCATACCGCCCATCCTGACCGGAAGTCGGGCCTGCTGAACAGCGACCCGCCACCGTGGGCTGTTGCGTCCGACCCGCGCGCCACCCACGAGGGTGTAGAGCGCCTCCTCCATCAGGCGGTCGTGCTCGCGCGCGGCGTCCTGGGTCACCGACGGCGGCATAGTGCGAAGGAAGAAGGTGAGCGTGGTGTTGCTGCAGAAGCGGAGGAGCACCTGGGCGAGCTGCTGCGCAGTGTGGATCGTTTTGGTGTCGCGCAGCGCCATGATGCCCGAGAGCGGCTCCAGCGCCTTGCGGACGCGCTTGACGAGTTTGTCACGGCACCACGCCTTGTCCCCGAGGTACGCCCCGAGCACGCGAATACCGCGAAGGACGCCGTCTGCGGAGTCCGGCGTGCCCTTGACATCCGTGTGGTCGCGCACCGCGTCGAGCGAGCGCGGGTCGGGGGCCCACATGCACCGCTTGGACTTGTTGCTCTCGACGCCACTCCAGAGTTGAGCAAGGTCGTCGCCCTCGAGCATCGTCTCGAGAGCCGCCCTCGGCGCGTCCGCGACGTAGGTATCGTCTAAGTACGCGCAAATTAGGGCGGACGGGTTGCGCACCTGCATCTCGAGCAGGGTCCAATGATAGCCGACGGCGAAGAGGAAGGGCCCGAGAGGATCGCCCTGCGCGCAGCCCTCGGTCGACATGAAGGTGTCGCCCGAGCTGCACCGCGCCTCCGCGTTGAAGAGAAAGAGGCGGCGCTGCTCGCTATACCACAGCGCGACGGTCGGGATGAGCTCCGGGAACCACCGCCGCAGGCCCGCAAAGATGGCCTTGCGAGAGATGCAGTTGAAGCCGTTGCGCTTGTCGTCCGAGGCGATCGCGTGGCCGGGGTTGCGCCGCAGATGCTCCTGCAGCAGCTGAATCGCCACCTCGGCTCCGCCCGCGAGTCCCACGCCGACCTGCAGGGGGATGTTGCACGCCTTGACGCGCGCCTCCGCCTCCTCCGCCGACATGCCGAGCCCGCCGTCCTCGGTGGGGCGGAGGCAGATCTCGCGCATGCCGTCGCGGACCGTGCGTCTCATGTCAGGCGTGCCGCCGGTGAAGAGGTCGCACATGTCGGCGCTGCGATGCTTCATGAGCACGCGGTTGGCGAGGCGGCGGATCGCGGCGGGAATGCCGATGGGACGGGTGCCGGTGAGGTTGCCGTCGTCGTCTCTCTTCTCGATGCCGAGGAGGTTGAGGTCGCCCCAAATCTTTGTGGCCGACTCGTGCACCTCGCCGCGGTTGATGGAGGCGACGATGTCGAAGAGCACTTCCCTCGTGTCCGCCCCGCCGTAGTACAGGAACTCTAACTCCTCATAGCTCACGCCGTCGACGGACATGGCCCGCGCCTTGGGCACCGAGTGGAACACCTCCCAGAATGCGTCCCGGTACTCCTTGCTGGAGGTCGAGTAGCGTGTGACGGCGCCGCCGGCGCCCTGGGCAGGCCGCATGTCGTCATCCGAGACCGCGGTGGACTGCGGGTGGAGGTCGCGAAGCGTGTCTCGAACCAGCGCCTGGTCCGCTGTCAGGCCGCCGCCGGGCTGCGTGTCGTCGTACACGCCCGTCTCGGCGACGGGGTTGGTCGAGAAGCGGGCGCAGGCCTTGGAGAGGTAGCCTGCTCCGGCGAGGCCGAGGACGGTGGCGAGGAGACGCTCGTCGCGGCTCGACTCGCTCGCCCCCTCTCCCTCTTCCTCGCCCGCCTCCGCCTCTGCCTCCTCCCCCCCCCCGGACGGAGCGTGCGCTCCCCGCCTCATGGCTGCAGCAGCGTCCGCAGCTGCCCCGCTGCCACCCTGGCGCTCGAGCTCGGAGGCGCGCGCCGCCGCCTCCCTCTCCCGCTTGGCAGCGGCGGCGTCGGAAGCCTCTCGCACCATCTCGGCGACCAGCTGCTCCAGGCCGCCTGTCATGACCATCCGGACGCGCCCGAGCATCTCCGACTTGGTCCGCTCCTTACCGCCCTCGCGGAGATGGTTGATGGTTACCATCTTGGATAGGATCTGGAAGGCGACGTAGAGCCCCGCGTCCGGGGTGTTGATGTGATCGCGCAGGAGCGTGGCGCCGTGGTAGAGCATGCCGTAGTACTCCCGACGCGCTCTCTTCGGTGGGCGGCGGCGACGGACGGTGTCCAGCTGCGCGAGAAGGCGTGGGTGGTTGGCCCAGGGGCGGAGCCACTCGTAGGAGTATCTGACGCCGGGGCTCGAGATGAAGTATTGCGAGCCGCGGGCGTGGAACGCCGCCTTGCGCGCTGCGTCGGACGAGACCTTGGCGCGTCGGCGTGCTTCGGCGCTGGTGGCGGCGGAGCTCCCGTCGTCGCCCGCTGCCCTCTTGGCCCTCGCCTTTGCGACCGCGGCCAGCCAATCCGTGTGCCTGCCCCGCATGCGATCCGGCGTTCGATCCTTGCGCGCGCCGTAGCAGACAGTGCGGAAGTAGTGGGCGGGGGAGCCGACCTCGGCCTGCTGCTGAAGATGCCGCATGAACCCCTCCCTCCCGCCCTGCCACCGCTGGTCGCCTGTCTCGCCGCGGTACTTTGGGTCGCACTTGACAAGGTGCTGGTAGAGCCCGCACTTGCTGCCCACGGTCGCGTACCACTTGCCGCAGTTAGGAACAGGGCACCGAGCCACGCCCATGTCGTAGCAGTCCGACTCGAAGAGATCCTCGCCCGGCACGTGCGAGCCCGCCTCCTTGTTGCAGTGCCGCGCCAGGGCAGCGAACGAGAGGGCTGAGTCGGCGAGCCCAAAACCGCGTGGGCCAGCCCAAGACGGGAGGCAGCGGGAGCAGCCGGTGGTGACCGTCGGGTCGGAGAGCGAGTAGTGAGGGCATCGGACCTCCGGCACTCCGGACGGGCGGAAGGCGGTCGGCTTCTCGCCGCCGCCATCACCACCGCCGTCGTCGCCGCCGTCATCGCCGTC
>JAAESX010000047.1 GCA_024228935.1 Pseudomonadota bacterium
CGTCGGCGCTGCCGAGGAAGATGTACACCGTGCCGGAGTTCGTGCCGTTGCCGCCGTCGGTCAGCGCGCCCAGGAACACCTCGTCGAACCCGTCGCCGTTGGTGTCGCCGCCGCCGCCGACCGAGTAGCCCAGCTTGTCGTCCTCCACCGGTTCCTGGGCGTACAACTTGGCGGCCTGCACCAGGGTGGGGTCCACCGTGATCGGATAGGTCGCGCCGCGGTCGTCGACGACCAGGGCCAGCCCGTCGTCCGTCGCCTCCATCCAGGCGTCCAGACCGTGGCCGGTCGCGTCCCAGACCTCCAGGCCCTCGTACCGCCAGAGTCCGCCGTCGGGCCCGACGAGGTCGGCTCCCAGCGCGTCAGCGTCGACCGTCCAGTGCGTGGCGTCGATCACCAGCTCGAAGACGAGCAGCTCGTCGCCCTCGGGCCGCTCCTCGACCTCCCAACCCTGCTCGAGGCATCGGGCGACCGGCTGCCAATACTCGGTCACGCCGACGCGAGGCAGCTCGACCCGCCGCTGGCAAGACCCGTCGGACAGGACCGTGGTGGTGCACTCCCCTCACAGCGGAGCGACCGGCTCGCTGGTGTCCAGGAAGCCGTCGCGTCCCCAGGCGCTGAGCTCGATGGTCAGCGTGTCCTGGGGGCCGCTGGCGCTCAGACCGTTCACGTCAAGCGAGGCGTGGAAGCCCGGAGCGCTCGCGGTGAACACGCCGGCGTCGCCGTGGAAGTCGCGTCGGTCGGCCTCGAGCGCCTGGTGGACCTGGTCGAGCCAGCCAGTCGACAGGACAGGACTCGCAGCGTCGGCGGTGGAGCCGAACAGCAAGACAGCGGCGAGAAGCATCGAGGAACCCCGGGATCTCGTTCCCCGTGAGTGTACGAAACTCTGCGTTCGACGCCGGGCGCTTCCTAGAAAGCGGCCATCAAGCCGATGCTGTGCTCGATGGCGCCCACGTCCCGACCCACCGTGTCGTAGCGGATGGCGTAGTCGAGGCGAGCCGTCGTCTCGGCCTTGAAGCCGATGCCGCCGGCCAGGTACTGGCGCTCGCCCTCGAGGCCGTAGCCGGCGCGCACGACCATGACCTCGCGCACGGTGACCTCACCGCCACCGTGAGTGACCAGCGGCAGCTCGTCGACGTTGGGGTCGTACGCCCCGTCGATGCCGAGCCCCAGGTAGGACCGCGGCGAGTACCAGATGCCCAGATCAACGCTCGGATCCCGAAGGCCCCACGGGGTCAGCAGATCGCGGGCCGTGGCGGACAGCGCGAGGGTCCGTGTCGGACGGCCCGCCACGCCGACGTCGAGCGCCCACCCGGTGCGAAGGCCGTGCAGGTCGCCGGTCCAGCGCTCGTACGCGACGCTGGCGCCGACGGCGAAGCGCCGGACCTCGCTCTTGCCGAGGTCCGTCATCACCGTCTGCGGCAGGAACCCGTACCCCAGCGAGATGCGGTAGCTGCCGTCCCGCGAGGTGTCCGTGATCTCCTCGCCGGGGAGCGTCCAGCCAGGCATCTCGTTGTCGTCGGGGTCTCGCGAGTACCAGTGGTGCGTGACCATCACCCCGAGCCCCAGGTCGCTCGTCCGCGTGTCCTTGATCGAGGTCATGAGCCGCGGCCCCTGCCCGAACCCGAAGTCCACCTGCGAGGTGTACCCCTGGGTCAGAAGCATCGCGGCCGGACCACGCCGGATGACACCGATGTCGCCTGGGTTCGCCGAGCCCGCAGCGGTCCCCATGGTGGGGGTGGTGTCGCCCTCGGCGGCCGAGGCCAGCGAGACGACGAGCAGTCCGGTCAGTTTCAGGCTCATCGCTCCGGGAGTATCCGCAAGTTAGGACCGGCACCATCGCCCCAGGAGAAGCATGCCCGTCACGAAGGCCGTCCTGCCCGTCGCTGGCCTCGGAACCCGGTTCCTCCCCGTCACCAAGGCCATCCCGAAGGAGATGCTGCCCATCGCCGACCGACCCTGCCTCGAGTACATCGTCGCCGAAGCGGTCGAGGCCGGCATCACCGACCTGATCTTCGTGACCGCGGCCGGCAAGGGCGCGATGGAGGACTACTTCCACCGGTCCATCGCGCTCGAGGAGCACCTGGAGCGGGTCGGCAAGCTCGACATGGCCAAGGAGGTCCGACGCGTCGGCGAGCTCGGCACCGTCGTGACCGTCCGACAGGAGCAGGCGCTCGGCCTCGGCCACGCCGTCCTGATGGGCGCCCCGGCCACCGGCGGCGAGGACTTCGCGGTGTTCCTGGGCGACGACATCATCGACGCGAAGGTGCCCGCCATCCAGCAGCTGCTGGACGTGCACGCCGAGAAGGGCGGCAGCGTTGTCGCGCTCATGGACGTCCCGCGCGAAGAGACCAACCGGTACGGCATCTGCGCCGGCGAGATGCTGCGCCCGGGCCTGATGCACGTCAGCGGCATGGTCGAGAAGCCGGATCCGGCCGATGCGCCCAGCACCTACTCCATCGTCGGCCGCTACGTGCTCTCGGGCGAGATCATGCAGATCCTGACGACCACCCCGCGCGGCAAGGGCGGCGAGATCCAGCTCACCGACGCCATCGCGGTGCTGGCCGACCGGGGCGAGGTGTTCGGCCTCGAGTTCGAAGGCGACCGGTTCGACACCGGCAACGTCGTCGGACTCCTGTGCGCCTCGATCCACTTCACGCTGAAGCGCCCGGACCTGGCGCCGGCGATGCGGGCTGCGCTGGCGGAGTTCCGTTGATCCTCGCGCTCGTCGGAACGCTCTGGGCCGGGGACGCCCAGCTCTGTCTCGGGAGCGAAGAGCGACAAGCCGTCAAGAACGTCTTCTTCTTCGAGGTCGGCGACCGAGCCGTCGCCACGCTCCACGATGGCGAGGGCTTCTGTTTCGCCTTCGAAGAGGGCAGCTACACGTTCGACGTCCGGACCTACTACACCGACCCCGTCACAGGCGAGACCGAGGAGTGGCCGATCCGGTTCGGTCACACGCTCCACGCCGACGCGACCTACCACCTCGAGGTGGGCCTCTTCCGACGGAGCGCCGTCGCGATCGACGCCGAGAGCGTCCACAAGTCGCACGAGGCCTTGTACATCGTCTGGCGCGACGCATCGTGGTGGGACACGTTCCAGCCTCGAACCGTCCCCGACAAGCGCCTGAGCCACCGCCGCTTCGTGCTGCCGGAGCTCCCCCCGAAGCCGGACCCGACGAAGGCCGAGCGCGAAGCCATCGACCCCTCAATCTTCGACCTCGACGAGGACGAGTGACGCTCGTCGAGTGCGCGGTGGCCGTTCCCGTGGACGGGCGGTTCACCTACCGGGTCCCGCGCGCACTCCAGGCCACCCTGCGGCTGGGCCACACCCTGCTGGTGCCGTTCGGGAACCGCCGCGTCACCGGCTACGTCCTCGGGCCTGGCCAGGCGGTGGCGGGGCGGAAGCTCAAGGCGATCGACCGCCTGCTCGATCCCGAGCCCGCGTTCGACGCCGCTCAGCTGCGGTTCTTCCAGTGGATCGCTCGCTACTACCGGTCCAGCCTGGGCGAGGTCATCCACACCGCGCTGCCGACGGCGATGGAGGCCCACACCAAGTCCGCTCACCGGGCGACCGATGCCGGCGTCGACGCGCTGGCGCTCGGTGCGGTCGAAGGCGAAGAGGCCGAGGTCCTGCGCGAGGTCATCGACCGACCGGGGCTGACCCGACGCGGCCTGCAGCGCCGCCTCGGCGAGCTGGTGGGCTCCAAGGAGACCGGGCTCGCGCTGGATCGACTGCGGCGGCAGGACCTGGTCGACGTGGACCAGGTCGAGGTCGGAGGGCCCGGAGGCACCGAGCGCTGGGCCGTGGTCGCACGCGCGCCCGAAGAGGAGCTGACGGGCCGGAAGAAGTCGGTCTACGAGGCCCTGCCCTCGTCGGTCCCCGAGCTCGTCGCCGCCCAGGGGCCGTACGCGCGCACGGTCCTGAAGAAGCTCGGCGAGCTGGTCCGGATCGAGACCCGCGAAAAGAGGGACCCGGTCGTCCAGGGCGAGATGCCGCACGACAGCGTCATCCCCACACTCACCGGACCCCAGAAGGCCGCGGTCGAGGCCATCCGTGAGCCGAAGACCCACCTGCTCCACGGCGTGACCGGCGCGGGCAAGACCGAGGTCTACCTGCACGCCGCCGCCGAGGTGCTCGAGCAGGGCCGACAGGTGCTCGTGCTCGTGCCCGAGATCGGGCTCACGCCACTGCTGACCGGCCGCTTCCGGGCGCGCTTCGGGGACGCCATCGCCGTGCTGCACTCGGGCCTGACCGGAGCCCAGCGCCTGCGCGAGTGGCGCCGGATCCGCGCCGGCGAGGCCACCATCGCGGTGGGAGCGCGCTCGGCCCTGTTCGCCCCGTTCCACGACCTGGGACTCCTGGTCGTCGACGAGGAACACGACGGCTCGTACAAGCAGGACGAGGGCGTGAAGTACAGCGCTCGCGACCTGGCGGTCGTCCTCGGGCACATGCGGAGAGCGAGCGTCGTCCTCGGCTCGGCGACCCCCTCGCTCGAGACGTTCCACAACGCGCACCAGGACCGGTACGGACTCATCGAGCTGCTGACCCGGCCGACCCCGTCCCCGGTCCCGACCATCGAGTTGGTCGACCTGAACGCCGAGGAGCGCGGTCCCGATGGGCGTGTCCCCATCGTCAGCACGGCCGTCCAGCAAGCGCTCCAGGCCACCTTCGACCGCGGCGGCAAGGCCATCGTGCTCTACAACCGCCGGGGCTACGCTACGCTGGTCGAGTGCCTGGGCTGCGGCGCCGGCTTCACCTGCCCGAGCTGCGGCGTGTCGCTGGTCCTGCACCAGAGCCACCGCACGCTCATCTGCCACTACTGCGGCTTCCACCGGGACATGCCCAGCGACTGCCCGTCGTGCGCCGGCGCTCTGGACATCCGCGGGAAGGGCACGCAGAAGGTCGAAGAGGTCCTCTCCGAGCTGTTCCCATCCATCCCGATGGCGCGAATGGACGCGGACACGACCTCGGTCCGCGGCAGTCACCACCGCATCCTCGAGGGCTTCCGAAAGGGCGAGTCACGCCTCCTGGTCGGCACCCAGATCGTCGCCAAGGGCCACGACTTCCCGGACGTCCACGTCGCCGCGGTCCTCGGCGCGGACCACATCCTGTCGATGCCGGACTTCCGGTCCGCCGAGCGCACGTTCGCCCTGGTCACCCAGCTGGCGGGTCGGGCGGGACGAGGCGCTGTCGGCGGCCGGGTGCTGGTCCAGACCCGCTCGCCGAACCACCCGGTCTACAAGCGCCTGGGCGACTTCGGGGCGTTCGCGGGCGAGGAGCTGCGCCAGCGGCGACTGTTGAGCTACCCGCCGTACTCGCGCCTGGCGCTCCTGCGGATCGAGGGCGCCGACCGGCCCGACACCGTCGAGGTCGCGTGGACGATCCAGCAGCGGCTGCGCGCGACCTGCGACGGCAAGACGATCCAGGTCCTGGGCCCGGCCGCCGCCGCGATGCCTCGGCTCGTCGGACGGTGGCGATTCCAGGTGCTGCTGAAGAGCATGGACGACGCGCTGTGGCGACGCTGGCTGCCCTCGATCGACCTGTCCGTGCCTCGCGGGAAGAAGGTCCGGGTCGTGCTCGACGTCGACCCGCTGCACCTGCTCTAGCGGACCTGGACGCCCTCGGGCAGGCTCAGCCCCTTCATGACGGGCGCGATGCGATCCGCGTCCACCGCCAGGACCGAGATCACGAGCGCGGGGTGACCGTCATGCCGCACGAGCTCGATGGGCTCGCGCCGCACCTCCACCTCAGCCAGCGCGGTCAGCGGAACGGGCCCAGTCAGCGTGTGGACTGTCGCGGCCTCCCAGTCCCCATCCCCCAGCGTCACCACGTTCGCGCCGACCCTGTGCTCGCCGTACACCCAGGCGACGTCCGAAGCGGACAAGCCGAAGCGCCCGGCCGTGTCCTCATCCAACGTGACGCGGACGTCCGGCCGGTTCACCACCCGCCCGCGCCGGATCTGGCCGACCTCCTTCTCCAGCGCGTCCGCGACGATGTCGGCGGCTGCCTCGAGATCCTGGCGGTCGCCGGTCACCACCACGTCCGTCCACTGCGAGCCCGACCAGTCGACGCGCGCGTCCGAGCCCGGGTGCCCGTCGGTGACCTGGAGCACGCCCTGGAACACCTTGCGTGGGTCGGCGGCCCCGTGGAGCTCGATGGAGACGGGCCCCTCGTCGCCGGACCAGCGGACCAGCGAGTGAGCCGCACCCAGCACCTCGGCCGCCTGGACGATCTCGGCGACGTCCCGGGGACGGGCCCGGGTGATGTCCACCGTGACGGTCGAGGCGTCCGGGATGACCTCCACCGCGTCCAGCGTCGAGAGCACCTCGGTGACCTCGCAGCCCTCGGTCCAGACGCGGAACGCCGCCGCCGGCTGGCCGTCGTAGAGCACACCGACCGGGGGCAGTTCCTCGATGCGGGCCAGGTCCGACAGGGGGACCTCACCGATGCGCGCGACCCCCGCCGTGTCGACAGCGAGAGACGACGCCACCTCGACCATCGACAGGCCATGAGCGCGCAGCTGATCCGGCGAGACCGTCACGCGGGTCCGCCTGTCCTCCAGATCGGTCCGCTCGACGCACGTCATCTCCTCGACGACGTAGTGGATCTCGAACGCGCGCTCCCAGCCTCGCGCCAGGTCCTCGTCGACGAACACCGCGGTGCCCATGCCGACCGGTTCGACGCTGGTCAGGACCCGAATCGGGAGCTCATCGGTCGACCGATCCCGCAGGACGCCCGCCAGCTGGGCGTGCTCGGCCGGGAGCCGCACCTCGAGCGTGGCCTCGCCCTGGACGATGCGCGTCTCGACGGCGAGGGCCTGGCCGACCACGACCGCCTCGATCGACTGGACGAGCGCCTCGAGCTCGGTCGGAGACGAGCCGGGCGAGCGCACCCGGACCCAGAGATCGACGGCGGGCTCTTCCTTGGAGCCGAAGCAGGCCAACAGCGCCAGGATCACCAGTAGCCTCGCGTGTGCAGCATCTCGATCAGCTCCAGCGACTGTGGCAGGCGCGACGTTCCGTACTCCATGGCTCCCAGGTGGACGTTCAACATGGCGTGAAGCACGGCGGTGGTCTCCACCTGCTCCTTGGCGACGTCCCGCGTCTCACCGGGGTCCGAGCGGAGGTCGTACAGCACGACGGGTCCCGCCGCGGCCTTGGTCCGGTAGTCCGGGTCGGTCAGGGGCACGCCTTCGAACACCAGCCGATGGGTGGGTGTCCGGATGGCGCTCTGGCCGGTCACGCCTTGCTGGAAGACCACCCCAGGTGTGCCGAGACCCAGCACGTTGCGGCCATGGGTCCCCGCGGGAGAGACGGTGCCGGCCGCACGCATCAAGGTGGGCACGACGTCCGTTCCGTCGATCAACAAGTCGGTCCGCTTACCCTGGTAGGCCATGGACAGCGCTCCACCCGTCACGATGAACGGCACCCGCGTCGTGCTGTCGTGGATGAGCGCCCGGTGGTTGCTGACCCCGTGGTCCTGCAGGTCCTCGCCATGGTCCGAGGTGATGATGACCAGCGTGTCGTCCCAGGCACCGGTGCGCTTCAGCTCGTCGATCAGCGCGCCGACGTAGAAGTCCGCGGCCAGGATGCCCGAGTCGTAGTGGGCCCTCATGTGGTCCAGATCCGCGCTGGAGAGACGCGTCCCCTGGCTCGCATCCAGCTCGGCCCCACGGGCGTAGTTGGTCGGATCACTCATGACCTTGCCGCTGTGGTGCTCGACCGTCGAGCGCACGTGTTGGGGCAGGTACACGCCGTCGAAGATGCGCTCGGTCTGGTTGCGCTCGCGGCAGAGCTGGCAGATCAGGCTCTCGTCCCGCGCGTCGAACGAGTGGTACAGCACGCCGGCCTTCGCGTACGGGCGGTGCAGGTCGTAGCCGTGCACCATCGCGAACCAGGGGCCTTCCTGCTGCTCGATCCAGGCCAGCGCCGGTGGCACGGTCTCGCGGAAGCTGCCGAAGTCGGCCGACTCCTCGAACGTCGAGAACCCCTGGGCGAACCCGAAGTCGCTGCGGACGTGCCCGCCAGCCAGGAACCCGCCGGTCGCGTACCCGACCTGCGACAGGGCCTCGGCGACGGTGAGCGCCTCGTCGGGGACCAGGAACTCGGTGTAGTCGGGCCAGGCGATCTCGGGCACGTACCGGCCGGTCAGCATCACGGCGTGGGACAGCGCCGACTCGTTGCTGGACGAGAACGCGGCGTCGCCGACCATCGCCTCGGGCGCCAGCCGGTCCAGGTTCGGGGTCGTCTTCCGCTCCGCGCCGTACAGCGACATCCGGTCCGCGCGCAGGCCGTCGATGCTGATGAGCAGCAGGTTCGGCTGCTCCGGTGGCTGGGGTTCGAGCGGGATGGTGTCCGCCCGGGCAAGACAACCGACGAGCCAGATCATTCGGACAGCGAAGGCGGCATCTTGGCGCCGTCCATCAGGAACCGATCCCGGATTGCAGAGCGAAGCAGTTCCACGTCCTCGTCTCCGGCGGCACAGTCGTCGCCGAGCGCCTCGACCCGGGCGGTGTAGTCGCCGGCGAGTCCCTGGGCGGCGTCCATGAGATGCCCTTTCAGCGTCGCGCAGTCGACCTCGTGCACCGGCCCCGACACGATGGGCTGGGCATCGAGCGCCGGCTGCACCGCCTGCACCTCGGACAGCGCCATCCAGTCGCCGACGTTCATCGCCGTGCTGGCGCCGACGCCGAGCACCACCGCCGCGTTCCCGACCAGGGCGACGAGCGCGAGCGTGTGGAGGAGGCGGTCCATCGAGGGCGGTACTCTACGCCATCTTCGCGCTCATGCTGGCGGCCTGCTCGGGCCCGGTCGACACCCCCCAGAACGTGCTGCTCATCAGCATCGACACCTTTCGGGCGGACCGGCTCGGCAAGCTGGATGCCCAGGGCCGCTCGTTGACCCCGAACCTGGACGCCTTTGCCCAGGACGCTCTCGTCTTCGACAGCGCCTGGAGCCACGCGAACGAGACGCTGTACTCGCACGCGTCGCTGTTCACCGGGGACCTGGCGAGTGCGCAGGGCGACCTCGACTACGCGACGTACGGACTTCGGCCCGACGCCGACACGCTCGCCGCAGTGCTGTCCCGTGCGGGGTACCGGACCGAGGCGGTCGTCGCCGGCGGTCACCTGGCCCCCGACTTCGGACTGACCCCGGGCTTCCAGGTCTACGCCTCGGGCCAGGACTTCGGGAGCTTCCAGCAGACCGTTCCGCTGGCGGTCGAGCGGCTCGGCCAGATGGCGCTGGACGACAAGCCGTGGCTGTTGTTCGTCCACGGCTACGACACGCATGCGCCGTACGTGAAGTGGGGGCCGCTGTTCTCGCCGGACACCCCCGAGTACGACGGGGTGCTGCGGGACCGGGCGACGATCCCCTGGACCTGCGAGCAGATCCGAGGCGACCGGTTCTACCCGGACTTCAACCCCGAGCAGGTCACCACGGGGAATCGGACCGTGCTGGATCCGGGCCAGTTCGATGCCCTGGACGCGTGGGCCGACGAGCACGAGGGGGTCGCGCTGACCGACGACGACGTCGCGTTCGTGCGAGGGCTCTACGACGCAAGCGTCCGGTACGCGGACTTCCAGGTCGGACGGATGCTGGCCGAGCTCGACGCCAGCGGGATGCGCGAAGAGACCCTGGTCGTCCTCGTCTCCGACCACGGCGAGGACCTGCTCGAGCACGGCAGCGTCAACCACCGCCGCAGCCTGCACGACGAGAACCTGCACGTGGCACTGATGCTCTCGGGTCCCGGCGTCGAGCCCGGGGTCGTCGACACGCCGGTCGGCCTCATCGACGTGTTCCCGACCGTGAACGAGCTGCTCGGACTCCGCGAGCGCGACCTGCCGGGGGTGTCGCTTTTGAGCCCGGATCCGAACCGCGCCATCGTCAGCGAGGCGGTGCTCGGGTCGGTCTCGGTGCGGACCTCGGACGGGCGGCTCTCGCTGCCCCGCCAGGACGTCGGCGAGCGGTACGCCCCACTGACAGCGCCTGCCCGCGCGTTCATCACGGACGCAGAAGGCGCCGACGAGAAGTGGGCCTCCGAGCTCCGCGAGCCGCTGTACGCGCGCCTGGTGGAGGAGCTGTGAGGGTGGTCGCCGCCGCGCTGGCCGTGCTGGTGACGGGATGGGCCGCCTGGGTGTTCCTGCGCCCGATGCCGCCGCGTCACCCCGTGCAGGCCGAGCGGCTGATGCAGGTCCTGGACCTGGATGGAGACGGGGTGCTCACGGCCCCGGAGTTCGAGGGGCGGATGCCCCCCGAGGCGCCGTGGACGCTGCACGACCTGGACCAGGACGGCTCGATCGGCCTGCGAGAGCTCGAGATCCTGGTCGAGGAGCTCGACCCCGTCTGGCTGATCGAGCTCGAGTGAGCCGCAAGGCGACTTCGAGTCGGCGAAAGCCTTGTAGCGGTGCCAGCCCGTGCAAGGACGTAGGGCTGGGCTGATCCACCAGGGTGATCAAGGCTCGAAGTAGTAGTAGCCGGACTGATGGCACCCGACGTGCATCTGCAGGAGGGTCCCTTGAGCCGGAAGATCATCGGTTTCGAGTGTGATCGACCAGTCTCCCCCTTCGTTGTCCTCGTCCGGCTCGGTCACAACGGTGATGCCGCTGGTCCATGGTGCCGAAGCACCTCCCACCTTGACGGTGTCCGCGGCGCTGCCCGTGTCGCTCGATTCAAGCGTCCACTCCGTGACATGAGAGAGCTTGACGGAGCTGGGCTTCGCATTGTGCGAGAAGGTGTCGTCCTCCTGGAAGACAGTCCGGCAGCGCACTTTGTAGGTGCCTGCCGTCACCGTCCCGGCGAGGGTCGACGGGGCCACCTCCCCTTCGTCCACCTCGGGGGAGGCCGTCGTACAGGCCACCAGCGCTCCCAGGAGCGCACACATGCTGAGTCGCTTCACGGCGCCACCTCGGTCTCGACGGTTGTCTCGTGCAGCTCGACGGTCAGGGTCACGGGGATCCCGCCGCTGGAGTCTCGGTAGGCATCCAGCGCGTCGTCACCGTCCAGGAATGACCCGAACGTCGCGGGGTCGAGGTAGCCCTCGATGCGCCCACACAACTGGTCGCCGGACGTCTCCACGCTCACAACCGGGTTGTCGACCCGGACGGTCGCCTTCGGGACGGACCCCAGCCACTTTTCGAGCTCGGGGACGGAAG
The DNA here is from genome assembly GCA_024228935.1 of Pseudomonadota bacterium. Classification (GTDB taxonomy): domain Bacteria; phylum Myxococcota_A; class UBA796; order UBA796; family CAJQPC01; genus JAAESX01. The sequence continues at coordinate 11,153 of JAAESX010000047.1, forward strand.
GGAAGTCGGTGACCGGCCGCAGGTCGTCGGGGGCGACGAGCGGAACCTGGAAGCCGAACGCGGTGTCGCCCGGCGCCGAGGTCGTGACCGTCGTGCTCGAGAACGAGCCGGACACCTCGTTGCGGTAGTCCGTGCACTCGGCGTCCAACGCCTCGAGCGCCATCCGGTATTCGGGGTCGTCTCCGCAGCCCTCGCCTCCCTGCTCCGCCGACAGCGTGCAGTTGTTCGCGATGCCGGGGCTGAGGGCGAAGCTCTCGGCGTTCTCGGTGCCGTGCACCAGCAGGTGCCGCCACGGGTAGGCGAGCGCGTCCGAGAAGATGCCGGGGAACATCGACGGCGTGACGTCCTCGGCCACGAGCATCGCCTGGGCCTCGGTCGAGCCCCAGTCGTCGAACTCGCTGACCAGCAGCGCCATCGCGTTGTACTCGGCGTCGTTCGGATCCAGGCTGCACGGTGCGCAGCTCGAGTCCATGTCGTCGCTGCAGATCTCGAAGTGGTGCGCCACCAGGAAGGTGTCGGTGGACACGCGCCCAGCCGTGGCAGCGATAGCGTCGTCTACACCGGCGTAGTCCGGGAGGCAGGCGTCGCTGTAGCCGGGGATGTAGTTGAAGTCGGGCACGTCCGAGCCAGGCTCGGGTTCCCCCTCACAGGCGAACAGGGTCAGTAGAACCACCAGAGCTCCTCAGGTTGGGGTGGGCCGACCGCGGTCGGCGTCACCCCAGCCCAATGCAGGACGCGTGCCACAAGTGCCTGAAATCTCGACCCGTGGCCGAGGCGTGAACCGGTCTGAATCCGTACACACGGGGTCACACCCGGGCACACCCGGTCAGGTGCGGCAAGCCAGCTTGCGTGAGCAGCACGGACACGTCGCGGTCAGCTCCCTCCGCACCGGCAGCCGCATCTTCTGCGTGCAGATCGGACAGCGGAACGTGACCTTGCCGTCGCCGAACGCGTACGGCACCGACTCGTCGAACAGCTCGTTCAGGCCACGCCACTCGGCCCACCAGCGCCGGATCTCGTACATCCACCGCCGCCACATCGAGCTGGGGAATGGCGGCGTGGTCGCCTCGGTGAGGAACATGTCGCGGCCGCGCTTGCCGACGCTCCGCGCCGCCCGGCTGTCGAGCTGACCGCCCACGTCGAAGTCCGACTTCGCCAGGAGCCAGCCCAGCTCGTCGGGCGTGAGGTACCCCATGGCCCGCTCGTGCGTCGTGATCTGGACGCGCCCGTCGGGCAGCTGGTTCCTCATCTCCGTCTGGACGAACTGGTCGAGCATCAGCGCGCCGAAGCCGTACATCGCGCTCGCGACGTCCGTCAGCACCTCGTTGTCGAGCGTCTCCGGGAAGCCCAGCCCGTGCTTGTGCAGGAAGATGTGGGCGACCTCGTGCCCGAGCACGGCGCTGATGGTCCGAGGCTGGTCCTTCAGGTTCGAGTTCAGCTCGACGAAGAAGTCGTTCCCCCCCTGCCCAGGGGCACCGCGGAGCTCGACCCGACCGGGGTTGGGCATCGCCATGAACGTGACCACGATGGTCCCGACGTTCAGCTGGTACCGACGCGCGACCTTGCGGACGAGCTTCTGGATCGAGACCGAGGCGTTCTTCGGGTCGTACCCACCCCATCGCTCCCAGAACGTCTCCGGGAACGGCGGGATCGAGGCCTTGTGCAGCACCCGAAGCGCTGCATGGATGCGCGCGCGGTTCGGGAACCCTCGCTGGACCGGCCGGTCGTTGAACACCCGGCCAGTCTAAGCACCGCTCCTACAGGATTCCGTACTCCGGACCGTCGCCACCCTCGGGCGGAACCCACTGGATGATCTGGTACGGGTCGCGGATGTCGCAGGTCTTGCAGTGGACGCAGTTGGAGAAGTCCACCTGGAGCTCCTTCCGACCGGCTTCCTCGTTCATGACCATGTTGTAGACCTGCGCGGGACAGAACCGCTCGCAGGGGTTGCCGTACTCCTCGGCGCACTTCGTCGCGCAGATCTCGGTGTCGGCGACCTTGAGGTGGCACGGCTGGTGCTCATCGTGCTTCGTGGCCGACAGGTACACGTCGGTCAGCTTGTCGATGATGTAGGTGCCGTCGTACTCGAGGTCCGGGTACTTGCCCGGCGCGCTCTGCTCGGGGAGCTTGCCGCTGGCGTGGAACTCCGAGACCTTCTTCATGCCTTCGTGGTCGGCGTGGAGCTTCTCGATCTCGCCCGAGCCGAAGATCTTCGACAGGCCGAACTTGATGGTGCCGCCCACCATGCCGTTGTTGGCGAAGCCGGCGTGGAAGTTCTTCGTGGGCTCCATCTCCTCGCGGACCCAGCTGGCGTCGATGGCCTCCTTGAACTTCGCCATCGCGGTCTCGGAGTTGTCCCCGGACTTCATGGCCTCGAAGGCGGTCTCGGCGGCCAGCATGCCGGACTTCATCGCCAGGTGGATGCCCTTGATGCGCGCAGCGTTCAGGAAGCTCGCCGAGTCACCGACGATCATCGCACCGGGGGCGTAGAGCTTGGGCATGCAGCCCCAGCCGCCGACCGTGACGGCCTTGGCGCCGTACTTGATGACCTTGCCACCGGCCAGGATCTCGCGGACCTTGGGGTGCATCTTGGTCTTCTGCAGCAGGTAGTGGACGTCCATGCCCGGGTCCTCGGCGTCCAGCGTCGCCAGCAGGCCGATGCAGACGCGGTCGCCGCCCATCGAGTAGATGAAGCCGCCGCCGAACGGGCCCTTGCCGAAGATGTTCTGCAGCGGGTAGCCGGCCAGCAGGTAGACGAAGCCGTCCTTGATGGTGCCCTCGGGGAACTCGAGGACCTCCTTGCAGCCGGTCTCGTACCCCATCTCGTTCCGGCCCTCCTGCAGGCCGTACTTGTTCATGAGGATGCGAGCGAGGTGGCCGCGCGGGCCCTCACCCAGGATGGTGACCGGGCTCTCGAGGTCCATGCCGGGCTCGAAGTTGTCCTTCTGCTCGCCGTTGGGACCGACGCCCTTGTCGCCCGTGCGGACGCCGTTGCACTTGCCGTCCTCGTCGTACAGCAGCTCGACCCCAGCGAAGCCGGGGAAGACCATCACGCCCTTCTCCTCGGCCTTCTCGCCGAGCCACTTCTGGAACTTGGCGATCGAGACGATCGGCTTGCCGTGGTCGTGGAACTCGGGCGGCATGAAGGGGAGCGGGAAGCCGCGCTCCTCGTCGGCCAGCATGAGCATGGCCTCGCGCTCGACGTAGCGCTCGAGCGGAAAGCTGGAGTCGTCCTTCCAGTCGGGGATGAGCTCGTCGAGGGCACGGGGGTCGAGCACGGCGCCGCTGATGCCGTGGCTGCCGATCTCACTGCCCTTCTCGATGAGGCCGATCATCGGCTCGTCGTACTCCTCGCCCTCGATCGTGCCGGCCGCAACGCCTTCGTTGTGCTTCTCGATGAGGTCCATCAGGTGCAGGGCCCCCGCCAGGCAGGCTGGGCCTCCACCGACGAAGAGGACGTCCACGGGCATGGACTCGCGCTCGATCTCCGACTCGGCCTCAAACATCAGGTGCTCCGAAAGCTGTTCTTCCGCGCGCACCTAACACGTCAAGGGGGGCTCAGAGGGCGTCCTCGACCACCTCGTGACGACTGGCGAGGTGCGCGATCAGGTCGTCCACGCTCCCGTCGAACTCGTCCGCGCCGGAGATGGTCTGGTAGTCGCTGGTCTCCGCCCCGACGCTGGTCTCGATCAGCGCGTGCATCTCGCTCATCCGCGCCTCGGCCTCGTCCAGCTCGAGCGGACCGACCATGGCGTTCGCGACCTCCTGGCCGTACAGCTCGGACCACTTCGGATCGTCCAGCAGCTCGGTGATGAGCGGCCACTCGTCGGTGGTGCCCTCGTGCCAGATGCCGGGGCTCGGCATGAAGTTGTCGTTCATGGCCATGTTGTGGTCCCAGGGGACCCAGACCAGAAGGCCTGTGTCCGGATCGGCGACCAGGTAGTAGTTGTGGGCGACGGCGCCGTAGACGTCCCAGTTCTCGAGCGCGGTGTTGAACGCCAGCCACTGCAGGAACGCAGGCACGTCCACGTGGTCCTCGACCGAGCCCGCGGCCAGGGCGGCCACAGCGTCCTCGACGTCGGAGAAGTCCGCTTCGTCCTCGTTGGTCTTCTTCTCGAACTCGGCGGCGTCGAAGGTCTGCCAGTCCGACTCGGGCTTGTAGACGTTCAGCGCGTCGGTCCCGAAGTGCTCCTCGAGCCAGACGTCGTCGCTCGGATCCTGGAGGACCGTGTAGAGGCCCCAGTACAGCGGGCCATCACCCGAGTCGACCCACACCTCGACAAAGGACCACTTCACAGTGGGGATGCCGTGCCACGCCAGGGCCTCGGCCGTGAACGCCTCGCGGATCTGCGAGTCGTCGGCGTAGCCGCTGCTGAAGGTCAGCTTGTCGTGGTCCTGGAAGCGCTGGTTCTTCGTGTCCTCGTAGGTGTCCTCGAACTTGTCCAGGTTCAGGCGGAAGGGCAGCTTGTTGTTCCCGGCCAGCCAGGTGTGGTTCAGGCTCGAGTTGCCCTTGAAGCGCATCCCGATGTGCTCCCAGACGTCGCCGTCGTACGCGAGCGTGGCTTCGACCCAGACGGGGTCGCCGTCGTACAGATCGCTGGCCGGTCCTCCACCGCCGCCGCCGGGAGGGCCGCCTCCCTGGCCGCCCTCCTCCGAGCCGAACTCACCGATGCGGTCGTTCAGGTCGACGCGCATCAGCTCGGCGTCCTCGGCCGACAACGTGATGTCGATCCGGTGGACGCCCGTGGGGTCGAACAGATCGCCGCCGATCAGCTCGGCGCCGGTCTCGGTGATGCGGTCCTCGTCGACCAGCGAAGGGTCGGAGTTCGAGTCGTCGTCGGTGGCCGTACAGGCCAGGATCATCATCAGCATGGGGCTCCCTCTACCCACCCCAACGCAGCAGAACCGAGAACCTGGAAACGAGGACCGACTTTTTCTCGAAGAAATCGTTATGAGCGGGCTCCCGTAGACGGGCCTGACGAGGTGACCGTGCCCAAGAAGTACCTGTGGTTCTTCCCCGTGACCGTCCTGGTCATCGCGGCAGACCAGCTCAGCAAGATCTGGGTTCGCGCCAACATCGAGATGTGGCGCGGCAAGATCGAGGTGATCTCCGGCTTCTTCGACCTCGTCTACTACGTGAACACGGGCGCTGCGTTCGGCGTCATGCAGGACGAAGCCAACGCGATGCTGATGTTCGCGGTCTTCACCGTGTTCGCGCTGACGCTGATGGCCGGCTTCCTGAAGTTCCTGCCCGCCGACCAGGGCTTCGCCGCCGCGATGATGGGCCTGATCACCGGCGGCGCCGTCGGGAACGCCATCGACCGGGTGATGTACCAGGGCGTCACGGACTTCCTGCGCTTCTACACCGACAACGCCGACGTGGCGGTCTGGATGCGGCAGAACCTGGGCTCGGCCGAGTGGCCCAGCTTCAACATCGCCGACTCGGCCATCGTCGTGGGCGTCATCGTGTTCGTCCTCCAGCAGCTGTTCTTCCAGGACCGCGGCCAGGAGGAGGCGGACGTCGACGAGCTCGACGACGTGGACGTCGAGATGGCGGTCGAGTGAGCCGCCGGCTCTCCCTCAGGAATGGCCTCTTCGCGGTCGTGGCGGTGGTCGGCATCGTGCTCGACCAGCTGACCAAGATGTGGGTCCGCGGAAACCTGGAGCTCGGTCGAGGCCGGGTCTCGGTCATCGACGGCTTCTTCGAGATCGTGCACGTCGAGAACACCGGCGCGGCGTTCGGCATGCTGAGCGACCAGCCGTGGGCGATGTACGTCTTCATCCCGTTCACGCTCATCGCGGTCGGGGTCCTCATCTCGCTCCTGCGCGAGCTGCCCGACGAGGCCGTGTTCATGCCGGTCTCGCTCGGACTCATCCTGGCCGGCGCCATCGGGAACTTCCTCGACCGGGCGATCTACCAGTCGGTGACGGACTTCCTGCGCTTCTACGTCGAGTCCGGCGGGCTGGCCGACTTCCTGTACGAGCAGTTCGGCACGCGCGAGTGGCCGAGCTTCAACGTCGCCGACATCTGCATCGTCGTGGGCGTCATCCTTTTCATCGGCTGGGAGCTGACCGTCGGACGCAAGCTGCGCGCGGAAGAGGAAGCGGCCGAGCAGGCCGAGGCGGCCTGAATGCATCCGATCCTGTTCTCCATCGGCGACTTCGCCGTCCACAGCTACGGCGTGCTCATCGCCCTCGGTACGATCCTGGCCGTCACCCTCGGCACGAAGTGGTCCAAGGAAGCCGGCTTCCACAAGGACATGTTCACGGACCTTGGGTTCTGGTCGATCGTCGCCGCGGTGATCGGAGCCCGCCTCGAGTACGTGCGCACCACGTGGCACCAGTTCGACGGCGCCAGCATCGGCCAGATCATCAACGTCCGCGACGGTGGGCTGGTCTTCTACGGCGGCCTGATCGGCGTGCTGATCGCGTTCTCGATCATCATCTGGCGCAAGAAGTTGCCGCCGCTGAAGATCCTGGACATCCTGGCGCCGCTCATCCCGTTCGGGATCGTGTTCGGTCGCTCCGGGTGCCTGATGGCCGGCTGCTGCTACGGCCTGCCGACCGACCTCCCGTGGGCCGTCACGTTCACGCACGAGCTGTCCGTGGCGCCGCTGAACATCCCGCTGCACCCGACCCAGATCTACGAGGTGCTGTACGGCGCGGGCCTGTTCGGGCTCCTGGTCTGGATGCGCAAGCACGTGAAGTTCGACGGCCAGCTCATCCTCACGTTCCTGACGCTGTACCCGCTGATGCGGTCCGCCAACGAGCTCCTGCGTGGTGACGCCGAGCGCGGCTTCTTCCTGGACGGCTCGCTGTCCAACGCACAGGCGATCAGCGTCGCCGTCGCGGTCGTGGCTGGAATCGGCTGGGTGACGCTGCTCAAGAAGAACTCATGACAGGGAAGCTCGATGAGCTGGCCGAGGCCAGCGTCGGGCAGCGCGTCGCAACGTTCCTGCTGGCTGGCTGCTTCGCCCCCCTGTTCGGAGGCGCCGCGGTCGCCATCGTCGGCAAGATCGAGGACCCCGTCGAGGAAGTCTTCGAGCTCGGCGGCGCTGCGCTGATGGGCATGATCTCGGTGATGGTCGCCCTGGTCGCCGCCATCGCCATCCGCCCCTCGCTGGCACGCCACAAGGGCATGACCGTCGCCTTCGGCGCCTTCTTCCTGATCGTCCTGGCGGTCTTCCGGGTCTTCGTGAACTGATGCATCCCGTCCTCTTCGAGATCGGCCCGCTCTCCCTCCACAGCTACGGCGCCGGGGTCGGCCTCGCGCTGCTCATCGGCATGTGGCTCCCGAGCTTCCTGACCCGGAACCAGGAAGGCTGGCCGAAGGACTTCTTCTGGTTCACCGGCCTGGTCGTCGGACCCACGGCCGTCTTCTTCTCCCGCCTCGAGTACGTGCGGCAGCACTGGTCGGAGAAGTTCGCGGACGACCCGGGCGCGATCCTGGCGTTCTCGGACGGCGGCGTGGTCTTCCACGGCGGCGTGATCGGCGCGTTCGTCGGCCTTTGGCTGGTCATCAAGATCAAGGAAGTGAACGTCTGGAAGGCGATGGACGCCATCGCCCCGGCCGTCGGCTTCGGCCTGCTCGTGGCCCGGCTCGGCTGCTTCGGCGCCGGCTGCTGCTACGGCGGCCCGACCGACCTGCCGTGGGGCGTCCTGTTCGACCACCCCGACAGCATCGCGCCGGGCGACGTGGTCCGGCATCCGACCCAGCTCTACGCGTCTCTCTACGGCCTGGCGCTCGGGATCGGCCTGCTGTGGCTCTACCCACGACGGCGGTTCGACGGCCAGGTCATCCTGGTGGCCGGCATCCTGTACCCCATCCTCCGCAGCTTCAACGAGATGGTCCGGAACGACGGCGAGCGCGGCTACCTGTGGGAGGCGGTGCTCGGCCAGACGCTCACCCCGGCGCAGGGCTTCTCGCTCGTGCTGGCGGCGCTCTCGCTGTACGGTTGGCTGACCCTGTCTCGGCGCGCCAGCTGAAGCCGAGGGACCACGGACTCCGGTGAGCTGATGAGCAACGAGCGCTGGGCAGCAGGATTCTGGGTGGCGATCCAGCTCGCCCTCCAGGTCTCCCTGTTCCTCTCGAGCCCCGACGGCTTCACGCTCGACGAGGGCGAGATGGGCCAGCCGACGACCGCCTGGCTCGTCCTGCACGGCTACCTCGGCAAGTTCCCCGAGATCCAGATGGGCAGCTACGCCGGCTCAGCGGCCCTGACGCCCTGGCTCGTCGCTCCCTTCCTGGTGGTGCTCGGCCCGAAGCTCGTCGCCTGGAAAGCCGCGATCTGGACGTTCTCGGCCGCGCTGCTGCTGGTCGGCCGTCGCCTGGCCCACGAGCTGTCCGGTCGCGCTGGAGCCGAGCTGTTCTGCGCGCTCATCGTCCTGGCGCCGTCGTTCTACCTGGGCGTCAGCGTGCACGGGGTCGGGAGCCACACCGGCGTGATGCTCCCGGTCCTGCTCTCGGCCCTGGCCCTGCTGCGCGTGGTCGAGACCGACGATGTGCGGCCCGCCGCGGCGCTCGGGCTGGCGATGGGCCTCACCATCACGACGGCCTACACGGGCGCGTTCGCCGTGCCGACGCTGCTCGTTCTCTGGCTCGCGGCGCGACGCCCCACGCTGTCCCAGCTCGGCGCCTGGGCGGGCTCGCTGGCCATCGGTCTGCTCCCCTGGATCGGGCTCACGCTCACCCAGTTCGGTCACCGCGCCACGTTCCCGGATGGGCAGGGCCTGACCGAGTTCCTGTCGCTCACCCACGTGCTGGAGCGCGTCCCGCTCCTGATCGACGGTCCGTACACCGACGGCATGTTCGTGGGCACGCTGCCGGTCGGCCCAGGACACTGGGTCGCGAGCATCCAGGCGCTCGGCGTCCTGGTCGCCATCGGACTGGCGGTCCGCGCCGCACGGATCAACCGGGTCGCTGCGGTCCGCGCATGGCTGCCGCCCGCCCTGACGCTGGCGTTCCTCCTGGCGTTCCTCATCACCGACCCCACCGCGGACCGCACGGACCTGGACGCGGTGATCACCCCCAACAGCCTGCGCTACCACGCGCCGCTCGTGCCGCTCGCCGCCCTGTGCCTCGGCCAGGCGTTGGCGATCCTGCCGGGCCGCTGGGTCCTGGCGTTCGCCGTCGCCCTGCTCGGACCCGGGCTGACCGCGCGGCTGGTCCAGCTCGACGCGGAGCACACCCGCCGCCCGCTCCACCTGCCAGCTCTCGAGCTCGAGCTGACCTACAGCAAGCTGCCTCGCCCGAGCCTGACGTTCGTCGAGGTACGTCAGGCGGGCACGACGCTCGAGGCGCTGTACGGCCGACCGCTCAGCGATGACCCCTGGATGCGACGGCTCCACTGGGAGCTGATCGGATTCGAGCTGGGTTCGCACACGAGCGGGGCCGACTTCACCGACTTCGCGGCGCTCGGTACCTGGATGCGGACGCTGGAGCCCGACGTCTGGCCCGACCTGTTCCGCGGGATGGCGGCGAACTCGGATCGGCCCTCCGACCAGAAGCTCGCCCGTTTTCCCCCCGAGCTGTTCTCGCTGGCCGATCGAGCGTGGCTGCGGCGTGACCTCGAGCCGTGCCTCGGCGCCCTGCAGAAGGGCTCCTGGTCGGGGACCAGTTCGTGCTCGGGTCCCCAGATCATCTGGGCCATGGGCGCGGCCGGGGAGCTGGCGCGCGACGGCTCGCCGGTCCTGTTCTCGGACGTCCCGGCCGAGCACCAGGAGGCGTTCGCCGAAGGCATGGGGGACGCCCATGGGCAGCAGTGGGGCTACACGGACATGGCGTGTCCGCTCAGCGCGCACTGCGCCGCCTGGGCTCGAGGCTTCGAGGCCGGGAAGGCACCGGTCTTCGGGCCGGAATGACGGTCCACCCGGACCAGCCCTCCGCGGGGCGCCAGGTCCGTACGCGCAAGCCGTCGGGGATCGGCTCGAGCTGCACGGACCCATCCAGGTCCGTTCGGTAGACCCGAGCGCTCACGAGCGTGTGCAGCGTGATGGCGTGCGGGTGTCCGTACCGACTCTCCCGCCCGACGGGGATGACGGCGATGAGTGGGTCGAGCTCAGCGAGCAGCTCTGGGCTCGACGATGTGCGGCTTCCGTGGTGGGCGACCTTCAGGACGTCCACCGGGCCGACCTCGCCGAGCGCCGACTCGCCGGCGTCCTCGACGTCCCCCGTGAACAGGAACGAGCGCTCGGCCAGGGTGAGCCGCATCACGAGCGACACCTCGTTCGCGTCCTCGGCGTGCTCGTCGAGGAACTCGGGCGAGGGGTGCAGGACCTCCCACTCCGGCAGCGTGGGATGTGCCGGGCCGAGGAGTGGGATGCCTCGGTCCGAGCAGATCGCCCACAGCCTGGCGTAGTCGTCCTCGCCTTCGAGCGGGGCCCGCGAGACACGCACCGCGTCGACCTCCAGCTCCTCGAGCACCGGGAGCAGGCCTCCGTAGTGGTCCGGGTGGGGGTGACTCACGACGACCTCGTCCAGGTGTCGGAGCCCTCGCCGACGCAGGTACCGCAGCACCCGATCCGAGGGAGGTCCGCCGTCGACGAGCACGGTGTGCGTCCCCTCGACGAGCGCAGCGTCCCCCTGACCGATGGCGAGGAACGTCACCCGCGGCCCCGCCGGGAGCGACGTGAGCCCGAGCGCGAGCAGGGCGATGCTCGCTCGAAGACGCCCGCGCGCCGGCAGCGCGAGCGCCACCCCCAGCGCCCCCAGGCCACCGACGGCGGGCGTCCAGATCGGCCCCTCGATGAGCGCGAGCCACCGAAGCACCAGGTCCCAGGCCGTGTCCGCCACGGCCATGGGAAAGAGCCAGCCCTGCGAGGCCAGGACCGCCGCGGGCAACGCGACGCAGCTGACGAGGGGGACCGCGACCAGGTTGGCCAGCGGCGCGGCGACAGGGAACGCCTGGAACGTCCAGGCGGACATCGGCAGGGTCCCGAGCGACGCGCCCAACGTCGCGGCCACGCTCCGCACCGGCCACGTGAGCCACCGAGGAGCATCCGGCGGCAGGTACCGCTCGAGCCGTGGAGCGATGGCGACGAGCCCGGTCACCGCTCCGAACGACAGCCCGAAGCTCACGCTGCGGACCGCTCCCGGGTCCCCGAGAGCGACGCACACAGCCGCCGCGGCCAGCAGGTTCCAGAGGCGCACCGCTCGTCCCGAGGCCGACGCGATCAGGGCCCCCGCCAGCATCCAGCTCGCTCGGCGGGCGGAGACCGGCCAGCCGACGAACGTCGCGAACGAGAACGCGACCACGACGCCGACGACGACCGGCGCCCACTGGACCAGCCGGTTCATGTGCCACAGGGCGAGTGGGGCGACGAGCCCGCGCGTGACCAGTGCCGCCAGCCCAGCGAGCAGGCCCACGTGGAGCCCGCTCACCGACAGCAGATGGAGTGTCCCGGTCTCCCGCAGCAGCTCGATGTCGTCGTCCGACGCCAGCGTCCGGTCGCCGAAGGCCAGCGCCTGGAGCAGGCCCTCGTGCCGAGCCGCCCCGAAAGGCTGCGGCCTGGGCCCCGTCGAGGACGCGACCAGCCGGGCGAGGACCAGCGTCCGCACACCCCGGGTCCGTGCGTCCAGCTCCGGGTCCACGTCCCCAGGGAGCGCCACGTCCCAGCTCGGTCGGGCCATCCCGAACACGCCCACCGACGTGCCCGCCGCAGGAGGAGCGTCCGGCGACAGCACCGTCACGCGCCCCGACGCCGGCTGACTCCCGACCCGGTCCAGCGCCAGCTCCATCCGCCGACCGCTCGACGAGAGCACCTCGCCCCCGACCGAGACGGTGCCGCGAAGCTCGGGTCCCGGCTCGATCAAGCTGGGCGCCGCAGAGCCGAGCCAGAACCCCGCAGCGAGCAGCGCCCAGGAGCCCCCGCGCCCCCGCGCACAGCCCAGGAGGCAGCAAGCGCACACCGCCACGAGGCAAGCGGTGCTCCCCGGCATCCAGTGGGGCCAGAGCCAGACCCCGAGCAGGAGAGCGAGGGCCGGGACGAGAAGGGGGTTCCGCATGCGCCACCTGATTGCAGGGCGCGTGCCAGCCAGATTCCCCCGATTCGGCCCCGAAACGCGACCCGGGGCCAGGGAGGTGCGAAGCTCCCCCGGAACAAGTCATGTGAGTGTCGGGACACCCCCTGGATTCCTTCCTGCTGGTGTGGCTGCCTGCAGCCCCGTTGGACCCGCCGTCCCTCGCCGACCCGCGAGCGCTGCGTCCGAGCGCCAGCCTTCGCTTCGCCAGCGACCGGCTCGACGCCTCACTGGGGACGGCCCAGCCCCTCGTCCAGCTCGGGGACACCGTCCAGGTCCAGGTCCAGCTCGCAGGCGGCGGCTGGATGAGCTTCCAGCAGACGGGCGACGCGACCTTTGCGCTGACCACCTTCGACGGGCGCTTCGGGCTCCCCGTGCAGATCGGCTGGGACCTCTGGGTCGCCGAGGCCGGATGGATCCACACGAGCGCCCACCTGGCCGATGGCACCCGGATGTCGGGCGAGCACCGAACGCCCATCACGTGGTCTCGCGAGGAGCTCTACGCGGACCTGTCCCGACGCGTCGGCCCTGCTCGCATCGAGGCGGGAGCGAGCGCGCTGGCTCGCACGACCCCCGATCTGGGACGAGGCGGACTCCACTTCGGCGGGGACGCCGCCTGGCGCTTCCTGTTCGTCGCCGCCAACCTGTCCCTGCGCGCCGAGTACGACTGGGACCCCGGCGTGCAGGGCCTGCTCGGCGTGCGGCACGTCACCGAGCAGGGGACGGCCGGCCACCTGGCGCTCCAGCTCTACGACGGCCCCGATCGACGCGGGCAGTACCAGGGCGAGGACGACCGATTCGTCGGGCTCACGTTCGGGTTCGACGCCGTCAGAACCGACAGGCCGCGCCCGGACCGGTGAGCAACGGCCGAGGCCGTCGCGTCATTCGACCTCCCCCGCGAGGCAGCTCTTCGCTCCATGGACGATCCAGTCCCTGGGCCCACCCCACTCGTTGCGCGCGCAGTGCGCGGTGGGGTCCGGCATCTCCTCGGCCACACAGGCCGCCTCGACCCATCCGGTCTCGACGAAGGTCGGACACTCGGCCTCGAGCTCGATGAGGCACCACTTGGCTCCATGGAGTGCCCCGTCGAGCTCGGACGATCCCGTGGAGTTCCAGGAGGTGGAACACGCGTCGTGCCAGTCCGGCGCCATCCGGTCCGCGCATCCGTGCTCGACCCAGGCGGCACTGGCCGCAGCCGTGCAGGTCGTCGGTTCCCGCCCGACGTAAGGCACGCGCTCGCCCGTGTCGTCCTCGACATCCCACACGAGCCAGCCGACCGCCCCCGTGCACAACAGCACCGGGAGGAGGACCGCTGCGAGGACCGCCTTCTTCGGAATGAGGCCGCTGGCCACCGCCCATACGAGCGCCGTGCCGACGGCGACCACGAGCAACGAACTGACAACCGAGATGATCTCGAACATGGGGTCCCCCTCTGTGAGGACCCAGTCTGTCGAAGCCTCGAGGGCCTGTGGAACACCCCCTCCGCCGAGTCGCGCGGCGCCAGCCCATCGATTCGGCAGAAGTCGTTCTCGAACGCCGACTCACGACGAATCGTCCCGATGTCGATTCCCGGCTCTATAGGCCGTTCTCGACCATGGTGTGCGCGATCAGGAACAGGTAGCCGCCGAAGAACGTCATCACGCCGACGAACGCCGACGTGAGCCCCATCCAGCCTTGCCTCGAGGTGGCCATGTCCGTGAAGAGCGCGAGACCGAACACGATGAGTCCGATCAGCACGGCAGAGCCGCAGAACTACACGAGACCAGCGATGAACCAGGACACGGGGAACCTCCACCCATGAATACTCGGCAGCAGGTCCGCTTACTTCACTGCAGTCCGCAGAATCGGCGGACCTTCCCACGGCACAGCGCCCAGAAACCGTAGATCGCCAGCGGCCAGAACCCCATCACCAGCGTGACCAGGGCGCCGAAGCGACCGAACCAGGCGGCGCTGTTGCCCTGGCCGATCTTGAAGCCGCTCCACAGGAACCCGAGGCCGGTCACGCCACAGACCAGCAGGCCCGGGATGCCCACGAGGAACATCGACCGCCCCGACGTCGCGCAGCTCATGCTCGGTCAGACCCATCCAGAAGCCCAGGAACGGCGACGCCACCCCCATCATCAGCAGCAGCCCACCCCAGGACATCACCAGCCCGCGAAGAGCGGTCAGGTGGCCATCTCCCACATAGACGTCGTCGAGTGCCATACGGCCCGGCAACGCTGCAACGTCGGCCCCCCTTACGAGATAGCGACTGCGTGGAGACCGTATGCGCCTGAATCCCGTGTTCACCCAGCTGGGCACCTACCCGCAGATCGCCCTCGACCGGAAGAAGGCCGAGGTGCGCGCCGCCGGCAAGACCGTGTTCGACTTCGGCACGGGCGACCCCGTCGAGCCCACCCCCGAGCCGATCCGCCAGGCGCTGATCAACTCCGTGCCGAAAATCTCGCAGTACCCCAAGGTCCAGGGCAGCGCGGCGTTCCGAGCCAGCGTCGCCAGCTACCTCGACCGCCGCTTCGGCGTCACGGCGGACCCGGACACGCAGATCCTCCCCACGAGCGGCAGCAAGGAGGCGGTGTTCCACCTGCCGTTCCTGACCATCGATCCCGCGACCGAGGACAACCTCGTCGTGTTCCCGGACCCCGGCTACCCCGCGTACGACCGAGGAGCGCTCTTCGCCGGCGGACGCCCCTGGATGTACCGGATGGAGGGCGGCTGGAAGCAGCGGCTGTGGGAGGTCCCGGGCGAGGTCCTCCGCCGTACCCGGCTGATGTGGATCAACACGCCGCACAACCCCAGCGGCGCCGTCATGTCGCTCGACGACCTGAAGCGGACCTACGACGTCTGCCGCGAGTACGACATCCTGCTGGCCAGCGACGAGTGCTACTGCGACGTCTACGACGGCGAGCCCCCCGCCAGCCTGCAGCAGGTCGCGGACGAGGGCTACCTGTGCTTCCACAGCCTGAGCAAGCGCAGCGGCATGACCGGCGTCCGCAGCGGCTTCATCTCGGGCGACCCGAAGTGGGTCCAGGCGTACCGCCAGTTCCGGATCAACCCCGGTCTGGTCCCCCAGGACACCGTCAACGCGGGCGCCACCGTCGCGTGGCAGGACGACGAGCACGCCGACAGCCGCCGCGCCCTGCTCAAGCGCAAGAAGGACATGTTCCGCGCCTTCTGTGCCGACGTCGGCCTGGAGATCATCGCGAGCCAGGCCACGTTCTACTTCTGGCTGAAGACCCCCGAGGGCATCGACGACGAGGCCTACGCCCTGCGCCTGCTCGACGCCGGAATCGTCGTGAGCCCGGGCCGCTACTTCGGCAAGTCCGGGGTCGGGAAGGGTTACATCCGTGTCGCGATGGTCCCCACCATCGAGACCCTGCCGGCCGCTCTCGAGGCCTGGCGAGCCGTACACCAGGAGGAAGGGTGGACTCCCTGAAGAGCCGCATCATCGCGGCGTTCAACCGTGAGCTCGACGACGAGGCCGCGTGGGCCGCAACCCAGGAAGCGGTCGGCATGCTCGACCGCGGCGAGCTCCGATGTGCCGAGAAGATCGACGGCGAGTGGGTCGTCCACCAGTGGGTGAAGCAAGCCGTCCTGCTGTGGTTCCGGTACTCGAAGATGGAGGTCCACGAGGTGGGCCCCTACACCTTCCACGACAAGGTCCCGCTCAAGACCGACCTGGCCGCCCAGGGCGTGCGCCTCGTGCCCCCCGGCGCCATCCGCTACGGCGCCCACTGCGAGCGCGGCGTGGTCTGCATGCCCGGGTACGTGAACATCGGGGCCCGCGTCGGAGCCGGCTCGATGGTCGACACGTGGGCCACCGTCGGGAGCTGTGCCCAGATCGGAAAGGGCGTCCATCTCTCCGGTGGCGTCGGCATCGGCGGCGTGCTCGAGCCGCTGGGCGCCAAGCCCGTCATCATCGAGGACGGCGCCTTCATCGGCAGCCGCTCGATCGTCGTCGAGGGCGTCATCGTCGAGGAGGAGGCCGTCCTGGGCGCCTCGGTCGTGCTCACCTCGAGCACCCCCATCATCGACGTGACGGGCGACGACGAGGTCATCTACAAGGGCCACGTCCCGGCCCGCTCGGTGGTCATCCCCGGCATCCGGAACAAGCGCTTCCCCGCCGGCGAGTACGGCACGCCCTGCGCGCTCATCATCGGCAAGCGCAAGGAGTCGACGAACCGGAAGACGTCGCTCAACGACGTGCTCCGCGAGTTCGCGGTCGCCGTATGACCCTGGGATTCGTCCTCGTTCGCGAGGCCCTGTTGCCGAACGCCGAAGGCCTGGTCGCTGCGGCGACGGCGGTGGGCCTGCCGCTCAAGGCGACCACCACCGACTCGGGGGCCCAGGGCTACACCCTCCCGAGCGGGGCGGTGGCGCTCGTCTCGCTCATGCCCGCGCCTCACCCGGACGTGCCGACGATGTGGTGGGGGCCGACCTCGCCGGACCGCGAGACTGCGGCGAAGGCGCCCGCCCACTACATCGTGATGCTGACCGGACGGGCCGAGGGCGACCGCGAGAACGACGTCGAGCTGGCCCGCTTCCTCTGCGCGCTGACCACCGCCGCTCCCGTCGTCGGGATGATGATGGGCCACGGGCTCACGTTCCACACGCCCGAGTTCTTCCTGGCTGCGGTGAAGTCCAATCGCGACCTGCCCACCCTGGTCCTGGTCGACATCACCTGGGCTCGCGAGGCCGCCGGTCGCGCCAGCGTCGTGACCCACGGGATGAGCCGATACGGCAAGGAGGAGTTCTACATCACGGCTCCCCAGGCCGAGATCAACGCTGCCCGCGAGTACGCGTACATGCTCTGCAGCTGGATGCTGACCGAGGAGTACGAGCTCCCCACCGGCGACACGCTCGGCCGGACGAGCGACGAGAAGCTGGAGATCCAGCGCGTGCCCCATCCCTCGGGCGAGGGCGACGAGGTCATCCGGCTGGACCTCCCCTAGGACCTGGCGCTGGGCTTCCAGCCCTTGGGAATGGACTCGTTCGTGGCCAGGTGCTCGTCGAGCGCCGCGAGCAGCAGCTCCAGGTTCCCGCGGAACTTGCGCCCCACGATGAGCGCGTCGAGCGCCTTGCCCAGGATGCCCATCTTCAGCTCGAAGTCCATGGTCATCGTGAGCTCGGTGCCCCCGTCATCCGTCGGCGCCAGGTCGAACCGACCGGCGCCCTTCGCCATCGGCATCGACGTGTCCACGATGTCGACGACCAGGGACTTGTCCTGCTCGACCTCGACCAGCCGCTCGTGCAGCGTGTTGCCGTCGTACATGTGGCACACGCGCTCGGACCCGGCCCCCGTGGCAGGCATTCCCTCCACCAGCGGCGACATCTCGACCAGCGGGTGGAAGCGGTGGATGCCGGCGAAGTCGTTCAGCGTCGCGAAGACGACGGCGGGACTCTGGGCGTAGGTGCGGGTGACGACGATGTTCGACATGAGGTTCTCCGGCCTCGAGGCGCGCTTGCCCTGAGTGCTCCGTCAACCTACGTTGCTGTCATGCCGTCGCCAATGGAGCCAGTTCGCCCCGACTCTGTTGTTGGATTGCCAACAAATCTCCTTCCCCTGCTCGCGGCGTTCCTCGAGGTCGTCGACGCCGGGAGCTTCACCGCTGCGGCACGCCGAACGGGCACGGACAAGACGGTCATGAGTCGTCGGGTCAAGGCGCTCGAGGAGGCGCTCGGCGTACGCTTGATGAACCGCACGACCCGCGCGCTCCACGTCACGGCGGCTGGACAGCGGCTGGTGGACCACGCCCGCGAGCCTCTCGCCGACGCGATGGCGGCGCTCCATCAGACCCAGGCCCCGGACCGCGTCGACGGTGTGGTCCGAATCGCCTCGGCGCAGTCACTGGCCCAGCAGCTCCTCGTCCCGGTCATCGCCGGGCTTCGCGCGACGCACCCCGGGCTCCGAGTCGAGCTGAGCGCGAGCGAGCGCTTCGGCCCCCTCGTCGACGGCGGGTTCGAGCTCGCCCTGCGCGTTGGTCGCCAACCGGACAGCGGGCTCATCTCCCGGAAGCTGGCGAGCTGGCGCCACGTGCTGGTCGCCTCGCCCGACTGGGTCGCCTCCCATCCGGATGTGAGCGACCCCGCGGACCTGCCGCCGCACTGGATCCTGTGGGGCCACACGCCACGCGCGCAGGCCTGGAGCTTCGAGCGAGGGGACGCGCGCCTCGACGTCCGGTTCGAGCGCAGCGCGCTGATGTTCGACGCCTCGCAGCTCCTGGTCGAGAGCGCCCGGGCCGGCCTGGGCGTGGCCGCGATGCCCCCGTTCAGCGTGACCCGAGAGCTCCAGGAGGGCTCGCTGGTCCGCGTGCTGCCGGAGTGGAGCGTCGCGCACGACCTGGGCGTCTTCGGGGTGACGCCGCACCGCACGCTCCTGCCCGCCCGCGTCCAGGTCGTTCTCCAGTCCGTCCGCGCCCGGCTGGCCGAGCTGACGCCGATCTGGCAGGAGCTGACGCAGTAGGCTGCCGTCCGTGAAGCCCCGCTTCGTCCTCGCCGCGATCCTCGCCCTGCTGTGCGCCCTGTTCCAGCTCGGGGCCGTGCCGATCCTCGACGAGGAGTCCTACCTGGACATCGGCGCCCAGATCGCCGGCCACCCCTGGGCCCCGTACGACTGGTGGCGGCCGTGGCAGCCCTGGGGCGCCGAACACCCTGAGAACGCCTACCTCTACGCGCACCCACCCGGTCACCTGTGGTGGGTCGCCGCCTCGCAGGCCCTGGGCGGCGGGCTGCTCACCCGACTCGCAGCCGGGGTCCCTCTCGCCGCGCTGCTCGGCTACTCCGCCGGCGCCCTGTCCGAGCGACTCGGCGGCTGGCTCGCGGTCGGGATCATCGCGGGCTCGCCGATCCTGTGGCTCTCGCTCCAGACCGCCCTGATGCCCGACCTCGGCGTCACCGCGCTGGCCACCGCCGCGGTCGCCGCCTGGGTGTACAAGCGGCCCGCGCTGGCCGGCGCCGCGCTCGCCGCCGCCTGCAGCTGGAAGTACCCGGCCCTCGTCCTGCTGCTCCCACTTGGCTGGCTCGCCCGGAAGGAGTGGCGGCTCTGGGCCGGGTTCGCCCCCTTCGTCGTGCTGCAGCTCGCGCTCACCGCGGTCTACGGCGAACCCCACCTCACCCACGTCCTGGCCACCGCCGACGAGATCGGCCGCGGTCCGCTCGGCTCGCGCGCACTGGGGACCCTCTTCCGCCTCGGCCTGGCCGGAGCTCCCGCGTGGACCGGCCCGGCCAGCGTGTTCGCGCTCATCGGCGCCCCTCTCGCCTTCATCCCCGAGCTCGACGAGGGCCGGCTCACGCTCATCGTCCTGGGCGTCCTCGGCAGCCTGGCCCTGCTCCGAGCCACGGTCGCCCTGCGCGAGGGCCCCATCGCCCAGCTGCTCGGCGCCTGGGTCCTCCTGGTCGTCCTCGGGGTCGTGTTCGGACACAACTACGCCGGCGGTCGCTACCTGCTGCCCGCCGTGGTCCCCCTCGGGCTGCTCGCGGCAACCCATCTGAAGGGTCACCTCCGCTTCCTGGCGCTCCCGACGGCCCTGCTCGCGCCCGCGATGCTGTTCGGCGAGCGGGCGAGCATGAGCGCCGCCGACGAGCTCGCCCAGGCCACCACCCAGGCCCATCCTCCCGGTCACTTCACCGGCGAGTGGACCTTCCGCTGGCGAATGCAGGAGGAGGGCTGGACGTTCTGGAGTCCCGGCGAGCCCCTGCCCACCGGCACGCTCCTGGCCGTCCCCACCCACTCCTCGCCCGGCCCCATCCCACCGGGCCTCGAGCTCGTCGACGAGCGGGTCACCGAGGGCGCCGGTGGGCTCCGCCTGACCGATCTCGAGGTCGGCATCGGCTACCACGCCGAGACGCTCGGCCCGCTCCCCGTCGGCTTCGGCACGCCCCAGCGCGAGATCGTGATGATCTACCGGGCCCCATGAACCTCCCGAGCTTCGAGTCGATCACGCTGCGAGACCATCTGGTCCGCGAGGAGGTGTGGCACCGCTACCGCCAGGGCCTGACGTGGTGGCCGCCGGTCACGCTCGCGCTCGTCGGTGCCTGTCTGGCGGTCCACGCGCTGGCCATCCTCATCGCCATCGACTCGGGCCGAGAGCCGCTCATCGCCATGACGGCGCCGCTCCCTCGCGAGGTCCTCATGCTCCTCGGCGCCCGCGAGGTCGCCGCCATCGGTATCGAGCCCTGGCGCCTGTTCAGCTGCATCTTCGTGCACGGCGGGCCGCTCCACATCGCGCTCAACCTGCTCGCGCTCTACGGCCTGGGGCGGCTGTGCGAGGCGCTGTACGGCCCTGGCCGGTTCCTGCTCCTGTTCGTCGTCAGCGGTCTGGCCGGCTCGGTCCTGAGCTACGCCGGCGGGGTCCCCATGAGCGTCGGCGCCAGCGGCTCGGTCTTCGGACTCCTCGGCGCCGGCGTCGTCTTCGGCCTGCGTCAGGGTCGCAACCTGCCCGGCGAGCTGCGCCGGGTCTTCGGCAAGCGGCTCATCCCCTGGATCCTGCTGAACCTGCTGATCGGCATCGCGCCGTTCCTCGCGATCGACAACCTGGGCCACCTCGGCGGGCTCCTGGGCGGCGCGGTGGTGGCCGCCTTCCTGTCCGACCACGTCATCCCGGACTCCACTCCCCACAAGGTCACCGGGCCGGTGTCCGCACTGGCCTGTCTCGCGGTCCTGGGCTGGACGCTCGCGGCCGTCGGAGAGTCTGTTCTCCTCTGGCTCGGCGTCTGATCGCGTGGCAGACTGCCGGCGGGCACCCCCACCGGCGGCTCGATGCCTCAGCACAGCGTTCGCGGACCTCTCGGCCGCACCTTCAATCGCATCCTCAAGAAGGCCGACAACGCGTCGGACTCGGCGAGCATGGCGTTCGATCGGAACCAGCTGAAGGACTACCTCGACAAGAACCTGCAGCTCGCCGAGGGCGAGTGGTTCCGAGGCAAGAAGCTCGACGGCGTCGCCGATGCCCTGATGGGGAAGCTCGACAAGGCCGGTGACGGCAAGGTCAGCTGGGACGAGTTCCAGAGCTTCCGCAGCGACGTCCTGGCGACCCTCGGAGCAGCCGCCGGCGCCAACGATCAAGAGGTCCAGGCCGCCGCCGGATCCCGCTTCAACTCGATGGACAAGAACCGCGACGGCGAGCTCGGCATGGGCGAGATCCAGTCGAAGACCCGCCAGGAGCTGCCCCGCGACACGGACCACAAGGACCTGATCGCCCAGCTCGGGGCCCGGATCTCCCTGGACGCGGTGGACCAGGACGACCGCCAGAAGGACGTGGCGAATCGACGCCTCTCCCGGACCGAGTGGGTCCAGGCCGCCAAGGAGCTGGCCGGAGGCTGAGACATGTTGTGGGCCCTGTTCGCCAGTGGCCTGGAACACACGGTCGTCGACACGCAGCCCGTCACCGAGGTCCGCGATCTCTGGTGCGACGGCGACGACGTCCTCGTCCACGACGGCGTCGCCCTGGTCCGCCCGGACGGGACCGAGGTCGCCAAGGCCACACACACCGGCCACGTGCTGCAGGGAGGCGCGGCCTGGGTCCGCTGGACCGACGATGGCCGGGAGATCGGCGCCACCACGGTCGCCGGCGAGACGATCTGGACCCGCCCGGTGCAGCGCCTCTCGATGACGCACACCGGCATCGCCATCGACGTGGACCAGGAGCTCGCGGTCCTGCAGCTCCACACCAACACCCCCCGCATCCTGGTCGGCGACGTCGAGGTGAAGATCCGCGAGTACGGCGACGCCTGGCTCACCCTCTCCCCCGACGGACGCCAGGTGCTGCTCGCCAGCTACCAGTACCTGGGCGTCGCGAGCACCCTGACCGGCGAGACGACCGTCCTCGACGAGGAGTGGGGTGGCCGGGTCGCGGCGTGGGACGCGAAGGGCCGGGTCGTGGCGAGCAAGCCCGGGCCGAGCGAGGACTTGAACCACACCGGCGACAGGCTGCGGAAGTACCCCGACGGATGGGCGAACGCCTGGAATGGGCGGCTCCGAACCGCATGAGCTCGCCGCCTCGGGCGCTGGACATCCAGGGAACCCACATCGCAGGGTGCGGGGGCGACCGGGTCGCCATCGCGGGCCCCGACGGCATCACGCGGATCGATCTGGACCGGTAGGATCCGCCATGCTGCACCTGCTCGCCTCGCTCGCCCACGCCGCCCCGCAGGTCACCGTCCAGGTCGACCCGCTGACCGCCCTGCTCGGCTTCGCCCACGTGCAGGTCGAGGCCGTCCTCGCCGACCGGGCGAGCCTGTACGTCGGCCCGTCGCTGCGTCTCTACTCGGCGCCCTGGGGCGAGCCCGAGCCCTACCGAGGCTACGGGCTCGAAGCGGGCCTGCGGGTCTACCCGTGGGGCGAGGCGCCCAAGGGCCCCTACGTCATGACCCGCGGCGTCGGCGCCTGGCTGACGACCAACGACGGCGCCGCCTCGAACCCCGGGGCCTACGGCTCCGTCCTGGCGGGCTACCAGGCCATCCTGGGCGAGCGCTGGGTGCCTGTCCGGGGCCGCCGGCATCAGCGGCTTCCGGTACGAGGTCGGCGGCTACGGGATCCGCGGTCCGCTGCCCGCACTCCACACCGCCATCGGCATCAAGCTGTGAGACTCAGCCTGAAGTGAGCGCCGACCATCACGGCGACGATGACCGCCTCGACGACCGCACCACGGAGTGAGTTCGGGTCCATCCCGTCGACGGCGATGCCCACGACGCGCCCGAGCGTGACGACCGCCATCATCGCGGCGACCGCCAGGAACCAGGTCGTGTCGCCACGCACCAGGCCGATGATGCCCATGACCGAGCAGCCCATCAGCAGCCCGCCGATGGCTCCGCGGACGCTGTTCAGGCCTGCGGCCCCGTCGGCGGAGACGAACAACTTCTCGAGCATCGACGTCGGGTCGAACATGATCTTGGCGCCGCCGATGAAGAGCGGGACGCAGATGAGGCCGATGAGGACCTTGAGCGCGGAGTCCATGGGGTTCTCCTTGGTGACGCCCTGAACGTACGGCACGGCGACACTCCGCGGGAGGACCAAACGCGCAGCAGAAACCTGCACAGATGCGGGTTTAGACGAGACCGCCCTCGAGCAGCGCCCGGTCCCGGTCGATCACCCCGCGGACGAACCGTGTGAACGCCTGTACGCGCGCGGACGAGCGCAGATCGGGATGCGTCAGCACCCAGAGCCAGGTCCCGCCGTCCGACCACGCGCCGACCCGACGAACTCCTGGCAGACGCTCGCCGGTGATGCAGGGAAGCAGGGCCAGCCCGACCCCTGCCTGCAGAGCGTCCATGAACGTGGCGATCGTCGCGACACGCATCACGATCCGAGCGTCGAGGTCGTGCATCAGCCCTTCGACCGAGCCGCCGACCCCCGCCATGTCCTCGCCGGCGGGCGTGAGCACGATGCCGTGCTTCCACTTCTCGGTCAGCGAGGTGCCCGCAGCCTCTTCCAGGGCGCGAAGCCGCCGCGTGACGGTCATCGGGTTCACACGCAAGACCCGCGCTCCCTCGGTCAGCGAGCCGGCCCGCGCCACGACCGTCAGGATACGGATGTCGTCCCAGTCCACGGGCAACTCCTGCATGATCGCAGGTTTCTGTAGCCCGTTCTACAGACCCAGGATGGCCGTCTCGATGGCCTCGAGCGTGTCGTACCGGCCCTCGCCGTTCATCACGACGACGAAGCCCCGACCGTCCTCGAGCACGCCGATCTCGGTCGAGGCCCCGACCTCGCCGCCGTTGTGACCCCAGACCTCGTGTCCAGACAGCTTCCAGCGGTACCAGACGAAGCCCTGGTCGTTGTCCTTCCGGGGAAAGGCGATGTCCCGGAGCTCCTCGTCCTGCCCGTACTCGGCGAGGAACGTCGCCATGTCGAGCGCCGAGCTCCGCAGCTGGCCGTCCGGGTAGTCCGGGAAGCCGTAGTGCCCCTCCTCGGAGTAGCTGCCGGCTCGAAAGGTGTACGGCATGGCGGGCTCGGTCGAGAGGTCCGCCAGGTGCCACGCGGTGTGGTCCATCCCCAGCGGCCCGAAGACGTTCGCGTCGCAGAAGTCCGCGAAGTCCTGGTCCGCCGCGACCTCGACGGCCAGCGCCAGGAGCGAGGCCCCGATGTTGCTGTACTCGGCGGTCTCACCGGGCGCGCCTCCCCAGTTCCGAGCGCCGTAGTGCTCGCCACCCTCGACCAGGTACGCCTCCAGGAACTCGGCCAGCGGGATCGGCGAGTCCCCGTCGACGTACAGCGCGTCCATCACGTTCCAGTTGTCAACGATGCCGCTGACGTGCCCGCCGAGCATGCGCGGCGTGATCTCCGTCGAGCTGTCCGGGTGCACGACCTCGAAGCCGGCGACCACGGGCTCGTCCAGCGCGAGTCCGACATCCAGCGCCGCCACCCCGATGACCGTCTTGCTGACGCTCGCCAGCAGGAACGGCGTGGCCTCGGTCGCCGGGACCTCGTCGTCGATGTGGGCCCAGCCGTACCCCTGACACCAGTCGATCTCGCCGTCGACGAGCGTGCAGGCCGCGAGCCCCGGGATGTGGTCGGACTCCATGCGCTCGAGCACGGCGGCGTCGACATCCGGCCGGTCGGGCCAGTCGACCTCGACCTCCTCGGTCGACTCGTTGGGGGTGCGCTCGGGCGCGGGATCGCTGCAGGCCAGGAGAAGGAAGACGTTCATGACCCTTCTGACACTTCAGAAGCTCCCGCCGACACCCAGCTGGAGTCCCAGGCCGCTGCTCGACGGCACGATGTAGGGCTGGACCTGCGCCCCGGCCCCTGCGGCCTCGATCAGCAGGACCTCCTCGCTGGACAGCTCGAGCGTGGAGCGGAGCTGCTCGTTGTAGGTGTCGACGCCATCCTGGACCTGCTCGGGCGTGAATGTGTACTCCAGGTCGCTCTCGATCTGGGTGGCCTTCGCCGCCGGGACGCTGCCCCCGATGAAGCCCGTCAGCATCGCCACGACACCACCACCGGCGGCCGCGAAGAAGATCAGCCGCTGCTCGGGCGTCTGGCTGTTGTTCATGCCGACGATGCCGACGACCGTGGCCGCCACGCCCAACCCGCCGAACGCGTACAGCCCCTTGCTCGTGGCGTTGAGCCGCACGATGTCCTGCTCGAGGAACGCCTTCATCTGGTCGCTGCCGATGACACCCAGGTACTCGGGCACCGTCAGCCGCCGGCTGCCCTGGTAGATGCCCCAGCCCTGGACGGCGTAGATGGGGTCCTGGACGACTTGGGACGGCGTCATCGAGTACGGGTTGGCCCACGGGCTGGAGACGACGCTCGTGCCGCCACCCCGCAGCTCGGTCTCCTGGCGCACGACGAGCCGCTGGCGCTGGTACTCGCGCACGCTCCCGAGCTTCTCGGCGGTGAGCGTGGGCCCCGTCGGCTCGGCCTTCTTCTTCTTCGGCTTGTCCGGCAGCTTGTCGCGCATCGCCGCGGACACGATCTGCACGTGCGAGGCGTCGTCGTCGAAGGCCTGCCCCAGCGATCGAGCCAGCGCCGCCTTGATCGCGGGGGGCACCTCGGGATCGGCCAGGGGAGCCATCAGGGCGTCCCGGCGTTCCTCTCCGGTGAGCTCGCCGATGGGCACCAGGATGGCGGTCAGGGCCACGCGGTCCTGATCCGTGAGCAGCAGCGCCCCCTCGGGCACCGGCTCGGGGGCCTCGGGCACCACCTCGGGAGCGGCCTCGGGAGTGGCTTCGACCGTCTCCACGGGCTCGATGGGGGTCTCGGGGTCCTGAGCCAGGGCGAGCGCGACGAGGAGATGGAGCGTCATACCCAACCAGTGTAATCGCGCCTCGGCGATGTTGACTCAGGGGGCCACGGCCCAGCGCCGGACGCCGCCGTCGCGATCGGTCTCCGGCGGCCCCAGCACCGCGCTCAGGGCATCCACGGCCAGGTCGTGCCGGTCCCTGGGCCAGCCACGCGCGTGCAGCACGATGGTCGTCACGCCGTCGGCCCGCAGCCCATCGAGGTCCGCGTCCTGCCAGTCGGGGGGCTCCGGCTGCCGAGGCTCCTGCAGGGCGGCGAACCAGGCCAGCACCGGATCACCGGCGACCCGATCCGCGAGCTGCTCGTCGGACAGATGCGAGAGCACCATGTTGAAGACGATGGGCCGCTGGTGGGTGACCTGGAGCAGCATGTAGTCCAGGTGATGGACCGGATCGGCCTGGATGGGCAGGTCGAGGATGACGCCCTCGCCCGCCGCCAGCACCTGGGCGTGGGCCTGGGGCTCGATGCGGAAGACACCGTGGGGCCAACGCGCTCGCTGCTCGGCCAGGCTCGTTCCGACGAGCACCACGGCCGCCCCGACGGCCATCGCGACATGCCGCGCCGCCAGTCGATCGGCCAGCCGAGCCGCACAGACGCAGGCGGCCAGGCTCCAGACGGCCAGCAGCCGATCGGGCCAGTGGAACCAGCCCAGGACGGGGACCTCCTGCATCCACACGAACGGCCCCCACGAGCCGGGTGAGGGCCCGAACAGTCCGGGCCCGGGGCCCAGCGCGAGGAGCAGCGTGAGCGCCAGGCCGACCGCGACACCCAGACCCGCGCGGCCACGCAGGAGCACCAGCGAGCCGAGCACCAGCCAGCCCGGACGCACGGTCCCCGGCCCGAACCAGGACAGGAGCCCGACGCTCGCCCGACGCGCCGTCTCGAGCGCGAACGTGCCTTCGTCGGCATCTCGCACCGCGCCCGTTCGAAGCAGGAACACCACGACCCACCACCCCGCCACGGCCAGGGCCACGCCGGCTGCGACACCCATGCGTCGCGCGACGGCGGCCCGCTCGCCCTTCGCCGGCAGCATCCACGGCGTCATCCAGACGAGCGCGAGCACGGTGAGAAGGGACAGCTCCCAGCTGACGAACAGGACCAACGCCCCCAGCACGCCACACCACGCGGGATGCAGCCGGTCCTTCCAGGTCAGGCCCGCCACGCCGAGCGCGAGCGCGACGAAGCCGAGGCCGACCTGCTCGGGCCGCCCCCCCATCAGGTGCTCCAGCATGAAGCCATCGCACTGCAGGAGCAGCCCGGCGAGCACCGCGAACGGCAGCCGCACGTCCGCCGCGCGAGCCAGGACGGTCCCTCCGATGCCCGCCACGACCAGGTACAGGCCGATGACCACGTTGTACGCCGACTCGAGCGGCACCCCGAGCGCGTGCAGCCGCCCGACGAGCCACACGTCCAGCCAGCCGCCCAGCACAGGCATCAGGTCGAGGCCGTCGGGCGCGGCGAGCAGGGTCGTCGTCGTCAGGGCCTCGCGCGAGGCGTGCCAGCCCATCCACAGGTGCCCGGCCAGGTCGACGGAGAAGCCGCCGAACGCCGCGCTCGCGGACAGGACCCAGATGACGGGCAGCACCAGCAGCACGATGGTGGGCGTCCAGGCCTTCATCGGTGCCGCTCGATGACGCGACGCATGTCCGCGGGCATCGGCGCCCGCACGGACAGCGAGCCACCGCGAGGGTGCTCGATGTGCAGGGCCCGGGCGTGCAGACAGTGCCGGGGGTGCCCGAGTCTCTGGCGCAGGTCGCGCACCGGGGTGCCCTCGAACAGGCCCAGGAAGATGTCCGGCTCCTGGCCGTAGAGGCGGTCCCCGAAGATGGGATGACCGACATGGTCCAGGTGCACCCGGATCTGATGCGTTCGACCGGTGCGGGGTCGACAGCTCACGACGCTCAGATCCCGCAGCCTGGCCAGGACCCGGACATCCGTCACTGCGGGCTGTCCATCCGGGCGCACGCCCTGCTTCAGCCGCACCGGGCTGGTGTCGTCGGACCCCAGCGGCGCGGCGATGGTCAGCTCGTCCCAGTCGGGATGACCGCGGACGATGGCCCAGTACGTCTTCACCGTCTCCCGCGCCTTGAACGCCGCCTTCACGTGCCGGTTGGCGTCGGCGTTCCGCGAGACCAGCACGACCCCGCTCGTCTCCCGGTCCAGCCGGTGACCCAGGTGCAGGTCCTCGCCAGAGAACCGCTCGCGGGCCAGGTTGATGAGCCCCCAGGCGAACCCTCGACCCACGGGGTGCATCAAGAGCCCAGCCGGCTTCGCGAAGGCGACCAGGTCGTCGTCCTCGTACAGGACGGGCGGGCACGGCGGCTTCGCGACGGACTCTGCTCCGTCCGGCATGGACAGCAGCAGCAGCTCGTTGGGATGGAGCGTCGACGACGGCTTCAGGTTCCGCGAGGTCGACCTGACCTCGCCAGCACGGATCGCCGTCGCGACCGCCGTCCGCGACCAGTCGGGGAAGCGCGCTGCGAGGAAGACGTCCGCCCGCATCCCGGCTTCACGGGGCGGCACGCGCAGCTCACGGGTGGCCATCATCGGTGGGTATCCTGCCACTGTGTGGTGGATCCTCGCCTGTACCGACCCCGTGGCCGACTCCGGCAGACGTGTCGACACCGACTCCGGCGTCGTCGAGCCCACCTTCGACCTGCCGCGAAGCCCCACCTGGGAGTCGCTCGACGAGGGCGTCGCGACGGGGCTGGGGGTCTCGGACTGGGATGCAGACGGCGACGTGGACGTGGTCGTCTCGTACGGAAACGACATCCGACCCGGCCCGATCGCCGTCTACGAGAACGACGAAGGCCTGCCGGAGCAGCCGACCTGGACGTCGTCGAAGACCGCGTTCTACGGCCATCTCTCCATCGGGGACGTCGACGGCGACGGGCTCGACGACGTGGCGGTCTCCCGCTTCCTGGGCCCGGACCGCTTCGACACGCCGGGCGGCGTCGAGGTGCACCGCAATGTCGGAGGCGCGCTCGAGCCGCTCTGGGCCAGCGAAGAGGCCTTCTTCACGTTCTCCTGCGCCCTGGGCGACATGGACCTGGACGGGGACCTCGATCTCGCCGTGGCCGTCGGCGAGCACTACCACAACGACCCCGACCACAGCCTGGTCTACGAGAACGACGGGACCGGCGCGTTCACGCTCGTCTGGACGACCGAGGCGCCACGCCACAGCTTCGACGTGGCCTGGGTCGACCTCGACGGGGACCTGGACCTGGACCTGGCGTTCGCGAACGCGGGTACGCCCCACACCGTCTACGAGAACCTGGGCGGCTCGCTCGCGACCGAGCCGAGCTGGGAGGCGCCGGGGGAGGCATTCGAGGGCAACTCGCTCGACTTCGGGGACCTCGACGGCGACGGCCTGCCCGACCTGGCCATCACGGACAACACACAGAAGACCGGCGACGGACTCGCGCGAGCGTACTGCGGCCCGGACCTGGAGGTCTGCTGGACCTCGGACGACGGCGAGCGCTACCAGTCCGCGATCTCCCTCGAGGACGTCGACGTCGACGGCGATCTGGACGTCGCGCTGGGCTCCTGGGGCCAGTCCTCTCTCGGCGACTCGGTCCGTGTGTACTCCAATGATTCCGGCGTGATACAGAGCACCTCAGGCTACAAGAGCTCCACCTCGACCGTCATCGAGGCCTTCGCCTGGGCCGACCTGGACGGCTCGCACGACCAGACACAGACTCTCTCGGGCCACCGGCTGATCGAGGTGCCCGGACGCATCGTCCGCGTGACCGGTGGCGTGGCCGGGGACCGTGTCGCGACCGGCCCCGGCGCGCTCGAGGTGGAGTATCTTCTCCCCGCACCACGGGACCTCGTGGTCACCAACTGGGACGAGGAGCACGGAAACCATGTCTACGGGCGCTGAGCGACGAAAGCGCGCGGACGGCGAGGTCATCATCGCCATCGCCTGGCTGATCGTGGCCACCGCGGTGACGGTCTACCTCGGGCCGCGCCTCGGTCTGCGCGGGTGGGTCTGGATGTCGGTGCACCACGTCCTGTGCATCGCGGGCTCGAGTCACGGACTCTGGCGGGGCTGGAAGCGCCGTCAGGCCCGCCTGGCGGCCACGTGATCCTCCTCCTTGCGGGGTGCCTGGCCTCGAAGAAGGTCACGGGCCTGGCCATCGTCAGTCCCGACGCGACGGAGACCCTCGCTGTGTGCCCCGGCATCGCTCAGCCGCTCGAGGTCCAGCTCGAGCTCCGCAACGGGAAGACGAAGCACACCCGAAGCTCCGGACGAGGTCACGTCGCCTGGCGCGAGCTCGACATCCTGTTCGACGGAAACCCCCAGGAAGGCACGGGATTCACGCTCTACGGGGACCCCAGGAAGTCGGTGGACACGGAGTACGTGCTCCGCGTTCGGCTGGCCGACCGACCCGAGGTGGACCACGTGCTCCGCGTGGTCCCTCGCTACGACTGCGCGTACAGCGCCGACTACACCGGAGAGACCGGCGCCTGGGGCAGCCGCAACGTGTGGGTCGGCCGCGACGGAGATGACGGAGACGACGCGGAGACCCGCGATGACGGCTCGTGGCGAGGCCGGGGCTCCAACGGCGAGTCCGGACGCCACGGCAGCGACGGCGGCATCGGAGGACCCGGAGGTCAGGGAGGGCACGCCCGCGTGTTCGTCCAGGCCGTGGAGGTCGGTGACCAGGAGCTCATCCAGGTGCTCGTCGAGGGCGAGGTCCTGCGCGACGGTGACTGGAAGGCCCGGACCCGTCGCTACCTGATCGATCCCGAGGGCGGCTCCCTGACCGTGGACGTCCGCGGGGGCACCGGAGGCCAGGGCGAGGCGGGCCACTCCGGCGGCGACGGTGGCGACGGTGGACAAGGCGACCCGCCCGGTCGCGCCGGTGACGGCGGACGCGGCGGGCGTGGCGGTGACGGCGGCGATGGAGGCCCCGGCGGCTATGCCGAGTTCATCGTCGATCCCGGAGCGGTCTGGGCCCTGGAGCTGTTCCTGGTCGAGCACGGCGGAGGCGCCGGGGGAACCTCGGGCGACGGCGGCGAGGGCGGCAACGGCGAGGGCGCGGGCCAGCCCGGGGCACCTGGACGCCCTGGTCGCACCGGTCAGGACGGCCCGCCGCCCACCACCACGGAACAAGGGCTGAAACCGTACTTCTGAGGGGTGTTCCACGTGGAACATCGGATTACATTGTGAGCATGTTCCTCATCTCCCTGGCTCACGCAGGACCCATCGAGGTGCCAGCGTACGAGCTGACGATGTTGGAGTCGGAGCCGCCCGCCTGGCCCGAGGGTCTCGAGGTCAACCGCAACCGGTCCTGCTCCTCGACCATCCTCTTCGACACAGAGGGCAAGGTGACGGACGTCGAGGTCCGCCGCTGCCCCGATCCGTTCGAGAACGCGGCCGTCGAGGCGCTGTCCCTCTGGCGGATCGAGCCCTACCTCGACGAGGACCGCCCCGTCCCCGTGCTCCTGTCGGTCAACGTCCAGTTCCATCGCGCCGAGGTGGCCCCGCGCGCCGCTGTCGCCGTGGCGGCCAGCCCCGAGGACGTCGACATGCCCCCGCCGGAGAGCCGCGAGTGGTGGCGGACGGGCGTGGCCCCGCCGGAAGACCCTGTTCCCACAGGGGAGGCCCACGACTGGCACCTGCTGGTGAAGAGCCCGCAGATGCCTCCGAAGATGCCTCGACAGGCGGCGGACCTCGGCGTCCAGGGCACCTGCATCGTCCTGGTCCACGTCGACGCCGACGGTCATCCCTACGGAGCCCAGGCGCTGGACTGCCCCGACGCGTTCGTGGAGTCGAGCCTGGACGCCGTGCAGCGCTGGCGCCTCGACCCGCTCGAAAAGGACGGCGTGCCCGAGCGCAGCAGCGTCCTGATCCGCATCGCCTACGAGTAGCAATTTCCAGGATAACTACGCGATCACGTTCAGCTTTCAACGATCCCGTACAGCCGCTTGGCGCCGCCGCCGAGCACCATCTCGAGCTCGTCGTCGGGCAGCTCGAGCCCTCGGATGACACCCAGCTCGCGGTCCCAGGCGTACGGCAGGTTCGGGAAGTCGCTCCCGTAGATGACCCGCTCGGGACAGGCCCGCAGCGCCTCGGTCGGGACCCCCGCGGTCAGGAACCCGGCCAGCGCCATCGTCGTGTCGAGCCACAGTCCGTCGTACCGACCCATCAGCGCCGCGAACTCGGCGAACTCGTCCGCTCCGAGGTGGGGCACACAGAGCGTCAGGGCCGGGAAGTCGCGCAGGACGTTCTCGACCCGGCCGACGCCGCTGACCGACCACGTGTCGACCTTGTACGCCGGACTCCTCGGCTCGCGCCCGGCGTGGATGACCATCGGCCGGTCGTACTCGACACAGACCTCGTACAGCTCGGCCATGACGGGCTCGTCGGGAGCGAAGCACTGGACATGGCAGTGGAGCTTCACCCCGGCCAGGCCCAGCTCGAACCCCTCGCGCAGCACCTCGGCCGCCCCGGGCTCACCGGGCAACACCGTCGCGAGTCCGATCAGACGAGGCTCCCGAGCGGCCAGCCCCGCGACGTAGCGGTTCAGCCCACGCGCCATCCCCGGCTTGTGCGCGTAGTGCAGCGCCACCAGGTGCTCGACGCCCCGAGACAACAGGAACTCGATGACCTTGGGGGACGGCAACGGGTATCGGACCGGCCAGCCGTACCGCTCGAACCAGCTCCAGAGCGCCTGGAAGACCGGGTCGGGGAACAGGTGCACGTGAGCGTCCACGACGCTCGGCAGGTCGGGGTGGACCCGCGCCCCTTCCAGGTCCTGGACGAGCGGCAGCGGCCCGGCGTCGAGAAACCCCGCGCAGGCACAGGGGACGGGGGCGTTCGGGTGCATTTGTCGTGCGTATCGCGCGCGCCCACGCAATCGCGATCTACCCTCTTGTCTCCGACCCCTCGCGGAGGCAGATCAGAAGCGTGGGCTCCCTTCTCGACAAGCTCCCCAAGTACCGCGGCGCCGTGCCCTCGCAGGCCGCACTCCAGCAGCGGCGCGACGGCATCCACAAGCGCCACAAGCAAGCCCTCGCCAAGGTCGACGAGCTCGTCCGGACCCAGGCCGAGCTGGGCAAGGCGCTGAACGGGGAGCTCAAGACCCTGGAAACGCACGAGATTCACCTGCGTGAGCTCGAGCGTCAGGAGGCCGACGACTCGATCTGGGCGTCGCTCGTCCAGCGTTTCTCGGCGCGCTCGGCCATCCTGGGCCGCAAGTCCGTCGCCGAGGGGCTGCTCCGCCAGTACGAAGTCGCCTCCACCCGCCTCCGACAGGCCACCGCGTTCTCCGACGAGCTGCGGCTCACGGCGCTGGAGCTGCAGGA
This sequence comes from Pseudomonadota bacterium, assembly GCA_024228935.1. Classification (GTDB taxonomy): domain Bacteria; phylum Myxococcota_A; class UBA796; order UBA796; family CAJQPC01; genus JAAESX01. The sequence goes on from JAAESX010000047.1 coordinate 44,227, forward strand.
GCAGGTCGATCTGCTCCACGACGCCCGGGTCGAGAGCAAGGACAACGAGCGCACCGCCGCGCGCCGCGTGATCGACGTCGAGCGCGCGCTGGGGGCGCTCGAGAAGGGCGAGCACAACTTCACGGCGGAAGAGGCGGCGCGACGAATCGACCAGCTGACCTTCACCCTGCGCAGCGAGTCGCTGAACCTGGAGCTCTTCCGCGCCGCGGCCGACCTCGCCAAGGACTCACTCAGCCCCACCCGGGCGCTGCGCGACGCGGTCCTCGAGCTGCACGAAGGCATGAGCGGCTACGTCATGAACGCCAGCGGCGCGGTCGACAGCGCCGGCCGACGGATCCAGGCACTGGGCATGGCCGCCGACGCGCCCACCGTGGTCGCCGAGCTGCAGGAGTCTCTGACCGAGCTCGGCACGGCGATGGAGGTCACCGCCGCGTATGTCGAGGAGACCCAGCGCCTCCTCACGGACGTCCTCCCCGACCTGTCCGCCCGCATCGCGAACGAGGTGGAGAGCCGCAACCTCCTGCTCACCGATCGTCTCGACGTGGTGAGCCGCGAGCGGGCCAAGGCGCTGGCGGACAAGGCCCTGCGCAACGCCGCGCAGGCCGAGGTCGACGGCTGGCTCGACGACGAGGGCTGAGTGAAGTTCTCCACCGAGCGCGCCGCCCCGTACATCCGCGCTCTCCGCTCGGGCCTCGAGGCGCTCGCCCCCCACGGGGACCACGTGCCGCTGGCGGAGACGACGTCGCTCCTCGCGGCGCTGGCCCCCGACCTGTCCGGCCAGGTCCTGGCTCCGGCGCGGGCCGACCCGGTCTCGGGCATGCCGGACTTCGCGTGGATCAGCCGCGCCCTGGCCGAGCAGCACCTGGCGGCCAACGGCGACGATGGGACCGACCTGGCCGACGACGCCATCGACTGCGCGCTGCGCCTGGATCCCGAGCTCGGCCAGCGGATGCAAGCGCGCCGAAGGCTCCATCGGTTCCTGCGGCTCAACCCCATCCTGCCGAGCTCGCGCCTCATCGCAGCGGTCCACCGGAAGAAGCCCAGTGTCGACATCACGCTGACCTGGGATCGCCTGACGCCGTCGTCCTGCTGGCAGCGACTCCGGTGCACGGCCCGATGGCCCACGCTGAACTTCATGGGCCCGATCCAGCTGACGGGCGAGGGCAACGTCGCGGTGCCCGAGGGCGTCGTCCACCTCTTCAGCCGTCATGCCGCCGTGCCGCTCCTGGGCCTGCGCGAGCAACTCTCGCACGGACTGGGCGCCCACATCTTCCGCCTGTCGCGCAGCACCATCGGTCCGTTCTGGTTCCCGGGCATCCCCGTCCACCGGTTCGCTCCGGACGCGCTCGGGACCGGACTGCTGCTGCACCTGGCGACGGAGATCCTGGCCGAGGACGTGCATCACTCGAGGCACCTCGACCCGCTGCTGCGCGACGAACGCGGCCGCGTGCCCGAGGGCCTCGGTCTGTTCCGTCAGCGCCGCTTCGCAGCAAGCCGCAGCCTGCTCGAGCCGCTGGCGGACTGGGGGCGGACCGTGGAGATGGAGCTCCAGGTCGCGCTCATCTGATCAGCCGACGATCAACACCGGGACAGGGCTGTTCCCCGCGAGCTTCCGGCTGACCGACCCGACCACGAGCCGATCGATGGCGCCCTTTCCGGTGCGGCCCACGACCAGCATCTGGTGCCCGCCGGCCTTGAGCTCACCCAGGATGGCGTCCGCCACCCGGCCCCGGACCATGCGCGCCGAGGTCTTGGGCCCCGTGCGAGGCACCCGGTCCATGGCCGCGTCCAGGGTCTCCTTCTTCAAGCGCGTCTGCCACGCCTCGAGCTGCTCGTCGTTCATGTAGAAGCCGTCGTAGAACTCAAGCTGTCCGAGGTCGAGCACCGAGATCACGTCCAGCTCCGCTCCGAGGGCCGCGCCGAGCTCGACCGCCTTGGCCATCGCACGCAAGCCTGCGTCCGAGCCGTCCACCGCCACCAGGATCTTCGAGACAGACATGAGTCCTCCTGCTGTCTTCTGAGCAAGGCGCATGCCACCCCAAAGGCCCCTGTCCGCCTCACGCTCCGCTCGGGAACGGGCCAATTCGCCCGCCCCCGGCGCGCGATAGACACACCCATGCGCTGGAACACGCTCCCCGACCGACGCCCCCTCGAGACCGCGATGGACGCCTTCTGGCAGCAGTTCGCCGAGCGCACGGACCGGATCGACGCGCTGTTCCGCATGGAAGACCGCTGGGACATCGTCACCTGGATGAACGCCCAGCTGGCCCCCGTCCTGCCGGGCCTGTTCTGGGAGTTCGGTCCCGGCGACGCGGGCGGCCATCGCCTGGTCGTCTCCTGCGAGGCGAGCCTCCAGAACCGCCACCTGGTCGAGGCGCTCGTGGCCCGTGCTCCGGACATCCCCGGGTGGACGTTCTCGTCATCGCGCCCGCCCACCACGCCCGAGGTCGCCGCCAACTTCGTGGACCACCGCACCGGCGCCCGGATCGGTCGCGCCCAGGTCGCATGCAGCCCCGGTGAGGGCAACCGGGTGGACATCCGCTGGCACATCCCTGGCCTGCGGGACGGCTTCGACGCCGCGTACGAGGGGACGTCACGGCTCCTGGGCGAACAGGCCGTCAGCGACCACGTCGGCGTCATCGACTGTGTCGAGTCGGCCGACGACCAGCGAGGCTGGAGGACGCTGCCCGTCCTCTTCGGCAAGGTGCGCACAGACATCCAGCGCGGCCTGCCCGAGGCGCCCTGGGCCTTGTCCGAGGACCTGCGCTTCACGATGTGGAAGCTCGAGCGACCCGCTGCCGCCAGCGACCATCCCGCACAGACAGACCTGACCATCGCCAAGAGCGCCCACCCCGAGATGTGGGTCAGCACGCGGGCTCGCGCCCCGTTCCTGAGCACGCGCTTCTCGCGCCATGGCGAGACGTTCGCGTACGTGAAGACCGACCTGTCTGGGGTCCCCGACGACGACGCCTTCGAGCACAAGGCACAGCTCGAGGACAAGGCGGATGCAGCGCTGCGCCAGGCTGGACTCGGCGCCCTCATCGGCGGAGGGACCGGCCTGCGGTACGGCTACCTCGAGCTGGCCATCACGGATATCGTCGCCGCCCAGGCCACCCTGCGAGCCGCCCTGGGCGAGGTCAGCCCGCGGTCCTGGCTCCTGTTCCACGACGCGACCCTGCGAGACGACTGGCTACCGCTGCACGACGAGGCCCCCGCGCCGCCCGCCTGACGTTCCACGTGGAACGTCAGCCCGTCAGGTGCCGGGCCAATTCGCGAACGGACTCCGGGGAGCAGCCCTCGGCCTTGTTGTTCACGATGACGAAGGTCGGCCGTGGGCGCGCCCGGACCAGGCCCGCGATGAGAGCTCGCGTCCCGGCGTCCGGCTCGGCCAGCCGGCTGAACGGCCGGTAGCGCCTCGAAGCCGAGTCGTAGCTCAGGCCCTTGCGCAGCATCCACCGCATCACGAGCGTGGGCGCGAAGCCGGCCGGGGTCTTCGCGTACTGCTCGTCCAGGGCGGGCATGGTGCCGACGCCCCCCAGACAGGGCATCGCGCCACTCGCCGCGAGCGCATCCGAGAAGCGCGCCGTCAGGAGCGAGTCGTTGCGGACCTCGACCGCGTAGGTCGGCCCCTTGGGCAGGGCGGAGAGGAACGCGTACAGCGCGTCGCAGAAGCCATCGTGGCCACCGACCGAGCGCAGGTCCTGCGTAGCGAACTGGAACAGCAGCACGCCCAGCTTGTCGCCCAGCCCCTCGAGCGTGGGCGCGACCACCTCGTCGACGGCGTAGTGCGGGTCGAGGAAGAAGCCGTTCGGCTGGTTGGCGCGATGGCCATAGCGGGCGTGCTTCGGGAACTGCGCCAGCGTGCACCACTCGTGGGCCTTGACCAGGAAGCGGAAGTCGTCCGGCACCTGCTCGGCGTGCTCGACCCACTGGGCCGAAGTGAGCGGCTGGTAGTGAGCCCGGTCCACCCCGACGGTGCGGAACAGAGGGTTCTCCGCATAGGCCCGCAGCCCCTCGCGCGACAGCCTCTGGGGTGAGGCTCGGCGATCGTAGACGACGCCCTCCCAGCCCTGGAACGACCACGAGCTCGTGCCCAGCCGAAGGCCCTGCGGCAGCTTCGCGGCGAGCTCGCGATCCTCGTCCGTGACCACCCCTCCGAGCTCGTCGGGGGGCGTCGGCGGCGGGGCGCCGAAGAGGTGCATCTGATCCATCGAGGGCCCATTACCCTGAAGGCATGATCTGGTCTCTCGTCGGGTGCGTGACACCGACCACGCTGCCTCCGCCGGCGCTCTTGATCGAGCGCATCGACCTCGGCTCCACCAGCATCGGGGAGAGCACCCTGGTCGTCGGGCCCGACGGCACCACGGTCCTCATCGACGTCGGCAACGACCGGCACGACGACGAGGTGACGGACGCCCTGCACGGACGGGAACCCGACTTCACGGTCATCACCCATCTGCACGCCGACCACGTGGGCGGGCTGTCGGACCTCGACCAGACCGGGACCGTCATCTGGCGGGGGCGCGACGTCGACACGAACGAGTGGACCGACCCGAGCGACGCCATCGCCCTGTGCGACACCACCTGCGACCTCCCTCTCACCATCGAGCTCGGGGACGGGGCCACGCTCGACATCCTGGTCGCCGACGCCACCCTGCCCGACGGGACGAGCCTGGCCACGACCGAGGAGAACAGCCGCAGCCTGGTTGGCACCGTCCGGTACGGCGACTTCCTGTACCTGTGGGCCGGCGACCTGACTGGGGGAGGAAAGGACACCGACGACGTGGAGACATTCGTCGCCGAGGGCCTGCCCTTGGACGGGGCAGTCGACGTGCTGCACCTGAACCATCACGGCATCACGTCGAGCACCAACGACGCCTGGCTCGACCGCTGGCTCCCAGGGGAGCGCGACCGGAATGCGCTCGTCGGCGCGAACCGGGCCTACCTCTCCGCTCCTGGCGACGAGGTCGTCGAGCGCGTCGCCCCCCACCTCGGCGAGGGCCGCATCTGGGTCACCACGCCCGGCTCGCTCGCCGACCCGCACCCCGCCTGCGTCGACGTGGACGGCTCGGTCCAGGTCCGCATCACCGAGGGCGGCGCGTCCTACGACGTTGCACGACGCTCCCGACAAGGTGAGGTCGTGCTCGCATCGTTCCTCTCGCTCGTGGAGTAGACCTTGGGTCTCCGCAGTCGCCTGAAGAAGCTCCTGCTCGGCAAGACCGAGCCCACCCCGACGCCCCAGGACCTGCCCAAGCCGGGCCAGGTCGTCCGCCAGACCGGGCGTCCGAAGCCGCCGCCCGAGAAATACCGCACGACGCGAGCCCCAGACAAGCCGAAACGGGCCACGGACGGCGCGAAACCTCTTGCTACCCCCGCGAAACCGGAAGCAGCAACCCCGAAAGCCGCGAAAGGCCTCTCCGAAGAGGAGGCCAAGAAGCTCAAGCGGCAGCAGCGAGCGATCGAGCGCGCCAAGCGCGGCACCCTGCAGTTCCTGGTCGATGCCGGCGGCGGCGGTGAGCTCGGAGAGATGCACGACCACTCCGAGCGGAAGTACTTCGTCGCGCACCGCGGCTTCTCTCGCCTGCTGGAAGGACTGACGGACGACGGCCTGGTGGACTTCGACCACGACACGGGCCACGCCGAGGTCACCCAGGCGGGACGCGACTACCTGAGCTGATCCGCCCTCGCTCTCAGCCCAGGTTCAGACGCTGCGCGACCAGCACCTGCTGCATCGCCAGCAGATCCAGCGGCTCGCCCACCTCGGACGACCAGCGCGCGATCTGGCGAGCGATCTCGACCAGCACGAGCTCCTGCACGCGACCCGGTGTCCCCGCCTGCACGATGGCCGGGTGGCCGTGGTTCAGCACCAGGACCAACAGCTCGTACCGGCTGTACCGCATGTCCAGGCGAACGGGCGGTCCCCAGCGCTCGTGCGTGGCCTGGAGGTGGACCTCGACGTCGCGCCCCAGCTGCTTGAGGAGCGCCCGGACCCTCTTCTGAAGGTCACCCTCGACGACCAACGCCGTCCGCCGAGTCGTCGGCGACGAGCCCGTCGATGGCAGGGAGATCGGCAGGGTGGGACGGCCAGACTCGGGACTCCTGAGCCAGGCCTCGAGCGTGCCCCAGACCTCGCCATCGACCTCGATCGGGATGAGCCGCGCGAGCTCCTGGACCGTGCCGAGCCGGCCCGCCCGGCCCGACCACGAAAGCCAGGCGAACAGCGTGCCGTAGCCCCGGGCCGTCACTCGGCGTGACCCGAACGCCGAGGCACGGAGCCCCTCGGCCAGGCGCTGGTAGAGCTGCAACCCCTCGAGCGCGAGCAGCTCGGCCTGGGCGGAGCTGAGCGTCAGGCGACCGCGCTCGAGCCACAACAGCCCGTGACACGGGATGCGCCGGTCGATCTCCGGCACCGACAGCACGGTGCCGCTCGCGCTGCGGACCAGGATGGCGGTCGTGGCGTCGAAGGGGTGACGCAGCCCCAGCCAGCCGTGCAGCCCGGGGAGCCGGACCTCGTGCCGGATGAGCCAGCCGTCCTCGTCCTGCCCGCCGACGAGCGAGCCCCAGACCGAGGGGTCGTCGTCGAAGCGCAGCCCGATGGGGCCATCTGCCTCGAGGAACCTCAGCTCGTCGAAGCTCAGGAGCACCGTGTCGCGCTCGGCCACCCGGACGCCACCGCGTGCCGCCGCGCGCATGCCCTCCCACAGCTCGGTGCGCGAGCGCAGGGCGCTGCCATCCGACGGACTGACCGGCAGCGGGGCCCGACCAAGGCGCCGACCAAGGGACCAGGCCGCCAGGGTGCCCACGGCCCGCGACCGATCGATCGGCCCCTCGCACTGGGCGTCCCAGTCCGCGGTCGCCACGAGCGACTCCAGCCGCTCGGCCAGGAGCAGCTCGCCCTGGCGCAGGTCCGTGTCTTCCCAGCCCGGCCGGACGGCGGCCCCCACCCACGGCGACGGCGACGCGACCGGGATCCAGCGCGCGTCCTGCAGCTGAGCGCCAGCGTGGCCCGACAGCCAGAGGATGGCCCCCGGGTTGGCCTTGGCGACGACACCGGAGAGAGGAACCCAGCGCTCACCGACCAGCCCCACGGCGAAGAGCGGACTGTCCCCCTCGAAGCGCAGGTGGCCCCAGCCGAACAGCTCCTGGAGCGGGCTGAGCACCTCGAACGCGGCGGGACTGACCGTGAGGACGCAGTCCGTTCCCTGGAGCGCGACCAGGCCGTCGAGCGTGACGGGTCCCTGGTCCCCATCCGCCAGCGGAAGCGTCCGGAGCACCTTCGCCGCGTCGCCCCACTCGGGCGGCAACGACACGGTGAGCTGGCTGACGCCGTCCACCTCCGCGAACTGGGGCCGAGCGTGGGCCGCGAGCAGCGTGCCGCCCAGCTCCCGCACACGGACCGGATCGCCGGCGACGTCCTGGGCGAGGAGGCGCCAAGCGTGCTGCCCCGCCAGGGCCGCGAGCTCGTGCGGGAGGTCGTCGTAGGCCGGCTCGGTCAGCTCGATCGCGACGCTCACGTGCGGCACGGCCACATGCAGGCCGCCACACCAGACCGCCGCGCCCGCCTGCGAGGCCAGGGCGGGGACCAGTCCGTCGTCTCCCCAGGGCGGGACGGGGCCCTGGCCATGGAAGCGGAGGGTCAGGCGCCCGCGCTCGACGTCGACGGTGACCTCGCGCACCCGCAGGTTCCGCTCGAGCACCCGACGCGCGAAGTCGACGTCCGCAGCCGTCCCGAGCCGCTGGAGCGACACATCGGGCACCTCCTGCAGGAGCGCCCGGGCCTCGCCCTCCTGGAGCACCAGCACGCGAAACGGAAACCGTGCGGGATCGCAGAGCGGCGCCAACGCATCGCGAGACTCGGGCTCTAACCAGAAGATCGGCGAGGTCTCCGACTCGACACGGACCTCGTCCACGGTCAGCTCGACCTCGGGACCGATGACCGGGATCCGGCGCGGGAGAGGGAGCACGACCGGCCCGTCCTCCTCGACGTGCGGCAGCGGCGGCGGGCTGGGACGCTCGCCCGTCAGCTCCTCGATCAGGTCGCTCGCGACAGGCTGCACCGCGGCCAGCATCTTCGTGAAGCGCGCGTCCTGGACGATGTCGGACTGGTCGGCGGTCTTGCGCAGGTTGTCGTCACAGATGACGCCGGCCAGCTCGACGTCCGCGTGTCGCCCCGAGCTCGTGCGCATCGCGACGCTGCCCAGCTCGGGCAGCTGGAGCGTGGTCACCCAGACACCACCCATCACGATCTTGAAGCCCTTGCCGGACTCGGGCCGCTTGGGAACGGAGACGACGCCACGACGACCGTTGGGCAGCGAGAAGCTCTTCTGCTGCTTCTCGCCGAACAGCCGGACCTCCTTCTTCGAGGTGTACCCGAACGGAGCCGTGCCGTTCAGGATGATGGGAACCGGGCAGTGGACGCAGCGCTCCTCGACCAGCGCCTGCTCGGGGTACAGCTTCACGTCCTGGAACCGGGAGAACCAACTGCCGGCCTTCTCCATCATCACGTACGTGCCACGGACGGGGTCCGAGGGCATGCCGATCTGCCCCTTTCCCTTGGCGTCCATCTCCAGCCGGACGGCCTTTTTCCCGTCTCCGGATTCGATACGGATTGCCTTGGGAGAGCGCTGCAGCAGCGCGTTCAGCCCGATCGCCAACTGTACGAGGTGCCGGTGCGCCGGGTCCGCGCGGTCGGCGAACAGATAGTCGAAGATGTTCTCGAGGTCGTTCCCTTGGAAGGGCCGTCCACCGATGAACGCGATGAGCATGGTCTCGCGACTGATGTCGATGGCGATGTAGGTCGCGCCGGACAGGACGCACGCCTGGATGAGCTCCAGAATGTACTGTGTCGGGTGTCGCAGCGCGTACTCACGCTGCTTCTCGATCGCCTTGGCCTTGCTGAGCGTGAAGCGCTTGCGCTCGACGAACTTGCCGGGCGCCCGACTGCGCTGGATGAGCTCCTCGAGCTGGCTCATGCCACACCCCCGGCGCACGCAGCTTCCAGGAGCAGGCGGTAGCTCCGCTCGAGCTCCGCGTCCTCCTCGTGGAGCAGGGCCATCGCGAGCCCGTACGCCGCCAGGTCCAGGTCCTCGGAGCTGGCTGTCGTCTGGAGTTGGAAGAACGAGTGGTGCTTGTTCAGCAGCAGCGCCCGAGAGCAAAGGAACGCCGGAACGCGCAGCCAGCTGGCCTCCGGACGCTTGAACACGCGCCCGTCGAGCGGCCCCTCCATCGCGAGCGGCTGCCCACGCGCCTCCATCGCACCGCCGAAGCCACCCACCAACAGGTCGACGCGGCTGCCCAAGGCGCTGCGCAACAGGCGATTCGTCGTGTCGACGAGCAGACGTTCCCTCGGGGTGAGCCGGTCGACATGGACCAGGTCGGGCAGCACGTAGATCTCGTCCGCCCGAGCGAGCTGCCGCGCCTCGGCCCAGAACGCCAGGATCGGTGGCTTGTAGGCCGCGGTCAGCAGGGACCGGGTGTCGGGGTCGTCGCGCAGGAGGAAGACGCCCTCGGCGTCCAGCGCGGCATCCAGGCTCGGGTTGCTGGTCTCCAGCAGCACGACCCCCTGGTCGTCCTCCTGCTCCTCGATCTCCTCGAGCGTGCGGAGCGTCCCGCGCGTGTCCGGGAACAGCGGTCGGTCCCGGAACCCGTCCAGCGCCGAGGGGCCGTCCGTCGACTGGCACTCCTGGGCCAGGAACCGGTGCCAGACGCCGACGAGCTCCTCGGCGGCCAAGGCGGCCTCGGTCCGCTCGACCAGGTCACGCCGCAGCGCGTTCGCGGCGTCGACCAGGACCAGCATCGCCTTCTCCCAGTGGGCGTCCTGGAGAACGTTGTCGCGCGTCAGGGTGTGCTCGAGCGCGTTGCTCTTGAGCTTGAAGGACAGGTGGCCGAGGCGCCCGTCCAGCGGCCCGAGCACGTCGCGGTTCCGCGTGTTCACGAGCGTCAGGCCGCCGTTGTAGTAGCCGTACCGGGGGCTCGGGTCGTAGCCGATGACGGCTCGGACGCCGCGGTCGTCGATCTCGCGCACCAGGATCGAGCCGACCAGGACCATCGGCTGGTTCACGCGCTCGGCCTTGGTCTCCCGCTCGCTCGCGAACGCGGCGAACGGGTCGGGGGACGCCTGCTCGGCCGGACCCTCGCGCTCGCCGGTCCGGTCCCAGAAGGTGATCGGCGTGTCGGAGTGCTCACACCACCAGCCCAGGATCCAGCGGCAGTCGCGGACGAAGGCGTCGATGTCCTGGCGCGGCATCTTCTTGAACATGGTGATGCGCGTCCCATCGACGACCGAGTCGCTCTTCACCTTGTCGAAGCTGCGGTCGGGGTGGAACAGGAGCTCCCACGACTCGCCGTGCCGCGACGTCTTGAGCAGGACGGCGTCCGGGGCGATGGCGAAGATGGACGTGAACCCGATCCCGAACTTGCCGATCTTGGTGAGGTCGTCCTCCTTCGTCGACGAGAACAGCCGCGTCAGGTGGTCGTCGATGATCCGCTCGTCCATGCCCTCGCCGAAGTCGTCGACGTGGATCTCCAGGACGCCGGAACCGGACGCGTCGGGCACGTACTTCAGCCAGACCTCGACCCGCGGACTCCCCGCATCGATCGAGTTCTGGACCAGCTCGCGCAGGAAGTCGAGCGGCCTGGCGAACTGGTTGACGAGGTTGTCGAGGGCCTGCTCGGCGAGGGTGTCCGAGGCAGGCAGCTTGCGCTCGTCCAAGGGCGCTCTCCTTTCAGCCGTAAGGAAGCGTATGCCACCCGCGTGTTCCACGTGGAACACCCGCCCCCTGAGAGAATGGACCTCGTGCTGCCCCGCCCTGTCCAGGACGCCTTGTCCGACCGCCGCTTCGACATCCTGTTGTGGATCGCGGGGGCGCTCATCGCGGGGCTCGTGGCTCCACTGTCGGGTGACGAGCTGCGAATCGTCACCGGCTGCGAGCTGGCGCTCCTGGCGCTCGTCCGACTCGCCCTGAAGCAGGAGCTCCGGCTGTTCTGGTGGGGCGTGATCGCGACGGGCGTGGCGATGCCGCTCCTGGCCATCGGCAGCGTGCCGCTGTTCTACGGCGGGGGCCTCACGCTCGACGCCGCGCTGATGACCGGCGGTCTGGCCTGCGCCCCCGGACTCGCCACGGCGGGCGCTGGCATCCTGGGGCTCCGGCTCCACCGGGACAGCGAGCCCATCCAGGACCCCGACTGGCTCGTCTGGATCGACCACGCGCTGCACGCCGCCATCTGGATCGCCTGCCTGACCTTCGTCGTCGGCGTGTACGCGCCGCTCCCCGTCATCGCCTCGGCCATCCTGCTGGCGCTGGGGCTGACGGCGGTCGTCTCGCAGCGGATGCGCTGGACCCGCCGCGGCGTGGGCGTCGCGCTGGCCTGGATCGGGAACACGGTCGCCGGAACCGCCGCGCTGCTGCTCGTGACCAGCGCCGGCCACGTGAGCGCGGGCGAGGCCCTGGTCGCCATCATCCCGGCCGGAGTCGTCGGCGTGGCGGGGGTGGCGCTGGCGCTCCGGGGCCCGCGTGGGGACTGAGCTGCTGGCGCTCCTGGCCGCCTGCGGCCTGGCCGGAGGGCTCTCCCTGCTCGGCACCGGCCTGGCGATGCTCTTCTCCCGACCCGGCCCCCGGGACCTGCACTGGACCGAGCGCGCCCGGCTCGACTGGACGGCTCGCCGAACCGCCGGGCTCGGCCTCCTGGTCGCACTCCTCTTCTCCGTCGGCGCCGTGTTCTGGATGTCCCGGGACGCCACCAGCCTGGACGACGGCGTGCTCCTGGCGGGACTGACGATCGCGGCCTGGCTGTCCTCCCGGTGGCTGGTCGTCCGGCGCGAGCTGGCGCTGTCGGCGCCCGGCGCAGACGTCTCCACGTTCAAGCGAGGCCGGCGCGCCTTGTCCCTGTCGCTGTACGGCCACGTCTACGGACTGCTCCTTCTCGCCCTGGCCTCTGGCTGGGCGCCGCTCCAGGTCGCCCCGCTGTGGCTGGCGATCGGCGTGGCCCTGGTGCTGGTCTTCAGCCGAGGCGCCGGCGTCGACATGTCGAGCTGGTTCGGGGGTGCCAGCCCCGCGACCGGTGAGCTCCTGGCGCTGGTGCGGGCTCGACCGGGCGGTGAGCACGTTCGCTCGGTGCACATCCTCGAGGTCCACCACGCGAACGCAATGGCCTTTCCGCTCTCGGGTCGTCTCGCCGTCACCCGCGGGCTCCTCGAGCACCTGGACGAGGCGGGCCTGGCCGGCATCCTGGACCACGAGCTGGGCCACCTGGCCGAGCCGCGGAAGGTGATCCTGGTCCGCGTGCTGTCGGTGCTCTCGCTCGTCCCGCTCATCCTGGCCGTGCCGCTCGTGACGCAGCTGAATCCCTGGTCGCTGGGGGTCCTCGTCGTGGTCGTCTTCATGATCCTCCGGCTGGGCCAGCGGATGCGAAAGCGGATGGAGGAGCGGGCCGACGCGCACGCACACGAGGGCGACCCGGCGGCCTACGCGCGTGGCCTCGAGGCCCTGCATCGGGCGAACGGGACCCCCGCCGTGCTGGGGAAGCCGCCCCATCCCGACCTGTACGACCGGATGATCGCGGCCGGCGTCCAGCCCGACTGGCCAAAGCCCGAGGCCCCTTCGAAGTGGCGCCCTTGCCTGGTGGTGGCCGGCGTCACGGTGGCGCTCGCCTTGCTCGTCGTCCCGCTGCGGATCGCGCTGGACGTCGCGCTCGCTATTCCGTGATCAGGCCGCCGCAGCCCGGGCACAGCACATCCTCGCGACCCAGCGCGGTCCGGCAGTTCGAGCAGCTGCGAAGGGTGATGCCCCAGCCGATGAGGCCCCCCAGCAGGGCCACGAGCGGGGCCAGGAAGACCGACCGTGGCTCGGCGAACGCCGCGTACCCGACGGCGGCCAGGGCGACCCCGAGGACACCTCCCGCCGCGGCGCCACGAACCAGCAGGTTGCCCCCGACCACCTGGACCGGGCGCACGCCACGCGACATCTCGACGACCTGACCGGGCGGCTCCTCTTCGAACACGAGCTCGCTCAGCGCGACCCGTCCTGGGCCCAGGAAGTGGGCGCGAGCCTGCTCGACCAGGTCCCGGCGAGGCTTCGGGAGCCGGGAGAGCATCCGCTCGAGCTGACGACGACTGGGGTCCCGCGCAGCGAGCTGAGCCCCGACGAGCCAGGCCACAGCCTCGACATCCAGGGCCGGCGCCGAGCGGCTCTGGAGCACGAGCCCCCGCACCTCGCGACGACGACGCCCCGGGACCAGGAGCTGGAGTCCGAAGCCCAGGTAGACGGCGGACAGGTCCGTGAGCCGCTCGTCGAGCCCCGTGTCCTCGACGCACAGCTCGTGGTGCTCGCGCCAGGCATGCGCGACGTCGTGTCCGAGCTCCGGCAGGCTGGGGAGACCCTCGACGGCGAACCGAGCGCTGTCCGTGCTTGCGTCGAGCAGCCAGACCCCACCGCCATGGCTGCGCGGACAGCGACAGGGCAGCCCGACGCGGACCTGGGGGGCCACCTCCATCGGCACAATCGAGACGTCCAGGCTGCCGAGGCCGGCGTGCTCGAGCAGCGCGTACACGACCTCGTTGGGCGCATGGCCGGGCAGGTCCTCGACGAGCGGGGCGTGGAGGAAGCGCGCGACGCCGAACTGCTCGATCAGGAGACGGAGCTGCTCGACCAGCCAAGGCTGCTGTTCCGGAGGGGGGGGCACCCCAGCCCTCTAATCGCAGCGCTCGAAGAGAACGACCTCGTCGTACGGCTCGCTCGAGAACGACCACGGAGCGTAGGTCTCGACGATCGGATCCCCCGCCACGACGAACGCATGCAGGTTCGCGGCGCCGTCTCGTGTGTGCGTCCGTGGGCCGAAGAACGTGTCCGGCACGCTGAACCGATCGACCTCGACGAGGCAGGTACCGTCTGGCTCCTGGGGCCAGGGGGCGAGCGCGACGACGTGGCGGACACCCGGCGTGCCCTCGTCCTCGAGGGCGGTCCAGCCCTGGCCCTCGAGGTGGTGCTGCCAGCCCCAGTGACCGGCGAAGGTCCCTGGGCCAGCGCCGATCCGCTCGGCCGCCTCGAGCTGCGCACGGGCCAGCTCGCGATCGTCCCAGCTGACCCCGAACGCGATGAGGACGTTCGCCACGACCGCCGCCGCGAGCGCCCGATCCGAGAGCCCGAGCCGCGCGGACGCCAGAGCCGGTGCCACCAGGAATGGCAGCCAGTACCGGGCCGCGGTGAACCGGAGCGACAACAGGAACACCAGCCCGCCGAGCGCCCAGAGCGCCAGGAACTGGTCCTTGGGGTCCCGGAACCGAAGCGTCGAGAGCGCCATCGCGCCCGCCGAGACCGCCAGGACCGTCATGCCCAGGCCCACGCCATCGAGCCCGCTCGCCAGCCCAGCGGCCCCACCGATCCCGGCGCCCACCAGTCCTCCGACCCAGCCCTTCCCTCGCGCGGAGAGCACAGGGAGCACGCCGACACCCCCCAGCGCGGCGATGGCGGCCACGCCCTTGTGGGCGACGTCCCAGGGCGTGTTGGAGACCGACTGGAAGCTGCCCATGGCGACCAGGTGGATGCGCCCGTAGGCGTGCAGGTCGTGCAACGCGAGAATGACCAGCGGCGCCAGCACCCAGACCGCGTGCTTCCAGCGGCGACGGCCGGCGTAGAGCACGAGCGGGATCAAGCAGAGCCCCGAGTAACGGAACAGCACAGCGGCGCCGGCCAGGAGCGCAAAGGGCCACCCGAAGCGCCTCGAGGTCAGGAAGCCGCCCATCCCGGCGACGGTGCAGGCGAACAGAGGCAGGTCCGGGGTCAGCGCCTGTCCCGCCAGCGCGAGGAGGGGGAGCGTGCCCAGGAGCATCAGCCCGCCGTCCTCGTCGTCGAGGAAGTAGCGACCGAGCCGAGCCGCGCCGAACAACGCGAGCAGGAGCCACGGCAGCATCCACAGGTGCTGGACGGCGACGGAGGCGTCGTGGACGGGCGCCAGCCACCAGCCGATGCCGGGCGGGTTCGACAGGACCTCGAACGCCGGCTCGGTGGTGCCCTGCCAGTTGATGTCGATGGCGTGCGGCCGCCAGAAGTCCAGCGCGGCCCCCCGGGCCAGGACCAGGAAGTTCGCGTCGTCGACGTGAACGGGCTTGTCGACGAACGGCAGGACGAGCCCGAACGCCAGTAGGAGAGCCACGATCCGGCGGCGAGACGGCACGCCCCGATGGTACCTTCCCTGGGTCCGGGATCTTTCTTGCCCTCGTGGTGAAGGTTTTCGGGAACCGGTTCGTTCTGACCTTGTCAGACCCCAGGCTGGAGCGTGCACCGGGCTCTGGTCGCCCCCGAGAGGACCCGTCGAATGCCCGTTGCCACCTCGCTGATGCTGCTGTCCGGATGCGCCCACCACGTCGCTCGCCCCATGGACGCGATGGACTGGGACCTGGACCCCGGCGTGGTCCGCGGCGAGATCCTGGTGGCCCCGGTCATCATCGCGGCCGAGGCCCCGACGCCCGACCTGACCGGGATCGTCGGCGAGACCCTGCTCGACGAGCAGGCCGCAGGACGCCTCCACCGGACCATGCAGCTCGCCGAGCTGCCGCACTCGCTCCACCGGGCGGTCCCCGGCCAGCTGCACACCGCGCTGCCCGACGAGTGGAACGGCCACTTCCGGGACACCCGACTGACGCTGGCCGAGCAGATCCGCCTCACCCATGCCGTGCGCGGCGACGAGGCGCTGACCGAGGTGCTCGTCGACGTGGCGAAGGGCATCGACGGCGACGCGGTGCTGTTCACCTGGGTCGTCGAGAACGACGGCACCCCGATGACAGACGACCACATGGTCGGCGAGCTGGTGTTCGAGAACGGCGTCCCCGTGCTCGTAGACCACGTGAGCGAGCCCTACCTGGTCGAGGCCGAGCTGGGCGTGGCGCTCGTCACCACCGACGGCGAGATCCTGTTCCGCTACCAGGACACCTACGAGGGACTCCTGATCGAGGACCGCAGCTCGGGCAACCTGGGCCGATCCATGGCGCGCGAGCTGGTCGCGGACATCGCGCCGCTGTGGCTCGGGGACAACGAGCCGATGAGTCCGGTTCTCGCTGACGCGCCGGATTAGACCGGGGGCGTGAGCCCCCACTTCGACATCGTTGTCGTCGGCGCCGGACACGCGGGCTGCGAGGCTGCGGCGGCCGCGGCCCGACTCGGACGGACCGTCGCGATGGTCACGTTCTCGGCCCGTCAGGTGGCGCGGCTGTCGTGCAACCCGGCCATCGGCGGCCTGGCGAAAGGGACGCTGGTTCGCGAGCTCGACGCGCTCGGCGGTCTGATGGCCCGGGTCGCGGATGCGACCACGATCCAGTTCCGGCGGCTCAACACCCGCAAGGGGCTGGCGGTCCGGAGCTCCCGCGCCCAGGTCGACAACGTGGCGTACCCGCTGGAGATGCAGCGCGTCCTGGCCTCGATCGACGGTCTGACCGTGATCGAGGGCGAGGCGACCGGGCTGGTCCTGGAAGGCGGCCGCATCGCCGGCGTCCGGATGGGCGAGGCGACCCTCCACGCGCCGCGCGTCGTGCTCACCACGGGCACATTCCTGGGTGGACTGCTGCACGAGGGCACCACGCAGACGCCCGGCGGGCGGATCGACGACGGCGCGGCGCACGCCCTGGCCCAGGATCTGCGCGACGCGGGGCTTCGACTCGGACGGCTGAAGACGGGCACGCCGCCTCGCCTGAAGGCCGACACGGTGGACTGGGACCGCCTGGAACTGCAGGACGACCACGACGGACGGCTCTCGTTCACGGACACGCCGCGCCGGTTGCCGCCGGTCCAGTGCCACATCGCCTACACGAACCAGGCGACGCACACCCTGATCCGCGAGAACCTGCATCGAAGCTCGATGTTCTCGGGGGCCATCTCCGGCGTCGGCCCGCGCTACTGCCCCTCGGTCGAGGACAAGATCGCGCGGTTCCCCGACCGACCGAAGCACAAGCTCTTCCTGGAGCCCGAGAGCCACGAGACGAACCGCGTCTACGTGAACGGCCTGTCGACGTCGCTGCCTCGCGAGGTCCAGCTCGAGGCCCTGCGCTCGATCGAGGGCCTGGAGCGCGCCGAGGTCCTGCAGTGGGGCTACGCCGTGGAGTACGACCACGCCGACCCGCGCGACCTGGGGCTGGACCTGCAGCATCGCTGCATCCCGGGACTCCATCTGGCCGGGCAGGTGAACGGGACCTCGGGGTACGAAGAGGCGGCGGTCCAGGGTTTCGTCGCCGGCGTCAGCGCAGCGACCGGCTCGGCAGTCGCGCTCGGACGCGACGAGGCGTACATCGGGGTCCTGATCGACGACCTGACGAGCCGCGGAATCGGCGGAGAACCGTACCGGATGTTCTCCTCGCGCGCCGAACACAGACTCTTGCTCCGAGAGGACAACGCCGACCGGCGACTCATGGCTCGCGGACGCGAACTGGGCCTGGTCCCGGACCCCGCCTGGAGCGCGTTCTCGCGCCGCAATCTGCAGATCGAACAGACCGTCAACCACCTGGTCTCGTTCAAGATTCATCCATCGAGCGCCAACCTCGAACGCCTGACGAAGGCGGGCGTCGGCTCGCTCCGAAGTCCCTCGACACTCGCCGAGATCCTGCGCCGCCCGAACGCCCGATACGCCGCCCTGGCCAAGGCCTTCGAGCTCCCCGCACTCTACACAGACATCGCCGAACAGGTCGAGACCGAGCTGAAGTACGCCGGCTACATCGAGCGCGAGAAGCGCCGGACCGAACAGGCACGAAAGCTGGGCTCGGTCCGACTCGACTCCGTGGACTACGCCGCCGTCCGGGGCCTCAAGGCCGAGGTCCGGGAGCGACTCCAGGCCGCTCGACCGACGACCCTCCAGTCCGCCAGCCGACTCCCCGGCATCACCCCCGCCGCGATCAGCACGCTCGCGGCGCACCTCGCGAGGCAGGCATGACGCCACTCGAACAGCATCACTTCGACCTCCTGACCAAGTGGCGCAAGGCGATGGACCTCGTCGGCCCGGGCCCGCTGGAGCCTCACTTCGAGGACGCGCGTCGAGCGGTCGCATGGCTGGAGCCCACCGGGAGCTGGGTGGACCTCGGCAGCGGGGCGGGCTTCCCCGGCGTGGCCCTCGCCGCACACCACCCGGACCTGCGGGTCCTGCTCGTAGAGTCCCGCTCCAAGCGCGCGGCCTTCCTCGACCAGGTCGCACGAACGGCGCCCAACCTGAGCGTCCGTTGCACGCGCAGCGAGAAGCTCGAGGACGGGGCGTTCGACGGCGTGATCTCGCGCGCGTACCGGCCCCCAGAGGACTACCTCGCAGACGCTCGACGCCTGCTACAGGCGGGTGGAACCGCTGTCGTGATGCTCGCCCGCCAGGAGCCACCCAGGGTCGACGGGCTCGAGATGTTCCACGTGGAACACTACAACCTGGGGGGCCGTCCGCGCGCCGCCGTGGGGTACCGGAAGACCGGCTGATCCGACCGTCACGACGCGCCGCACGAAATACAGACCCGGTCTTGCGCCGTCAAGCCTTTCTCGCTACGCTCGCACTCCCCCCGCGGGCCGTCCGGCGCGCGAACCCCATCCTCCCCGGATCATCCATGCCTCACGTGATCGCGGTCTCGAACCAGAAGGGCGGCGTCGGAAAGACCACCACCTCGGTCAACCTCGCGGCCAGCCTCGCCCACCTCGGGCATCCCACCCTGCTCATCGATCTCGACCCGCAGGGCAACGCCAGCAGCGGCGTCGGCTGCCCCATGGACGAGGTCGAGGTCGGCACCTACGACGTCCTCCTGGGCAACGCATCGCTCGACGAGTGCACGTACGGCACGTCGCTGGACGGCCTCGACGTCGTCCCGGCGACCCACGCCATGATCGGCGCGGAGATCGAGCTCTACGGGGTCCCGCGGGCCCAGCTCCTGCTGCGGAACGCGTGCCACGAGATCGCGCCCTTCTACGACTTCGTCGTGCTGGACGGGCCGCCGAGCCTCGGAATGCTGACCGTGAACGCGCTCGCGGCGGCCCACAGCGTCCTGGTCCCGGTCCAGGGAGAGTACTTCGCGCTCGAGGGCGTCGGCATGCTGATGCGCAGCATGGCGCAGGTCCGGAAGTCGGTGAACCCGGGGCTCCGCCGCGAGGGCCTGCTCATCACGATGTACGACCACCGCAACCGACTGTGTCGGGCCGTCGAAGACGAGCTTCGAGGCGTCTTCGGCGACGAGGTCTTCGACACCGTCATCCCGCGCAACGTGCGCCTCGGCGAGGCCCCCAGCCACGGCGAGCCCGTGCTGGCGTACGAGCCGATGTCGGTCGGCGCCCGCAGCTACCTGGCGCTCGCCCAGGAGCTCCTCGACAAGAACCACGCGCAGCTTCTGCTGGAGAGGTCCGCATGAACGAGTCCCTGGGCCGCGGCCTGTCCGCCCTCATCCCCGACGACCTGTTCGCCGACGCGCCCACCCCGCGCGGCACGCCGACGCTCGTCCCGCTGGCGGAGATCCAGCCGAACCCCGAGCAGCCTCGCGAGCACTTCGATCCCGAGCGCCTGGCCGAGCTGGCCACGTCCGTCGGCGCCCACGGTGTGCTGTCGCCGCTGCTGGTGCGGCCTCGCGACGGTGGCGGCTACACGCTCATCGCCGGGGAGCGTCGCCTGCGAGCGGCCGGACTGGCCGGACTCGACGAGGTCCCCGTGGTGATCCGCACGGACGCCGACGACGCCGATGTGCAGCTCGAGCTCGCCCTGGTCGAGAACCTGCAGCGCGAGGACCTGGACGTGGTCGAGGCCGCGCGGGGCTACCAGCGCCTGCAGCAGGCCTTCGGCTACACGCAGGAGGAGATCGCGACGCGCGTCGGCAAGGACCGGTCCACGGTCGCCAACGCCCTACGGCTCCTGAAGCTGCCCGAAAAGGTGCTCGTACTCCTGCGCGACGGTCGGCTCTCCGGAGGCCACGCCAAGGCGCTCCTGTCGCTGACCAGCGCCGCCCAGCAGGTCGACGTGGCCGCTCGCATCCTGGCCGGCGACCTGTCGGTCCGGGCCACCGAGGCGCTCGTCCGGCAGAAGAAGACCAAGAAGAAGAAGACTCCCGACGTCGCGCTGAAGCGCCTGTCCGAGTCGCTCACGCGCGGCCTGTCGACCCGGGTCGAGGTGAAGGGCGGCCGAAAGAAGGGGCGCATCGTCATCGACTACGGCTCGGCGGACGAGCTCGAGCGCCTGGTCGAGCTGCTCTCGTGAACCTGTCCGACGGGCCCCTGAACGCGCTGCTCGGAAAGGGCGCCGTGTACGAGGGCGACCTGTCGTTCGAGGGGCGCGTGCGCGTCGACGGCCTGTTCCGCGGCCGGATCTACACCGAAGAGGTCCTGGAGGTCGGGCCCGAGGGCCGGATCGAGGGCGACGTCGACGCGGCGGTCGTGGTCCTGGCCGGCACCATCGTCGGCAAGGTCATCGTGCGCGAGCTCCTGCGGATCCAGCCCGGCGGGCTCGTCCGCGGCGAGGCCCGCGCGAAGCTCCTCGAGGTTCGTCCCGGCGGACGCTTCGAGGCCCAGGTCACGGTCGGATAGGAGGACCAGATGAACACGAACGACATCGTGGTCGTCGGCATCGCCGGCGGCACGGCCTCGGGCAAGACCACGCTGGCCCGCAAGGTCGTCGACGCCCTGGGCGCCGAGGACTGCCTCCTCATCACGCACGACCGCTACTACGCGGACGTCGAGGACCCGGCGACCTTCAACTACGACCACCCGGACTCCCTGCACACCTGGGAGCTGCTGGACCACATCGACGACCTGCGCTGCGGGCGACCCACGGTGCTGCCCGACTACGACTTCCGGACCCATTCCCGGAAGGCCATCGGCGTGCCCACCGGCCCGGTCCGCACCATCCTGGTCGAGGGCATCCTGGTCCTGCAGAGCGACGCGCTGCGCAGCCTGCTCGACCTGAGCGTCTACATCGACACCGCCGACGACCTGCGGCTCGCCCGCCGGATCCGCCGCGACATCGCCGAGCGCGGGCGGAGCGTGGACGAGGTGCTGGGGCGCTACCTGTCGACGGTCCGGCCGATGCACGTGCAGTTCGTCGAGCCGAGCCGCGCCCAGGCCGACCTGGTCCTCCCCGGCGTCGGACTCCTCGAGCCGCTCGTGGACAGCATCGTCGACGCCATCGACGACTCGCGCCTGGCCAAGCACCGTCCGGACGAAGGGCTCGTCGAGCTGGACACCGATGACCTGGTCCTGGTCGACGAGACCTGGAACACCTGAGCCGCTCTACTCGGGAGCGACCGGGATCGAGTCGTCGTCGATGAGGCCCGCCTCGATGGCTTCAGCGCGCGTCATCTTCTGCTTCTCCCGGCCCGCCGCGACGTCCACCGCGAACTCCCAGATGGCCTGGTCGCCCGAGGGGTCCTCGACGATGACCTTGGGCCGGTAGCTGCCCGCGGCTGCCGTCTCCGAGCCGGTCCAGGACAGCACGCCCTCGGAGTCGATGGACATGCCCGAGGGGCCATCCTCGACGCGCCAGCTGAGCGTGTCGCCGTCGGGGTCCCGACCCTTGACCTCCAGGCCGTCGATCTCCACGATCCGCATGCCCTTCATGTCGATCACCGGGGCGAGGTTGCCCACGGTGCGTTCGGGGCACTCTCCAGGGACCTCGTTGTAGCCGTCGGTGGCCTCGAGCTCGGCGTAGACCTTGTCCCCGGCGCCGAAGTGCTCGGCCGCGAGCGTGGGCCCGGTCTCGCCGCCGACACGCTGGCCGTTGACGAACCAGTCGATGCGGATGTGCACGCGGTCCCCGTCGGCATCAGACGTCGCGAAGTCCACCGTCATGGGCGACTCGCCATCGTCTCCGCCCTTGCAGACCGCGCGGACGAACTTCGGAGGCCGGCCTGAGGACTCGACGGCGCCCGACACGGCGGGGCCCGCGGCGGTGTCCATCGTGTTCCGGCGGGTCGGGGGAGGCGGAGGCCCGTCGGGCTTGTCCGCACAGCTCATCTGGAGGAAGAACAACAACATGGCAGCGCCGCGGAGCATACCGCGGCTCGCCGGCCCAGGTGTGCGTGCGGGTTTTTACATCTGGGTGAGCGGGGCTGTGCGGTAGGCTGACCGGGCAATCGGAGGCACCGATGGCAGACGACCTGAACATCACCCACACCCCTGTGCTCGAGTCAGCAAACGATCCTGCGTGGGTCGAGCTGGACGTCATCCAGGTGCCCCCTACTGTCCGTGAAGTCCTGCCGCCCGCGCTGATGCGCCGATGGCGCGTCCTGCCCCTGTCGATCGAGCTGGACGACACCTGTCTGGTCGTCGCGACGGCGCCCCCCGTGTCCGCTGCGCTCGTCCGCGCGGTCACCGAGATCAGCGAGTACTACGTCGAAGTCGTCTACGCTCAGCCGGCCGAGATCGACGCCGCACTGTGGCGCACGTTCTGCATCGAACCCCGAGACGGCTGGGCCTGACACCTCGCACAGACGTCGGGCGCCGGCCCGAGACAGTCTGTATCAGATGGGCCAGCGCCGCATCAGGTCGCGCAGCGCCCGAGCCTCCTGCTCGTCTTCCTCGGCCCACCGGGCCATCGTCTCCCGGTTGCGGGCTCGCACGCGCAGGAAGGCGAACAGGACGAACGGGGCCCCCGCACCCAGCCACAGCATCCCGTCACCCAGGGGCGCGAGCGAGAGGAACCCGACGGAGAGACGGGCTCGCCACGCCTGATCGACGTCGACGGCCAGGTCGCCGGTGGCGGCGTAGAACGCGGCGTTGACCGGTCGACCCGAGGCCATCTCCTGGACGAGCGTCGGGATGGCCTCGGGGCCGTACTCGGTGGCCACGAACGCGATGAGGTCGGCGGACTCGGCGTAGGCCAGATCGGCCTCGGCGGGATCCCGCGGGAAGCCTCGCGTGAGCTCCTCGAGGTCGTGCAGGCCGCCGTTGCGCCAGGCGCCGTCTGCGAGCCGCTTGGGCAGGTCCGGCCCGATCTCGCCGGCGACCCACTGGGCGAGGCCCTCCTGGAGCCAGCGCGGCACCGGCCGGGTCCCGAACGCCTGACCGAGCAGCACGTGCGTGATCTCGTGGTCGAGCACCTGCTCGAGCGGCTTCGAGGTCCCGCTCCGAATCCGCGGTGACTTCAGGTAGATGAGCCCGCGCTGGGGCCACGCCGTGCCGTCGGCCCAGTTCGGCGGTGTGCCCGGCTGGAGTTGGTCGAACGCGGCCTCGTCGTCGGCCAGGTACAGGTTGATGGTGCGTCCGGCGCCGATTCCCAGCTGATCGGCGATGCGCGGGACGGACTCGGCCGCGTGCGCCGCGAGCCGCTCCATGACGGCCTTGTCCTGGGGCCGGCCGTGCACGTCGGCGTAGATGCCGGGCAGGCTGACGAAGCGCATCGGGGGCGCCGGCGGGGCCTCGAGCTCGAGCAGAGGATCGATCCGGTCGGGCGTGGACCACTCCGCGGCCGAGGCCGGGGCGATGGCGAACCAGAGCCAGAGGAGCAGGGAGAGCACGCTCCTCAGGGTAGCCGCGGATCCTCCGGCGGAAAGTCCTCGTCGACCTGGACCAGCGCATCCTCGACGGGGACAGGCTGTTCCACACCCTCGATCGGGAGCGTGGCCCCGACGTACGTCACCGCCGACGCGAACAGCGCGACCTTGGCGAGGAGGAGGATGGAGAGGATGCGGTCCACGAGTCGGGTCCGGTGAAAGTCGGGTGCAAGTGAAGAGAAGACGCGGCGGATCGCGTCTCTATTCACGGACCCTGTGTCGTCCAGGGGGTTCCAAGCAAACGCAGGTGGTCGGCGGCGGCGGCGGTAGAGTCGCGCCGGGAGGCCCGCGTGTTCCACTTCCTTGCCTTGATCCTCGCCCTGGTCACCCCGGTCCAGGCCGCCGAAGCCTTCGACTCGGTGCTCGAACGCGAGCTCTACTACGGTGAGCTGGTCCAGCTCGAAGGGACACCCGGCGGGGATCACCAGCTGGTCAACGGCAACAACAAGAGGGTGACGCCCGGCGCCTTCGCCATGCGCCTCGGCGACGACGCGCTCGCGGCCCGGTACCAGAAGTCCTACAAGCTCAACCAGACCGCCGGGATCATGCTGTGGAGCTATGGCGGCGCCTCGCTCGTGGGCGGCTTCTACATCGCGTACGGCGGCCTCCTTGGCTGGGCGCTGACGGGCAATGCGGCGTTCGGGCTGTTCGGCATCGCCGGCCTGACGTTCATGGCGAGCGGGGCGGTGGCCCTGCCGATGGGCTTCGTGATGTTCTTCAACGGCAAGAAGCGCCTGAACGACCCCCGCACCTGGTGGAACGCCGTCGAGCTGGACCACCTGATCGAGGAGTACAACGACGACCTGGGCGCCCAGTACGGACAGCAAGGTCGACGCATCGAGATCCGGCCGGTGCTGGCGCCCAACGCGCTCGCCCTGAACGTCCGCTTCTGAGGCCCTGAGGCGAAGGTCGGGCGGTTCCGCCTCCACGCAGCGCTCGCAGCAGGCGCGGCTGGGACCGTCTGGCGCGCTCGGCACGTCAGTGGGCACCCCGCCGCCGTGAAGCTGCTCCGGCGGGTCGACCACGCCGAGCGGTTCGAGCTCGAGCTCGACGCGGACGACGAGCAGCTGCAGCTGGCCGGCGAGCTGCTCGAGCTGGAGCCCTCGCTCCTGAGAGTGGTAGCCGAGCGCACGGGCGGGAACCCGTTGTACCTGCTGCAGCTCATCGCGCAGGGCGTGGCCGACGACGTCCTGGAGCCCGGGCCATGGGGCCATCGACTGCACCGAGGAGCTCAGCTGGGGCTCCCCGAGGACCTGCGGACGAGCTGCGCCTCGCTGGCGGACAGCCTGCCCTCGAGCTGGCGGGATCCCCTGCTGCTGGCGGCGCTGCTCGGCCCCGACGTCGACGACAGGACGTGGACCCGGATGGACACACACGCCGTGCTCATCGAGGTCCTGAGCGGCCAGCCGGACGCCGCGCTGGTCCGTGCCCGCGCCGCGCTGGAGGCGTGCCGCATCGGACGGCTGCGGCAGCACCTGCTGTCGATGGTCTGCGCCCTGGAGGCGAACCGCAACGCACACCGCGACCTGGCCCACCGCGCGGCCCGACTCGCCCGCAACGCCCGCGAGACCTACGACGTCCGCCACCAGGCCAGCGCCGTGCTCCACGTGCTCGGGCTGGCCGAGCCCGACGAGATCGCCCGCCTGGACCAGGCCGTGGTGCTCGACCCGCTCGTACTCCAGACCCTGTCCACCGCGAGCGACGACCGGTCGAAGGCGTGGCACGCCGCGATGACGGCGCGGCTCGAGCGTTAGCCGTCCCCATGGCGGATCTCGACGAGCAGCTGAGCGCCCTCACCGGAGCGACCGACGTCCTCCTGGGCGCCCGGATCCAGTCGCTCTGGAGCGGGTACGGCGAGGTACGGCGCATCCGGCTCGACGGGGTGCCCTACATCGTCAAGCACGTCGCGCCACCACGGGACGCGCACCCCCGGAAGCTCAGGAGCTACCAGGTCGAGCTGGCGTTCTACCGGTCCTGGAGCACCGGCTCGACTGCACGGCTGCCCGCCTTCCACGGCGCCACGAGCGACGGCTTCGAGTCGCTCTTCCTGCTCGAGGATCTGGACGACGCCGGCTTCTCCGACCGCACACGGTTGGTAGGGGACGTCGAGATCCGGCTGTGCCTGCGGTGGCTCGCGGGCTTCCACGCCTCGTTCCTGGGCCGCACGCCCGAGGGTCTGTGGCCGATCGGCACCTACTGGCACCTGGCGACGCGCCCCGACGAGCTGCGCCGGATGGGCAACGCCGAGCTGCGCCGAAAGGCCCCCGAGCTGGACGCCCGCCTCAACGCCGCCCGCTTCCAGACACTGGTCCACGGCGACGCGAAGCCGGCCAACTTCTGCTTCCGTCCCGATCGACTGGCCGTGGCCGCGGTCGACTTCCAGTACGTGGGCGGGGGCTGCGGCATCAAGGACGTCGCGTACTTCCTGGGCGGCTGGCGCACCGTGCGCGGCCTGGACGGCCACCTCGACGTGTACTTCGAGGCCCTGGGCGAGGCGCTCCCCGACCACATCGAAAAGGACGAGCTCGAGGCCGAGTGGCGCGAGCTGTACGACGTCGCGCGGCTGGACTTCGAGCGGTTCCTCGACGGCTGGGGCTGAGCGTCAGCGGAAGCGCGGCGTCCAGGGTCGGGGGAGCGAGGGATCACAGGCGATGGCTCGCCCCTCGTCGGCCCCGGGACACGGGCCCTCGATGCAGATCGCGTCGTGTTCGCCTTCGCACCCCGCTCGGAACGCACGGCGCATCGCCGCCACCCGACTGGCCTCGACACAGCGCGCGTCCGGACAGCGGGACACGTCGATGGGCCCCTCGCGCTCCCACCAGGCCCACCAGAACGCGGTCCAGAGCTCCCGTTCGGCGTCCGCCAGCTCCCCGCCGTACGCCGACGCCGCAGACACCAACAGAGCCTCGACGTCCGCGCCTGGCAGCGCTGGAGACAAGACCATCGCTCGCTCGCTCGCCCGGTCGAAGCCGTGCTGCAGACAGCTCTTACGGAACGTGCCCGTCTCGTCGCACAGGGCCGCAGCGCCGACATCGTCTCCCGCCTCGGCCAGCCGCTCGGCGACCAGGAAGTGGCACTCGTCCCGGAACGGCCCGGACGCCAGTGCGGCACAGCTCTCCACCGAGACCGCCTGGTGGTCGCGCAGGACGCCCAGCGCGCACTCGGCGTCCGTCGCGCAGGCCGCGAGCCCCTCGTCCAGCCCCGCCTCGAGCGCCACGCGCCATCCCGGCTCGGGCGTCGAGCAGGCGAGGAGGATCAGGCCAGCGAGAGACGCCACCGGTTCCGCTCGGTGTCCAGGTCGTCGACGCGCACATCGATCACGTCGCCGACGCGAGCGAAGGTCGTCCCGTTTCGCTGCAGCTCGACGCCGTGGACGCGCACGTCGGGCTCGTCGCGCAGGTAGAGCTTGGCGTCGAGCGGCGGGTCGTCGAGACAGAGGTAGGCCTTGCCGTCATCGATCCCCAGGAGCACCGCGGAGAACCGGGTGCGCGAGGCGAAGAGCTGGTCCAGAGCGAACCGCTCGCAGGCTCCGTCGATCTTCCGCTGGAGCGACCGGGCGCGCCGAGCCGACTCGATGACCTGGCCCTGGACGTCGGGGTCGACCCGGCCCGAGCCAGCAAGCAGCTCCCACATCTCCTTGTGCACGAACACCCCGACGACCTCGCGCATCGGAGCCGTGAAGCGGGCGTAGACGTCCGCGCCCACGCCATGGTGCGGCGCCGGCTCGCCCGCGAACCCACTGCGCCCACCCGCCCGCATCGCCTGACGCGAGATGGCCTGGCGGACCGGACCCGGCGGGAGGCGACGCATATAGCGAGCCAGGCTCTCGCCCTTCTGCCAGGCCAGCTCGGGGTCGCGGCCCCGCACGATCTGCTTCACCCGCTTCTTCAGCCTCCACATGCGCTGGTCAGCCGGGGGCTCGTGCGTCCGGTAGACCGGCTGGACGTGCGGGGCAGGGTTGTTCGCCAACATCCGCGCGCCCTCGATGTTCGCCAGGAGCGACAGCTGCTCGTTGAAGCGCTCGACGTCGTTGCGGGGGTCCTCGACCGCCCGGACGACGAGCGGTTTGCCGTCGACGACCAGGTCCTTTTCGCGCCGATGGACGCGCACGACGTCGCGGGACTCGGCCTCGGTCATGCGCGCGAGCCCCATGCCGCCCAGCGCGCGAAGGGAGTCCTCGGCGGCGGAGCAACCCGACTCGCCACGGCCGTCCAGCCACGCTTGGACGCCGTCGTAGTTCAGCTTTCCGCGGCTGTGCACCCGGGCGCGTCGGATGCTCGTCGCCGTCGTCGTTCCGTGCTCGTCCAGGTCCATCCGAAACACGAGCGCCCGCCGATCGACGCCGGGGTTGATGCTGACGAGGTCCTCGCAGAGAACCCGCGGCAGCATCGGGACGACCAGTCCAGGCAGGTAGAACGTGGCTCCTCGACGCAGGGCCTCGGCGAACAGCGCCGAGTCCGGGTGAACGAAGTGGGCGGCGTCGGCGATCGCGTACCAGGCCGTCCAGCCCGACCCGCTCCGCTCGACGAACAGGGCCTGATCCAGGTCCTTGCTGTGCGGCTCGTCGATGGTGACGAACGGCAGCTCGGTCAGGTCATCGAGGCCGGGGTCGTCGATGTCGGGTGAGCGGGCCAGCGCGTCCGCTTCCGAGAGACAGGCGTCCGGGAGTCGGGGGTCCAGGCCAAGGCGGTCGGCGAGCTCGAGGACGAGGGTGGGCGTGGTCACCCGAGCAGTGTACCGATGACCGCGGCGTGACACCGACAGGGGTCCGATCCGCTCGTAGCTTGGGTCACGTCCTGCTCGACGACTCGATGGGAGCAGTGGTGCTGTCCTGAGAGACGGCGGGCAGGGCGTTGCTCTGTTAGCCGCCACGGCATGCGATGGCTGGCCTGGATCTGGGGCGTCGGAGGGCTCTCCGCGCTGCTCCTCAACGCGCTGTGGAAGCTCGCGCCGTTGTCCTTGGAGGCCCTCCAGCAGGACTGGTCCGCCGTCCACTGGATCTTCGCCGTCCCGTGGGTCCTCTTCATGGCCTACGCCGAGGGCTACCGCGGCTTCCAGAAGGGCTACTCGCCGCGGGTCGTTCGCCGCGCCGTGCACCTGTTCGACAACCCGAACCCGCTCCACCTCGCGCTCGCGCCCGCATTCCTGATGGGGCTCTTCCACGCGACGCGAAAGCGCATGATCGTGGCGTGGTGCCTCGTGCTCGGCGTCACCGCGCTCGTCGTCATCGTCGGGCAGCTCGGCCAGCCCTGGCGCGGGATCGTGGACCTGGGTGTCCTGGTCGGCCTGACGTGGGGGCTCGTCGCGATCTGGGTCTTCGCAGTCCGCGCGCTCGGCGGGAACCCGCCCGAGGTCGACCCGATGCTGCCTACTCCTCCAGGGGCTCCAGCAGCGGAAGCGAGCGGCTCGCCGGGTTGAGGATGTCGGCGAGGTCGTCGTCGGGCGTCACGTCGTCCAGCCACAGGTCCACCGGGAAGTCGATGCGCTTCCGAACGGGCTCGACGACCGATGACATGGAGTCCTCGGGGTCGAAGTCGATGGACGGCCCCTCGACATTGGTGTCCTCGTCCTCGACGTCCTCGTCCTCGAACTCAAGGTCGTCGTCCTCGGCGTCGAACTCCACGACCGAGTCGTCGTCCTCGACGATCTCCTCGAGCCGCTCGGTCTCCTCGACCTCGATCCGGTCGATCTCCGCGCTGTCCGCACCCTCGATGTAGAGCTCGATCGACGCGGCATCGACGATCTCGGCGGTCAGGTCGGGCTCGTTCCGCAGCTCCAGGTACTCCGAGGGCCGCCCCTCCTCGAGCACGGTGATGACCGGGAAGCGCTTGCCCTCCTCGTCCGAGCCGTGGCTGTAGACCATGCCCGTGCGGCCATCAGACAGCCGTACGGCTGCCCCGAGAGGGAACGGGCCCTTGAAGGCGAGGTACAGCCGCGCGACGCCCGGGTGCACGGCCAGGGGATCCGCCTTCTCGTGCGCCGCTTCGACGACGGCGACCAGGCGACCGGGCGTGCCCGACGGCTTGCCCGACCGCGCCGCGGCCGCGTCGTGGACCGTGATCATCAGGGGAAGCGCCGTCTCGGCCAGGCCCGGGTAGCGGAACAGGGGCTTCAGCTTCTTCTCGGGATCGGTGTCCTGGGAGAGCCCCCCGAGCAGAGCCCCGAGGCCGGCGACCATCACCTGGGCGTTGTCGAGCCCGAGCCAGATCCCGAAGCCGATCGAGTCGATGGCGATGCTGACCCGCTGACGGACCCAGGACAGCTCAGCGCGGTGGTCCCGGACCTGGCCCAGGATCAGGTAGATGCCGCCGTGCCGCCGCATCGAGTCGATGACCAGCTGGAGCGTGCGTCGGATCGGTCGCAGCGAGGGCGCATCCCCCTCGGCATGGGCGGCGTAGAGCCGCTCGGTGACGTCGAGCAGGCCCGTGTAGAGCCAGACCGCGAGCATGTCGGGCTCGAGCCGAAAGCTGGCCATCGACCGCCCGCGGAACGACGCGAAGCGGATCTGGCCGAAGGTGCGCTCCAGCTCGACGTCCTGGGCACGGAGCGCCGGGCCCAGCCCCTCGATCATCGCGTCGATGTCCTTGCGGGTGACGCCCTTCTCGAAGCGCACCTCGCCCGCGTCGAACCGGCCGAGGATTGTCGAGAGCTCGGTGTACCGCTCGTAGCTGGCGGGATCGACGCGCAGGAGCTTGCCGTTGGCGAAGAACTCGTCCTCGCGCAGCTGGAGTCGGAGCTGGTCTTCCTTTGTGAGGAACTCGAAGACCACCTTCTCGAAGTCGTCGACCTGGCGCAGGATCGCCTGGTTGTTCGGCTCGTAGAGGATGAGCCCCTTGGCGATGCCGTGCAGGAGCAGCATCGCCCGGGATCCCAGGGACTGGATGTGCTGGCGACGGTCGTCGCTCACTCCGAGTCCTCCTTCGCGGCGGGCGACGTCAGCTCAGCCGGCCGCTCCTTGAGGCTGACCCGAGCGGCCTCGCGGATGGGTGCAGCCAGGAGCCACCGGGCCTGTGCCTCGGTGAGCTCGCGCTCGGCGTCGGCACCCGGCATGCGGGCGATGGCCTCGATGGCCTGGAGCTGGCGCTCCTCGAGGTGGCGATCACGCGTGATGTTCGTGCGCTTCAGCAGCTTCGAGAAGAAGTCGAGCGTGCGGGGGTCCGCGAACGAGGCGAGCGCGTCGATGAACGTTCGCTGTTCCTCAGGATCCCGCTGGGCGAAGCCGGCCTCCTGGACCGCCCCCAGGATGAGGCCCGCAGCGCGCGACTCGCCGCTCGTCTCGAGCACCTTGAGCGCCAGCAGCCGGTTGTCCCGCACCGGGTCCCGGAGCGCACGCCCCAGGGACAGGCGCGCCTCGTCGACGTAGTGGCCGATGAGCGCCTTGAGGGCAGCCGCACGGACCGGCGTGAGCGTGTGCCCCAGCGCCCGGGCGATCTCGACGTACGCGGCATGGCTGTCCGTGCGCGCGAGCGCCCCGATGGCGGCGACGACGATGACCGGGTTGGTGTCCACGAGCCGCTGGGTGTGGAACGCCGAGAGGTCGACCGAGGCGCTGGTGAGCGCGTCCTGCACCGCCGTCTGGGCAGGCCCCGGCCGCAGGTGGTTCAGGAGCGGCACCAACGCGTCGAGGTCGTCGCCGGCCAGGGCCGTCAGCGCGGGGACAAGCTCGGCGTGGTGTTCGGCGACCAGCGGAGCGAGCGCCTCGAGGCGTTCGGGGTCGAGGAGCGCCGTGCGGAGCGTCTGTCCCGGCGTGCCTGCG
The DNA here is from genome assembly GCA_024228935.1 of Pseudomonadota bacterium. Classification (GTDB taxonomy): domain Bacteria; phylum Myxococcota_A; class UBA796; order UBA796; family CAJQPC01; genus JAAESX01. Next base: position 75,462 of record JAAESX010000047.1, read on the forward strand.
CGACTCATCAGGCCGGCCAGCCCGTCGTAGGTGCCCACGAGCGTCGCCACGTCCACCGCGGCCAGCGCGGCGTCCACATGCCCGAGGACGAGCGGACTCGGCTGCTCGGGGTCGTCCGTGCCGAAGCGGAGCGCGATGGCCACGAAACGCCGGTGATCGCCGGTCAGGTCGAAGCCCTTGGCGACCTTGGCGCAGCTCGCCTGCAGCAGCTCGGGAGGCGTCATCGGCGTGCGAGCGTCCCGCACCCAGAGCAGCGCCTCCTCGGTCCGGAGCACACGAAGGTCGTCCGACGACAGCCGCACCTCGTCGCCCTCGCCCTGGTTGGAGAGGCCTCGAACCTGCTCGCCCGCGGTCAGCGCGCTGCGGACGTCGTCCTCGATGATGTCGCCTTCCTCGAGCGTATCGGTCGCGAAGTACCGGAGCCCGGACAGGTCCGCCTGCCAGAGGAGCGTGATGAAGTCGTCCTCCTCGCGGTTCACGTCCGCGCTCAGGATCTCTGCGAGCGCCCGCACCTGCTCCGAGTCGAGCCCTTCGAGGAACGTGAGCTCCCGCATCCCGTCGCAGAAGAGGAGGAACAGGTACGGCGGGACCTTCTCGTCTGCGTTGAGGAGGGGCTTGCCGTTGTAGACCAGCCCGGCGGGCGTGACGGACAGGGTGAGCTCCCCATCGACCAGCTCGCCGAGCCGCGTCTGGATGTCGTCGAGCAGGCGCGTGACAAGGGGACCCGAGCCCTCGTACAGCCTCAGCGCGCGCAACAGCTTGTCGAACGCGATGAAGAGCTGGCCGATCGCCTCGAAACGCTTGCGCTCTGCGATCTTGTCGGACATACGAACCCTAGGAATACCACGGACTGGAGAGTCGATGTTCGCGCTGCTCGTTGGATGCAGATCGGCCACGGATCCGCTGCCTGAGCGGCCTCTCGCCTGGCCACACGCCGGGCTGATGGAAGACGGACGCGTGACGCTGGACCCTGCGACGCTGCCCTCGGCGGAGACACCGCTGCCCGTGGAGCATCTGTCGTGGCGCCAGGGCTTCTCGGTCGCCCAGACGACGGTGTTCGGGCTCCCGATCGACGGTGAGCTGCCGGGGCTCTCGAGCATCGGCGAGCTCGGGATCGCCGTCGGCCGCCCAGAACTCGGTGACCGTGGTCCTCTGTGGTCGACGACCCCGACCACCTGCCCCCGGGCATCGCCAAGAAGCTGAAGGGCCGCTTCACGACGGACAGCTGGCTGGCCGACGACGGCACGATGACGCTGGACGCCGACGGCATCCCCGCGGCCGTGGGCACGCTCGAGCCGGACCTGCGCGTCTACGTGCCCGAGAGCGTCGTCGACGCCGAGCCCGGGACCGTGCCCGTGTGGATCTTCGGCCACGGGATCTTCAGCCACCCGGACAACTACCTGGACAAGGACGACGACCCCAACGGCGTCATCGCGCTGGCGAACGAGGCCGGCGCCATCGTCGTGGCGACCACCTGGCGCGGCCTGACGCAGCCCGATCTGGCCGTGGCCATCTCGGCCGGGAACGACCTCGCCAAGCTGCGGAACCTGGGCGATCACATGGTCCAGGGCGTCGCCAACACGCGGGCGCTCGTGCACCTGGTCCAGGAGGGCGGCCTGCGCGACGACCCCGAGCTCAGCGGGCTCCCGGACGCCGACACCCTGCGGTACTACGGCATCTCGCTGGGCGGCATCGAGGGCGCGGTGCTGGTGGCGAACACGCCGGAGCTCGACGCGGCCGTGCTCCACGTCGGAGGCTCGGCGTGGTCCACGATGCTCGAGCGCTCGGCCAACTGGACCGACTTCGAGGTCCTGATGGAGTACGGGGTCCCATCACCGGCCGAGCGGCAGCATCTGTACGCGGTGTCGCAGCTCTACTGGGACCCCGTCGACCCGGCCGGCTACGCCGCCGATCTGGCCGAGCGGCCGGCCCTCTGGCAGGAGTCGATCGGCGACGAGCAGGTCCCGAACCTGACGACGCGCGCGCTCATCCGAGGGGTCGGGACGGTCACGCAGTTCGAGCCTGCGGTCGAGTCGGTGTACGGCATCCCCACCGACAGCTCGGGCGCAGTCCCGGCCTACGTCCAGTACGACCCCGAGGTCGCGCTGCCGTCCGAAGAGAACCGGCCGGCTCCCGTGACCGGCGCCCACGGTGCCCCTCGCGGCTGGGCCGGAACCACCCACCAGACCGCGCGCTTCCTCGATCCGAACGACCCCGGCGTGGTGGAGCACTACTGCGGCGAGTCGCCCTGCTCGGCCTCGAACTCCGGCTCCTGGGACTCCTCGGAGTAGGGCACCTGGGCGTGAGGCTCCAGCGCCTCTTCGAAGTCCACCAGCCACTCGGCCCAACCCTCGAGCAGCGGGTCCAGTGGCTCGATCCGGACGGTCACGACCTGGCCGTCTACCGACAGGATCTCGTCTTCCGGGTGCAGCCGCGTCCAGGTGCGCTGGAACGCGGCCAGGTCGTTGGGCCTGTGCTCGACGATGTGCAGCTGGACGGGATCCCGAGGCAGGCGCCCCAGGTCGTCTCCGCGCCACTCGAGCTGGGTCGGGACGGGAACGACCAGGCCCTCGGCGATGGCCGTGGGCTCGACAGCGGGGTTCGCGAGCGTCCATACCTGGCCGGTGGAGAGGCCGATGGTCAGGCACGCGGCGAACACCCCAGCGAGGCCAGCCGCGAACACCCGGTAGACCGCTCCGGCGCGCTCGTCCTCGCCCTCGGGTGACAGGCCCCATGTGGCGAGGCCCGTCCCGAAGAGCACAGCCCCGACGACGCCTCCGCCCAGGTGGCCCATCAGCGAGACCCCCGGCAGGAAGCTGACCGCGAAGTTGAGCAGCAGGTTGAACCCGGCGATGCGGCGGGCCTCGGGCAGCAACTCCTCTGGCAGCAGCCCCCGCGGACGGCGCGACAGGACGAAGTGCGCGACGAGGATGCCCCACAGCGCGGTGCTGGAGCCCACGACGACCGTGCCGAACAGCGCGGTCGGCAGCGCGAAGAAGGCGCCGCCGAGCGCGGACAGGAAGTACAGCACCAGGAACCGCGACGTGCCGACGACCCGCTCGAGGAAGCCCCCCAGCTGCCACAGCACGACCAGCGCGAAGCCGACGTGGGCGAAGCCGCCGTGCAGGAACGCCGCAGTGGCGAGTCGCCAGATCTCCCCTTCCCGCAGGACGTCCGAGGACAGCGCCCCTGCCCGCACGAGGACGGGGAGCGAGTCCGTGCCGCCCGCGGCGAGCTCGAGACCGAACATCGCGACGATGACCGCACACAGGGCCCAGGTCCCGATGGGCCTGGTCGACAGCACGCGCTCCTGCCAGTTCACGAACGCCCGCGACCGCTCGACGGCGGCGGAGGCGGCCGCCCGGTACGCGGCGATGGCCGGGGGTGGCTGGTGCAGGTCGAGCCGCAGCTCCGGGAGCGCAGTCGGCCACTGACCGCCCCAGTGGTCGATGTGGACGAGCGTGAGCTTCGCGGTGTCGCCGAGCGAGAAGCCGTCCGCCTCGAGGTCCAGCCGCCCGAGCGCCTCGCGCAGGTCGAGGCCCCCGCCCAGCACCACGACGACCGCCTTCTTCCGGGCGTGGGACTTCATGCGGTCGACGAGCTCCTGGAGCACCTCGAGGTCCGTCTCGGTGGTGACGACGACGGCCCCTCGCTTGGGCAGCGCGAGCCAGGACGCGATGGCCTCGAGCTTGAGCAGCTCGCCCGGTGCCCCGTCCTGGAGCGCGAGCTGCCACGTGGCCAGCCTCAGGAGCTCGGGATCGGACATGTCCGGGAGCTATCCGTTAGCCGAGGTCGATGCTGCGCAGCTCCGGAAGTGCCCTCGCCCGCGACATCCGCGAGGGTCGCCGCACCTCGGTCGAGGTCGTCGACGCCTACATCTCCGAGGTCCAGCAGGTGAACCCCGAGCTGAACGCGATGGTCGCGTTCCGCTTCGACGAGGCCCGCGCCGAGGCCGAGGCCGCAGACGCCAACCCGAGCGACGCCCCGTTCCATGGGGTGCCCTGCTCGATCAAGGAGTCCTTCGCGCTGGTGGGGATGCCCAACACAACCGGCCTGACGCGCCGCGTGGGGGTCGAGGTGGACGAGGACGCCGTGACGGTCCGCCGGTACCGGGCCGCGGGCGCCATCCCGCTCGGCGTGACGAACACGTCCGAGGCCTGCATGTGGATGGAGTCCACGAACCGGGTCTACGGGCGCAGCAACAACCCATACGACCCCCGCCGCACCGTGGGCGGCTCCAGCGGTGGAGAGGCCGCCATCGTCGCCGCCGCCTTGCCGTTCGGGCTGGGCTCGGACGTCGGCGGCTCGATCCGGATGCCCGCGTTCTTCAACGGTGTCTTCGGCCACAAACCGACCGGGGGCCTGGTGCCCGGGACCGGGCAGTACCCCGTGGCCCACGGCCGCATGCGGCGGATGCTCGCGACCGGCCCGCTGACGCGGTACGCCCAGGACCTGTGGCCGCTGGTCTCGCTCCTCGCCGGCCCGGACGGTCACGACGACTGCCTCGAGCTCGAGCTGGGGGATCCCGCCGACGTCCGACTGTCCGAGCTGCGGGTGCTGTCGATCCCGGACAACGGAACGACCCCGCCATCTCGCGGCCTGCGCCAGGCTCAATCGCGCGCGGCCGACCACCTGCGGTCCTGTGGCGCCCACGTCGAGGAGCTCCGCCTGCCGCTCCTGAAGAAGAGCTTCGACATCTGGTCGGCGGCGATGGACGAGGACAACTCGATCCCGTTCGGGGTCGTGCTCGGCCAGGGCGAGGAGATCGCGGCCGGACGCGAGCTGGCGAAGTGGGCCATCGGCCGGAGCGACCACACGGCGACCGCCTCGCTGCTGGCGCTCACGGAGAAGGCCGTCGCGCTGGTGCCCGGGTACACCGCGAAGATGCTCGCGCTGCGGGACGAGCTCCGCGAAGAGCTGCTCCACCACCTGGGCGACGACGGCGTCTTCCTGTACCCGAGCTACACCCGGCCGGCGCCGCGCCACAACCACCCCTTCGCGCGGCTGCTGCGGCTGAAGTTCGACTTCAGCTACACCGCCATCCTGAACGCGATGCAGGTCCCCGCGACCCAGGTGCCGATGGGCCTGGACCACAAGCGGCGGCCGCTGGGGGTCCAGGTGGGGGCTGCCCACGGGCTCGATCGACGCACGGTCGCCATCGCCATCGAGCTTGAGCGCGCGTTCGGCGGCTGGGTCCCGGTCTAGCTGCAACAACCGGGGAGATCGCCACGTACGGTGACTCCCATGCTCTTCTCGCTGCTGACGCTGGCCTTCGCGGACACGTCCGACGACGACGCCGCGCTGACGGTCATCGTCAAGGACGCCAAGAACCTCACCAGGGCGCGGGCCGAGCTCGACGAGGCCATCCGGGACCTGGGCTACCTGCCCGGCGTCGGGGTGGGCGACCGCACGTTCTACATGCCGATCAAGCCGTGGAAGCCGAAGGTCACGTTCCACGAGGAGGGCCGGGTCCGCGTGAAGGCGCGCGCGGTCACGCCCCTGATGGTCGGCCCGGCGCGGTCTCCGGCGTGTGGGGCTCGCCGCGCATGGCCCGCGACATGGAGAGCCGGGTCCTGCAGGAGATCGACCCCATGCTCGACGCCTACAAGCTCGCGAAGTCGACGCTGGGGCAGGCCCACCGGCGCGAAGCCCTGATCGGCGAGCTCGAGGCGCTGGTGGAGCTCTCGGCCAAGGACGGCTGGACCGCCTCGCGGCGATGTGGCTGAACACGGCGGACAACGCCGAAGGCGAGGCGGTTCGCGTACAGATCGAGCAGTTCGCCGCCAAACACGGCCTGCTCGGACACCCGGCCGACGTCCGGGCGCTGAACGAGCAGCGCAGCTTCCCGCGAGCGTGGGAGCCGGAGTACCTGGGCCACATGACGCCGGTGGTGAACCCTCCCCCCGTCGTCGAGCCGTTCGCGCGCCCGGCCAAGGGACCACGCTGTCCGGAGAAGCCGGCGCCGGAGCGGGAGCCGACGGGACTGGCGCTGGACATCCTTCAGACGCAGCCCGTGGAGACGTCCCGGATCCCCGAGGACTGGCTCGACCTGGCGATGCCGAACGAGGCGAAGATCGACCCGAACCTGAGGGACCTGCCTGCGTACAGCTGCCCGGACTGACCTAGTCCGCGCAGGTACCCCGGTTCACCTCGATCTCCCCGAGCACCACGACGCCGCCGTCGCCCTTGCCCGTCTCGTCCTCGGCCAGCACGGCCACACCCGAGTCCCGGGAGTTCGCCAGCTTGGCGCCACAGGCCAGGTTGATCCGGTTCTGACCGAGCACGGTCGTCGCCGTGTGGAAGCAGTACCAGCCGTTCGGGTTCTGGAGCTCGTAGGTGGTGCGGGTCGCCGCCGAGACGCTCGTCTCGATGAGCACGAGCTGCGGGTAGTCCGTCGCCAGCAGGTCCTTGGGCTCCGCGCCGCCGAAGCCCATGACGCGCACCGTCGCCGGCACGATGCGAACCTCGGTGCTGCTGATGTCGTCACCGAACGGGTGGTCGCCCCAGGCGGCGAGGCAGCGGTTCAGCGCGGCGGTCTGGGCGGGAGCCGGCGTGCGGGTGCCGTATTCCTTCTTGTAGGCGGCCTGGTCGACGGGCTCGCCGGCGGTCGCCAGCGTGGTCAGGAACAAGAACATCGATGTCTCCGGGGGCGCATGAACCCGGAAGTCCTAACTGCCGTTCCCCGAGATCGTGATGGTCCCGCCGATGTTCGCGGTCCCGATGCTGTCGCGAAGCGCCTCGGCGTCCGTCGTCGACAGCTCCGGGTTGTCCTTGATCTTCAAGTTCCGACCGACGCTGGTGAGCCCGGACAGCCCGCCGATGTCGGTCAACACGGCGTTGTTGTAGATCATGACGTCGTTGGTCACGGTGGTCAGGCTCGAGAGCGCGATCTCCGCCAGCGCGTCGTTGCTCGACAGGTTCAGCTCACCGATATCGACGACCCCGGACAGCCCGTCCACCCGCTCCAGGTTGGTGTTCGAGACGAAGCAGGCCTCGCCGGCGACGCTCACGCCCTCCAGGCCGTCGAGGTCGATGAAGCCCTCGTTCTGGTAGGCCTCGAGGTCACCCCCGATGGCCGTGTCCCCCATGCCCTCGAAGTCCTGCAGGCTGTCCAGGCCGCGCAGGTAGAACCGGTCGGAGGTCTCCGTCAGCGCCTCGAGGCCCGTGAGCGAGGTCAGCGCCTTCAGGCCCTGCAGCGCCAGGTCGTCCACCCGCTCGATCGCCAGGCCGGACAGGTCCTCGAGACTGGCGCAGCCCGTCAGATCCAGGTCCTTGGTGCGCTTCAGCGAGCCCAGGTCCAGGTCGGTCAGGTCGGTCATCCCGATGTCGACCGTGTCGACGCTCGACAGGCTCCCCAGGTCCAGGTGGGACCCGCCGACCGAGACGTACACCACGTCCGCCGTCGTCAGCGCCCCCAGATCCACCGACTCCACGAACTCCGAGCTGCCCATCGAGAGTTCGGTGACCTGGGTCAGCGACGGCAGCGTGATCTCGGTGATCTCGGAGCTCGAGATCGTGACCTCGTCGACGGACTCCAGCGAAGACAGGATCGGCCAGAGGTCCACGCCGTCCAGGGTCAGGTCCCCGGTCACCGTCACGAGCTCGGAGGCGTCGAGCTCGAGCGGCCCGTTGTCCTCCAGATCCAGGCTGTGGACGGCGTCCATGCCGTCGACACCGACAAGCGAGGTGAGCCCCGTGTGGTGGAGTCACAGCGAGGTCAGCGTCGAGAGCTCGGACAGCGCCTCGACGGACGCCAGGTTCGGCGCGCCGGAGATGTAGACGCTCGTCGGCGCCGTGACCCCGACGCCGTCGAGGCTCGTGAGCTGTTCGTTCTCGTAGAGCGAGAGGGCGTTTCCGACCTGGACGTCGAGCCCATCCAGGTCCTCGTTCCCGAGCGCGACGAACGCGAGGCCGTCCTCGACCGAGAACGACGCCAACGTCTAGAGCGACGTGATGTGTGGCGCGTACCCCACGTACACCGTCGAGTACGTGCCGCCGTCCGGGAGCCCCGCCAGCGATGTCAGGGCCGGCCCGTCGATGTAGAGGTTGCCGGTGTGCAGCGACGCGAAGGCGGACAGGTCCTCGATCTGGACGTTCCGGACGTCGACCCGGGCGTCGTCGAGCTGCGTCAGGTCCAGCTCCAGGGCGTCGACGTCGATGTCCACGTCGTCGGCCACCTGGAGAGCCCCGAACAGGATCTGTTCCATGGCCGGGCTGCGGTCGACACGCAGATCCCCGCCGATGGACTGGAGCGCAGCCATCTCCAGCCGCACCTGCTGGTCGTTGTCCGAGACGGTCAGGTTGGTCCCGACCGAGACCAGGTCGGCGAGCTCGTCGACGTCCCGCAGCTCGTCGTGCTCGATGACCAGGTTCTCGCCGACCGTCTCCAAGCAGCTCAGATGCCACAGATTGCCTGCGTCTTCGATGTCCCTCAGCGTCAGCCCCCCGTTGATCTGGACAATGCCCTGGAGCGCCTCGAGTTCGACGGCCGAGCTGACCGACACTCCGTTCTCGTGGACGCCGCCACAGTCGATCGGATCGCTGTCGACCGGAGGGGCCGAGTCGGTGTCGAAGGGCTGGGACTAGCGACCCGTCTCGACCGTGACCTCGACGATAGGGTCCACGACCGGCTCGTCGGGCGCAACGCAGGCGAGAAGGAAGAACACGCCGGCAATCTACCGGGCGCCCACATCCCGGCGGTGTCTTCGCGGCCTCAGGGTAGGGTCACCCCATGCTCGCGGCCATGCTCATCGCCTGCCTCGCTCCTCAGGAGCCCGAGCGCTGCCCGGGAGCCCCCGACAGCGAGTCGTTCGACGTCCAGGTCCACTGGGTCCAGGCCAGCCCGCTCGACCCGAGCATCAACTGGTGGACCAGCGAGGCGTACGAGACCTGGGACTGGGACGGCGACGTGCCGAACGACTGGGTCCAGGCCAGCAGCGAGCTGGCCGAGGTGCTCGGGATCATCGCCCAGGTCTTCCCCAGCCAGGAGACCATCGCCCTGGCCGAGATGGCGGCCGTGACCGAGGAGGTCCTGGTCGCGACCGACACGTATGCGCCGTACCTGATGGACCGGTTCGTCGAGCCCGAGCTGCACGTCTGGGCCTGGCACGTCTGGAGCGAGGAGGAGATCGCCGAGCACGGCACGACCGGACGCCTGGACTGGAACAGCCTGGAGGTCTGGCCCGAGGATCTGTGGGTCCCGGCCGACTACTCGGGCGAGGACGACCGCATGGTGCTGACGGTCTACGACGGCGACGCGATCGGTGAGGACTGGGTCGGCGGTCTGGCGCTGTACCGGGACGAGGCGAGGAGGCACGCGGGCTGCGGGCCGTTCGTGAAGCAGGGCGGCGACGGGCTGTACGCCGTCGGTCTCGAGGTCGAGGCGCTGGACTGACTCACAGCCAGGCGCGGACGAACCCGTACAGCGGCCGCAGCGCCTGGACGTACACCGTCTCCGAGACGTACAGCAGGTAGGCCACGCGAGCGCCGAGCACAGCCAGCGTCACCGTCATCGCCGCCGCCATCACGCCAAAGTCCAGGCCCCGGAAGACCAGTGGACGCCTCACCGTTCTCGGCGCCACCGGGTCGAAGCCGCGGGCGTCCAGGGACTCGGCCAGGACCTGGGCCCGTCGCCAGGACCGCGCGACGACGGGCCTCAGCAGCGACACCTCGAGCAGGAGCCAGGCCCAGGGCGACCGTTTCCACACCGGCCGTCCACGAGCGGCACGGGCCTGACGGACGAGCAGGACCTCCTCGCCGATGCGGGGGAGGAAGCGCAGCGCAGCGGCAGTCATCAGCGCCAGGCCGAACGGGACCCGGAACCTCACCAGCGCCGCGAACATCCGATCCGGGGACGTCGAGACCGACAGCGCGATGCCGGCCAGAGCCAGCGCCACGAACCGCAGCGACTGCACGAGGCCCCACTCGACGCCTTCGCGCCAGAGGGTGAGCGGACCGAGTGAGACGAGCGCGACGCGAGGCTGTTCCGCGTAGAACAGGCCCTGGGAGAGCACCGTCGACCAGACGATGGCGATCACGACGAACACGCCGCGCCGCCACCACACCCCGGTCAGCCGCAGAGCCAGGAGCGGCAGCGCGCAGGCCGCGGTGAGCACGGCCAGCGACACCGGCGACTCCAGGCAGATCGCCACCAGCGACGCGCACAGGAGCAGGACGAGGCGAGCGCGGGGCTCCATCAGGCCAGCCGTCCGTCGCGCAGCTCGACGACCCGAGTGGCGTGCCGCTCGACCAGCCCGAGGTCGTGGGTGGCGAACACCAGGCCGGCGTCGGCGAGCTCGACCGAGAGTGCCCGCATCATGCGCTCGACCTGGTCGGCGTCCTGACCGCTGGTGGGCTCGTCGAGGAGCAGGACATCGGGCGCGCACGCCAGCGAGGCGGCCACAGCACAGCGCATGCGCTGACCTCGGGACAGGGCCTGGGGCGGGCGGTCGAGGAGGTCCGTCAGCGACAGAGCCTCGGCGGCCCGCTCGGCGTGACCCGCACCCAGCCCCAGCTCATCCGGACCGATGGCCAGCTCCTGGCGGACCGTCTCGCAGAACAGCGCCAGGTCGGGGTCCTGGGGGACGCTCTGGCAGGCGACCTCGGCCCGAATCCGTCCGAGCAGCGTGCTCTTGCCCGAGCCATTCGGCCCGACCAGGGCCAGCCGCTCCCCCCGCTGGAGCATCAGGTCGACTCCACGAAGCGCGTCGTCGTCGGCGCCCGGGTACCGATGCCGCAGCCCCGTGAGCGAGAACAGCGTGTCGCCGAGCTCGGCCTCCCAGCCCGTCCAGGACCCCAGGTCCACCTCGGCCCCGGGCAGCCGGACGACCCGGTCGCAGAACGGCTCGACCGTGGCCACGCGGTGCTCGACGACCAGGATGGCCACGCCGCCATCCGCGAGCGCCCGAAGCCGCTCCAGCAGCGCCACGGCCCCCGCCGGATCGAGCTGGGCGATGGGCTCGTCCAGCAACAGCGCCTGCGCCCCCGCCGCGAGCGACGCCCCGACGATGAGCCGCTGGGTCTGCCCGCCGGACAGCGCCAGCGTCGACCGGTCCAGCGCCAGGTCGAGCCCGACGAGCGCCATCAGCTGCGGCAGCCGGGCCTCCATCTCGGCGACCGAGGTCGCCACGGACTCCATCCCGAAGGCCAGCTCGTCGCCCAGCGTGCCAGCGACCAGCTGATCGGCGGGCTCCTGGCCCACGAACCCGACCGCCTGGACCCGCTCGGCCGGGGTCATCGCGCCCGGATCGCGCCCGCCGATACGCGCGGTCCCCGTCACGACGCCGTGCCCGTGGCGCTGCAGCAGCCCCGCCGCCAGCCGCAGGACCGTGCTCTTCCCGCACCCGGTGGGCCCGGTGAGCAGCACCATCTCGCCGGGCCGGACCTGCAGGTCCACGCCCGAGACCGCCGTCCCCGCCGGGTAGCGGTAGCCCAGTCCAGAGAGCGAGATCATCGCTGGATCCGTCGCAGCGAGTCGGAGAACGGGACCGCCAGCGCGCAGGCGCCGACGATGTAGAGGAACCCGGGTCCGCCGATGATCCCGGCCACGTACCAGTCGGCCAGGAACAGCCGGTAAAGCGTGACGTGGAGCACCAGCCCGGTCGCGTTGGTGAGCGCCGAGGACAAGCCGAACGCGACCGAGAGCCGCAGCCAGCGACGAAACCCGGACTCATCCAGCCAGCCCGTCGCTCGGGTGATCCCGGCCAGCCAGAGGAACGACTCGAGCCAGAAGATGCGGCCCCCGACGAACAGCATGTCGGTGATCGAGAACGAGCCCAGCGCCAGCCCGTTCAGCAGCCAGCCGACCAGCACCGCCAAGGCGCCCACCCCCTTCCTTGGAATGAGGACGAGCAGCGTGGCGAACAGCGCATAGCGAAGCGCGTCGTCGACCACCCCGGTGAGGAACGAGCTGAACGGCCCCAGCAGCGCGCTCACGCCGCTGCCCAGCAGACGACCCGCGACCCCGACCAGGAAGGTCATCGCGCCGAACAGGGCGATGGTCATCAGCTCGCTGGTGGCGCGCTCGGTCAGCCAGCGACGTCCGCGGACGACCAGCAGTCCGGTGCCCAGGAACGCCGCCAGGATGGCCGCGATGAGCCCGACGCTGGCGATGGTGCTCCCCCGAGACGCGTACAGCGGCCGGCGATCCACCCGCAGCGGCTCGGCCGAGCCCAGAGGCGTCAGGGTCAGCTCGGCGGTCCACTGGCGCTCGCGGGCTTCGGTCAGCCCCAACAGGTCCTCGTTCACGAACACGGGAAGCGAGGCGCGGGCCTCGCCGTTGGCGGGCACCCGGATGAGCGCCCGGACCTGGCCGGTGCCGTCGTCCCCGGCCCTCATCCGGGGGGCGAATGCGGGGTCCGGAGCGTCCTCGTGCAGGATGCGCTGGGTCACCACCAGGTCGACCGGTTGGTTTCCCGCGTTCTCCAGCACGACGCCCTGCCAGGCCCACGGAGCGAAGGCGTCGCGCGCTCGGTACCCCAGCCCCAGCCCGTCGAGCACCCGCGCCCACCACGCGCTCGGCAGGGTGACGCGGTCCTGGGCGCGAGCCAGATCCGACCAGCCACCGGGCTCGGCCGGGAAGACGACCTCGCGAACGGTCAGCTCCTGCCTGGCTTCTTCGAGGCTGCGCTCCTGGGGGACCAGGGTGACCGTCACGTCGTCGACCGTCACTTCGACGGGCTCGGTGACGGGCACCACGTGCATCACGCGTTCGCCAGCGCGGGACGGGAGGTACGCCGCGACTCCACCCGCCTGGATCGTCACGGTCCGGGCCTCGAACGATCGGACCAGGACGCCGACGTGGGGCGTCTCGCCGAAGCTCGACACCGTGATGGTCTTGCCCCCGACCACCGGCACGCGCCCCTGGCCGACGGGCGCCTCGATCTCGACGAACGACCGGGGGAGTTCGTCCGGCAGCACGAACGACAGCTCGTGTCCGTCAGCCACGACCGTGTGCTCGCCGCCCTGCGCGAACGGGACCAACACCCGCATCTCGGGCACCGGGACCGGCGCCCGCTGGGAGACCATCGGAACCCCGTCCGGGTCCAGGACCTGGACGTGCTGGACCTCGCCCTCGACCCGCACGCCGAACGCGTCGACGCTCAGGACCGGGGGCGTCGCCTCCTGGGCGCAAGCCAGCAGGAGAGCGAACACCTCAGCGCATCACCGTCACGCGGTACGCACCGGACTGCTGCCCCTCGCCCGAACGGAACGGGAACTCGGTCAGCGCGATGCGACCGTCGGCGGTCTGGTCCTGACGGAAGAACGCCGGGCCCTCGGTCGGACACACCGCGCGCAGCCGGTCCTCGCCCGAGCCCTCTCCGGCCAGGTCGAACACCAGGGCCCCGTACAGGTCGCGCCGCTCGTCCGTCGCTCGGCTCCCAGCCCCGACCACCAGCGTGTCGCCCAGGATGTCGAAGCCCGTCAGCTCGTGCTCGCCGGCCCAACTCCAAGCCACCTCGTCGCCCGAGTAGACCCACACGCCGTTCTCGTTCGGGTGGCTGCTCGGAGGGCGCAGCTCGGGCGAGGCGGCGCCCCACGGAATGGCCGTGCGCGAGGTCTGCGTGACCAGGTGGCCCGAGGCGAACGCGGCGTACCCGACGCTCGCGGCGATCGGGACCTCGCCCGAGAGGATGGGGGTGCCCAGGTCGATCCGGGAGGTCACCTGACCGGTCAGATCGGCGAGCAGGACACGGCCATCGCCGAAGCCCACGACCAGCTCGTCCCCGCGGACGTCCAGCGCCTCCCAGACGAAGGCCTTGGTGTACCAGGGCTCCAGGATCGGCAGCGAGACGCTCCCCACCTGGGCCAGCGAGTCCAGGTCCAGCACGGCGATGCCGCCGATGGGCAGATCGGCGGGAGCCGGGCCCGCCGCGCTGCGCGTGACGCTCACGACCACGTGCTGTCCATCCGTCCGCGGGTGCTTGAAGATCGCGTCGGCGGCGCCCTCGGCCGGGTAGCTGGCGAGCACCTCGCCCCGGGTCGACACCAGCAGCATCTTCGAGCGGTTCTTCCGGCCCTCGTCCGTGTTCCAGCCGTGGGCCGCGGAGACCAGGATGCGTCCGTCGTCCAGCACGCTGAAGCCGAAGGCCGCGGGCAGGTCGTACACGCCGTACAGGTTGTCGGCGTCCGGCGTCGAGGTCTCGACGTGGTCCGCCATCCTCAGGGTCCAGCGGTTCGTGCCCTGGCTGTCGAAGGCGTAGAAGTTGCCGTCGGGGGACTGCTCAGCCGCGTACAGCATGTTCCCGTCGGGGCTCCAGCCGACGAACTTGATCATCGTCTCGGCGAGCTTCTTCTCGAACAGGACGTCGCCCGTCCACGCGTCCACCACCTTGAGCTCGCCGTGGAAGCCACCGATGACCAGACGACGACCCTCGGGCGAGAACGCCATCGCGGTGTCCGGATGGGGGGCGTCCATCGCGACGAGCGTGGAGACGTCGCCCAGCTCGACCGAGAACAGCGGGATGCACTCGGCCCTCTGGGGCGCGACGGCCCCATTCCGGAGGTCGCCAGGCTGCCACTCCAGCGGGACGACCTGGCCGTCCTCGTAGACCGCGTCGCGGAGGAAGATCGGCGGCTCGACGGCCGGCTCGGGCTCGCCGGAGCAGCTCATGACGAACCAGATCATTCCCATGGGACCGTCCACTCCATCGAGGTCACGACGTCACACGAAGCGTCCTCGACCGACAACGCCTCGAGGCGCTCGTCACAGACCGCATCGACGTCGCCGAGCTCGGCCTGTCCTCGCTCCACGGCGTCCTCCTCGAGCACCCGAGCCTCCCAGGCCCAGGTGGTGCAGCGACCCTCGTAGTCCGAGGCGTCCTCGTAGCCCGCGGCATCCCACCCCACGCCCCAGTCCGCCAGGCAGTCACCATAGAGGGCGGCCGCTTCAGCGCACATGGGGTCGCAGGGATCCGGGGGATCCGCGCAGGCGACGAGGAGCAGGAGCACTAGTAGAACGCCACGCTGCCGACGGGCAGGGTCGGCTCGATCATCGCGGTCTGCGTACAGGTCGCGATGTCGAAGACCGCCGCGCCGACCTGCTCGGCTTCGTTCGCCCAGTGCGCGCCCGCGGCGATGTAGACCTCGCCCCGGTCGTTGATGCGGCTCGTCCCGATGAACCAGTCCGTCATGGTGATGTCGACGTCCTGGGTCGCGAAGTCCACGCACGCGATGCCGTAGTTGAAGTCGTCGTCGCGGATGGTGAGCAATGCGTTCGCCTCGGAGACGACGATGCCGGTGGGCACCACGCCCTCCTCGCTGAACACGGTCTCGAATGTACCGGTCGCCGGGTCCAGCGCCGACATGCCCGCGGGGATGTCCCCGTACGCCTCGTGCGTGGCGAGCACGGTGTAGCCGTCGTTGTCGAAGATCTGGGTGTTGCCGCCGGCGTCCCAGCTGTCGGTGACCTCCATCAGGTCGCAGTCGATCTGGGCGATCTTGCCGCCCTCGCCGACCCAGTAGCCGTCCCGGTTCAGGCGGTTCATGCCGACGAACAGCGAGCCATTGGCCTCGACGAGGCTCGACGGCTCGGGCCCCACCGAGTCGCTGTCGTTGAACTGCGACAGGTCTACCGTGCCGGTCAGGTTGCCGGTCGTCGGGTCGTAGACACCCAGGTAGTCGGTGCCGTAGAGCGCCACGAACAGGCTCCCGTTGCACAGCTCGACGTCGTACGGGTTGTTGTTCTCGCCGACGCTGAACTCCAGGTCCGGCGTGTCGAAGCTGCCGGGCGTGTAGGCGCGGACCCAGTCGTAGCCGTAGCGGCCGAGCAGGTAGACGGTGCCCTCTTCGACGACGACGGCGGCGTCCGAGGGGATGTCGGTGAGCTCGGTGAGCGCGTTGGTCTCCAGGTCCGCGGTCACGAGCGCTCCGACCGAGAAGTCGGTCGTGGTCATGATGGCCGTGGTCTGCGAGTCGGTGTCCGCGTCCGAGTCGGTGTCCGCATCGGTGTCGGTGTCGGTGTCGGTGTCCGAGTCGGCGTCGGTGTCGGCGTCGCTGTGCTCGTGGCCCGAGTCGTCGACGACGTCACTGGGCGGGCAGCCCATCAGCAGCATGAGAAGGGTGGTCACGGTCTCTCTCCTTGGGGATCTCAGACCTCCCAGGACAGCGACACGAGGAGTGTGCGCCCGGGGAGGGGGTAGCCGACGAAGTCGGTCACGGGTTGAACGGTTCGGCCGGTGTCATCGGGGTCGAGCCGGTTGCGCGGCACGACCTCGACCTGGCGATCGAAGAGGTTGAGCACGCTGGCTTCGAGCGACGGCCACGCCGGGGTCGGCTGGGCGCGCAGGAAAACGCTGTGCAGGTTTCTCGGCGGGGACTCGTACCAGTTGGTCGCGTCCCAGTAGTTGCCGTCGGTGTAGCTCCAGCCGTGACCAAGACGGACGCGCTCGTCCCAGTGGACGCTGGTGCGCTGGGAGACCTCCCAGAGCGGGATGCGCGGCAGCTGGTTCTGCCAGTAGGCGTCTCGCTCATCCAGGTTCACGGACAGCGTGCGGGTCAGCGTGGTCGCGCTGTCGACCCAGCCCAGGGCGTCGATCGTGAGCGCGGCCTCGAGCCCCTGGACCCAGGTCTCACCCAGGTTCGTCGGCACGCTCGTGCGCTGGCTGTTCTGGACCAGCACGATGCGATTCTCGCTGACCATCCAGAAGTGCCCGACGTCCAGGGTCACCGAGCCCAGCGATGAGGTCGGCGTCCGGACGCGGCCCGACACGTCGACGTGGAGCCCCTCCTCGGGCAGCAGCTCGTCGTTGCCGTGGATGGCGCCGCTGTCGCCGAACAGCTCGTCGAAGTCCGGCGGACGCAGGTACCGGCCGACGTTCGCCTTCAGCGTGACCAGCTCGTGCGGACGAACCAGCAGTCCCAGCCGCGGGGTGGGCTCGAGGCGCGTGATGGTCTTGCCGGACTGGGCGTCCTGGAGCCAGAGGCCCGCCAGGACCGGCGTCACGGTGACCCGCTCGCCCCACAACACGACGTCCGCGTGGAGCGCCCCGTCCAGATGCGCCCGCGTGGCTCGCGCCGAGGTGGTGTCGCTCAGGAGATCCCGCCCCTGGTACCGATCCCGCCGTCCGGAGACCGTGAGCCCGGGGACCAGATGCGGCCGAACGACGTGCGCCGAGGCGAGCAGACCGAGGCTGTCGAGGGCCCCGTCGGCGGCGTGCTGGTCGCGGTCGAGCCCGACCGTGCGGTCCTCGTACTTGCTGTACCGGCGCAGGACCCGGGCCCGCGCCTGGACCTGGACCGGCGCCAGGGACTGGTCCAGCTGCACGCTCGCCAGGTGCCGCCGCGTGTCCAGCCGAGCGGCCTCGTTCCGCGCCTGGATGTGACCCGGGAGGCCCTCCTCGCGCAGGAGCGTGGTCTCGAGCACCTGGATCGAGCCGCGCCCCAGGTCGGCCCGCAGGCGCGACGTGAAGCTCGCCTGCTGGGTGTCGTTGTTCAGGCGCGAGCGGTGCTGGTCGTCGAACAGCTGGAAGACCGTGCCGTTGTCGTCGAAGTACTCGAAGGCACCGTCGGTGTGGAACGCGTCCGCGATGAAGAGCGCGTCCACGCCCGGCAGCACCGGGGCCGAGGCGCTGGCCCCGAGCCGGACGGTCTCGAGCGAGCCACCGTCGATCCGCATCCGGCCGTGGTCCTGCTCGCCCGTGACCAGGTTGACGACGCCGCCGATGGGAAGGGCGCCGAACGAGGCCGGGGCGTTGCCCCGCCAGACCTCGACGTGCTCGAACGCCCCCAGCGGGAGCTCCGACAGGTTCACCGCGCCGATCCCGTCCGGGTTCAGCGGCACGCCATCGATGTGCACCTGGACCTGGCGCGCCGTGCTCCCACGGATGCTGACGCTCGTGTAGTCGCCCAGGCCGCCCAGCCGCGTGACCGTCGTGCCCGTGGCCGACTCGACGAGCGCCGCCAGGTCCGTGCTGGCGGAGACGGTCTCGTCGATCGGCAGGACCGTGACGCTGGACGACGTCGCGTTGGGATCCGGCGCGTCGGCGCGCTGGTCCTCGACGACCACGGTCAGCCCTTCGTCGTCGGCGAACGCCGAAGAGCCGAAGAGGAGGGTGCAGAGAAGCGACATGAGGTGCATGGGAGGCAAAGCGCTTCAACCCCGAAGCGCGGTGTTCGTGTGCGCAACAGGCCGGTCTCCTGGCTCCCGGATCAACCGCCCATCCCGCACCTTCCCCCTGACATCTCAGGAGTGGTTCATCGCGGTGGGCGTACCCGGTCACAGTGGCGGGGGCCGCGTCGGTATTGAACCGACTTCCCGTTTCATCCCTCGGTCGAGGGACACCTGTTGCATGTGCACGTCAAGGATCGAGTCACCGTTGTAACCGGTCGGGCGCGACAGGCCGCGCGTCGACTTCCAGCTCAGGGCGCGGCGCCCTCGAGCACCTCGGCCAGCGTCGCCATTTCGGACATGACGCTGCAAGCCGGCCGGGCCAGGGGGATGCAAGCCGCGGCCAGACGCACGGCCAGGTCTTCGAGTCGGCCCAGGCTTCCCAGTGGCTTGGCGAGGGAGTCGAGTCGATCGATGGCGGTCTGGGCGACGGTGGACATGTGCGGCCTCGTGGGATGCGGGCACCGCGTAGCAGCAGCGACAGGCGGGCACCACCGTGTGAGTTCGCCCCTAGCGCATCACCGAACGACGAACAGGCCGACCTCCACCGCCGTCGCGTGGCCGATGACGACCGCGTCCGTGTCTCCCGCCGCCACGAGGGCCTCGATCACCGCCCCCGGGTCCTTGGTGGCGACCAGCAAGCCGCCGGCGGTCTGGGGGTCGAACAGGGCCTCGAAGTGGGGGTGCCAGCCGGCCTTGCCCACCACCTCGACCGCCCGGACGATGGCGCGGTTCTGCTCGTGGAACGTCGAGCGCTCCCCGGCGGCGAGCAGCTCGGCGACGCCGGGCAGGACGGGCAGGGCGGCGACATCGATCCGCGCCGAGACGCCCTCGGCCTTCAGCATCTCGCCCAGGTGCCCGGCCAGCCCGAAGCCCGTGACGTCCGTGACCGCGGAGACGTCGAGCCCCGACAAGCCGCGCGACGCCGGACCGTTTCCCCGGATCATCCGGCGGATCGAGGCGTCCATCCAAGGCCCTCGCGCCCGACCCGCCATGTCGGCGTGCCACAGCACCCCGGTGCCGAGCGCCCGGGACAGCACCAGCGCGTCGCCGAGCTGCACCGAGCCGTTCCTCCACAAGGCGTCGGGCGAGGGCGCGAACCCCGTCACGGACAGGCCGACCGTCAGCTTCTCGCCGACCGTCGTGTGCCCGCCGAGCAAGGTGCAGCCCTCGCGATCGAGGTGCTCGCGGACGCCGGAGAGCACCTGGAACAACAGCTCCTCGTGCGGCCGATCCTCGGGCACCGAGACGATGGCCAGAGCCGCTCGGGGGCGGACCCCGCTCGCCCACAGGTCCGAGAGCGCGTTCACCGCCGCGACCTGGCCGACCAGGAAGGCGTCGTCCGTGAACGCCGGGAAGACGTCGACCGACTGGACCATCACCTCGCCGGGCCGCTGCAGGGCTGCGGCGTCGTCGGCGGCCTCGAGGCCCATCACGACGTCGGAGTCGTCTCGCCTCGGGAGCCGGGCGAGCGCGCGGGACAGGTCGGTCTCCCCGACCTTCGCGGCGCAGCCTCCACAGACCATCTCGACCTCGGCCATCGGCGGCATGCCCTCGAGAAAGAGGTCGCGCGCGGCCCCACTCGCATCGAGGACCTGGAACCGGCCCATGAACACCCGATCGATGCGGTCCTTCAGCCTCCAGACCCACGCGCCCGCGATGTCCTGGCCCCACTTGGCGCCCAGCGCGGTGCCGTCGCCCAGGTTCAGCAGCGTCAGGACCGTGGCCTGCGGCTCGTACGGCACGAGCGCCTGACCGGTCAACGCGCGGCGCAGGTTGTTCCTCAGCGCGGGTCCCTGGCGGACGGCGTAGACACCGGCCTTGGGCAGGTCGTGGTCGCGCAGGTGCACGCAGTCCCCGGCGGCGAAGAGCCCTGGCGCGACCTGCAGCGTGTCGTCGGCCAGCACGAAGCCGCGCGGATCGCACGCCAGCCCTTCGAAGATGCCCGGCCCGGCCGCACCCGCGACCCAGACCGTGGCGTCGCAGGCCAGGAACTCCCCGTCGAGCACCACCCCTTCCGAGCGGACCTCGCTGACCCGGCCCGCCTCCAGGGTGATGCCGCGGTCGACGGCCTCGGCTCGGACCCGCTCGGCGAGCCGCGGACGGGCAGACAGCAGCTTGCCGATCAGCGTGACCCGGCACCCCATGCGGACCTGGAGACAGAACGCCAGCTCGACGCCGCCAGCTCCCGCGCCGACCACGACGACGTGCTCGGCGCCCAATGCCACCAGCCGCTCGACCCGATCGATGAAGCGCCCGATGGGTCGGGCGGGGACGGCGTGCTCGCGGACCCCCGGCAGCTCGGTCCCGGCGACCGTGCTCCCGACGTTCAGCGAGCAGACCTCGTACGCGAGCGGCGGCCGCCCCTCGACCAGGACCTGCTTTCGCTCGGCGTCGATGCCGACACAGCGTGCGTGCACGACCTCGACGCCAGCGCTTCGGGCCAGCGGACGAGCGTCGATGACGGCCTCGTCCCGGTGGTACTGCCCGGCGACGACCCCGGGGACCATGCCGCTGTAGACGGCCTCGGGCCGATCCACCACGAGCGTGATCCGGGCAGGCAGGGGCTCGCTCCGCTGCATGCGAAGGACCTGGACGTGGCTGTGTCCGGCGCCGACGAGGACGAGCTCGGGGAGTGCGCTCACCGCGCCAACGTATCAGGCGGCCAGACCGACCTCGACGTCCCAGAGAATCCCCGCGATGTCCGCCGCCAGCCCCTGGGGGACTCGCGGGACGGGTGTGCACGAGCAGCCCAGCAGCACGATCGGTCCGTCGAAACCCCGGTCTCGAAGGAGCGTGCGGGTCAGGCCCGCGGCGTGGCCCAGGAAGATGACGTCGGCGTGCGCCAGGTCCCAGGCGCGCTGGTGTCCGGCGGCGCGGCTCGCCTGCGTCAGGCGGGTCAGGTCGTAGTCGTGGCCGAGGATCGCGACGTGCTTCATGAACGCCTCCACCCTTCCGTTCGGATCAGGCGGCGGCCTGTTGAGACACGAACGCAGGCGCCAGACAGCGAGCCAGCTCTTGAATGTCACCGGGCGTACAGGTCTTGATGTCGAGCGACAGCCCGCTCGCGCCGTGACACGAGCACGCCAAGTGCACGACCGGGCCGGTCCAGCCCGCTGGACCGGCGTGTCGATGCCCCACGAACACGACGTCCGTCTCGGCCAGCCGATGTCGGGTCGAGGCGTCCTGCCCGGCCCTCCGACACAGCTCGACCATCAACGGCACGTCGTAGGGATGATCCACGATGAGGATGTTCATTCGTCCTGCCTCCCCCCCCCTGGACACGGATCAGGGGGCGTTGAACGTGATGGGGCCTCCGACGTTAGGTTTCGGGGATGGACCTCAAACGGCGCACCCTCTTGGGACTCGGACTGGGCGGCACCGTGCTGCTGACCCTCGGCGTGGTCGGCTCGACATGCGGCATCGCGAAGACCCCGTCGACGCCTCTCAAGGTGCTGTCCGACAAGCAGTTCTCGACGCTCGCAGCCATCGCCGAGCGCGTGAATCCCGGCGGCGACGGCTTCCCTCCGGCCAGCGAGTTGGGCGTCGCCGAGGCCATCGACGCCGTCCTCGCGACGCTCCATCCCGGCATCGCTTCCGAGATCGGCCAGGCCCTGATGCTGGTCGAGAACGCCGTCGCGGGACTGCTCTTCGGCGGACGCCTCAAGGCCTTCACCGAGCACCCGCCCGACGTGCAGGAGATCGTCTGGGCCGAGTGGGCCGAGTCCAGCCTGGCCACGCGCCGGACGGTCTACAAGGCGCTCACCGGGCTCTGCACGGCCACGTACTGGTCCAATCAGGAGCTCTGGGAGAGCGTCGGCTACCCCGGCCCGCCGGACGTCAGCTCGCTGCCCACCAGCATCGGGGAGGAGTGGCTGTGAGCCTGATCCAGGGGAACACCGTCACCGAGGCCACCGCCGTCTCGACCCAGGTCTGCATCATCGGGAGCGGCGCGGGCGGCAGCGTCCTGGCCGCCGGACTCGCCGCGCGCGGGGTCGGTGTCGTGGTGCTCGAGGCCGGGCCCTACGTGACCCGCAAGGACTTCAGCCAGAGCGAAGGCGAGGCCTACCCGGTGCTCTACCAGGACCGGTTCGCTCGAGCGACGGCGGACGCAGCCATCGCCGTCCTGCAAGGCCGCAGCGTCGGCGGCAGCACGACGGTGAACTGGACGACATGCTTTCGGACCCCCGACCGCGTGCGCGCGTTCTGGAAGGCGGAGTTCGGGCTCGACCTGGACCTGGACAGCCACTTCGACGCCGTCGAGCAGCGACTGAACATCTCCGAGTGGCCGGTCGAGAACGCCAACAACGCCACACTCAAGACCGCCTGCGAAGCGCTGGGCTGGGAGTGGTCGCGCCTGCGCCGCAACGTGAAGGGCTGCGCCAACAGCGGCTACTGCGGTCTGGGCTGCCCGTACGACGCCAAGCAGGCGATGCTGGTGACCACGATCCAGGACCTGCTCCACGCCGGTGGGCGGCTGTTCTCGGACACCCAGGTCGACCGCATCGAGCACAGCGGCGGCAAGGCGACCCGGGTCCACGCCACGGCGAACGGCCACGCCGTGACCGTCACCGCCGACAAGGTCGTCGTGGCCGGCGGCGCCATCAACTCGCCGAACCTGCTGCTGGGCAGCGACATCGACCCCAACGGCCTGGTCGGCAAGCACACGTTCCTGCACCCGGTCGTCGCGGTGACCGGGATCTACCCCCAGGTCATCGCCGGCTGGACGGGCGCGCCCCAGTCCATCGGCAGCCACGAGTTCATCGAGCGCGAGGGCCCCGGCTGGTTCATGGAGTGCCCGCCGCTCCAGCCCATGCTCGCGAGCGCCGGCTTCCTGGGCTTCGGCGCCCAGCAGCACCAGTTCATGGCGCAGCTCCCGCACATCTCGAGCTTCCTCTCAATCCTGGCGGACGGCTTCCATCCCGAGGCGCCCGGCGGCACCGTCACGCGGCGCGGCGATGGCCGGCCGAACATCGACTACCCGGTGAGCGAGGGCCTGGCGGACGCGATGCGAGCCGCACACATCGCGATGGCGAAGGCCCATCTGGCCGCGGGCGCCGAGGTCTGCGCGACGCTGCACCCCGAGCCGATCGAGCTCCGCAGCGAGGCCGACCTCTCCAAGCTCGAGGAGGCTCCGTACGGCGCGCTCGAGCACTCGATCTTCACGGCCCACCAGATGGGCGGCTGCCGCATGCACAGCGACGACACCCAGGGTGTGGTGACCCCGGACCACAAGGTCGTCGGGTTCGACAATCTGTATGTGGTGGACGGCTCGGTGCTTCCGACTTCGCTGGGGGTGAACCCGAGCGAGACCATCTACGGGCTGGCCCACCGGGCTGTGGACCTGCTCGCATGATGTGGCTCCTGGCGTGCACCGCCGGAGTCGACGACACCGGCGCGTCGCTGTGGGGACCGGGCGAGAACGAAGACGAGTACGGCCACCCGCGGCCGCTGTTGGCCTCGTGCTCCATGGAGTCGGACAGCTCCAGATCCGGGCACGTCGAGTACACGTACGACGCCCGAGGCTACCTGACCGTCCTCGGCTACCAGGGCTACCTCGACTGGGAGGAGGAGATCCACGTCACGGTCATCGACGACCTGTCGCGGCCCGTCTCCTTGGACAGCACGACAGCGCACGGACAGTACGAGTACACCTGGACCTACGAGGGCAACACCTGGCGCATGCTGTCCTCCCCCGACGGCGACTGGACGTGGACGACCGACACGACGGCTGAGATGTGGCGCAACGACGCCTGCTCCATCCAGCTCACCCTCACCGAGGGCCTTCGGCTGGCCGAGCGGCGCGACGTCTGCGACCGGAACGACGCGAACACGAGCGGTTGGCGGTACAGCTGGGAAGGCGAACGGATGGCTTCCAGAGAGCAGATCTACGAAGGCAACGGTGCCCGATACGAGTACGTATACGGCCCCGATCGCCGCCTTGCGAGCCACGTGTACACGAACGCGGTCGGCTACCGGGACGACCGGACCTACACCTGGGACTGCCCATGATCCTCCTGCTCGCCTGCGCCGGCTCCCCCGGCGAGAACGAAGACGACCTCGGAACGCCTCGCGACGACCTCACGGGCTGCTCCAGCCACCTGGTCGAGGACGACGACACCACCGTCGACGACGTCTACGACGACAACGGGCACCTGTCCGAGCGAACGCTCACCGATGACGCCGCGGTGGTGATCACGTACACGACGACGCTCGACGACCAACGCCGACCGGTCCGCACCGAGATCCCGCTCGAGGGCGGCGAGGTCGTCTGGTCCGAGAACACCTGGATCGAGAACACCTGGAAGCTGGCGGGCCAGAGCCGCGGACGCGATGGCGAGACCTACTCGACGACGACCTGGGACTGGGGACGGGGGACGGTCACGGTCACCGACGACGCCCTGCCGGACTGCTCGACCGAGGTCACGATGGACGGCCTGCGGTGGACCGGGGCGGAGACGTACTGCCCGGACCACATCCGGTCCGAGGCGCAGGTCTGGGAGGACGACCGCGTCGTCTCGATCACGGTCGACGAGTTGGAGTTCGACACATCGATCACGCAGGCGTTCACGTGGGATGGCGGGCTGCTCGCAGGAGGAGAGACCCACGACGACGAGGGGCTCGTGTCCAGCTACGAGGTCACCTGGGACTGCCCGTGATCTGGCTCCTCGCGTAGCCCTGACTACATGTATCCGTATTCGTTCAACCAATCACAGTCGTTGAAGCACGTCTCCCGCCAGCACGTGAACCCGGCCGGACAGTCGGCCTGACCGCTGCATGACGGATAGCAGTACGCCTGGATGCAGTCGTAGTCGGGCGCGATGCAACTCGGGCCACAGTTGTCGCAGACCAGGAAGTCCCGAACACACTCGCCGCCCTCGCAGTACTCGCCCGCCGCACAGTCTCGCTGCGTGTCCGTGCAGCTCGCCTGCAGCACGCACTCACCCGACACGCACCCGTACTGTAGCGGACAGTCCAAGGCCTGCTGGCAGCCCTCCTCGCAACGGTACGTCTCCGGGTCACAGAACTCCCCATGCACACAGACATTGGAGTCGAGGCACTCGACCGTGACGCACTCGGCCTCGCCCGCCAACACGTCGCCCTGGCAGGCCTGGCTCTCGTCACAGTCCGCATGGGTGAAGCACTCGCTGGTGCCTCCACACGCCAGCAGGAGCATCAAGGACATGGTGTCTCCTGGCCGTTCCCGTACCGGTAGTAGACCTGGATTGTGCTGTTGCTCGAGGGGTGGTCGTCGAACAGGACGGTCGGGATGCCCGTCCCGCCGTCCTCGTCCGGCTCGAGCACGAACTGCCAGCCGTCCCCACACTCGAGCAGGGTCTCGCCGACCGTCACCTCGAGCGAGGACACATCGGGCATCTGGGCCAGGACGAAGCGCTTCCGAAGGCGACTGGCGTTCAGGCTGAGCTCCTCGACGATGCCGCTGAAGTCGTCGTCGCAGATGTTGGCGACCACCCCGCCCGACAGCTCGGCGGCCTCGAGGTAGCGGGTCCCACCGACAGCCGACGAGACCGTGGTCGGGCAGTCGTTGTCGTCGCTCAGCGCCACGAGCGCAGACAGGGTCACCGCGTCGCGCCCCAGCGCGGGGTCCTTCATCTTCCGCAGCTCGTTCAGGTAGACCCACACCGGCTCGGGCGAGGCGTCCTGTTCATCCGAGACGTAGATGACCGACAGCTTGGCGTCGTCGCGCAACAGCCCCGTGTTCGTGCCGTCGGCGATGCGCTCGCCCAGCGCCATGTAGCTGGCGTGCATCCCCATCTCGGCGCCACTGCCGCAGATGCCGACCCGGACCATGTCCGCGAAGTGCCGCTCGGCGTCCGGTGTCCCCGGCGCCAGGATGATGCGGCGCGACAGCTCACCGTCTTCCGGCATCGCCGCGATGGCCTCGGCCGTGCACTCGGCCCAGTACCCGGGGCTGACCGGCTCGCCGATCGTCGTGCTGACCACCGCGATCTGGTAGTCGACATCGGCCTCGACGAAGGTCGAGATGAACCCCTGGAAGTTCTCGATCAGCCGCTCCTGGTAGGGCGCCATCGAGTAGCTGTTGTCGACGACCAGCAGGATGTCGACCGCGTCGGGCGGGTCCTGCTGGAAGACATCGGTGCGCTGCTGGACCGTGTAGCCGTAGTCCTGGCAGGCGAGAAGCATCAGAAGCTGCACCTCGGCAGCCTATCCAGGGCTCTACGATGGCGCGGTGGCACGTTGGCGTCGTCGACTCGGCATTGCGGTGGTCGGGGGAGTCCTGGGGCTCCTGGCCAGCAGCCCGCTGTGGCTCCGACCCGACTCCGCGCCCCCCGAGTTCGAGACGCACGCGCCGACCGAGGCGACGCTGGACTCGCCGAAGATCGCCGAGGGCCCCGTCACCGTCCGGGTCGTGACCGCGCAAGGCGCGCCCGCCGGCGAGACGACGCTCATCGTCGACCACCCCGACTGGGACTCCCGCCACTGGCTGGACACCGATGAGGACGGGATCCTCCGCCTCGACGTCCCGCTCGGAAGCATCCTGAGGCCAGCGGCCCGCTCGACGCCCGAGCGCGCGACATCGACCTGCTCGAGGGGACCCTGGTCCACGGCGAGATCCTGGACGCCCAGACCGGCGAGCCCGTCGCGGGCGTGACGGTGGCTGCGGTGGCGCTCGAGGGAAGCCGCCCGACCTCGGCAGGACGGGGCCTGTCGGACGAGGACGGTCTGTACGCGATCCAGGGCCTCCCACCGGGCGAGATCCAGGTGTTCCTGCCCACCGATCCGCTCGATCGAGCGTCCGGCGTGCTGGATGAGGAGCTGGCGCTGGACCTGGTCCGCAGTCCGCCGGGCGACGTCTCCACCCGACGCGGCGCCGACGGGAGTCTGTGGGTCACCGGGCTCGGCGACGACGCTCCCGACGGGCTCGAAGCCGGCGACCGGATCGAGGCGGTCGAGCTCTTCGGCGTGGACCCGAACGAGCTGATCCCGGGTGCCGGCGACGCGCTCCTCGACGTGCTGGCCGGCGCCAGCGATCTCCCCGGCGTGACGCTGGTCGTCGGGCGCGATGGCGAGTTCTGGGAACTCGACTGAGTTCCGGGCATCCTGCTGCGCCATGAAGCCGACCCGACGCCATCTGATCTCGACCGCGACCGCCGCCCTGCTGCTCGGGGCCTGCACGGGCCCGAGCGTGGACACGCCGACCAGGGACTCCGGCCCCGACTCCGAGAGCGACTCGGGCGACACCGGCGAGCCCGCCGACTGCCCCGATCCGCTCGCCGACGGCACGCTGGTCGAGCTCATCGAGTTCGAGGACGGCGACCTGCCGAGCGAGACCCGCCTCGAGTCCGGGCTGGACGGCCGCTACGCCATCGACCTCGAGACCCTGGACGACGAGCCCAACCCGACCATTCCGCAGGACCGGTTCTTCATCCGGACGTTCGCCCCGAACGACCTGGACGACCACGCCCTGCAGGTGAACGGCGTCGAGACCTCGCTGCCCGACTCCCAGGACGTCGGCCACGTGCTGATCGAGTGCAGCGGCAACGGCAGCAACCGCAGCTTCGGCCTGATCTCCGCGGCCAGCTGGGCGGGGGTGCCCGTGCTCGATGTCCTCGACGCCGACTGGATCCAGGTGACCGGCTTCGACGACCACGGCGGCAGCGGCTCGGGCCACTCGACCGAGGGCTGCAGCTGGATCTTCTCGCGGGATCAGCTCGAGCACGCGGTCCTGGCCACCCACATGAACGGCGAGCCCCTGAGCGAGGACCACGGGGCCCCGGTCCGCCTCCTCATCCCCGGCTGGTACGGCTGCGCGGACGTGAAGTGGGTGAGTGACCTGGACGAGGTGGCCTCGGACGCCAACGCGACCTCGCAGATGAAGGAGTTCGCCAGCCGCACGCACCAGACCGCCGAGCACAGCAAGGCCCGGGACTACGCCGCCGCCCAGATGCAGGTCTCGGCGATGCCCGTCCGCGTCGAGCGGTGGGAGCTCGATGGCGAGACCGTCTACCGGGTCGTCGGCATCCTGTGGGGCGGCACCGAGATCACAGAGAACCTGCAGATCAAGCTCGACGGCGGCTGGGAGGACGTCACGTTCTGCCCGGCCGTCGACACCACCCGGACCTGGACGACCTGGAGCCACATCTGGCGCCCGGGTGACACGGGACGGGTCGACATCAAGCTCCGGGTCGATGCGGACGTCGCGCAAGTCCGGCTGGACAGTGGCTATTACGAGCGAACGGTCGTGATCCGCGGTTAGAGGCGCGACCTGCCCGGTCCAGACGCATGATCATCCCCATCCTCTTCGAGCCCAACCCCCTGCTGCACCAGAAGGCCCGACCCGTCCGCGAGGACGAGTTCGGCGCGGACCTGGAGCGGCGCCTGCGTGACATGGCCGAGACCATGTACGCCGCCCCCGGCGTGGGCCTGGCGGGTCCACAGGTCGGGGACCTGCGCCGCCTCATCGTCGTGGACCTGACCGAGGACCGCGACGACGAGGGCCGCCGCAAGAAGGGCGAGGCCCTGACCCTGATGGTCAACCCGATCTTCCTGTCCAAGAGCAAGGAGGTCTTCAAATGGGAGGAGGGCTGCCTCTCGGTGCCCGAGTTCTGGGAGTACTTCGAGCGGCCCAAGTACGTGAAGGTCCAGTACCGCGACCCCTACGGCGGCACGCACGAGCTCGATCTCGCCGACTACCCGGGCGTCATCCTGCAGCACGAGATGGACCACCTCGAGGGCATCACCCTGCTCGACCGGGTCAGCCGACTGAAGAAGACCCGCTACCTGAAGAAGGTGAAGAAGTTCAAGCAGCGGCTCGAGGAAGAAGAGGCGGCCTGGTAGGTGCGTGTCGCGTTCTTCGGCACCCCGGCCTACGCGGTGCCCACCCTCGATGCCCTGATCGCCGCCGGCCACGACGTGGTCACGGTCGTCGCGCAGCCCGACAAGCGCAGCGGCCGCGGCAAGAAGCTGCAGTCCCCGCCCACCGTGGCGCGAGCCCGAGAGCTGGGCATCAAGACCCGGCAGCCGCGCGGGGTGCGCTCGGGCCCGTTCCCGACGAACTACGGCGCGCTCGAGCTCGATGTCGCCGTCGTGGTCGCGTACGGGCGGATCCTTCCGCAGGCCATCCTCGACGTGCCTCGCCTGGGCTCGCTCAACGGGCACGGCTCGCTGCTCCCTCGCTGGCGCGGCGCGGGACCCATCCAGTGGGCGCTCCGCTCGGGCGACGCCGAGACCGGGGTCTGCACGATGCAGATGGACGCGGGCCTCGACACCGGCGACGTCCTGCTGACGGCACGGACGCCCATCGACCCTGACGAGACCAGCATCGAGCTGGCCGAGCGGCTGGCGCAGATCACCGCCGAGCTGTGCGTCGAGACGCTGGCCCAGCTCGAGACCCTCACGCCCCAGCCCCAGGACGACGCGCTCGCGACGCACGCACGCATGTTCACCAAGGCGGACGCTCTCCTGGACATCACGCTGCCGGCGAAGACTCTCCACGACATCGTTCGCGCCCAGCAGCCCTGGCCTGGAGCGCAGCTGACGTTCCGCGGCGACACCTTCAAGCTGAAGCGGACCCGAGTGGTCGAAGGGAGCGGCGCTCCCGGCGCCGTGCTCGAGGCGAAGAAGCGCCTGGTCATCGCGTGCGGCGAGGGCGCGCTCGAGGTCCTGAGCGGCCAGCTCCCGGGCAAGCCCGCGCGGTCCGGGCGCGATCTGGCGAACGGCGGACGCATCGAGGTCGGCGAGTCGCTGACATCGGCCTGAGCCCGGGCAGACAGCGACGCTGAGCGGCTGACGGACGAGAGTGAGCCTCCCGCCCGGAGCCCATCGTGCTCGTCCTCCTGCTCCTCGGAGCCACCCTCCCACCGTCCGAGCTCGGCAGCAGCTGGGGCCTCCCGCAGATCCTGCCGGCGTGGTCGGCGTGGCTCGGTGACCTCGACCAGGACGGCCAGCTCGAGCTCATCACCGTCGCCCACCAGGACCACGCCTGGCACGCATGGACCCCCGACGGCTTCATGCCGCGCGAAGGGCTGCCAGAGGGCATCGACCGTCACGGCATGACCAGCTGCGACGTCGACCGGGACGGCCTCGACGAGCTGCTGGTCGCCGTGGGCGGGAACCGCGGAGCCGGGGGAGCTGGCAGCGAGCTGTTCTCGGGTCGCGAGGACCTGGGACCGGCCGTGCTCGCCGGCACCGGGGGGACCCGCTCCCGAGGCGCCACCTGCGCGGACTCCAACGCAGACGGGATGCCCGAGCTCTGGATCGCCGCCATGGGCAAGGTCTGGCCCGACCGGTTCGTCGAGTGGACCGAGGACGGCTGGCAGGAGACGGCGAGGAAGCGACGGCTGGACGCCTCGCGCACGACCATGGGCGGACGATGGGCAGACCTGGACGGGGACCGCGACCTGGACCTGGTGCGCTTCTCGGGCTCGGCCGTCGAGGTCCTGCGGCATCGCAAGAACGGCTCGTTCCACGTCCTGGAGCGGCTGCGCCTCGGCCACGTCCAGGACGTCGTCGTCGAAGACCTGGACGGCGACGGCGACGCGGACGTGTACATCGCCCGAGGGAACGACCAGTTCGACGCGGCGGACGACGGCTACCTGCGCGTCCAGGTCGAGCCGGGCGTGAGCCGCAGCGCCGACTACCTGCTGCCCGACGGCTGCACGCGCCTCCGCTTCACCGTGCAGGGCGACGTCAGCGGCGAGCGGGCGCCGATCCATCACGCCGGCGGGACGGTCCGCGTCACCGGGTCGGTCCGAGTCGCCGATCTGGAGCGGGACCGACCGCGCGGCAACGGGCTCCGCGCCTGGTTCGTCGAGCCGCGCGTCCTGCGCATCGAGTCCAGCGGCGGGCGCGGCGAGGCCCAGGTCTCCCTGGTCTGCCGGCCGACCGACGAGCTGCCGGTGCTGGTCGAGCGCACGCCGTTCCTCCCACCGGAGCCCGCCCCCGACGTGCTGCTCCTGAACGAGGGCTGGGGGACGTTCGTCGAGGCCGAGCTGCCCCAGGAGACCGCCGCCCTCCACACCGCCGACGCCATCGAGGTCGACCTGGACCTGGACGGACACCTGGACCTGGTGCTCGTCACCCAGCGCGACGCCGACGGGCGCCGGAGTGCGGATCAGTGGCTCCGCCGCGAAGGGGCCGGCTGGGCGCTGCATGCGCTCGACCAGACCGACACCCCGTACGGCGAGGGACACGTCGGGCTGGCCGGGGACCTGGACGGCGACGACCACCCCGAGCTGATCGTCTTCAACGGCGAGCACCTCGGGCTCCTGGGCGGGACCCCCACGGTCTGGCAGAACCCCGGCTCGGAGCACCGCGGCCTGCGGGTCCAGGTGCTCGATGGCGACGCCCGTTCGCTCTCCGCCATCGTCCGCGTGGAGACCGACCACACGCAGCAGCGACTCAGCAACCCCGCTCCGGATTGGCGCAGCAACGGAGGCACCGCCGAGCTGTTCGGACTCGGGACCTTCGACCGGGCCGCGGTCACCGTGATCTGGCCGGACGGCGAGCGCGTGCGCCGGGTCGGCCTGGCGGGGACCACGCTCGTCGTCCGAAAGCCGGTCAGTCCATCGGGTTCGCCGGGCTGAGGGCGTTCGTCCTCGATACGCCCCCTGTCCAAAGAGGTGGACCATGGCGGATCTGACGCATGTGGACGGCGACGGCAACGCGAGGATGGTGGATGTCGGCGACAAGGACATCACCGAGCGCGAGGCGACGGCCGAGGGCTGGATCACGCTCGGGTTCCAGGCGTACACGGCCATCGAGAGCCGTCGGGTCAAGAAGGGCGACGTGCTCGCCATCGCCCAGCTGGCCGGCATCGCCGCCGCGAAGCGCACGCCCGAGCTCGTCCCGCTCTGCCACCCCATCCCGCTCACCGGCGTGAAGGTCGACGTCGAGCTGGCGCCGCCGAACCGGGTGCACGTGACCGCGCGGGTGCGCTGCTTCTGGAAGACCGGGGTCGAGATGGAGGCGCTGACCGCGGCCACCTCGGCCCTGTTGACCGTCTACGACATGGTCAAGGCGGTGGACAAGGGCCCCGTGCTCGGCCCCGTGCAGCTCGTCGCCAAGTCGGGCGGGCGCAGCGGGACCTGGGTCCGCTGAAGCGGGTCAGTCCCGTCGAATGGGGTTTCGGCGCTGGTCCTCGGTGAAGACGACCTCCATGGCCTCGAGCTCCGAGCTGAAGACGTCGCCCTCGTTCCGGAACCCGGACGCGTCCAGCAGAGCCCGCAACGCGTCCGTCTCGACCGGCTCCTCGACCTTCGGCTCGGGCGCGTGGCCGACGATGGCGCGCAGGTTGTCGTCGGAGCGGCGCAGCTGGTCGCCCAGGTTGTGCAACACGCTCTCCCACCAGAGGAGCCCGGCCTGCGGCGGTGGTGCCCGGAAGCGGGCGGCGTCGATCCGGTAGAGCCAACACGGGGTGGCCGCGACACACGAGGCGGTGCGAGCGCCCAGCTCGACCAGCGCGTTGCATCCGAACTGCCCGCCCGCGGTCAGCGTGACCAGACGCTTCGCCCCGCCGCGCACGTGGCGCACGACGTCGACCGAGCCCGATGCGATCAGGTACATCGCGTCGCCCTGCTCGCCCTCGAGGAAGACGACCTCGCCCTCGGCCACCGCCTGCCTCGTGAACGAGGGGACCAGCGCCAGCAGCGCGGGAGACGGGGCGTTCTCCAGCCCGGGCTGCCGGCGGAGCAGGGGAGCGAGCGGCGGGCACTCGGTGCTCGGACCACCCGGGACCAGGGTCCGCCACATCTTCACGAGGGCCGACAGCTCCTTCCGCATCGGGGCGCCGACGTCCTGCTCGGCGTGCTTGGCGATGACGACACTGGTCGCCCGGATCCGCCGCACGAGGGACTGGGCGGCCTGGCGCACGAGCGCCTCGTAGACGCTGCTGGACGCCTCGCGCAGGGCCGGTCCCACATGGTCTGAAGCCCGGCGGTCGACATCCTCACCATCGCGCGGCAGGGCGTGCCTCTCCAGAGCGTGGACGTGTGGTTCGACTGCACCCGCTCGGCCGCCTACGCCATCCGCGCCAGCAGCCGCGGGATGCAGCTCGGTCGGTTCGCCGCGCCGGTCGCCGCCAAGCTCGACAAGCCCTTCTTCCCAGACGCCCACGACCCCTGGAACATCCGGGTCGAGGTGGGCTCAGACACCCTGCTGGGCGCGATCGAAGCCCACTGCCCGTGTCGCTATCGCACGACCGCCGAGATCACGGCGTGGTGCCTCGGGGAAGTGTTGGACCAGGGCCTCGTTTCGGGTGAAGGGGGCGTCTTGCCACCCAGTAGTGTGGTGAGCGCAGGGCGCTTCTTCGAGGCGTTCTCCGAACAGCTGAGGTTGGGATGGGGATGAAGCAGCGCGCGATCGTCGTGGGGGGCGGCATGGCCGGAATGGCCGCCGCAACGAACCTGACCGAGGGTGGCGCGTCCGTCACCGTGCTCGAGAAAGAGCCGTACCTGGGTGGGCGCTACTCGACCCCGGTCACGCAGACCATCGAGCACCGAGGCAAGACCTGGTCGTTCCCGGTCGAGCACGGCATCCACGGGTTCTGGCGTCAGTACCGGAACATGTTCGCGCTGCTGGAGCGGCACGGCCTGCGCAAGCAGCTGCGGGACTCGGGCAAGAACGAGCTGGTCTTCTGGGTCAAGGGCGACAAGCCGCGCTTCGTCGAGATCGGCGACCGCGTCCGGCAGTCGAAGCTGCCCGAGCCGTTCTGCTTCATGGAGCTCATCCGCGAGAAGGAGTTCTTGCGCCTGGCGCTGAAGGGCGGGCCGAAGATGCTCCAGGTCAGCTGGGATCTGACGCACGCCTTCGCGTTCGACCCCGCGCGCGACATGGACGAGTACGAGAAGCTGTCCGTCGGTCAGTGGATCGGCGGCTGGCCCGACCACATGCGCTGGTTCTTCACGGCGATGACGCACTCGAGCTTCTTCGTCGAGGCCGAGCAGGCGAGCCTGGGCGCGTTCCTGGCGTCGCTGCACCACTACACCATCTGCGACAAGCGGGACATCGGCTTCGACTACATGGACGGCAGCACGCAGGAGTGCGTGCTCGATCCGCTCAGCGAGTACATCGAGGGCGGCGGCGGCCGGGTCCTGACCGACAACACCGTCGAGGAGATACTGTTCGAGGGTGGCCGCGAGGGTGGCCGCGAGGGTGGCCGCGAGGGTGGCCGCGCCGTCGGCGTGCGCGCCAAGGACAAGAACGGGCGGTCGAGGGTCTTGAAGGCCGACGCGGTCGTCATCGCGCTCGACCCCCCGGGCATGGCGAAGCTCCGCCACGGCGAGCTCGAGAGCGTCCTGTCCGAGGTGTTCGTCCCCCGCGGCGTGCACTCGATGTCGGTCCGGCTCTGGTTCGAGACGTCGCCCGCGGCCAACCGCGCCGAGACAGGCATGTTCGCGGGCCCGGCCATCAACAACTACTTCTGGCTCAGCAAGATCCAGCGCTCGTACAAGGCCTGGGCCGCCGAGACCGGGGGCAGCTGCATCGAGGCCCACATCTACGGAGCCAACGCCGAGGCGGCCAAGGACCTGCCGGACGACGAGGTCATCCGCCGCGCCCAAGAAGCCGTCGAGACCTGCTGGCCCAACGTGCGCGGGCGCCTCATCGAGGCCCACCTGAAGCGCAACCCGCCGACGCACGTCGAGTTCAACCCCGGCACGCTCGCGCTGCTGCCCGACGTCGAGACGTCCTGCCCGAACCTGGCGCTCGCCGGCGACTGGGTGAAGCCGAAGCACAACGTGCTGTACCTGGAGCGCACGGCGTCGACGGGTCTCCAGGCCGCCCACGCGCTGGTCGATGCGCTGGATCTGGACCGGTCCAAGCTCGCCGACGTCCTGCCGCCGCACGAGGCCAGCAGCGAGTTCAAGACCTACCAGGCCATCGCCCGCGGCATCCGCGACCTGGGCCTTCTGCCGAATCTGTCCAAGCGTCCCCACACCCGGTGAGCCCACCAAGGGTCATCGTCATCGGCTCGGGACTGGGGGGCGCGAGCGCAACGCTCGCAATGGCCCATGCCGGCCTGCCGGTGACGCTGCTCGAGAAGAACCCCCGGCTCGGGGGCTCGTGCAGCTTCTACGAGAAGCAGGGCTACACGCTCGACGTCGGCACGCACATGTTCACTCGGGGAGACCGCGGTCCCCTGGGTGACCTGCTGCGCCGCGTCGGTGCGCCCGGGGCCATCCAGTTCAAGCGCACGCGGGACATCGCCGAGCTGCGGGTCAGCAGCCGCGGCTCGATGCTGGACCCCATCGCGGTGCCCGCCTCGCTCTCGCGCATGCCGAAGTTCGCATGGGAGGTCTGCCGCGCGATGGGTCTCGGCCCGGTCGAGGCCATGAAGGCCGGCCACCTGTTCGCGACCATCGGCATGCTCGGTGACGCCGAGATCGCCGCGCTCGACGACGTCACCGTCGAGGACTTCCTCGAGCCCTTCGGCCTGCACCAGGCCGTGAACGGGCTGTTCGGGTTCCTGCTCGGCCTCTACTTCGTCGTGCCGTACTGGGAGGCCAGCGCCGGCGAGGCGATCTGGGCCTTCCAGAAGATGATCCGCGACAACAGCCTGAGCTACCCGATGGGCGGCTCGCGAGCCGTGCCCGGGACATTCATCGAGCTCGCTCGGCAGCACGGCGCTCAGGTCCGGGTGGACGCCGGGGTCGAGAAGATCCTGGTGTCGGACCGGGTCCGCGGCGTGCGACTGACCACGGGCGAGGAGATCCCGGCCGAGGTGGTGATCTCGACGTCATCGGTCCGCTCGACCGTGCTGCACCTGGTCGGCCGCGAGCATGTGCCCGAGGACTACGCCAACGCGGCCCAGGACGTTCGCGGCTCGGCCATCGCGGTCCAGGCCAAGGTCGCGCTGAGCCGCCCCCTGGTCTCGGCGGGGGCCCTGGTCGGCGGCGTGGGGGAGGAGGACGACCTCTTCACCATGACGCCAGACCGGCTGAAGCAGCTGTTCTTCGACGTCAACGACGGACGCGTGCCGAAGGTCGTGCCGTTCTACTGCCCGATCCCGACGAACTTCGATGCGTCGCTGGCCCCCCCTGGCCACCAGCTCCTCACCGCATGTGCGGTGGCGCCGACGACCGACATCAGGCTTCACGACCCGGCGAAGAAGTGGGAGGACGCGATGATGAACGCGCTGCGCGCCGTCGTGCCCGGGCTCGACGAGCACACCGTCTTCGCGGACCGCTTCACCACGCGCTGGATCGAGAGCTGGATCGGCAAGGAGTTCGGCCCGGCCATCTCCACCGCCCAGGTCCCGGGCCAGGTGGGGACCTCGCG
Organism: Pseudomonadota bacterium; assembly: GCA_024228935.1. Lineage (GTDB taxonomy): Bacteria > Myxococcota_A > UBA796 > UBA796 > CAJQPC01 > JAAESX01. The sequence goes on from JAAESX010000047.1 coordinate 111,826, forward strand.
CCCGAGCGTCGCCACGCCGGTCTCGGGCCTCTACATCGCGGGCTGCGGCGCCGGTGCCCGCGGCGTGGGGACCGAGCTGGCCTGTGCGAGCGGCATGCAGGCGGCCGACGCCGTCCTGGCCCGGGAAGGGCGGTCGGGGTGGCGGCGGAGGGCCCCGCGGCGGGAACGGCTGGTCGGGGCGGTCACGACCTCGATCGGACGAGCGCTGCTCTCCTGAGGACCGGTCTCGGAGCAGCCGCGGCTAATGTGCCGGCGTGCTTCGACCCCGACTGGTCCCGACGCTGGCTGCCGCGCTGGCTGCCGCCGCGCTCCTTGGACTGACCGGGTGGCAGCTCGGACGCCACGCCGAGAAGACCGAGCTCGCCGCAGTGATCACCGATCTACACGACCAGCCGACGCTCCACGCGGGCCTCGAAGGGCAGACCTGGCGTCGAGTCCGACTCGAGGGTGCGTTCACCGGCGAGCTGATGCTCGAGGCCGGCCGACCCCAGTTCGGAGAGCCCGGGTACGGCGTGCTGCAGGGATTCCGGACGCTCTCGGGCGAACTCGTGCTGGTGGATCGGGGCTGGATCCCGCCGGGGGCGCGTCACGGTGTCGAAGAACTGCCCGCGGCGTCACTCGTCGAGGGGCGCCTGCAGCCGCTGGACGGCGAAGGTGCGCTCCCGCTGCGCGAAGCCGGCGAGCCCCCGATGTGGACCCCAGGCGACTTCGCGGGGCCGCACGCCGCGCTCAACGGAGCGGTTCCCGGCCTGTTCGTGGTGACCGGGCCGCCCGTGGAGCGGGAACAGTCCCGACCGCGCGATGCGCTCCCGATCTCCGGCTACACGATCGTGCCGCCATGGCAGAACAGCCTGCACTACGCGCTGTTCTGGCTCTCCCTGGCGCTGTTCGTCTTCGGGATGTGGATCCAGGACGCGCTCAGCGAGCGGTCCGGGACAACAACATGGCCTGCTCGCTGAGCAGCTCGAGCTCCTCGGCCTGAGCCGGCGGCATGGCGCGGAGCTGGCCCTCGGCGTCCACCAGGATGAGCCGCTGGGAGTGGGTGATGTCGGGTGCGGGTCCATCGGGTCGCGCCAACGCCTGCATCATCCCGGCCGAGAGCGCATCCACCTGCTCGACCGTCCCGGTGAGCAGGGTCCAGCGCTCGTCCGGGATGGACCGGGTGGCGGCGAAGTCGGCCAGGACCTGAGGCGTGTCGTGCTCCGGATCGACGCTGACACTCAGGAACTCGATGGGAGCCCCCGGGGCGCCCACTGTGCGATCCGACACAGTCTCCATGTGCCCGGTGATCGTCGGGCAGCTCATCGTGCAACGCGTGAAGATGAAGCTGGCGATGATCACGCGCCCGCGCAGATCGGCATCCGACACGGCCCGCCCGCGTTCATCTATGAGCTCGAACGCCGGCAACGCGCCGAGAACGGGGGGTGCGGCGGTTCCGCACGCCAGCAACAGCCCGATCAACATGCCGCGACCATCGTGCTAGGTTGGCGCATGGAACTCCAGGTGGTGAACACGCTGACGACGGAAGTCGACGACGTCCTGAGTGCGTGGGAGCAGGCCTACCGTGACGTCGGAGGCCGAGCAAGCTCCGACCAGTTCCGTCGCCTCTTCCGGCCGGAGCTCGAGGGCCTGCAGGGCGGCCCGCTCGTCCAGGTGCTGGAGTCGACGGGGACCTGCGCCAGCCGATGGGGCATCCCCCTCGACGAACTGGTGGCCGCTGCCGCCAGCTTCGACAGCGCGCTCCCGGACCGACAGGCTCCGGACAGCGCCGCCGAGCTGCGCCTGCTCGAGCGCGAACGGGTCGCCGCCTACGTCCGGGCCTTCACCCGCGCCTCGAGGCTGAACTGTTCGCGCCGAAGCAGCCGGCGAGGCCCCAAGCGCACCTTCGGCCTGGTCGGCGCCTCCAGGGCCGCCACCACGCTGCTGCAGCATGTGCGCCAGGCAGCCGCTGCCCCCGGTCACGTCCTGGTCACGGGAGAGACCGGTGTCGGCAAGTCGCTGGTAGTGCGGGCCATCCACGAGGCCAGCCGGCCGGCCGGACCGCTCGTGGTGGTGGAGTGCAGCAGCCTTCCACGGGACATCGCCGAGGTCGAGCTCTTCGGATGCGTCGCGGGCGCGTTCCACGGCTCGGGCGAGGCCCGACCAGGGCTCATCCGGGCATCGCGCGGCGGCACGCTGCACCTGGAGGACATCACGGAGATGCCGCCTTCTCTCCAGGCGAAGCTCCGGCGGTTCCTCGATGACCAGGTCGTCCGGCCGCTGGGCACCTCGAAGGGCATCCCGGTCGACGTGCGCGTGGTCGCCACCACGGCCCAGGATCCCGACGAGGCCGTGGCCAAGGGCACGCTGAGAAGCGACCTGCGCTACCGCCTGGGGAGCCTGACGGTGCGTGTCCCGACCCTGGACGAGCGCCGGGACGACATCCCCGACCTGGCTGAGTGGTTCCTCGCCAGCTTCTGCAATCGCCACTGCGACTGCATCCGAGGGCTGACGCCCGCCGCGCTCGAGGTGCTCGTGAGCGCCCCATGGCCCGGAAACGTGCGGCAGCTGAAGAACGCGATCGAGCACGCGATCCTGCGGGGGACCACGGCCAACATCCGGCCCGACGATCTGCCCGCGGATCTGTCGACGACACCCACGGGCTCCACGATGACGCTGGCGGAAGCCGAGCAACAGCACATCCAGGAGGCCCTCGAGCGGTGCCACGGGAACAAGGCCCAGTGCGCGAAGGACCTGGGGATCTCCCGCAACAAGCTCTACAGCGTGCTGAAGAAAATCGAGGCGTGACGGACAGGGTGTACCGAATCGGGACACCCTGAAGGCAGCACTGGCCCCCGGCCACGGCGAGTGTACCTGCTTGGTACACAATTCTCCCTATGTGTCCGAAATCACTGTCTTCTCAGGCTGCTCGAGCTGTGCTATCCCGCGGCGCATGCTGAGCTATCTGCCCGACGGAATCTCCTCCTTCGCGAGCGACATCGACCGGCACATGACGCTGATCTACTGGATCTGCGGCATCTGGTTCGTGCTCGTGGAATTCTTCCTGTTGTACTGCCTCATCGCCTTCCGCAAGAAGGAAGGCGTGCGGGCGGCGTGGCTCCCTGCCGACACGAAGAAGAGCAACGCCTGGATCCTGATCCCGGTGTTCTTCGTCCTGATCTTCGACCTGTGGATCGAGGCCGACAGTGCCTCGGTCTGGGCCAAAATCAAGGAGGACGTCCCCGCCGAGGGCATGCAGGTCCGGGTCACCGGACGGCAGTTCGGTTGGGACTTCCGGTACCCGGGCGAAGACGGCGTCCTCGACACCGCCGACGACTTCGTCAGCATCGGTGAGATGCACGTCCCGGTGAACGAGGTCATCCGGTTCCAGCTCGAGTCGGTCGACGTCATCCACGCCTTCTACGTCCCCGAGCTGCGGCTGAAGCAGGATGTGGTCCCTGGCCGCAGCATCCCCGGCTGGTTCGACACGAACACCGAAGGGGTCTTCACCATCGCCTGCGCCGAGCTCTGCGGCGCCAACCACACCCAGATGTACGGCTCCCTGCACGTGCAGTCGCGCCAGGACTTCGACGCCTGGGCCGCCCAGCAGCGCTGACCGGAGAACGCATGTCTCACGCCCCCACGAGCTTCCTCCGGAAGTACGTCTTCAGCGAAGACCACAAGGTCATCGGCCTCCAGTACATGTTCACCGGCATGTTCATGGGGCTGTTCGGCGGCTTCCTGGCCTACATCATCCGCAGCCAGCTCGCCGATCCGGGCAGCGCGGTCGCCGGCTTCGGCGAGGTCAGCAACGTCGACTACAACGCCATGGTCACCATGCACGGCACCATCATGGTGTTCTGGGTGGCCATGCCGGTGCTCGTCGCCGGCTTCGGGAACTACCTGATCCCGCTCCTGATCGGGGCGGACGACATGGCGTTCCCCAAGCTGAACATGGCCTCGTACTGGGTCTTCGCGCTCAGCACGGTCGTCATCATCGCGTCGTTCTTCGTGCCCGGCGGCGCCTCGGGCACCGGCTGGACGACCTACCCGCCGCTCTCGGCCAACTCGATGTACAGCGCGGGGGTGGACTGGGGGATCAACTTCTGGATCCTGGCGGTGGCGCTCGAGTTCATCGCCTTCCTGATGGGCGGCATCAACTTCCTGACGACCGCAGTGAACCTCCGGGCCAAGGGCATGAGCCTGTGGGACATGCCGCTCTTCGTCTGGGAAGAGATCATCGCCACCATCATCTTCATGCTGTCGGTCGGCCCGCTCATCGCCGGCGCCGTGATGCTGCTGCTCGACCGCACCGCCGGCACCGGCTTCTTCGACCCGACACAGGGCGGCGACCCGCTGCTGTTCCAGCACCTGTTCTGGTTCTTCGGGCACCCCGAGGTCTACGTTCTCCTGCTCCCGGCGCTCGGCATCCTGGGGGAGATCCTCACGACCTGCGCCCGCAAGGCGCTCTACGGCTACAAGATGATCATCTGGGCGACCATCGTCGCCGGCCTGTTGAGCTTCGTCGTCTGGGCCCACCACCAGTACGTCACGGGCATGGACCCGCGGCTGGCGACGCCGTTCAGCGTCATGACGATCCTCATCTCGGTGCCCTTCGCCGTGACGATGTTCGCCTTCATCGCGACCCTGTGGAAGGGCTCCATCCGGTTCACGGTGGGCATGCTCTTCGCCATCGGGATGGTCGCCGAGTTCCTGCTGGGCGGCGTAACGGGCATCGTGAACGGCTCAGCGGCGGCCGACATCTACATCCACGACTCGTACTTCGTGGTCGCCCACTTCCACTACACGCTGTTCCCCATCGTGCTGCTGGCGCCCTTCGCGGGCTTCTACCACTGGTTCCCGAAGTTCTTCGGCAAGCACATGAACCGGCCGCTCGGACTGATCCACTTCGCCGGAACGATCCTGTTCTTCAACATGACGTTCCTCCCGCTGTTCAACCTCGGGATGATGGGTCACCAGCGACGCATCGCCGACCCGAGCCTGTTCGAGTACCTGGCCGAGGGCGCGTACCTCCAGGAGATCGCCACCATCGGGGCCATCGGCCTCCTGCTGAGCCAGATCCCGTTCCTGATCAACATCGCCTACAGCTTGCTGAAGGGACGCGCGGCCGGGCCCAACCCCTGGGAGGGCACGACGCTGGAGTGGACCACCGAGTCCCCGCCCCCACACGGCAACTGGTCCGAGCCCGTCGAGGTCTTCCGCAGCGCCTACTGGTACAGCCCGCCGGACACCGAGGCCGACTTCATCCCTCAGAACGAGCCTGTCCAGGAGGCGGCCAAGTGAGCACCCTCGTGCGAAATCAGTCCACGCCGACCCCGACCGGACGCGTCGCGCTCTGGTGGTTCCTCGCCTCGGAGGTCGCCATCTTCGGCGGCGCCGTTGCCTGCTACCTCCTCTACCGCGCCAAGCACCCGGAGTGGGCGGAACACGCCGCCCACACCGTCAACGCCGCAGGAGCGCTCAACACCGTCGTGCTGCTCTCGAGCAGCCTGACCGCCGTCCTTGCGCACGCGGCCGCCGAGAAGGGCGATGGCCCGAAGGCCGCCAAGATGCTCGGCCTGACCGTGCTCGGCGGGCTCATCTTCCTGTGCGTGAAGACCTGGGAGTACGCCCACGAGATCATGGCGGGCTACACGCCGGTCGAGAACCTGTTCTGGTCGTTCTACTACCTGATGACCGGACTCCACGCGGCCCACGTCATCGGCGGCGGGACCGCGATCGCCATCGTCGCCCTTGGCGCCCGCAAGGGAGAGAACCTCGGCCGGGTCGAGCTGGTCGCCTTGTACTGGCACTTCGTCGACGTCGTCTGGATCTTCCTGTTCCCCCTCCTCTACCTGGCGAACTGACCATGAGCGCCGACCACGCCATCCCCTACGTCAAGATCTGGGGCGTCCTGCTCGCGGCGCTCTTCATCTCGCTGATCATCGGCGCCATCACCACGCACCCCGCCGCGATCGCGCTCATCTTCGCGATCGCCGTGGCCAAGGCGGCCCTGGTGGTCACGTACTTCATGCACATGAAGTTCGAGGCCCGCTGGATCCTGCTGACGATGGGCGGGACCGCCCTCATCCCCGTGATCTTCTGGCTCGGCGTCGCCCCCGACGTCGTCTTGGTGTTCGGCGAGATGGACGAGTACCCGCGGGTCCCCGTGGCGATGGCGGCAGACGCCGCCTCCGCCGACGCGGCGCCGGACCCCGACAAGGGCAAGGGCATCTACGAGGGGTACTGCAAGGCCTGCCACCAGGCGGACGGCACCGGCCAGATCGCCGGCTCGGCGATGGCCGCAGACTTCACCGATGGCGTGCGGCTCCAGAAGACCGACGCCGAGCTCCTCGAGAGCATCTCCAACGGCTCCACAGGAGACATCGGCGTGATGCCCGGCTGGGCAGCGAGCCTGTCCGAGGCCCAGAGGCGCCACGTGCTGGCCTTCATCCGCCAGGAGTTCGGACCGTGAGGACACTGGAGCGCCGAGAGGTCGTGCCGTCGCCCGTCCTGGCGATGGCGCTCTTCTTGTTCACCGAGACCACGATGTTCCTCGGGCTCCTGTCGACCTACCTGATCCTGCGCACCGAGATCGGCTCCTGGCCCCCTGCGGGACAGCCTCGGCTCCCCGTCGAGGTCACCGGGGTGAACACGCTCGTGCTGCTCGCGAGCGGGGTCGTCGCGTGGCGTCTCCTGCGCGCTTGGGACGAGGGTGGCGAGCCAGCGGCGCGACGTCTCCTGGCCTGGACGACGGTCCTGGGCGTGCTGTTCCTGGTCATCCAGGGGCGCGAGTGGGTCGAGCTCGTGAGCTTCGGGCTCACCTTCGACTCGGGCCTGTACGGCGCGACGTTCACGCTCTTGATCGGAGCCCACGCGCTGCACCTGGCCGTGGCCGTCCTCGCGATGATCTGGGGCTGGTACAAGGTGGGCAGGGGGCTCACCCGGGGCGGCCTGGGAGCGCTACGCCTGTACTGGTTCTTCGTGGTCGGGATCTGGCCGCTCCTCTACGGGCTGGTCTACCTGTGGTGAGACTCGCCGGGTGGCTGGTGCTGGCCGGGATGGCCCTGATGCCGACACTCGCGCTGGCCTGCCCGACGTGCGCCGCGAACAGCGACGACGCCACCAGCCAGGTCGGCTTCGTCATCTCAACGACGGTGATGCTGTTCACGACGTTCGGAATGGTGGGCGGACTGGTCCTGTGGCTGCGACGAGCCGGCGTGCGCTGACCGCAGGTGTCATCGATCGTTGATGGCGTCGCTCGTGCCGTCATCGATCCGTGTCACCGATGCGCGACATCCTCCTCTCAACTCCTTGAAATCACGACGAAGCAGAGTCTGGCACGCGCCCTGCAATCTGGTCTGGCAACCCCAACGGAGTCCAAGACCATGACTGCTCTCCTCGCTCTCTTCTCGCTGAACGCCAACGCCGCCGACCTCGAGGTCGACAGCGGCAACCGGATGTACGCCCACGGCCGGGCCTCGGTCGCCGTCCCCGCTGGAGCCCGCGGCATCGCCACGCCCATCGGTGTCGCGGTCGGGACCGAGTTCGAGCACGGCACCACGCTCGGCCTGCGCATCCTGGGAATGAACGAACCCCCGAAGAGCTTCATCGGCGACCCGGCGACCCCCGCGGCCGGCACGATGATCGACTGGGCCTACCACAAGCAGATCACCGCCAACATGGACATGTACCCGACGGCCAGCATCGGCTTCGCCGTGGCCCAGAACGACAACGGCTACAACATCGTCCTGCCCCTGGCCGAGACCGGCATCGGCATGCGGATGCAGACCAAGCCCGGCGAGGCCGGCAGCTTCTACGTCGCCCCCGAGCTGGGCGTCATCCCCTTCATCGGCGCTCCGTACGCCGCGCTCAACGTCGGCGGCACGTTCGGAAGCTGAGCAAGACGGGCCGTTCATCCGTACAGCGGGTGAACGTGTCCATGACCTACCAGCTCCTGCCCGGACCTCCCACATGGGAGGACCCGGGCCTGCCGCACCGATACCGACCAGGCCGACGCGCTGTTGATGCTGGACGCCACCGGGACGACGGTCGTCGAGCTGAGCGACTTCCACGGCCGCCCCCACGCACGGATGTGGAGCCTGCTGCCGAGCGGCGACATCGTCGAGACCGCCATCGAACCGACCAACCTGCCCGGCCTCGACGACAGCTGGGAGGAACCCGAGGTCCAGCTCGTACTCGAGGCGCTCGTCGGCCGGACGGTCCAGCGGGTGTGGGCCGATCGCCCCCACGCGGGCATCCACCGCGCCTGGCTCCCGCTGTCGCCTCGCGAGCTGGCCGAGACCCACGACAAACGGGTCGAGGAGCGCGGAAGCACTGTCGGGCTCCACCCGGAACGAGTCCTGGCCATGTACGCCGTCGAGCAGGACGCGCCGACGCGGGTGCTCATCCTGATCGCAGACGACTTCGGCGTCGACGTCATGCGCGCCTACTCGGGCGCCGGCGCCCCGATGCCGAACGTCGAGCGGGTGTGCGACGAGGGCATCCGCTTCGAGCGCGCCTGGGCGAACCACCTGTGCTCGCCGACCCGGGCCACCCTGGTGACGGGTCGATACGGCTTCCGGACCGGGATCGGCACCGCCGCACCCCGGGCTGCGCCCCGAGGAGGTCACGCTCCCCGCCTGGCTCAACCAGCACACCACCGTGGACCACGCCAGCTTCGGCAAGTGGCACCTGGGACGAGCCGACGAGATCGGCGTCGACCAGGCCCCCACACACATGGGCTGGGGCGCCTACGCCGGCCTCATCGACGGCACGCTCACGGACTACTCGTGGTGGCCTCGGACCGAGGACGGCATCATCACGCTGTCCGACGGGTACCGTGGACGACGCCATCGACTGGCTCGACGGCCGGACGGTCGAGGACGATTGGCTGCTGTGGGTCGGGTTCGTCGCGCCCCACGCCCCCCTGCACGCCCCGCCCCAGGACCTGCACGACTACGAGCTGACCGGGGCGCCCGAGGACTCCTCCCAGGACCACTTCGAGGCCACGGTCCAGGCGATGGACACCGAGATCGGCCGACTCTTCGACGAGCTCGAGCAACGCGGCATGGACGACGTCACCGTCCTGTTCCTCGGCGACAACGGGACGGGCGAGGAGTCCGTGCCCGACGGCGGCGATCCGAACCGCGCCAAGCACACCCTGTACGAGGGCGGCATCCACGTGCCCATGTGCATCTCGGGGCCCCAGGTGGCCGAGCCGGGGACCTCGGGCGAGCTCGTCCACTCGGTCGACGTCTACGCGACGGTGTCGGACCTGTTCGAGATCGACGAGCCGAGCACCCCCGCCATCGACAGCGTCTCGATGGCTCCGATCCTGCGCGGCGAGAGCGGAGGACGCACCTGGCTCTACAGCGAGGGATTCATGAGCCCACGGCTGACCGGGAACGGCCAGGCGATGCGCGACGAGCGCTACAAGATCATCCACTTCGAGACGCTGGATCCGCAGGCGTTCGACCTGCTCGAGGACCCGGCCGAGGACGTGAACCTGCTGAACGAGCCCGAACTGGACGAGCAGGCGGCCGCGGCGATCGAGCTCTTGAACGAGGAGCTGGCGACCCTTCGAAGCAGCGAGTGAGGCTCAGACCTCGCTCGCGATCCCCTCGAGCCAGCGCTGGTGCCACTTCAAGAGCTGCGGCGTCATCCACCAGCCGACCATCGTCGGGATGAAGCCGCGCTGGACCTCCTCGGTCACCAGGCGCGTGCCGGTCTGGGTCGGTTGGAGCTCCCAGGTGTGGCCGCCGCGCCCGAAGATGGTGTCGCCACGCCAGGTCAGGACCCGCTCGGGCTCGAACTCGGTGATGAGCGTGCGCATCGGCATTCCGAAGGTCCGCCAGGTGAACGTGCAGCCGGCGCTCAGCTCGTCGCCCCCCACGACCTTCACATTGGCGCAGTTGTCGTAGAACTGCGGCCACTCGGTCGCGCGGATCAGCACGGACCACACCGCACTGGGCGGAGCGGCGATCTCGAGCGCGTTGTGCGTCGCCACAGGGGCGCCCGCTGGCAGCAGGTCCGCAGGCCAGCGCGTGGTCTCACAGCCGGGCTGATGTGTAGAATCGGGCATGCTGCTCCTCGTCCTCGCCTGCACTCCGCAGGTACCGCCCATCGATACCCCGGAGCCCGACGACACGGCCATGCCCGAAGACACGGGCTGCGAGGCCACCACCTGGTTCTTGGACGAGGACGGAGACGGTGCTGGGGACGATGCGAGCGCGTATGACGCCTGCGAGGCCCGTGTCGGGTCCGTCATCTCGGGCGGAGACTGCGACGACGAGGACGCGGAGATCGGCCCCGACGCCGAGGAGATCTGCGGCGACAGCGTCGACAATGACTGCGACAGCAGCACCGACGAAGCGGAGGAGGGCTGTGAGCCGGCGCCGGACTACCGCACGCTGGATTTCGCCGACAGCTCCCTGGCCAGCATCGTCGGCGAGACCCCAAACGCCAGTGTGGCGCTGCGGTTCGATGTCGCCGACCAGGACGGGGACGGCGTCCTGGACGTGGCCATCTACAACACAGTCAACGACGACAACCCCGAGCGCGTCTTCTTCTTCGACGGCTCCGAGCTCGAGATGGAGACCACCCTGTCCCAGAGCACCCACGTGTTCGGTGACGTGCGCGCCGGCAGCGCGCTGTTCGTCCCCGACCGGGACGGCGACGGCGAGATGGAGCTGTTCATGAGCGACTCCCACGGCACGGCCCAGACCTACCCCTACCCGGAGATGTACTTCGCGGACTCCTCGACCTGGGACGGCCGCGAGGTCGACCTGGTCCAGGCCCGAGTCGCGATCCCGATCGGCGACTGGAGCGGCTTCGGCGAGGAGTTCATGTCGGTCGACGGCGACTTCGACGGTGATGGCTCGGTCGACCTGGCGGTGGGCGACCGCTGGGACAGCGACGCCGGCTGGCACGCCGGCGCAGTCACGATCTACTACGGCGGCTGGGAAGAACACGATGCGACCACCAAGCTCGTGGGCGACACCAGCAAGTCCTACGTCCCAGGCGTCTGGGGCGCCGTCGGAGACCTCGACGGCGACGGCCTGGACGACCTGGTCATCAGCGACAACGGGTACGCCAACAGCTCGCTCCGCGGCATCATCTGCATCGAGCCCGGCAGCCACCTGCGGGCCACCGAGGTGCGCGACCCGAACCAATGCCACAGCATCATCGGGAACGAGGACCAATCGCTGCTGTCCCACAACGTCGCCGTGCTCCCCGATCTGGACGGCGACGGCGCAGACGAACTGGCCGTCGACCACGAAGGCGGCATCCACCTGTTTTCGGGCGCGGAGATCACCGAATCCAACCGCACCATCACGTTCATCTATTCACAGAGCGTCGCGACGATCGAGCCCCGATCGGACGGCGAGGGCGGCCCGTGGAGCGCGTCGATGAAGGGCCCACTGGCATCGATCCAGGGCGCGACCGGCGAAGGCAGCCTCGATCTGGCCGCCGTGGGCACCGTCGAGGGCCAGGACGCGGTCTTCCTCTTCGACGTCCAGGCGGCATGGGACCAACAACCCGTCCGCGCACTCGATGCCCACACCATCTGGGTCTCAGACCGCGAGTTCGGGGCCCTGCACACGTTCGGGGACTTCAACGACGGCGGGCGCACCGATCTGCTGGTCGGGACCGTGAAAGAAGGAGGACCGGGCGCACTGACGGTGCTCGCCACCGAGTGACGAGCCGCCGGACTACTTCCCGCTGAGCTTCGCCACCAGCAGGTCGCGGTTCATCCGCGCGATGTTGCCCAGGTCGATGCCCTTGGGGCAGACCTCGGCGCACTCGCCGTGGTTGGTGCAGCCACCGAATCCGGCCTCGTCCATCGTGTCGACCATGCTGGCGGCACGGTCGTAGCGCTCGACCTGGCCCTGCGGCAGACGCCCCAGGTGACCGATCTTGGCGCTCGTGAACAGCATCGCGCTGGCGTTCGGACAGGCCGCGACACAGGCACCGCAGCCGATGCAGGTGGCCGCGTTGAAGGCCGCATCGGCCTCGGCCTTGTTCACTGCCACCGAGTGGGCGTCCGGGGCCGCACCGGTGCGGACCGAGATGTACCCGCCCGACTCGATGATGGAGTCGAAGGCGTTCCGGTCGACCATCAGGTCCTTGATGACCGGAAAGGCCTTGGCCCGGAAGGGCTCGACCACGATCTCGTCCCCATCCTTGTACCGACGCATGTGCGTCTGGCAGATGGTGGTCTCCTTCTCGGGACCGTGCGGCGTTCCATCCACGACGAACCCGCAGGTGCCGCAGATGCCCTCGCGGCAGTCGTGGTCGAACGCGATGGGCTCCTTGCCCTGCGACTCGAGCTGGTCGTTCACGACGTCCAGCATCTCGAGGAAGCTCGCGTTCGGCGAGGCGTCCACGTCGTAGGTCTCAAAGGCTCCGGAGTCGGCGTTTCCACGCCAGACGTGCAGCTTCAACTTCATGATTCGCCCCTACTTGTAGCTGCGCTGGGTGAGCTTGACGTACTCGAACTCGAGGTCTTCCTTGTGGAGCTCGGGCTTGGCGCCGTCGCCCTTGAACTCCCAGGCGGAGACGAAGGAGTAGTCCTCGTCCCGACGCAGGGCCTCGCCCTCGTCCGTCTGGTGCTCGGTCCGGAAGTGGCCGCCACACGACTCGTCGCGGGTCAGCGCGTCGTACGCGAACGTCTCGGCCAACTCCATGAAGCTGTCGAGGCGCAGCGCCTTCTCCAGCGACGGGTTCACGCCCTTGGCCGAACCGGGGATGCTGACGTCAGCACGGAACTCCTCGCGCAGGGCGGGGATCTCCTGAAGCGCCGACTCGAGGCCCGCCTTGTCGCGAGCCATGCCGCAGCGGTCCCACATGATCTTGCCGAGCTTCCGGTGGAAGTGGTCGACGGCGTTCCTGCCCTTCACATCCATCAGGCCCGAGATCCGGTCCTTCACGGCGGCGACGGCGTCCTTGACCTCGGGCGCGTCCGGCGCGATGTCGCGCAGGTTCTTGCCGTCGGTCGCGATGTAGTTGCCGATGGTGTACGGCAGCACGAAGTAGCCGTCCGCCAGGCCCTGCATGAGCGCCGAGGCCCCCAGCCGGTTGGCGCCGTGGTCGCTGAAGTTCGCCTCACCGATGACGTGCAGACCGGGGAGGTTGCTCATCAGGTTGTAGTCGACCCACAGCCCGCCCATCGTGTAGTGGACGGCCGGGTAGATCCGCATCGGCGTGGAGTACGGATCCTCGCCGGTGATCTTCTCGTACATGTGGAAGAGGTTGCCGTAGCGGGCCTTGATCTGGTCCTTCCCGAGCCGCCCGATGGCGTCCTTGAAGTCCAGGTAGACCGCGCGGCGCTCGCCATCGATGGCGTGTCCGACACCCAGCCCGTCGTCGCAGACGTACTTGGCGTTCCGGGCCGCGACGTCGCGAGGTACCAGGTTGCCGAAGCTCGGGTACCGCTCCTCGAGGTAGTAGTACCGGTCGGCCTCGGCGATCTGGCTCGGGTCCTTCTCGACGTCGGCCTTGTTCCGAGGAACCCAGACGCGACCGTCGTTGCGAAGGCTCTCGCTCATGAGCGTGAGCTTCGACTGGAAGGTGCCGTGCACCGGGATGCAGGTCGGGTGGATCTGCGTGTAGCAGGGGTTCGCGAAGTACGCGCCCCGGCGGTGGGCCTGCCAGGCGGCGCCCACGTTGCAGCCCATCGCGTTCGTCGACAGGAAGAAGACGTTGCCGTAGCCACCCGTCGCCAACACCACCGCGTCGGCCACGTGCGTCTTCAGCTCGCCCGTGATGAGGTCACGGACCACGATGCCGCGGGCCTTGCCGTCGATGACGATGAGGTCCAGCATCTCGGTGCGCGGGAAGAGCTTGACCTTCTTGGCCTGCACCTGGCGAGCGAGCGCCTGGTAGGCACCGATCAGCAGCTGCTGGCCGGTCTGGCCCGCCGCGTAGAACGTCCGGCTGACCTGGGCACCACCGAACGAGCGGTTGGCGAGCAAGCCGCTGTACTCGCGAGCGAAGGGCACACCCTGCGCGACGGCCTGGTCGATGATGTCGACCGAGACCTGCGACAGCCGGTACACGTTCCGCTCACGGCTGCGGAAGTCGCCGCCCTTCACGGTGTCGTAGAACAGCCGGTAGACCGAGTCGCCGTCGTTCTGGTAGTTCTTCGCGGCGTTGATCCCGCCCTGGGCCGCGATCGAGTGGGCCCGACGGCTGGAGTCCTGGTAGCAGAACGCCAGGACGTCGTACCCCATCTCCGCCATCGAAGCCGAAGCGCTCGCGCCCGCCAGACCGGTGCCCACGACGATGACCGTGTGCTTCCGCTTGTTGGCCGGGTTGACCAGCTTCATGTTGAACTTGTGCCGCTCCCAGGCGGTCTCGATGGGGCCGTCCGGACACCTTCCGTCTAGGCTCATGGGGTCACCGCGGGAACGAGGTTGGCGAGCACGCCGACAGGCACGCTGCAGAAGCCGATGAAGAGGAGGGCCGCGAAGGCTCGGGCCGCGTTCCGCCGCATGGCGTTGTACTTGGGATGGCTGAAGCCGAGCGTCTGCAGGAGCGACCACGCACCGTGGTCGATGTGCAGGCACAGGAAGACCATCGAGAAGATGTAGACGCCGCTGAGCACCTGGTTCCCGAAGCCGTCCAGCACCATCGCGTAGGCGTTGTGCTGGTCCGCGAGCATGTACGCGGCCGTGCTGTACGCCGGCTCGACGATGTGCACCGTGTAGTGCAGCAGGTGGAAGACCAGGAAGCCGAGCAGCCACAGGCCGCCGTACTTCATCGTCTTGCTGGCGAAGGTCGAGCTCGACGAGCCCAGCTTCTTGTAGCCCTGGGGCCGAGCGGCCGCGTTGAGCTTGACCAGTTGGATGGCCGAGACGATGTGGATGGGCGTCGCAGCCAGGAGCGTCAGGCGGGTTCCCCAAAGGAGGAACGGGTTGCCCTTCAGCATGGCGGCGTAGTCGTTGAACGCCTCCGGTCCGGCCCAGACGAGCAGGTTGCCCGTCATGTGGCCGAGCACGAAGCCGAACAGGATGAGACCCGTGACGGCCATGACGATCTTCTTGCCGATCGTGCTGGCCCACAGTGTCGAAAACCAAGTCATTCTCGGTCTCTCTCCAGGGAACGCGGGAGGGTAACCCAGCCCGTGTTCCGGGGAAGCTAGGCGATTCCGCAACATCGGTCCAACGGATTGATTCCATCGAGCCGATTGGCCTGGTCTATGGCCCCGACTACGGCTCGAGTCGGGCGTCGACGACCTCGCCGGTCAGCGTCCCGGCCTCGGTCTCGAGCGCGATGGTCAGGCTCATCGTGTTGGCTTCCAGGTCGACCGCGGTGAGCTCGAGCCCGCCCGAGTAGATCAGCGTGCTCGCGTCGAACAGCAGCACCCCGTTCTCACCGGAGATCTGGGCCTCGGTGATGTCGAACTGGCAGCCGCCTTCGTCGTTGCAGGTGTCACCCGCATCCACCGAGGTCAGCTCGAACCCCAGGTAGTCGCCGAAGAGCGACTCGCGAATGTCCAGGACGGCCGTGGTGATCCGTCCGTCGGTGACGGAGATGGGGCCCTCGGCGCCGTCCGGGTCCTGGAACTCGAAGGTGCCGTCGTCGGTCTCCAGCCGAACCCACGTCGTGCCCTCGAGCGAGGGGGTCGAGTCGATGCCCGAGTCCGGGGCAGCCTTCGTACACGCGAGGAGCCAGATCATGACAAGGACGTATCCAGCGCCCGAGCCAGCGCCAGCACACGGTCGACGAGCGGACCGACCTGACCGGCGTACACCGGTCCGCCGACCACGAGCCGGTCGGTGTACAGGTCGCCTCCCTGCTCGTACACGAGGCCCAGCAGCTCCGGGATCAGCTCCTCGGGCAGCTCGACCGGGCCGTTCGCGCCCAGGAGCATGTCGAGCACGGCGTTGCCCACCGACATCGGCTCGGCGAGCGCCTGGCGGCGCGTGACGCGGGTGCCCTCGGGCCAGGGCATGCGGACCCCGACTTCGACGGACACCCGTGGTCGAACAGCTCGACCCGGACCCTCCGGTCGTCGACGACGCCTTCGAGCAGCCCGTAGTGCCCCTCGAGGCCCAGCCGTTCGGCCAGCTCGTCCCAGGGCCGCATCATCACGTCGTCGCGCGCGTCCATCAGCAGGCGATGACCCTGCAGGGCGTCGGCGGGGTCCTTGAACGTCGCGACGCAGCCCTCGGGCCCGATCAGGTGGACCTCGGTCTCACCGTCGAACGCCATGGGTCGCGGTCCGTCGCCCAGGCCGAGTCGGTTCTCCCCCTTCGCGGAGACCCAGCCGGCGCCGCCGTCGTGGCGGATCCGGATCCACTCGGTCCCCCAGAACGCGTTGAGCTGGGGGTACGCGTCGCTCGTGAGGACGACGACCTCGCTGGCCATCGCGATGGCGCGAGCCGGAGGCAGCGACGTCCTCTGCCGCTCGTCGCGGATGAAGCGCCGCAGCGTGACGCCGAGCCAGATGGTCGCGGGCAGCACGACCACGAGGCTGCACAGGAGCGAGATCACCGGAGCCCAGAATAGGGGTCATAGTGTCCTGGCGTCGGGCAGACGGTGTGGAGGAGCGCAATGCTCTGGTTCGTTGTGGCGTGTTTCGGCCGAGGCCACGAGCTGGTCGTGATGGACGACGGCGTCGGCATGGATGACGGGTTCGTCTCCGACACGGGCTGAGCCTGGCATCCCGCGCCCGAGCCGGCCGAGTTCGTCGTCGATCCGGTGGAGTGCACCGACGAGCTGCCCGACCCGGACCTGGCCCCGACGGGCCCCTGGTGCCCGAGCGCGCTGTACGTGAGCGGCTGGGACGACCGACGATGATGGTGTTGCTGCTGCTGGCCTGCGGGCGGGGTGGGTTCGCGATCTCCGAGGGGAGCCCAGGCCTGGTGGCGGATCCACCCGACCTGGCGCTCGACTCCGGCCAGGACCAGGGCTGCTCGGACTGGACGGACGGCGCGATGTTCCGGTTCGTCTTCGGCCAGGGTCGCGAGATGGACGTCTGGGGCACCTTCTTGCTGCCGACCCGCCGGCTGAACACGACGGCGGCGTGCTGGAGCCCCTCGGTCAGGTCGTCGTCGATCGCCGTGACCGGGATCCAGTGCTCCTCGGCGTCATCGTTGGACCAGGCCAGGAGCGGACTGCCCATCGTGATCTGGTCGCCCTCGAGGTCGACCTCCAGGTCCTCGTCGCAGCCCTGCGAGGTCATGATCACATGGGCGGTGCCGCCCTCTTCAGAGCCCCACGCGCGAGGAGCCCAGGGTCAGCGAGCAGGCGTCAGCGGGGGCGAACAGCAGGTACCACATCGCGCGGAGCCTACCGCGCCGAGGTACGACGTCCCGATGTGGACGCTCCTGACCCTGGCGCACGCCGGCCCGAACACGGCGATGGTCGGCTTCGACGCCGATCCCGAGCGGCTGCTCGAGGTCCCCACGATCTCGACGCGATGCTTCCGACGGGCGCGCTTCTGCGTGATGGAGTTCGATCGCGCGCCGCCCATCGACACGCTGGCCGCGATCGAGGGCGTCCGGTACGCCGAGCGGGACGTCCTGCTCGACGGCGTCTCCGCGTACGAGGACGCCGACGGGACCACCGACTGCCCCGAGGTCTGGGACCTGGACGCCATCTCGGCCCCCGCCGTGTGGGAGGCCGGGGTCGTCGACGGACCGGTCATCGCGGTCGCCGACGGGGGCTTCCTGACCTCGCACGAGGAGCTCGTCGACCGCATCTCCGGCCAGTACGACTACGGCGACGGAGACCCGGTCGCGAACCTGGAGTGGGACGTCGGGGTGCCCGCGCACGGGACGTTCATCGCATCGATCATCGCGGCGAACCCAGACAATGGGCGAGGCCGAGCCGGAGTGATGCCCGAGGGCCGGGTCAACCTCCTCAAGATCGCGGACTCGAGCGGGAGCTTCTACTACAGCTACGCCGCCTCGGCGCTGGCGGATGTGGCGGACGGCGACCTGGGCATCCGAGCGGTGAACTACAGCATCGCCAGCAGCTCGGCGACGGACAGCTTCCGAGACGCCGTGCTGGCGCTGGACGAGGTCGGCGTCCTGCTCGTGGCAGCGGCTGGGAACTGCGGATCGGACAGCTGCTGGGACGCGGACAACGACGCGCACCCGCTGTACCCGGCGAACTACGGCTACGACCACGTCATCACGGTGGCGGGCTCGGTCGAGGGCGGCGGGTTCAACACCTGGAGCCACTACGGCGCCTCGACGGTCGACCTGGCCGCCCCGGGCGTCGACATCTGCGCGGCGGGGGTGCTGAGCGACGACAGCTACTACTCGGCGGCCGGCACGAGCTACGCCGCGCCGATCGTGGCCGCCGCCATCGGACTCCTGGACACGGCGCACCCCGAGCTCACCACCACCGAGGTCGGCCGGGTCCTGCGAGCCAGCGCCGTCGACCACGACGACTGGGCCGACAAGACCCGGAGCGGCGGCGTCCTGGACGTCGAGCGGGCCATCGCGACGGCCGTGCCTCGCTTCACCACGCCCGAGGACGTCACTGTTGACCAGGCCGGAGACCTCGAGCTGGTCTTCCGGAACGTCGGCGCCGCAGGCCAGGGCACGTTCCTGCTGTTCCACGGCGGCGAGGTGGAGCTCGGCGGCGAGCCGTTCGCCGCGGGTGACGTCCTCGACCTGCCCGACGCCGGGGCGTGGACAGCTACCGCACCCGGGACTCGGATCGACGTCGCGGTCGACGCGCACGAGGCGGGCTTCCATGGCGTCGAGGTGCTGGGAGGGGAGCTCGGGACCTGGCCGGTCACCGCCCGGTGGGTCGTGGCCTCGGACGGCGCCGACTACCTGAACGCGCCGTACTCCGGTGGCGACCCGGACCCGACGGGCTTCCTCGCATACAGCTTCGAGGCCGAGGTGACCGCCGTCTTCCCGACCGACTCCGGCACCGACTCGCCGACCGAGTCGCCTACCGACAGCCCGATGGACTCGGAGCCCTCGGAGCCCTCAGAGCGCAGACCGCCGGGCGAGAAGCCTCCGGCCGGCTGCGGGTGTGGCAGCACCTCGGCGGGCCACGGGTGGGTCCTGGTCCTGGGGTTCTTCCTGGTGGCGCGACGTGTTGGAATGCCGGCATGAAGATGTGGACCGGCCTCGCTGCGCTGCTGCTCCTGGTCGGCTGCGCCGGCGGCGAGGACACCGGCTTCCCGATGTCCCAGCAGGCCTCGGAGCCCTGCGAGCCCGCACACGGGATCGACGCGTGCGGCGCCGGGCTGTTCTGCGCTGCACTGGACGGCCGGAGCCAGCCGACCTGCTACCCGCTCTACAGCCGGCAGAACGGCGAGAGCTGCGACGACGACGACAACTGCATCGGGTAGGCCTGTCGCGAGAGCATCTGCTATGCCGACGTGGGGATGCCCTGCCAGGAAGACGGAGACTGCGTCAGCAACAGCCGCAGCAGCGTCCGCTACGTCTGCGACGAGGACTGAGCGACCTCGCAGCCCGGGAACGTCAGGCTGAACCCGTACCAGCGCGTCATCATCTGCATCGGACGCGAGCCGTCTTCGCAGGTCGCGGCCGGGATGCCGTCGTTCATCGCGACGGTGATGAGCCGCTCGTCGACGACCACGGTGGTCGGCATGGCCTCGAACGGGACGTAGATCCGACGCTCGCCGACCATCAACCCCAGGCCGTTCTCCAGCTCGTCCCGGCGAGGATCGACCGGTGCCATCGTGCCCTTGAACATCGGCGGAAACATGCCTCCGGCGCCCGTCTTCCGCGTCGTCAGTCGCATCGCGACAGCCAGCGGACTCATCAGGGGCACCTTCGCGATCGGGAGCTCCGGGTCCGCCGACCCCGCCGTCGTGTACTCGAGCGGCCCGATCTCGAGTGTCCGGCCGGCGAGCGGACCGTGCACGGCCTCGCCGGTGATGTGGTCCCAGTAGGACTCGGTCTCGTCGTCGATCAGCAGGACGAGGCCGTCGTACAGGCCGCCGGCGCTGAAGTGGTGTTCGGTGGAGTCGAGGGTGGGCGTCAGACCGACGCCGCTGTTGCAGGCCACTCAGAAGCTGACGAGGTAGGGCTCCCCGGCCAGCTTGCCCTGGGCCACGTGCGGGTACGAGAGCTCGCGCTTGATGAAGCCCAGCCGCTGGCCGCCACGCTCGATGACCACGAGCTCGGTGTCGGCGGCGAGCTTCAGGCTGCGAAGCGAGACGCCGGGCTCGGTCACCCGGAAGCGCTTGAAGAAGTCGCGCCCGTCGAGCTTGGCGCGGGAGACGTCAAAGGTCTTCATGAGAACGACCTAAGCGCCTTCACAGTCCTTCATCGAGTCTTCAGGCGCGGCCGGGCCCCGGTGTCGAGGCTCTGGGTGCGGCGCTGTTGCCGCCCCCGTCGGGAGAACCCATGTCCGAGTCCACCACCCCCCAGGCCACCGAGCCCCCCAAGCGCTGTCGTCGAGGCCGTCGCCGTCGCGGTCGAGGCGTCCTGGCCGTCCTGCTGGTCGGAGGGCTGACGTTCGCGGCCGGCAAGGCGACCGGGCACTGTGACGCCGGCGCAGATGCCCCGGCGACCGATGCTGAGGCTCACCAGACCGGCGCGCAGTAGCCGTCGAGGATGACGTCGCACGCCGTCTCGTCGATGCACTGCGCCCACAGCTCCACCTGGGCGCGGTTGTCGAGCTCGATGGACTGGTTGGGCTCGGTCCGCGTGAAGGGGTCGTACTCGCCGGCGTCCCCCGCCTGCTGGTTGGCCTGGGCGCACTCGTCGACGCAGTTGTCGTAGAGCTCGTCCTGGTCCCGACCGGGCCGCTCGATGTGACACTGGTCCGCGTCGTGGAGCCGGTGACAGGTCGAGGAGCAGCGGGGAGTCAGCATCGAACAGCCGGCCAGGAGCAAGAGCATCGAGTGAGTCTACTCGTAGGTCGCGCGCAGCCCGTACATGGTGCCGAAGCCCTGCTCGCCGACGGAGACGTGCCGTCGACCCTCCGCGACCTGGCCGATCAAGACGACGCCCCGGACGTCCCCGTGCTCGAGACAGATCGGGTCGTCGGAGACCCAGGACTCCCATGCGATGTCACCCGGGGGCACCTCCTCGACCAGCCGGACGTTCGAGACCTCGGCCCACCCGTGGCAGACGTTGTGCTGCCCGTGCTGGGGGGCCGGAGCACCGAGTGGCTCGCCGGTCTCCCAGACGTGCCACCGGTCCTCGCGCCAGACCATGTGGAACGACTCCGGGAGCCCGGGCTGCCAGCCGATCGGGCGCGCGATCTGGTCGCCGGACTCGCAGCCGGCGGTGCCACGTCCGGTGAGCAACAGCCGAACTCCGTCGCGCGGGACCTCGACGACGCACTCGTCGGGTGAGATGGCCAGGAACGCCTCGTCGGTCGGGGCGTCCGGCGAGCTCCAGTGGCCATCTCGCTTGACCATCCGGTAGGGCGTCTTCCGCCAGCTTTCGGGCAGCCCTCCTTCGCCGGGACGTCGGTCTCGACCCGCAGGACGCGCTCATGCCGGTCGTGGTCGGTGCGGATCACGGCGACGGTCTCGCAGTTGGCGGCCTGGGGCTCGAGGCCGGTCAGGTACACGGACTCCTGGCTGGAGACCACGCCGGGGGCGACCATGCCGTCGCTGAAGGTCCAGTGGGCCTCGGCGCGCTGACCGACGAGCGGGACCGGGTCGGTGAGGACGACCTCGAAGGTGTCCGTCTTGCAGGCCGGGTCGCCCAGGACGCGGACCTGGACCCGGGCGTTCCCGTCGCTGGAGTCGACCGCGACGACCTCGACGTCCTCGGTGCAGGCGCCGAAGTACGAAGCCGCGGCTGTGGGGATCAGGAGCAGCATGGCTCGGCAGACGATCCAGGGCCGATCCTATTCACGGCGCAGAGGTCCGAGGGTGACGGTCGGGGTTCTGCGTACTCAGCGACGCGAAGGTCCATGGCTGACCGTCAGCGTCGGGGTTCTGCGTACTCAGCGACGCGAAGGTCCAAGGCCGACCGTCAGCCAGCCACTTCTGCGCACCAGCACCGCAGACACCGGAGCCTGGCCGTCAGGGGCTGTGACAGAACTGACAGCCCACCGAGCTGTTCGCGTAGACGATGTCGAAGCCCGAACCGTCCTCGCCGAGCGCCTCGAACTTCGCCGCGAACCCCTCGATGTCGTCGGCAGCAGCCTGGGCCGTCGCCAGCTGTGGCCATCCCTCGCCGGCGGCGACCGAGGCGTCCATGTACTCCTGGGCCGTCTCCAGCCGACCGACCCGCGCGTAGGCCTCGCCGAAGTGGAAGGCCAGGCCAGGCTCGGACCAGGGAGCCCGATCCGTGTTGCCCTCACACATCGCGAAGCCCCGGTCCAGCGGGCACTCCCACTCGTCCAGCAGCTCGACGGTCTTCTGCGGCGCGCCGGTGGACAGCGGAAGGCCGATGGTCGTGCCCGAGATGCTCAGGACGTTGCCGACGGGGAACAGCTCGACGTTCTCCCAGGCCTGCTCGAGCGCCTGCTCCAGCTCGGCGTCGTTGCCCAGCAGGTGCGCCCCGGCGATGAGCATCGAGTCCTTCCACGTCGGAATGATGGGGTTGTCCGGGTCGAGCTCCATCGCCCGATCGATGTCCGGGATGACGGTGCCGATGTAGGCCTGGGCACCGTTCTCGATGGCGAGCGCCATGGCCAGCTGGCCGCGCTGGAAGTGGCGGCGGCCGAGTCCGAGCGTGTCGGCGGGCTCGGGATGAGCGTCGATCACGCCCGAGATTCGGTCGTACGCGAGCTCGCGCTGATCGAGCTCGACGTCGTGCATGAGCGCGTCCCAGAAGACCTCTTCGACGCACGCGAAGGCGGTGGCCTCGTCGAGCCCCAGGCAGTCCTCGGTCCACGCGACCTGGGAGTCGACCGACGAGTCCGCGGAGTCCACCGTCTCCGGCGCCGTACAGGCCAGAAGCGCGATGAGCACTACGGCATCGCCGCGTTGAGATCGACCGTGTAGCTGACTTCGGTCGCCGTGGGGACCGACAGCTTGGGCGCCCCGAACGTCGACATGTCGAAGCTGATGAGGTCGCCGCTGTCCGGCACGGGCTCGTCGATGCTGGCCGTTCCGTTGTCGTCGAAGAACGCCAGGATGTAGTAGTCGCCGGACTGCGGGACGATGCCTTCGAGCGTGTACGACGGCACGTCGCCGCCGGCGAAGTCGACGCCCTCGATCAGGTCCATTCCGACGGCGTTGGCGTTGGCCGAGTCCCAGACGGGGTCCGCGTCGAACAGCGCGACGTACACGTCTCCCTGGCCGTCCTCGGCGAAGTCGACGCTCACGCCGACGGTGCCCGTGATGGTCGCGGTCTGGGCGTCGGTGTCCGCGTCACTGTCGGTGTCCGCGTCGGAATCCGCGTCGGAATCCGCGTCGGTGTCGGTGTCCGTGTCGGCGTCCGCATCGGTGTCGGCGTCGGCCTCGGGCGCGCTGTCGTAGGCGACCACGTCGCCCGCACAGGCGAGAAGAAGAGTCAGGGTCATTATTAATCCTCCGATCGGTCGATAATAGATCGCGAGTCGAGGAGCAATCAACGATATGCGGCAGCCCGCGGCGGCCACCGGATACACCGTTGTGGTGGTCCTGACCCGAGAAAACCGGCTGACTTCGGTGCGCCCGACCCGGGGACAGCCGTGATCTGGCTCCTGGCCTGTGCCCCATCCCCAGAGGCGGCTGACGAGGCCGGGGCGTTCCTCGTCTCGAGCGTGGCCGAGCTGCACGTGGAGCTCGTGCAGTTCCAGCAAGATGGCTCCGATCCGTCCGCGGCGGCGTTCGTGGGCATCCTGGCCACGGAGGGCGACACCGATGCGCCCTTCAACGCAGTGCTTCGGGTGAGCGGCGAGCCGTGTGGGACCGGCGCGGTGACCGCGGACCTGGCGATCGGTGGCCTGATGGACGGAGGCTCCGAGGGGCCCTGGGACACGACGTTCTCGGCGCTCGGCGAGCTGACGACGGTGGGGTGTCCCGAGGGGCGTGCGCGGGGTGACTTCTCGGCCGAGGTCGAGTCGACGGTGGACGCCGACACCATCGAGGTGTTCGCGACGGGCGAGTTCGGCGGAACGGCGTGGACGGTGGAGTCCTCGGACGAGGCGTGGTTGCCGTAGAGTGGGCGCCCAGCGAGGCCTCGATGATCCCGAACAAGAAGAACCAGGTGCGTGTGTCCGCCAACTTCGCCGGCGAGGTGGAGCTGTGCTGCCGCGTCGGGGAGATCGTCCACGCCGGGTTCTGCCTCGTCGAGGTCGAGGGGGACGGGACCATCGAGCGGTTGTGCGCCAAGCAGCGGAGCCGGGTCATCGAGCTCTGCGTGGAGCAGGACGCGATGGTCGAGAAGTTCGATGCGTTGGTGGTGGTGGAGTTGTTGGCGGACGAGGACTGATTCCAATTCGGGCCAAGTGATCGGACTCACCGGATGGCCTCGCTTTCGCGATCCGTGACCGCTTCCCCACAAGTCGAGGCCACACGCTCGTCATCACCCGCCGCGTCGTTCCTACCTGGTTCGAGGCCTCTCCCGAAGAGAGGGCGGCGGTCTGGGAGCTCGTAGAC